>CAMTMZ010000014.1 GCA_947073765.1 uncultured Bacillota bacterium | reverse complement strand
CGCCCCCGCCAGCCGCCCCAGGCCAGCAGCACGCCAAGGAGAGCCTCATCAGCGTCAACCTGTCCAAGCTGGACCAGCTGATGGCGGTGGTCAGTGAGATTGTCATTACCGAATCCATGGTCACCTCCTCCCCCGACCTGAAGGGGCTGCGGCTTGATAACTTCACCAAATCCGCCCGTGACCTGCGCAAGCTCACCGACGACCTTCAGGATGTGTCCATGTCCCTGCGCATGGTGCCTGTCTCCGGCACCTTCCAGAAGATGAACCGCATCGTGCGGGATATGAGCAAAAAACTGGGCAAGCGGGCCAAGCTCACTCTGGTGGGCGAGGACACCGAGGTGGACAAAACCATTGTGGACGCCATCGGCGACCCCATCATGCACATCGTGCGCAACTCCATGGACCACGGCCTGGAGGAACATGAGGCCGACCGCATCGCCGCCGGCAAGGACCCGGTGGGAGAGGTGATTCTCTCCGCCCGGCACACCGGCAGCGAGGTCATCATTGAAATCAAAGACGACGGCCAGGGGGTAGACACCCAGGCCGTGCTGAACAAGGCCATCCGCCAGGGCCTGGCCATCCCCGATCACGATTACAGCCAAAAGGAGATTCTCAACTTCCTGATGATGCCCGGCTTCTCCACCAACGTAGAGGTCACCGAGTACTCCGGCCGCGGCGTCGGCATGGACGTGGTGAAGAAAAATGTGGCCGACGTAGGCGGCACAGTGTCCATCTCCAGTGAGTGGGGCAAGGGTATGACCACCACTCTGAAAATCCCCCTGACCATGGCCATCATGGACGGCATGGAAGTTGCTGTAGGCGACTCCATGTTCACCATTCCCATCAACTCCATCCAGTCCTCCCTGAAGGTGACCGCCGGCGACGTCATTCATGACCCCGCCCAGGGAGAGATGGTCAAGATCCGGGACAACTTCTACCCCATCATCCGGGCCAAGGAGCTGTTCTGCATGGAGCAGGGCTGCGACAACATTGAGGATGGCATCCTCATGTGGGTGGAGGCCGGAGAGCGCTCCTACTGCCTGTTTGTGGATGAGCTCATCGGTGAGCACCAGATCGTGGTCAAGCCTCTGCCCAATTATGTCAACAGCTTTGGAGTAAAGAATTTCGGTATCACCGGGTGCAGCATCCTGGGCGACGGCAGCATCAGCATCATTCTGGACGTGATCAACGTGTATACCGCCGCCCACAACGTAGCTTGACCGGGCGAGCAGAAGGGAGCGCTAAATTATGGCACATATCTCAAAATCTGAAGAGGTCCTCTTCGCTACCGAGGCCGATATGGACAACTATAACGATCTAATACCCGAGATCGCCACTGAAAAATACCTGATCTTCTCTTCCGACGGACTGATGTACGGCATCAAGGCCGAGCAGGTGAAGGACATTATCACCGGCTATGCCATTACCTACCTCCCCCGGGTGCCCAACTATGTGCGGGGCGTCATCAATCTGCGGGGGCAGATCGTCCCCATGGTGGATATTCGCCTGCGTCTGGGCAAGCCGGAGAAGGACAACTTCTGCGGCGTCGTGGTGGACGTGGACGGCAACATGGTGGGCATCCTGGTGGACATGGTGGAACAGATGGTAGACGTCCCTCTGGACGCCATTCTGCCGGTTCCCACCAGTTCCGGGCAGATTATGGTGTCCGGCATGTGCACCCTGCCTGACGGCAACACCATGCTTGAGCTGGACTGCGAGCTGCTGCTCCACGACTGAGCTTTTTACCACATCACCGAAAGGGAGGGAGCTCTGAGATGATACAGCCCATCTCGGATGAAGATTTTCGCAAACTGACAAACTTTATCAAGTCCCAATACGGCATTACCCTGCAGCAGAAACGGCAGCTGGTCACAAGCCGCCTCTCCTCCATGCTCACCGAACAGGGCTATACTAGCTTTTCCGAATTTGTCACTCAGCTGCTCAAGGAGAAGGACCCCCAAAAGATTGAGCAGGTCTTAAACCGCCTCACCACCAACTACACCTTTTTCATGCGGGAGACAGAGCACTTCGACTTCTTCACCAAGGTCATCCTGCCTGATCTGGTGCGCAAATACCAGAGGAAAAAATCTCTGGCGATCTGGAGCGCCGGCTGCTCCAGCGGAGAGGAACCTTATAATCTTTCCATGTACATCAAAGACTATTTGGGTATGCAGGCCTCCCAGTGGGACACCCGCATCCTGGCCACTGATATCTCCCAAAAGGCCCTGGCCACCGCCAAAAAGGGCATCTACGAGCTGCCGGACACCCTGCCCGAATCCTGGCGCAAGCGCTATTTCAAGAAGGTGGAGGGCACCCGCTACTCCGTCTCTCCGGAAATTCGCAACAACGTCATTTTTCAGACCTTCAACCTGATGGACCCCATCAAATTCCGCATCAAGTTCGATGTAATCTTCTGCCGCAACGTCATGATCTATTTTGATCAGCCCACCAAAGACGCCCTGGTACGCCGCTTCTATGACGCTACCAATCCCGGCGGCTATCTCATGATCAGCCACTCGGAAAACCTGAGCAAGGATGCGCCCTACGCCACGATAGCGCCGTCCACCTTCCAGAAAAAATGAGCCCCGTCCCGGGTTGGGATGATCTTGGCTCCCTGTCAAAGGAGAGAGTGCCATGTGGCCATCCAATAAGAAAATACGTGTTATGGTGGTGGACGACTCCATTCTCGCCCGCACCATGATTTCCAACGGACTCAACGCCTCCCCTCAGATCGAGGTAGTGGCTACCAGCTTCAACGCCAAGGACGCCCGCGCCAAGATCGACCAGGTCCGGCCCGATGTGATGACCCTGGACGTGGAGATGCCCGGCATGAACGGCATTGACTTTTTGAAGCAGCTGCTCCCCGTCATCCCTCTGCCAGTGATTCTGGTATCCTCCCTGGATCTGCGGGTTTTTGATGCGCTGTCCGCCGGCGCGGTGGACTTTGTCCGCAAGCCGGAGCCGGGAAAAAACGAGGCTTTCATCCGTGCCCTCACCGGTAAGGTGATCTCCGCCGCCGGGGCCAAGGTGCGCCCTAAGCCCGGCGCTCCTATCCTGGCCCACCCCAAGCCCGGTTCCGCCCCATCCGGGGGGTATCATCTGCCCACCACCGGTGTCAAGCCGGCCCTGCCCGCTCCCCCGCTTCTGGGCAATCACCCCTCTCTGGATAACGTCATCATCGGCCTTGGCGCCTCCACTGGCGGTACCGAGGCCACTCTGGAGGTCATGAAGCGCCTGCCCGCCGACATCCCGGGCATGCTGATTGTCCAGCACATGCCCATCGGCTTCACCCAAATGTATGCTGAGCGGCTCAACCGCCTGTGCCACATGGAGGTGCGGGAGGCCAAATCCGGCGATGAGCTCCACCGGGGACTGGCCCTTCTGGCCCCGGCGGACTTCCAGATGCGGATTGTCCGGTCCGGCTCCCGGTACACTGTGAGCTGCCTGCCCGGCGAAAAGGTCAGCGGCCACCGCCCCTCTGTCGACGCGCTGTTCTTCTCCATGGCCGAACAGGTTAAGTGCAAGATGGCCGGCATCATCATGACCGGCATGGGCCGTGACGGAGCTGACGGCCTGCTGAAGATGCGCCAGGCCGGGGCCTACACCATCGGTCAGGACAAAGAATCCAGCGTGGTCTACGGCATGCCTATGGTGGCCTACAACATTGGGGCTGTCCAAGTTCAGGGCTCCTGTGAGGACATCGCCGGCATCCTGCTGCGGCAGCTGCAAAAATGGTAAAAAATCACCCCGCCCAGTGGGCGGGGTGATTTTTTACTGCTCCTTGGGGGGGAAGACGATGCCGCCCACACTCACATTGACGGCAGCCACCTCCAGCCCGCTCATAGACTCGATGGCGCTCTTCACTGCCTCCTGCACGGCCCGGCCCATCTCGGGTATGGTGTGGCCGTAGCTCATAAGAACGGACATGGCCACCACCACCTTCTCCTCCTCCAGCTTGATGTGAACCCCTCTGGCGGCGTTCTTCTTACTGGGGTTGGTCAGGCTGCTCACGCCCTCCACCTCCAGGGCGGCGGCGGCAGAGATGGCCGCCAGCACCTCTTCAGAGATGTGGATATTGCCCAGCTCGTCAGAGCGGGAGACATAGTCCTTACTTTCGCCCATATGATACCACTCCTGTTTCCAGTTTTCAAACGGCTGTTGTTATATTACCACACTTTTCCCCATTTGACAACCTCGCAGGCAAAAAACTTCACTCCACCTCAATAATATGGATCTGGTCGGCGGTAAACCCGGCAGTCTGGTTTACCACATCCACAATCTTGGCGGTGTCGGTCTCAGTGAGCCCCCCCTCCGGCGCAGATACCGCCAGCGACAGGGCGTCCTCCCCAATAAAGGCCACGCAGTCGGTATACCCCTTGGCCACCACCAGGTTCTCAATCTGTGCCTCGGTCACGGTGTAGTCGGCCATGGTCTGAATGTTGTCATTGAGCTGATTTTTTACCGCCTCGTCGGCGTCCTCCCGGGCGGCGGCGTCCTGCAGCAGAGACAGGGCGCTGTCCCTGGCCTGCTGCCGGTTAAGCCGGGCGGTGGCAAAGTAGGCGCCGCTTCCCTCCTGTTGGGTCCCGGCGCCGGTCTGCACGCCGCCGGTCTCCCCTTCTGCGCCTTCCCCGGCCTGGAGCGAACTGTCCCCTTTTACCAGAGGGTCGCTGGTCTTGCCCCCCACCATGGCGGACTGTCCCAGGGTTTTCCCCGCGTCGGTGCCCGCCTCTTTGTCATAGTTCCAGTTCAGATACACCGCCGCGCATACAAACAGGGCGATTGCCGCCACCACCGCGTTCCGCTTCCACAGCTGAGACCAGTCGGCCTTTTTGGTTCTCATAGTTGATTCCTCCTTGATTTTTTTACTTCGAAGTCTCTCGCTCCTCCGCGGGAGGCTTTTCCACTATCCTCCCGCGCATACAGAAATCCGGTCTGATCCCAGCCCGGTGAGGGCGGCCACCGCCCCAATCAGCTTCAGGCGCACCTGGGGATCCTCCCCACCGGGGCACACCACCAGCGCTCCCCGGAACTGAGGCGCCACGGTCTGGAGGGGGACCACCTCCTGCTGGCCAGAGCCCTTTCCCACGGTAACCACCGTGTTGGAGCTCCCTCCGTCCCTCTCCTGATCCTGGTTGCGGGCCAGCACCTGCCGGCTGCCGCCGTCCAGGGTTAGAACCACCTTGGTCTCTCCCGCCCCCTCCACCTGAGACAGGGCGCGCTCCAGCTTCTCCTCAAAGGCCTCCAGGTCAAAGGCCTCCTCCCGGGCGGGACTCTCCGCCTGGGGACTATCCCGCTCTCCGCCAGGCATAAGCAGCAAAACCACCCCCGCCACTATCACCAGCACCACATAGATGTACTTGCTCAGCGCCTCCTTCCACCCCAGAGCTGTCCGGGGCCACTTCCATTTCACGGCACTTCCCCCTTATCCATGGTAATATGGTCCTCCGGCACCCCCAAATCCTGCGCGATAAGCAGGGCCAGCCGGGACCGCGCCTCCTCTGTCAGAAGGCCGGCCACCTCCACCCGCACCGGGAGATACAGCCCCTCTCCGGCGTCCTCACACTCCACCCGGGCGGTACAGGTCCATCCCAATTGCGCCGCCTTGTCCACAATATATGCGGCACACTCCTCTTCTATGATGACTTTCATCTGGCTGTTTATCGTCTCCTGCAGCTCCGCCTCCCGGTATTCAACTCCGGCCAGGTACTCCTTCAGCCACCGCTGTCCCTCCGCTCCGTCCAGCTCCGCCAGCGGAGACAACACTGCCCCCATCAGCACCAGAGCGCACACCAGCCGGCCCGCCCGCTTCACCGCCCCCTGGGGCATCAGGGCGTCCGCCGCCGCGCACAGCAGTGACACCGCGATCACAGCTGTCAGCCAGCGGCCTACCGCCCCCATCATGGCGTCACCGCCGACACAGCTGACACAATGCTCACCAGCAGCACCAGCGCCCCCGCCCCAGTCATCCCCAGCACCAGCCCAAAGGCGGAGCCAATGGCGTCGATCAGTCCGGACAGCTTGGGCTGGGCCACCGTGGCGCACAGGGCCGCCGCCCCCTTATACACCAGATACTGCATTGCCAGCCGCAGAAAGGGGGTGAGGCACAGGGCCAGCACTACCAGCATCCCAGCCAGGCCCACAGCTCCCCGCAGCGCTCCTGCCCCCGCCAGCACCGACTCAGAGGCGTCGGCCAGGATTCCACCCACCACCGGGATTGCCCTTGAGATCGCCAGCTTGGCCGCCTTGACGGCGGCGGCGTCCACGCTGCCCGCAATTGCCCCGCTGGCGGTCAGATAGCCCACAAAGGCCAGCAGCAACGCTGTGAGCAGAAAGGTAACAGCGCTTTTCAACAGCTCAGCTACTTTCTTCATCCCCGGATTGCCCACGGCGGCGTAGGCGCAGCTGGCCGCCACAAAGGCGTATACCAGGGGTACCAGCAGCCTGTCCATCACAGCTATGAGCAGCTGAGAAAAGAGCACTGTGGCCCCCTGCCGGGCGGCGGCGGCGGTCACCCCGCCGGTGGCCGCCGTCAGCACCGCCATAGCGGGCAGCAGCAGGGCGGAAAAGCTCTCCATCCGCCCCAGCGTGTCCCTCCCCAGTCCAATCATGGTGTCCATATCCGTCAGGGTCAGCGCGGTAATGGCCAGCACCCCGGCCAAAGTCACCCCCTGCAGAGCGGTCTCCTCTCCTGCCCGGGCGCTTTCCGCCAGCGCGCACAGCAATACCACGGCCACCAGTTTCATCGCCGTGGCCAGGCTTGCCTGAAAGAGTCCCCCGATCTGATCCAGGGCGGCGGCAAACAGGCCCGACAGCCCCTCATCCAGCGAGGCCTCCCGATTCACACCGCAGCTGTCCGCCTCCGCCCAAATCTGATCCAGCCCGGGAACGCTCACCCCCGCCCCCAGGGCGGGCAAAGCGCACAGCAAAGCCAGGGCGCAGAAAATCAGCACCTTCCTCATGTTAAAAGCTCCCCCATCAGCTGGGCCACCGCCCGCACCAGCGGCAGGGCCACCAGCAGGGCCAGCACGGCCCCCGCCGTCTCCACAAAGGCCGCCGCGCCTCCCTCCCCCGCTGAACGGCAGATTTCCGCCGTCACCTTGGTCAGGATAGACAGGGCCACTGTCTTTACCACCGGCCCCAGCAGCACCTCAGACAGTCCGGCCTGCCAGGCCAGCTCCTCCATCATCGCCACCACCGCACCCAGTCCGGCGGCCACCGACCCCAGCATCCATAGCCCCGCCGCCAGCACCAGCAGCAGGGCCAGCTCCGGAGTATTTTTTTTCAGCACCGCACTGAGCACCACCGCCGTCACGGCCACAGCGGCCAGCTTTGCCATAGCCTCCATCACAGCCCGAACAGGTCCTTTACCAGGTTAAACAGGCTGGCAATCTCCTGCACCACCATCATCAGCACCACCACCAGGCCGGCCAGGGTGGTCATCATAGCCTGTTCGTCCCGGCCCGCCCGGCTGAGCACCTGGTTCAGCACCGCCACCAGAATACCAATCGCCGCGATTTTAAAGATCAAATCCACTTCCATCCCAAATTCCGCCCTCTTTCGTAGTTGATACAGGACGCGGCTGTCCCTACAGCAGCAAAATTACCAAAAACGCCCCGCCGGACAGCCCCAGCGCCTCATAGACCCTGCCCCGGCGGCGGTAGTCCCGTTCCACCCGGTCTGCCATCTCCTCCAGGCGGCGGCGGGCGGTGGACAGAGCCTCCCGCTGCCGATCCGCCTCATAGCGGCCCAGCACCTCACCCAGGGGGGCCAAAACAGCCTGTCCCTCTGGCCCCAGCTCCGTCCGCTCTTCCACCAGCCGCCGCCACAGGGCAGAAAGCTCCTCCCGGTCCAGCCGCTCCAATCCCTGGGCGCAGCTTGCAAACAGTTCCCGGGCCGGACCCTCGCTCCGCCCGGCGCACCGCTCCATCAGCCGGGGCAGGGGTGGCGCGGTGATCTCCAGCTCCCCTTCCAATCCCAGCAGCCCCTGGGCCATCTGCTCCAGGGCCCGCGCCTGACGGCGCAGTCCCGCCGCCGCCTGAAAGCCCAAAACCGCCCCTCCCGCCGCCACCAAAGCGGCCCCCAGTACCCGCACCATCTACCTCAGCTCCTCCACTGTATACACTCGCTTCCCACCCTTCCGGCGGATGCCCACCAGAAAGCGGAACAGGCCTCCCTCCAGCACAGGGCGGTACAGCGGTCTGCGCTCCAGGTCCGCCCGGCTCTCCCCGTGAGCGGTGGCCAGCAGAGTAACGCCGCACCCCGCCGCCGTCTCCAGCGCCCTCACGTCCTCCGGCGCGGTGATCTCGTCCGCCGCCAGCACCTGGGGATTCATGGCTCTCAGCAGAAGCATCAGCCCCTGGGCCTTGGGGCAGCCCTCCGCCACATCGGTGCGCCGCCCCACCTCCAGCTGGGGCAGCCCATTGTACAGCGCGGCCACCTCTCCCCGCTCGTCGGCCAGGGACACCCGGAGAGGGGCGCACCCCTCCCCCTCCGATACCGCCCGCACAATATCCCGCAGCAGTGTGGTCTTGCCCAGACCGGGGGGCGCCAAAATCAGAGTGTCAGCCAGCCTTCCTCCAGGGCACAGCCTGTCCAGCACAGCTCCGGCGCTCCCTTTCATCTGCCGCGCCACACGCAGGTCGGCCGAGGAGACGCACCGCAGGCTGTGTATCTCCCCATCCCGCATCGCGGCCGTCCCGCACAACCCCACCCGATGCCCCCCCTCCACGGTAAGGTAGCCTTGGCGCACCTGGAACATCACCGCATGGAGGGAGGCACAGCTGGCAATTTCCACCAGCTGTTCCAGCTCTCCCTGCCCCACCGGAACACCGCCCAGTGGATGCTCCTCGCCGTCGATCAGGGCCGTCATAGGCCAGCCCGCCCGCAGCCGCAGCTCCTCCGCCAGGGCCCGGTCTCCCTCCGGGAGGGACAGTGCCGCTTCCCGCAGCCGGCGCGGCAAAACCTGAACGGCTTGTACAAAGCTGTCCGCCGCTGTCATTCGTGTCATTCCTCTTCACCAGCCTTTGTCTCATCCTATGAGGACAAGCCGGGGGTTATGACAAAAGAAAAACCAGAGGACCAAAGTCCTCCGGTTACCGGCCGGCCGCACGTTACGCATCATCTTGGGTCTTTCCCCTTAAAAAATCACTGAAACCCTTCAGCTCCTGTTTCGTCTTCTCCGGCAGCTCATTGTACTCCTGATCGGTGATCGCCCCCTCCAACGCATACAGGTGTACCAGGCACACATTGGGAAAGGTCTCTTTCAGCTTGAAAAACGCCTGTTTGGCGCCTGCCTCCACCAGTTTTTCCGGGGAGTCGATCCCCACCGCCGTCAGCTTCCTCGCCATCTCCCCGCCGATATTGCGCATCGCCGTCAATTCCGCCATATTCTATACCCCCATTCTGTGGAATAAATTCATTTTATCACAGCAGACGGCCTTTTTTATTTGTGATATTCAACAAATTTATTTCTGTTTTTCCCCTTCAATCATCATATACAGAAAAACTCTTCAAATGAATTGAAATTTTTACTTCACTGTGGTAAACTGTCAAAGAATACACTGGGAGGGAAGTACCATGATACAAAAGTGGGATGTGACCATCCCTGCGCTCACAGGAGAGGAGCCCCGAGGGGTCTACCTCTATCTGCCGGCGGACTATGACTATGCCCCGGAGCGCCGCTATCCGGTGCTGTATATGTTCGACGGCCACAACGTCTTTTTTGACTCCGACGCCACCTACGGCAAGAGCTGGGGGCTGGGAGAGTACCTGGACGCCTATGGAGTGCCGCTGATTGTGGCGGCGGTGGAGTGCAACCATCACCCGGACAACGGCCGTCTGTCGGAATATTCCCCCTACACGTTCTACGAACCCGATTTTGGCCATGTGGCAGGCCGGGGCAAGACCACCATGGACTGGTTTGTCCATACCTTCAAGCCCACCATTGACAAGCAGTACCGAACACTTCCCGCCCGCCCCCACACCTTTATCGCCGGCAGCTCCATGGGCGGACTGATGAGTCTGTACGCCCTGCTGGAGTATAATCACGTTTTCTCCCGAGCGGCTGCTCTGTCCCCCTCCCTGTGGGTTGCTCCGGACCGTCTGGCCCGGCTGGTTCGGGGGGCTTCGGTTCGGTCAGACACAGTGCTGTATATGGACTACGGGTCCCGGGAGCTGGGCAACCATGAGCTGATGCGGGGGCAGTTCTCCCGGATAGCCGGCCATCTGCTGGAGCGGGGAATCAAGCTCACCTGCCGCATCGTCCCCGGCGGCGACCACTGCGAGGCCAGCTGGGAGAAACAGATTCCTTTTTTCATTGAAACACTCATGTATGAGCTGGAAATTTAGGAGGATGACTATGAATACACAATATTTGACACAGTACAGCCCCGCTTTGGAGCGGGATATGGAGTGTATGGTCTACGGCCACGCCGGCCGGCCGGTGCTCTACATCCCCTGTCAGGACGGCCGTTTTTTTGATTTTGGCAACTTCCACATGACCGAAACCCTGTCCCCCTGGATTGAATCCGGACAGATTATCGTTTTTTCCGTGGATACCATCGACAAGGAGACCTGGTCAGACAAGTCCGGAGATCCCCACTGGCGGGCCAGACGGCATGAGCGATGGATGGATTATCTTACCAGGGAAATGGCGCCCTTTATCCTGGACTGGACCAAGCGGCCGGGCATTATCTCCTTCGGGTGCAGTCTGGGGGCCACTCACGCCGCCAACCTCTACCTGCGCAGACCTGATCTGTTTGACGGCATGCTGGCCCTCAGCGGCATCTACACCGCCGATTACGGTTTCGGCGGCTACATGGACGAGGTGGTATATCAGAACTCTCCGGTCCACTATATGGCCAATCTGCCGGAAAATCATCCCTATATTGATATTTTTAACCGCCAGAGGGCCGCTATCTGCGTAGGCCAGGGACCCTGGGAGCTCCCTGACACCACCCGTCAGCTGGCCGACATCTTCTACCGCAAGGGCATTCACACCTGGGTGGACTTCTGGGGGCATGACTGTGCCCATGACTGGCCCTGGTGGTATAAGCAGGTGGTCTACTTCTTCCCCTGGCTGCTGGGTGGCGAGCCCGGTCAACCCTGTCCGTAAGCTGAGGACTTCTATACATTTTGTATTTTTTTCGAACAATACTACACCCTTAATGGGACCAAAACCGGCCAAAACCAGGCCAGAAAACGCCAAGACAGGTGCGCAGAGGGGCTGATACGCCCCCCGCGAAAGGAGAGAGAACCATGAAAAACGTCATCTTCATTTCCCCCAATTTTCCTACCAACTATTGGCAATTCTGTCGGGAGCTGAAAAACAATGGTTTGAATGTACTGGGCATTGGGGATCAGCCCTATGACCAGCTCAGCGTCGAGCTGAAGGACAGCTTAAACGAATACTATAAGGTGGACTCCCTGGAGGACTATGACGCTGTGTACCGGGCAGCAGCCTTTTTTATCCACAAGTATGGCCGGATCGACTGGCTGGAGAGCAACAACGAATACT
Source organism: uncultured Bacillota bacterium (assembly GCA_947073765.1). GTDB lineage: Bacteria > Bacillota > Clostridia > Oscillospirales > Oscillospiraceae > Lawsonibacter. The sequence goes on along the minus strand of CAMTMZ010000014.1, from coordinate 43,823 downwards.
GGCTGGAACGGGACGCCCGGCTGCGCACCGATTTTCATATTACCAGCGGCTTTCAAGAGGCGGATATGCCCCGGATCAAATATAAATCCCGGATGAAGGAGTTCTATCGGGCGGCGGACATTCCCACTGCCCGGTACCACCTGGTGGGTAGTGACAAAAACTGCCGTAAGGACTGCCGGGCTTTCATCAAGGAGGTAGGCTGGCCGGTGGTGGTGAAGCCCGACAACGGCGTGGGAGCGTCAGATACCCATAAGCTCTCCAATCTGAAGGAGCTCACCGCCTTCCTGGAAAACAAAAATCCTGATGTCACCTATATCATGGAGGAGTTTATCTACGCTGAAGTCAACTCCTACGACGCCATTATCGACTCCCAGGGCAATCCCATTTTTGAGACAGGCAATGTCACCCCTATGTCCATTATGGATATTGTCAACGAAGAGGACAACTCCATCTATTACATTGTGAAGGACCTGCCCGCAGACACCCGGAAGGCCGGACGGGCCGCAGTAAAGAGCTTTGGCGTAAAGAGCCGATTTGTCCACTTTGAGTTCTTCCGCCTCACCCAGGACCAGGAGGGAATGGGCAAGAAGGGAGACGTGGTGGCCCTTGAGGTCAATATGCGCCCCTGCGGCGGGTTCAGCCCGGACATGATGAACTTTGCCAACTCCACCAACGTATACAAAATCTGGGCGGATATGATCGCCTTTGACCGCTCCACCGTGGAAGACGGTCCCCACTGCTTCTGCGCCTACGCCGGCCGCCGGGACGGCAAGCCCTTTGTTTACGATCATGAGACCATTCTGAAAAAATATGGCGAGAAAATTAAGCTGGTGGGCCGTATCCCTGATGTGCTGTCTGACGCCATGGGCAACCAGATGTATGTTGCCACCTTCCCCACCCAAAAAAAGCTGGATAAGTTCTATCACGATGTTCTGCTGTGCAGAGAAGGGTGACGGGAGGTCTGGCGAAATCTTGATATCTACACAGGAAAGCGCGCTGTCTGTACGATCAGACGGCGCGCTTTTCACCGCTGCCCAGGCCCATTGGGGCGGACAGTATATTACGACATATTTTGCGTCAAACGTCAATAAAGCTTTTCCTTCCGTTCAACTCGAGAGCATTTATCAAGGGAGGGCACCCAAAAGATGAAATGTTTGGTCAATTGGAAGTCAGGCTTCGCTATAGACATACTCTTCCCGACTGGTCATCTGCAGATAACCATCTCTCAGCTCCCAAATCTCCGTAAAGTGGGAGACGGTGTTGTCGGTGTGAACTTCATAGACGGGAATCTCCCGGCGAATCAAAACCAGCTTGTCCTCGCCTTGCTCAGCAGTGTATCGGGGCCGGATCACAACGTCCTCTCGAGGGATCCAGGTCTCCAGGGCCCCGCCGCGGTCGGAGTCCAGGTTCGGGAAGCCATAGCGCTCCCGCTCCTGCCGGACCAAGTAGAGATTTCCCTCATCATCAGGCCGGTAGTAGTCCCATTGGTACAGAATCCCATCCCCGCCCACCTTATACTCAGAGGAAACCTCCCCGGTCTCCGGGTGGACTTCAGCCCCCAGCATGGTGAAAGCGAATTGATACCGCTCGCCATCCCATTGCCAGTAATAGTAGGGGATTGTGTTGTTGGGAGACCAGCCGAAAAGGCCAAAGTCTGTGTTTCCGTCAAAATTCAGGTCCAGAACCTCCATAGTTTCTTCCGGGGACCAGCATGTGGTGTAGTCGTAGAAGTCCTCAACCAGACCACCATCGCCATGGTCCCACTCCGGCTCAATGGCCTCTCTGGCAAAAACCGTTTGCAGCAGGTCCTCCCCGTCGTAGACCCTCACCTCTCGGACACCCCAGTTGTACTCATCTATCCGCTTTCCGAATGCCTCCAGCATCAGCGTTCGCCCGTCCGCCAGAGAAGCCTCCATGGTCAAGAGGATATGGTCTTCTGTCTCTGGAACAGTTGGCGCTTGTTCCATTACATCGTCCACTGATTCCAGTGGAGGTTCTTCCAAAATTTTAGACGTCTGACTGCACGCAGTGCTGAGCAATACGACAAGAAGCAGAAAAATAGTTAATTTTTTCACAGGTGTCCCCTCTCCCTCGAATAGCTCCTCTTGTTGAGTTGACACGAGCAGAGCATATCACTTCATCCGTACAAAACTTTTCCCTGCGCTATGTCATGCCTGCAGAACACACACAGTTTCTATTCCGGTTTTCTGATCAGTTCAAACTGGGCATTTTTGTCAATATAGTCGTCAAACATAACACCCTGAGCCAATACATCCCGAAAGGCCCGCTGGAGCGCGTAGACCTCAAAGCCATACTTGTACACTCCGGCCAGAAAATTTTCGTAGTGCCGATTATCTCCGCAGGAGATCAGCTTGGCGTCCCTGGCGTGCTCCGGTTTTACATCTGTGATTCTGCTATCCTCGCCGCAGGCTGAGTTGATGAAAAAGGTCTTTGCCTCAAATCCGGTGCCGTTCCAGCCGCAGACCAAACTGAACACATCACATTCTCCCTGGCTAGTCATTTCCCCATAGCGGGCGGTGACCCGGTCAAATACCTCCCGCAGGCTGTCGGTACAGTTCCCCTTTAGGGTGAAGTCCACATTCAGATAGTCCTGAAACAGGTAGTAATTATCCTCAATCACCCCAGACAGGCCGATAATAACGGTTTCGTTGACCTTAAAAATCTTCCTGAAATTGTGCAGAACACCGCCGCTGCTCAGGTTCAGCTGCTGTTCCCCGGCCACAAAGGCGAACTGGTCACACAGGACCGCTTGCACTAAGCTCATAGTACCTCCTTATCGAAAGGTACTGCCCGGGTATGACCGGGCAGTACCTCTGTGTGTTTTCTTTTACGCCTGAACCGGAGCCTCTCCGCCAAAGGTCTTGATGGCGTGGGCGTCCTCCGCGCGCTTCTCCTGGATGGCCTCTTTCAGGATGAGGTCCTTGACCTTCATAAGGCGGATCGTGTTGGAGCGCTCATTTTCATCCAGCTTCATGGTGATATACTTGATGTTGGCCTGCATCTCAGGAATCTTCACGTACTCCAGGGCATTGACCCGGCGGCGGGTCTTCTCAATCTCTTCCGCCAGCAGCTGAGAAGTCTTTTCCACCTCAGCCAGACGCAGCATGTCACTGAGCACCCGGGACAGTGCGTCTACCGCGTCGTCCAGCTCACCGCTGGTCTGGGCAAATCCGTAGGGGTAGACCTCGCCAGGGTCCTGGCTGCTGGTGTGGAATTGGTACTGAGGTACGTCTACCGACATGATGTTCTGGAAGGTCATGTCCAGCTCCACGCTCTGTTTGGGATAGAGCAGGGACTGCTCCAGCATCTCAGGGGACATGAGGGCCGCCGCTACCGTGAAGGCGCCGTGGGCCTTCATCAGGCCCTCCTCCACCCGCTTGCGGATGGCCCGGTTTTCCCGGACAACGTCCATGAACTGCTTCATCAGCTCGTCCCGCTTATCCTTGAGCAGCTTATGGCCCCGGATGGAAGTGCGCAGGCGGTTTTTCAGCCGGTTCAGCTCCTGCCGGGTGGGGTTTATGGTTGTGGAAGGCATTTATACCCCCCCTTGTTCCTTCTTGGGCATATACTTGGCGATGAACTCCGGCTTGATACGCTTCAACTCGCCGGTAGGCAGAATGGACAGCAGATCCCAACCCAGGTCCAGCGTCTCAAAAATGGAGCGGTTCTCGTCCGTTCCCTGGGAGACGTAGCGGCGCTCAAACTCGTCGGCGAATTTGGCGTAGAGCAGGTCTGTGGGGCTCAAAGCCGCCTCACCCAGGATGGACATCAACTCCTTGTTTTCCTTGCCGGTGGCGTAAGCGGCAAAGAGCTGGTTCATGGTGCCGGCGTGGTCCTCACGGGTCTTGCCCTCGCCGGTACCCTTGTCCTTCAAACGGGACAGGGAGGGCAGCACATCCACCGGGGGATTGACGCCCTTGCGGAACAGCTCCCGGGACAGTATAATCTGGCCCTCGGTAATATAGCCGGTCAGGTCCGGGATGGGGTGGGTCTTGTCGTCCTCAGGCATGGTGAGGATGGGGATCATGGTGATGGACCCCTCCTTACCAACCTGACGTCCGGCACGCTCGTAGAGGGTGGCCAAGTCGGTGTACAGGTAGCCCGGGTAGCCCCGGCGGCCCGGGACCTCCTTCTTGGCCGCCGACACCTCGCGCAGGGCCTCGGCGTAGTTGGTGATGTCCGTGAGGATAACCAGCACGTGCATCCCCTTCTCAAAGGCCAGATACTCCGCCGCTGTGAGCGCCATGCGGGGGGTGGCGATACGCTCGACCGCCGGGTCGTTGGCCAGATTGGTGAAGAGAACCGTTCTGTCGATGGCGCCAGTGCGTTTAAACTCCTGGACAAAGAACTCCGACTCTTCAAAGGTGATGCCGATGGCCGCAAAGACCACGGCGAAATTACTCTCGCCGTCCAGAACCTTGGCCTGGCGGGCGATCTGGGCGGCCAGGGCGGAGTGAGGCAGGCCGGAGCCGGAGAAGATAGGCAGCTTCTGGCCGCGGACCAGGGTGTTCAGCCCGTCGATGGTGGAGATGCCCGTCTGGATGAACTCGTTGGGGTAGTTCCGGGCCGCGGGGTTCATAGCCAGACCGTTGATGTCCCGGTACTCGTCAGCCAGGATGGCGGGACCGCCATCGATGGGCTGTCCCATGCCGTTGAATACCCGGCCCAGCATGTCGCCGGAGACGGCCAGCTGAAGAGGGTGGCCCAGGAAACGGATTTTGGACTCAGCCAGGTTGATGCCGGCGGAGGCCTCGAACAGCTGGACCACGGCGGAGTCGCCGTTGACCTCCAGCACCTTACAGCGGCGGATGGTGCCATCAGTGAGCTCCACCTCAGCCAGCTCGTCGTAGGTGACGCCCTGGACCCGCTTTACCACCATCAGAGGACCGGAGATCTCTTCAATCGTTTTATACTCTCGAATCACGCTTCATCCGCTCCCTTCTCAGCGATGGCGGCGATCTGCTCCTCCATCTCCTTGTTGATGATGTCATAGGCGGCCTGGTACTCGTCGGCCACCACCGACTTGGCGCGGCCAATCTTCTCCCGCACGGGGAGATCGAACAGGTCGTTGAGACTGCCCCCCTTGGCGGAGGCGTCCCGGCACAGGTCCTCGTAGTGGCGGATCATCGCCAGCATCCGGGCCTGCCGGTCGTACTCAGAGTAAGAGTCGATGTCCACAAAGGAATTCTGCTGGAGAAAATCCTCCCGGAGCATCTTGGCGATCTCAAGGGTGATCTGGTCTTTGGCAGACAGGGAGTCCTTACCCACCAGCTGTACAATCTCGTTCAGGTTGGCCTCCTCCTGGAGGGTAGACATAGCCCACTCCCGGTTGAGGAGAAAGTCCTTGCCCAGATTCTCGTCATACCAGGGGCGCAGAGAGTCCAGATACAGGGTGTGGGAGGTCAGCCAGTTAATGGCGGGGAAGTGGCGGCGGTAGGCCAGAGAGGCGTCCAGCGCCCAGAAGACCTTGACGATACGCATAGTGGCCTGGGAAACGGGCTCGGACAGGTCGCCGCCAGGAGGAGAGACCGCGCCCACGGCGGTCAGGGAGCCCCTGCGGTCCTCGTCGGAGCCCAGGCAGGACACAGAACCGGCCCGCTCGTAGAACTGGGCCAGACGGGAGGACAGATAGGCGGGGTAGCCCTCCTCGCCGGGCATCTCCTCCAGTCGGCCGGACATCTCACGCAGAGCCTCTGCCCAGCGGGAGGTTGAGTCGGCGATTACCGCCACGGCGTAGCCCATGTCACGGAAGTACTCGGCAATGGTGATGCCGGTGTAAATGGATGCCTCCCGCGCGGCCACCGGCATGTCGGAGGTGTTTGCGATGAGCACCGTCCGCTTCATCAGCGTCTCGCCGGTGCGGGGGTCGATCAGCTCGGGGAACTCCCGGAGCACGTCGGTCATCTCGTTGCCCCGCTCGCCGCAGCCGATATAGATGACCACGTCCACGTCAGAGAACTTGGCCAGGGCGTGCTGCATCACTGTCTTACCCGAACCGAAGGGCCCGGGAATCGCCGCGGTTCCCCCCTTGGCCACGGGGAAGAAGGTGTCCACAATCCGCTGGCCGGACTGAAGGGGGATCACCGGGGGATACTTGTGCTTGTAAGGCCGTCCCACACGGACAGGCCACTTCTGCATCATGGTCAGATCGTGCTTCTCCCCCTTGCCGTCCACCAAAACGCCGATCTTGTCCAGCACGGTGAAGGAGCCGGACTCAATGGACTCAATGGTGCCGCTCATCTTGGGGGGGATCATAATCTTGTGGAGGATGGAGTTGGTCTCCTGGACGGTGCCGATGATGTCGCCGCCCACCACCTTATCGCCGGCTTTCACCGTGGCGGTAAAGGCCCATTTCTTCTCCCGGTCCAGGGCGGGCACCTCCACGCCGCGGGGCAGGTTATTGCCCTTGACCTTCTGCATGATGACCTCCAGCGGGCGCTGGATGCCGTCGTAGATGTTCTCAATCAGGCCGGGGCCCAGCTCCACGGACAGAGGAGCGCCAGTGGTGACCACGTCAGCGCCGGGGCCCAGGCCGGAGGTCTCCTCATAGACTTGGATGGAAGCTGAGCCGCCGGTCATGGTGAGGATCTCACCAATCAGGCGCTGCTCACCTACACGGACCACGTCGGCCATATTGGCCTCCTCCATGCCGGTGGCCACCACCAGCGGGCCGGAGACCTTAACAATTTTTCCCATAGGCTATACAAACCTTCTTTCTGGGTATTTTTAGAGTATATCCGCGCCGACCGCCCGCTCCACGGCGGTCTTCACATTGGCCATGCCAATGCCCAGGGAGCCCTCTTTGCCGGGAATCAGGATGATGGCCGGAGTGAGGGCGTCCTTATACCGGGCGATCTCCTGGGGGAGCTGGGCGGCCAGCTGCTCGGTCATATAGATGATGGCGTAGTTCTCCTTCGCCATGCGGTGCAGGGCCTCACGGCCCTGTTCAGGGGAATCTACAGGGCAGACCTCCAGCCCCAGGGCCTTAAAGCCCAGTACGCTGTCCTTATCGCCCATCGCGGCAATTTTATACACTTCCGCCCACCCCCTTACACATAGGTTTCCCGGAGCCGGGAGCGGATAGTCTCTCCATCCAGCCCCGCCGCCCGGCCGGCAAAAATGGCCCGGATGGCGGTGAACTCCTGCTCCTTGGCGTACAAATAGCCGATAACCGTCTCCTCCCCGAAGGGAACGCGCCGGGCGGCGGCCAGGTAGGCGGTGAGGGCGTTGTCGCACTCCCGCTCAAACGCGGTGAGGGATTCCCCGCCCGGATGGGCCAGTCTGGCCCCCAGATCGGCCGCCTGGGCCAGGGGCCCGGAGCGGAACACCTCTCCCAGGGCGTCCCCCCGGGCAGCGGCGATGGCCCCCTCGGAGACATTGCCCCCGGGCAGCAGCACCTGACGCAGGAACTCCCCCTCCCGTCCCATCCGATGAACCCGGACGGCAGCGCGCAGATTGGCCGTATCTACACACAGGCGGACGTAGCCCTCCAAAAACGGGCTGCGCAGCTCTTTGGCCAGCTGGGCCATCTCGCTGTAACAGGCCCGGTCCAGAATCAGGTCGGCCTGCTGGGGGTCTCCCCCCTCGGTCAGGGCCGTTTCAGCCTGCTCCATGGCCCGTTTGAACATCTCGCTGGTGCCGCTGAGCGCCTCACGTTTCCATCCGTCATACAGCTGGGCGGGGTCGTAACGCCCCCCGAACAGCAGCAGCCGCTCCGGGTCGCTCCCCACCGCCTGGGCCTTGAGGATGGTTTTCGCGTTGTGGTAGTCGTATTTGATCTGAAATACCTCTACCAGCCGGGGGTCGGGCGCCCCCTGCTCCATATCTTTAAAGACCTCGGCACGGGCCCGCGCCAGGGCGGCGTCCAGACCGGCGCCCTCGTCATAGCCGCACTCGGCCAGCAGCTTCATGGCCTCGGTGTCATCCCGGGCCTCGATCATGCGGTCCATCCGCTCCCGGGTAAGCAGCCGGTTCTCCATCGCCCTGATTCGGGCGGAGATGGCCAGATAGTCAGTATCCTTTTTTCGGTGGGACAAAGCAGCTGCCCCCTTCCTTATGATTGAAACAACGTGTCAGCGACCTTCTTCTCCATCCCCTCCCGCTGGAGGCGAACCAGGGTTTCAAAGGCGCAGTTGATCTCTACATCCCCGTCCACCATGATAAAGCCGCCTCTGATGTCCCTGGTCTGTTCAGACAGGGTGAGTCCCGCTCCGGTGACGATGGCCGTGGTATTGTGGACCAGCTTATCCATCAGAGTGCCCACTCTGGACTTGGTGACCTCCGGGGGCAGAGAGGGCGCCCGCTCCTTAATCAGGGCGTCATTGACAGCCATAACCACCTGCTTGCCCACGGTGTTCCGGTCCTTCTGGGAGAAGATAAGCTGCTCCTTTCCAGAGGAGGACGCCTCCAGGGCCAGCTTGGTGAGAAGGTCGATGTAGTCCTTTTCCGGCAGGGTGCACAGCTTTTCCAGGGCCAGGGCAAAGGCCTCGCCCAGCACCTCCTGCTTGGCGGCCAGCTCCAGCTTGCGCCGCTCCATCTGGGAGGCGGAGCTCAGCCGCTCCAGCCGCTCACTGGCGGCCATACGGCCCTTCTCCACGATCTCGTTGGCCTCCTGCTGGGCCTGGGCCGCGGCATTGGCCCGGATGGCCTGGATCTTCTGGTCCGCTTCGGCCATCAGCCTGCCAATCTCAGCCTGGGCGTCCTGCTCCAGCTTTGCGGTGATTTTTTCGATTCCTTCCATTGACTTCTCTCCCGCCTCAGGCGCTGATGTTGATAATCATCAGCATGGAGGCCAGCAGGGACAGAATGGCGTAGAACTCCACGGTGATGCACAGTACCATGCCTTTTGACCAGTCGTCAGGCTTCTTGGCCAGGATGTTGATGGAGCCGGCGGCTACGCGGCCCTGAGCGATGGCGGAGAACAGGCCGCCCAGCGCCATGGGCAGGCAGGCAGCAAAATACTGGAAGCCCTGGCTGACGGTAAGCTCAGGCAGAGCACCGGACAGCAGGCCCATGCGGAACACGGCGAAGAACCACACCACCAGGCCGTACAGACCCTGGGTGCCGGGAATGACCTGAAGGATCATTACCTTGCCGAACTTGCTGGGGTCCTCACACAAAAGGCCGGTGCCCGCCTCGCCGGCAATGCCGGTGCCTTTGGCAGAGCCAATGCCGCTGAGCACCGCCGCCAGTCCCGCGCCCAGCAGAGCCAGGGCCAGGCCGCCAAAGGCTCCAAAGAGAGTTCCCAGCTGGGTCGCTTCCAATGCCAATGAAATGTCTGTCATGATATTTTCCTCCTCTTATTTAACTACTTCGTAGTATTTAGTATTGAGATTCAGGGGCCGGAAGGGCCTTCCGCCGTCCTGATAGAACTTGCCGAAATACTCCAGGCACTGCAGACGCAGGTCGTGGACATAGCAGCCCAGCAGGTTCAGAGCAAAGTTCAACGTGTTGCCCGCAAAAGAGATAATCAGGAAAATTACGATGTTGCCGGGAATCGCCCCCAGGGTGTTGAACACCTGAGCGATGACGCTGCCGGCCAGCATCAGCGCCATGAGACGGGAATAGGACAGAATATCCCCAAAGTAGCCCGTCACATGGTTGTACAGAGAGCCGAAGATCCCCGTCACCTTGCCAAAGCCCTGGTTTTGAATCATCGGGCCGGCCACCACCAGCACGCCGCCGACCGCCAGCACAATGGGAGTAATCCCCATAATTGCCAGCCCCAGCCCGGCGAAGACCACCCACCAGGTGATCTCCTCAAAGACGGCATCCAGCACCTGGCCGTTTTTCAGCTTGCTGACAAAGCTGATGGCCATGCCGGCAAGAATCTGCACAAAGCCCAGACACATGGCCCCAATCAGGATCATCATGGTGTCCTCCAAGGGGGTGAACAGGGCGGGCAGGGCAAAGTCACCGCCGGTGGTCAGCTTGACCACCTGGGTGAGAAAATCTCCGAAGAAGCCGCCGGTGAGGGCTCCCATGATAAACGTGGTTATGCCGCACAGCACCAGCAGGCCGCACAGATGGCCGAAGGTGCCCCCGGGCTTCTTCTTTTTCAGAATAATGGCCCCGGCCAGCATCATGAGCAGGCCGTAGCCCATATCCGCCATCATAATCCCGTAGAACAGGATGAAGAAGGGAGCCATCAGGGGGTTGGGGTCCAGAGTGCCGTAGGCTGGAAGGGAGTACATCTCAGTGACCATATTCAGAGGTTTGGTCAGGATGTTGTTTTTCAGCTGGACCGGAACCTGGCCATAGTCCTCGGGAGCGGGGTCGGCCGCCTCACAGGCGCAGGGATACTGCTCCAGCTCTCCCTTCAGGGCGGGCCAGCTCTCTGCCGGAACCCAGCCCTCCAGCAGGAAGGTCTGAGCGGTGTCCAGCAGCTTTTCCCGGGATTCCTCCCTGCTGATGTTGACTCCCGCCAAATCGGACAGCTGCCGCAGCGGGGCGTTGTACGCCCCCATGGAAGACAGCTTCTCCCGGATAGCGGCGGCCTCCGCTTTCAGCTCCTTCAGCTCCTGATCCAGACGGGCTGTGTTTTCCGCCGCAGTACCTGCCCAGTCCCGGAGGTTGGCCCGGGACCAGCCCAGGGTCTTCAGGACCTCCAGCACACTTTCCGCCCCGCTGGCGTGGCACACCAAGGTGCAGTAGTGGGCGTCCCGGTCGGTAGAGACCTCCGTCAGCTCAGCCAGCTCGCTGGCGGCCCGGAGCTCTCCCTCCGCCTGATTCATGGGGACAGCCGCGGGCAGAGTACCCAGCTGGATGGTAATCTGGGGGGTGGAAGGAGTCTCCAGGGGCAGATCCAGGCTCAGCCAGGGAAGCAGCACCGCCCGCTGGGCCTGAAGCTTATTTTCCTCCCCGTGGATGGCGGCCAGCCGCTTGTCCAGGGTGTTGACCTCCTGGGCGGCCTCCCGGGCACTTTGAGCCCGTTCCTCGCTCAGGAGCTCGTCCTCCCCCACGCCCGGCTTAGGCGCCAGAAAGCCGCTCTTAACCGGCGCGTACCGCTTGAGGACCTCCAGCGCCCGCTCGGCCTGCGTCTTCTCCTCCTGGGCAGCGGCCAGTCCCCCCGCCTTGGGACGGGCAATTCCGGCCCATAGGGGATCCTCCGGGTCAGCCTGGGGCTGGACAATCTCCACACAGCCGGCGTGCTGGAGCCTGCGCAGCAGCTCCTCCCGGTCGCTGGTCATGGCCACCATGCGCAGGTGCTTCATTTTTACGATCGCCATTACCGTTCCACGACCCTTCCAACAATAAGCTGCGCGGCCTGCTCCAGCCGCCCTCGGGCATTTTGCTTCAGCGTTTCGCAGTTCGCCGCCGCTCGCTTCAGTTCCTCCTTGGTCAGCTCAGCGGCCTTGGCCTCTGCCTCCGCCATCATTCGACGGGCCTCCTCTCGGGCCTGGCCTCGGGCCTGCTCCACAGCCTGCTTCGCTTCCCGCTGGGCGTCGGCCAGCTTCTGCTTGGCCTGGGCCGCAGCGGCTTCCCGGTCGGCCTTGGCTTTCGCCTCTGCCTGGGTGACCGTCTGGATCGCTTCTAATGCCATGTTTTCACCACCTTTTTCCAATGCTAGAATGAAGCTTTCGCTACTCTTCATTGTATTAAATTTCCTTCAAAAATTCAAGTCCTTTTTCACCGATTTTACCTGGACAATTCCCCTCGTTTGCCCGAATTTTTGGCACATTTTCTTCTTTGCGCAAAAACTGCCCGGCGGGGCCTCCCACCGGGCAGCTGAATGGTGCTATTCCACCGGAATGACGGCCTGGACAGCCGGACCGGCCTCATCCCGGGCGGGGACAACGCTCACCAGCCGGGGCCGCCGCTCATCCTCGTCGGTAATCCCCGCCTGCCGCAGCAGGTCCTGAGGCGCCGGCAGAAGGCCGTCCTCCTCCACCCAGATGCGGTAGGCATACCGCTCCAGCAGCTCCGGGGTCACCCCGCTGACAGACTCCGCCCCGCTCAGGGTGTCTCGGCTCACCCGCAGGGATATCTTCGCGCCTGTTGCGCCGCCCAGCTTAGTCAAAAACTCCTCCAGGCTGGCAGTAGAGCGATCGGGGTCATATTTCTCCCCCCGGGTAATGTTCTCCACATTTCCTTCAATGGGGAAGTGCCACTGCTCCAGTACGATCTCATCAACGCCCAGGTCACCCAGTTCGCCGCACAGGGCAGCAATATAGTCCTGGGCGTCTTTCTGGGCTGGGCTGAGCCAACGCAGACCCAGCTCATCCCGCCAGTTGTAATTGCCCTTGCGCAGGGCCAGCTTGTTCCAGGAATAAGGGACGCTGTCATCCCGGAAGCAGCACACCCGGGCGATGGTATACTCCTCTGCCCGCCCCTCCAAAGCCGTATTGACCGCCATATCCCCGCTGACTTCCGCCCAATTGGCCGTATGGTTCTGCGTGCTCCAGGCCAGTTTTCCGTCCGCCCCTTTCACCTCCAAAATCAGCGCCGACGCCCCCGCTTCCTCCAGCTTGGCCGCGGCAGCTCCGCTGACCAGGTCCTCCACCGGCAGCTCCAGGGCATAACCCGGCCCCCAGGGTCCCTCCGCCTGCCATTGGGGCGGCTCGCTGCCGGAGGGATTGCCGCCCTCTGGATCAATAACCACACTGATATCCCCCGGGTCCGGGAGGGGGGACGGGTTCTCCGCCGGTGCGCCCTCCCGGCGGAATATCTGGAGGATAGGGGGCAGATTTAATCTGGGACCGTCGTCGGTATAGACCAGATACTTCTGGAGGTAAAAGACCCCAGCCAGTACAAGCACCACCACCACCGCCAGAGCGATGGCGATGAAACGCAAAATATCGGTAATTGTCCTGCGGCCCCGATAGCCGCCGACATCCTTGTTGGCCCGGCCCATGGCTCCCCTCCTGTCGATTTTGGTAAATTTTGGTCAATATTATTCCCCAAGTGATTTATTATACCAAATTTCCAGCCATTTTACAACCGCAAATCAGCCGCTCAAATCTTAAAATTCGACAAAGTTTTTCTTAAATCACCATGCCGCCGTCCACGCTCAGCACCTGGCCGGTGATGAAGGAGGCCCGGTCCGAGGCCAGGAAGTAAATGGCCTGAGCCACCTCTGTCCCTTTCCCGACGCGGCCCAGAGGAGCCTCCTCCCCCAGGGCGGCCAGCTCCTCAGGGGTTAGATGGCTGTTCATCGCCGTGTCGATAACTCCTGGAGCCACGCAGTTCACCCGGATATTTGACGGGCCCAGCTCCTTGGCCAGGGCCCTCGTCAGCCCAATCACCCCCGCCTTGGCGGCGGAGTATGGGGCCTCGCAGGAACCACCGGTAATACCCCACATGGAGGAAACCGTCACGATGGCCCCCCGCTTTTGGCGGACCAGACCGGGGATGGCGGCCCGGAGGGTGTAAAACATTCCATCCAGGTCAACGGACATCAAATCGCGCCACTGCTCAACTGTGGTATCGGTAAGCAGCTGCTGAACCAGGGCCGTCCCGGCGCAGCAGACGACGGCCTCCAGCGGGCCCAGTGCCGCCTCCGCTTCCCGAACCAGCCGCCCCGCCTGCTCCGGGTCGGAGATGTCCGCCTGGATGGGGACGGCCCTCACCCCCAGCCCGGACAGCTCAGCGGCCAGCGCCTCGGCCTCAGTCCGGCTGTGGTTGCAGTTGATGGCCACGTCCCAGCCTTCCTGGGCAAACAGCCGGGCTGTGGCCGCACCGATGCCGCAGGAGGCGCCGGTAATTAAAACACGGTTGGGCATCAGGCAAACACCCCCTGGACCAGCACCATATAGAGGGCGGTGGCCCCAAATATGGAGATCAGGTCGTTGCCCTTCCACAGGTGGAGGAGCACCGCCGTCAAACCGGCGATAAGGGGCGGCAGCCACCCCCCCGGCGTGGAAAAGGTGACCCCCTTGAGACAGTAGACGATGAGCATAGCGATTACCGCCGGGGGCAGAACCCGTCCCAGGTAGAGGACGACTTTTGGGGGGTGGTCCCCCCGGTCGAAGAGGAGAAAGGGCAGGGCGCGGGTCAGAAAGGTGACCACCGCCATCACGGCGATGGAGGCCAGGGTCTGTATCGGGGTCAGGGGCATGGTTTTTCCTCCTCTCTCGCAGGCGCGCGCTCCAACCGGGGCCGGAGCAGGGTTAACGCCGCAACAATGATTCCCAGGGCGGGCAGGAGCATATCCTCCGCCCCCACCAGCAGCAGGCTGATCAGGGTGGCCGCGCCTCCCAGCAGGGCGGGCAGGTGGCTGCCGGCGGCCTTCCACTGGCCTACAGCGATGACCAGGAACAGAGCCGTCATGGCAAAGTCCACCCCTGTGGTGTCAAAGCCCAGGGCGGAGCCCAGCAGAGAGCCGATGACCGATCCCAGTACCCAGTAGCTCTGGTCCAGCAGGGCCACAGCAAAGAAAAAGTCGTGCTCATCCACACCCGCCGGGGCCCGGGCGGAAGAGAGAAGGGCATAGGTCTCGTCGGTGAGGGAAAAGATCATATAGAGCTTGCGGAGGCCCATGCCCCGGAACTTCTCCAGCATGGACAGGCCGTAGACCAGGTGGCGGAAGTTGACCATCAGGGTGAGAAAAGCCACCTGAGGCAGAGCGGCCCCCGCGGCCAGGAGGGACACCCCCAGATATTGACCGGAGCCGGCGTAGATGGTAAGACTCATCAGCACTGCCCAGCCCACCCCCCAGCCCGCCGACTGGAGCATCAGCCCAAAGGCGATGCCGATGGCCAGATAGCCCATGAGCACAGGGATGGTTAGCGGAAAGGCGGCGGCCAAGGTCTTTCGGTTCATATGGGACACACCTCTGTTAAAACAGTTTTCCCCTATTTTACTCGCTTTTTTCCTCCGGCGCAACCCCAATCCACACCACCCGTTAAGACGAAATAAAGTTTTGCGGCCCATCTTGATTTTTTGCCGTTCCCCCCTATAATGGTACTCATATCTCATCCGCTACGGAGGACTCTGCTATGAACCGCCTTCTTTTTATCTACAACCCCGCCTCCGGCACCGGTCAGGTGAAAACAGCCCTGGCCCAGGTGCTGGATGTGTTTACCAAGGCGGGGTGGGTTACCACCTCATACCCCACCCAGTGCCGGGGGGACGCCGCCCGGGTGACCCGGGAACTGGGGGCCGGGTTTGCCCGGATCATCTGCGCCGGAGGGGACGGAACCCTCAGTGAGGTAGTCTCCGCCCTGGCGGAGATGAAAGACCCGCCCCCCCTGGGATACGTCCCGTTCGGCTCCACCAACGACTGCGCCGCCACCCTGCGCCTGCCCCGGAAGCCCCGGGAGTCCGCTCTGGTGGCCGCCGGCACCGGCGTGGCCCTGCCCATGGACATTGGGCGGCTGAACGGCAGGCCCTTCGTCTATGTGGCGGCCTTCGGCGCCTTTACCAAGGTCGCTTACGACACTCCCCAGGAGTTGAAAAACACCTTTGGCCACCTGGCCTATATCTTTGCCGGCATCGCCTCCCTGCCCACCATCGCCCCCTACCACATGGCGGTGGAGTACGACGGGCAGACGCTGGAAGACGATTTCTACTTCGGCATGGTGAGCAACTCTCAGTCCATCGGCGGCATCAGGCCCCCCACGGCGAAACAGGTGGTGCTGGATGACGGACTGTTTGAGGTCTTGCTGGTGAAAAAGCCCCTCAGCCTGGCCGACCTCACCGACGGTCTCCAGGCCCTGGTGACAAAACCGGCGGCGGACCGCTCCGGGGCCCTGGTCCAGTTTCAGGCCCGGCAGCTCACCTTTACCTGTCAGCAGCCCGTCCCCTGGACGGTAGACGGCGAGTTTGGCGGCAGCCAGACTGTCAACCGGGTGGCAAACTGTCAAAAGGCCCTGAAAATTATCCGGAATGTGTAAAAAAAGCCCCGGCCCCCACTATCGGGAGGCCGGGGCTTTTTTATACCGCTACTCTTGCGCAAGAATTTTAGTTGCGTCCAGCTCCTCCGCGTCGCTCCAGAGGCGCTCCAGGTCGTAGAACTTCCGGGCCTCGTCGGTAAATACGTGGACCACCACCGCGGAGAAATCCATAAGCAGCCAGGTGCCGCCCCGATGGCCCTCAATGTGGTGGGCCCGCTCGCCGTTTTTCTCCGCTGTCTCCTCACAGGCGTCGGACATGGCCTTGACCTGGGTATTGGAGGTGGCGGTGCAGATGACAAAGTAGTCCGCAAGGGTGGTGACCCCCTCTGTCTTCAGCACCTTGATGTCGCCGCCCTTTTTGCTGTCCAGCGCTCTGGCCAGCAGGACCGCCAGTTCATAGGATTCCATGCCATTGCTCCTCTCTGTTTATTTTATGGACCCGTCCCCTGCCAGGCTCAGGCCGCCGCCTGTACCTCGTCTTGTATAGGCTCGCCCCGCACATCGGGGGATGGGTCTGGGAAAATTTCGCCGGGGTCGATGGTCCCGATATCCGGCGGAAGCTCCGTCACGCCTGGGTCGGTGGCAGTTCCAGGGTCCGTTGCAGTCCCGGGATCGGTGGCGGTCCCAGGATTGGTAGCGGTCCCAGGATCCTTCTCGCCTCCGGGATCGGCATCGTCTCCGGGATCGGTTGTTGTGCCAGGATCAGTTACAGGGTCCTCCTCCGGCTCCTCCGGTTGGGAGACCGGAACTTTGGCTACATCCGGGTCAGCCAGCTTGGCGTTGGTCACCCCGAAGCCGCCCCCCGACTTCTTGTACATCAGCTGCAAGTCGCTGCTCTTGATCTCGTCCTGGTAGGGGTTGAGACCGCTGTTGAGCAGCTCCAGCATCTCCTTCTCCTGGACGCAGGCCAAAGAGGCCCCCTTGTACGACACCAGATAACAGGGCATGGAGTCGAACTTCACCTCATTCTCCACGTCCATCCCAACAGCCAGCTGGGCAAAGGCCAAAATATTGCCTACCGTCAAATCGGTATCCACATTCTCCATGAATATGTTTGTCAGGGTGGGCAGATTCAGCAGGATTTTGGGCGTAAGGCACTTTTTCAGCACAGCGGTAAGAAAATCCCGCTGAATTTGGGTGCGTTCCAGATCCCCCATCTTTATTTTGTATGGGGCGTCGTCATTGCTCTTGCGGAAACGAATGACCTCCATAGCGTCTCGTCCATCCAGCAGCCGCAGCCCCTTCTTCTGATGGATGTGCAGATCCTGGACGGGATCGTCGTAGTCCATGTCAAAGGGAACCTCAAACTCCACTCCGCCCACAGCGTCTACCATCTCACCGATGGCCTCCCATTCCACCATGACGTAGAAGTCCGGGTAGATGCCGGTGAGGTGGCTGACCTCCTGTTTCAGGGCGGTCATACCGTTCTCAACACGCTCCTTCTCGCTCAGCTTCTTGTCCCCCCGGTTGCGGTTGAATACAGCGTTCAGCCGCTTCTGTCCTCCCGACTTGCCGCTGGTGTTGATCATGGTGTCCCGCAGCAGGCTGACGGCGCAGATCGACTTGCCCTTGGTGTCATAGGTAATAAGCATCATGGTGTCGGTCAGACCGCTGCTGGTGTCCTTGCCCGCAAGGAGAAAGGTGTAGTACCCCGGCTTCCGGCCGCTCTTCGCCACCTCGGGCAGCTGCGCCCCCTCGAAGGAGATATCCCCCGGCTGGCTGGGCAGGCTCTGGGAGGTGTCCGCCCCCGGCCTTGTGCTGTCTCCCGGCAGATTGGGCACCTCGGGCAGCTTGATCCAGGAGCGCAGGAACAAATACAGGGCAATAATCAAAACCGCCACCACTACCAGTGCCTGAAACAGCCGGTAGCGCAGCTTCGCCCCCCGGTCCAAACCGGCTACCCACTCCCGGTGCTGCCGCCACCAGAGAAGCAGCGGGAATGTATTGCCCGGGGCTTCCCGCCGGCCCCGATGATTGTGTTCGCTCATTGTCTCACCCTTCTGTTGTAACCCCGTGTTCTCTCAGCCAGGCCTGGGCCCGGAGGGTATTGGAGTGGACGGGAAGCTGCCGCTGCCGCATCTCCTCCACGGTGATCTCCACCCCCAGGAGCAGGGCCTTGTCCAGGTCTCTGTAGGCCAACTGACGCAGGCGCTCCACGCCGTCAAAGGCCCGGTTAGGCTCCATGTAGTCGGCAACATATAATATTTTTTCCAGGGTCGTCATGTTCTCTTTGGCTGTGGTGTGCCAGAATATAGCCTCATACACCTCATCAGGTTCCCCAAAAACATGGCGGGCAATACACGCCCCCGTCTTAGAATGGAGCAGCTTGGGCGCCGTGCGCTCCAGCTCGTCCAGCGGCACCCCGTACCGCTGGCAGATAGCGATATGCTCCGCCCCTGTACGGTATTTGGTGCAGTCGTGGAGAATGCCCGCCCGGCGGGCGTGAGTCTCGTCCGCTCCCCAGCGGCGGGCCAGGCGCACCGCCTCCTCCTCCGTCCCCCGGATGTGGCGCACCCGCTTCTCCATTACCATGGAGTAGGAACAGGCCCGCAGCTCCGGGACATCCAGGTGTTTCAGGTCGGCTCGGGTGCCGTAGAGACCATTTCTCAGGATGTAGCCGTAGATCGAGGGCGGCAGGTACTCCCCGCCCTCCCCCCGGGCCAGCAGCTCCCGCAGCCGGGTGGAGGAGACGTCCACCAGCCCCGGCAGGGTGATGGTGGTGATTTTCGCCCCAGGGTAGGCCTTTCGCAGGTGTTCCCGCTGGGGGGCGAAGAGCTCCTCACCGTCCTGTTCGGTGCGTCCGAAGGCGCACACCCCCGCCAGCTCCAGAATCCGCTCCGGCTCGTGCCATCGGTGGAGGGTGAGAAACATGTCTGTGCCCATGAGCAGCCACAGCTCCGCCCCGGGGTGCTGAGCGCGGATTTCCTCCAGAGTGTCGGAGGTATAGCTCTTGCCTGGGCGGTCCAGCTCCAAAGATGACACCTTTACCGTTTCGGGCAGGAGAAGGGCGTCGGCCATCTTCTCCACCATGGCCAGCCGGTGTTCAGGGGCGGGCGTGCTCTGCGGCAGCTGCTTATGGGGCGGGATGGCCGCCGGGATGATAATCAGCCTATCCAGGCCCAGCGCATCCACCGCCGTCCGGGCCGCGGCCAGATGTCCCAGGTGGGGCGGGTTGAAGGTCCCGCCATAAATTCCGATTTTCATAGCTGACACACCTCATTCAGACTGAAAATTTCATGTCCGCTTCTTCTGATCCGCCACCAGGACAATTTTATCCTTTTTATCCTTCTTATGGCTTGGACGATATAACACGAATTTTGTTCCGATCACCTGAACAATTTCGCTTCTTGTCAGGGGCGCCAGCTCCTCTGCCGCCTCACGGGGGGAGAGCAGGGAATTCTCCAGCACCCTGCCCTTGATCAGCTCCCGGGCCTCCAGCGCGTCGTTGGCCTGCTTGACCAGGTTGTCCCCGATGCCGTCCTTGCCCACAATCAGAATGGTGTCGATGCTGTTGGCCAGGCTTCTCAGCTGGGCTCGCTGTTTGCTTGTAAGCTCCATATTCAATCCTCTTTATTTCAAATATTCTTCCAGCTTCTTCTGAAAGGCCTCCAGCGCCTTTCCCCGATGGGAGACGGCGTTTTTCTCTTCCGCGGACAGCTGGGCGAAGGTCTTTTTCAGCTCCGGAACAAAAAACACCGGGTCGTAGCCGAACCCTCCCTCTCCCATGGGGGCGTAGGCGATGGTTCCGGCGCATTCCCCCCGGGCGGTGAGCACATCGCCGTTGGGGAAGCAGCAGGTAATGACACTGACGAATTTCGCCGCCCTGGTCATCTGCCCCCGCATGTTCTCCAGCAGCAGGCGGTAACGGGCGATATCGTCCAGCCCCTCGCCCCCATAGCGGGCCGAGTACACCCCCGGCGCGCCGCCAAGGCACTCCACGCACAGTCCTGAGTCGTCAGCGATGGCGGGCAGGCCGCTGGCCTCCATAACAGCTTTCGCCTTGAGCAGGGAGTTGGCCTCAAAGGTGGTTCCGGTCTCTTCCACCTCCAGGTCCACCCCGGCCTCCGCCTCGGAGCATACCTCTACGCCCAGCCGGGCCAAAATGTCGTTCATCTCCGTCAGCTTCTTCTGGTTCTTGCTTGCCAGTACCAGCTTCATCCTTCTTCCCCCTTATTCTACCATATTTTCTCTATCTGTCTATTGAACAATGTGTTAAATTTTAGATCAAAGCCTGGGCAAACTCCCGGGCGTCGAAGGGTCTGAGGTCGTCCGCGCCCTCCCCTACGCCGGCGTACTTTACCGGCACCCCCAGCTCTCTGGCAATGGCGATGGCGATGCCGCCCTTTGCGGTGCCGTCCAGCTTGGTAAGAACGATGCCTGTGATCCCCGCCGCCTCCTTAAACTGCTTGGCCTGGATCAGCCCGTTCTGGCCGGTGGTGGCATCCAGCACCAGCAGCGTCTCCCGGGCGCAGCCGGGCAGCTCACGGTCGATCACCCGGCTGATCTTGTTCAGCTCGTTCATCAGGTTCTGCTTGTTATGCAGCCGGCCGGCGGTGTCCACCAGCACTACGTCGGTTCCCCGGGCCCTGGCCGCTGTCATGGCGTCGAACACCACAGCCGCCGGGTCGGCGCCCTCCTGCTGCTTCACAATATCCACCCCCGCCCGGTCGGCCCAGATGGTGAGCTGGTCCGCCGCCGCCGCCCGGAAGGTGTCAGCGGCGCAGAACAGGACCTTTTTCCGCTCCCCCTTCAGCTGCCGGCCGATCTTACCGATGGTGGTGGTCTTGCCCACCCCGTTCACCCCGATGAACAGCACCACCGAGGGCTTGGTAGACAGATTCAGATCTGAGTCCCCCACACTGAGGACCTCAGCGATGATCCGCACCATCACCTCCCGGGCATCCTCCACCGTCTTGACCCCCTCCAGCTTTACCCGGCGGCGCAGCTGCTCCACCAGCTCCAGAGCCACGTCCATGCCCGCGTCAGCCAGAATCAGCGACTCCTCCAGCTCATCGTAAAAGTCGTCGGTGAGCTCAGAACCGAACCCGGCAAAAATGTTGATTTTTTTCAGCTTGTCAAAAAAACCCATGGTCTTTTCTCCTTATCCTTTGTTCTTTTCCCCGCACCAGGGACAAAACTGCCCCCATTCAAAGGATTCCGGCAGTTCCTTGCCGCAGTGGACGCAGAAGCTGGGGGCCTCCCGGCCCTCCGGGGCGCTCTGGCTGGCGGACACGTCCGGTCTGCCCCGCAGCTTTTCCGGCGGTACCACCTGATCCAGCCCCCAAAAGACCACTTTGATCCCTATAAACAGCAGGACAATTAGGAGTATGCCCCCGATGATCTTTTTGCCGCTGCCGGTCTTATTTTCGTTGCCGTTCATCGGATGTTCAGCTCCTTCTCCACATCGTTGAGGTTGATGGTGAGCATCCGGCTCACCCCCTGCTCCTGCATGGTCACGCCGTAGAGTACGTCGGCCTCCTCCATGGTGCCCCGGCGGTGGGTAATGACAATGAACTGGGTCCGCTCTGACATATTCCGCATGTAGCTGGCAAACTTGACCACGTTGTTGTCATCCAGCGCCGCCTCGATCTCGTCCATCACCACAAAGGGGGTGGGGCGGACCTTTAAGATGGCAAAATACAGCGCGATCGCCACAAAGGCCTTTTCACCGCCGGACAGCAGCGTGATAATTTTCAGCGCCTTTCCCGGGGGCTGGACCTTGATCTCAATGCCGCAGTTGAGGATATCCTCCGGATCTTCCAGCTCCAGGGTGGCCTTGCCCCCCCCGAACAGCTCTAAAAATGTCTGTCCAAAGGCCTCGTTGATGGTGGTAAACTCCCGCTGGAAGATATCCTTCATCTCCCCTGTAATGCCCGCGATAATCTCCTCCAGCTCTTTTTTCGCCTTGTCCACATCGTCCCGCTGGTCGGTAAGGTAGGTGTATCGCTCGTTGATCCGCTGGAACTCCTCGATGGCCCCCACGTTTACGCTGCCCAGAGCGGAGATGGAGCGCTTCAAATC
Organism: uncultured Bacillota bacterium; assembly: GCA_947073765.1. Classification (GTDB taxonomy): domain Bacteria; phylum Bacillota; class Clostridia; order Oscillospirales; family Oscillospiraceae; genus Lawsonibacter. Next base: position 21,948 of record CAMTMZ010000014.1, on the reverse strand, counting down.
GGCCACACGGCGGCTGGCCCTGGGAACGGACTCGATCTCCACCCTCTGCTGGCGGGCAGCCTCATGGGAGAGCTCATAGGTCTCCCACAGCTTATCCAAGAGCTGTTTCTCCTCCATGGAGGAGGACACCTTTCTCTGCTCCAAGCGTGAGACCTCACCTTCGGCCCGCAGCAGCTCCTCGTTCAGGGTCTGGCTCTCCCGGGTGGCCTTCACCCGCAGGCCCTCCAGATCCAGCTTCTCCTGGTTCAGCCGTGCCGCCGCCTCATTTTGACGGCAGGTTTCCTCCTGCAGGGCAGCCAGGGCCGCCTCCTTTTCCTGAATTTCCCGGGTAAACCCGGCGTTTTTCTCCTCGTAGCCGGCCATAAGGGCCCGGCTCTGATCCCGGTCGCCGGCCATACTCCGCTTCAGCCGCTCCAGCTCAGCCAAGCCGGAGCAGGTGGCCTCCCGCTCCGCCTCCATCGCCGCCTGAGCGGCGGTAAGGGCGGCCGTCTCCTGGGCAATGCGGGCGGTACGCTCCTGGGCCTCACTCTGGCCCCGGGCCTTGCCCTCCGCCTCGCTCTTCAGCGCGGCGGCCTCTCCCTCCAGAACCAGGATGCGCGTCCGAGCGGCCTGGGTATCGGCTTCAATCTGGGCGGTGCGTTCCTTGAGCTGCTCCAGCTCTTCCCGCTGGCCCGCCCGCTGGTCCTCCAGGCCGGCAGCCACAGACTGGCAGCGGGACAGCTCCCCCTCCGCTTTCAGGATGGCGTCCTCCCACTGGCGCAGCTGGGCCTGGGCGGTCTCCAGCTCATAGGAGGCGGCGGCGGACTCCCGCTCCGCTTCCGCCATGGCCCGTGTTCCCTCGGCCACCTGGGCCTGGATGCCGGAGAGCTGGCCGTTGAGCCGCTCCAGCTCGTTGGCCCGGCTGAGAATTCCCGCGCCGCGGCTGGCAGAGCCGCCGGTCATGGAGCCGCCGGGGTTGAGCACCTGGCCGTCCAGCGTAACAATGCGGAAGGCGTATTTGTATTTCCGGGCCGCGGCAATGGCGGCGTCCAGGTTTTCCATGACGGCCACCCGGCCCAAAAGGTTGGAAAAGACATTTTTGTACCGGGGATCAAAGGAGATAAGCCTGTCGCCCACTCCCACAAAGCCGGGCTCCTTCTCCAGCGTCTCCCCCTCCCGCAGGAACCCAGGTCGGATCGAGGTGAGGGGCAGAATGGTGGCCCGGCCGCCATCCCGGCGCTTGAGGTACTGGATCACCGCCTTGCCGTCCTCCTCCCGGTCCACTACGATGTTCTGCATCGCTCCGCCCAATGCGGTTTCAATGGCCACAGTATACTGGTCCGGGACCTTCAGCAGATCCGCCACCGGGCCATGGATGTTTTTCATGGTCCCCCGCCGGGCCTCCCCCATCACCAGCTTGACCGCTTTGGTGTATCCCTCATGCTCCCGCTCCATCTCGGTAAGCAGCTTGATCCGGGAGGTAAGGGCGTTTTCGGACATCTGCAGCTTCACGTGGGCATCCTTGGCCTGCTCCCACTTCTTTTTTCGGGACTCCATGCGCAGCCGGTAGCCTTGGATCACATTTTTAACTCCGTCCCGCTCCTCCACCGCGTCGTCATACCGCCGGCGGGCGGTCCGGGACTCTGTCTGGGCCTCCCTCAGCCGCCGCTCCAGTTCGCCGGCCTCCCGGCGAACGGTCTCGTCCCGGTCCAGCACCTCCTGAGCCGCGGCAGCCAGGGCGGACAGCAGCGCCTTTGCCTCCGCCGCCCCGGCGGCCTCCAGGTCAGCCCGGCCCCGCAGCTCCTCCAGCTCCCGGGCCAAAGTGCCCGCGGAGCGGGCCGCCTCCTCCGCCTCTCTGCTTCTGTCGGCCAGAGCGGCCCGGCTCTCCGCCAGCTGAAGCTCAATCTCCGCCAGGCGGGTCTGACGCTGGGTAATCTGCTCTGACAGCGAGCCCTCCCGCCCCTCCTGCTGTTCCAGGTCCGCCTGGATACGCCGCGCGGACTCCTGATTATGCTGGATGCTACTGCGCAGCACGGCCACCGCCGACTCCAGCTCATTGGCCTGGGCCTGCCTGCCCTGCACCGCGAAGCGCAGGCGGTCGGCCTCCAAATCCTTCTCCCGCATCTCCTCGGAAAATTTCTCAGCGGCGGCGTATGCTTTCTCCTGAGAAATTCGAATCTCCTCCCGGCGGCGGATGGCCTCCTGATAGTCGGCCTCCAGCTTGATATTTCCCGCCCGGATCCGCTCCAGAGTATCCAGCCAGACGGATATCTCCAAGCTGCGCAGCTCGTCCCGGAGAGTCAAAAATTTTTTGGCCTTTGCACTCTGCTCCCGCAGGGGCTCCACCTGGAACTCCAGCTCCGAAATTTTGTCGTTGATCCGCACCAAATTCTCGTCAGTGCGCTCCAATTTCCGCTCCGCCTCCTCCTTGCGGTGGCGGAAGCGGGAGATGCCGGCGGCCTCTTCAAAGACCTCGCGGCGGTCGGCGGACTTTACCGACAAAATCTCGTCGATTCTGCCCTGGCCAATAATGGAGTAACCCTCTCGCCCCAGGCCGGTGTCCATAAACAGCTCGTTGACGTCCTTTAACCGGACGGAACGGCGGTTGATATAGTACTCGCTCTCCCCAGAGCGGTAGTACCGCCGGGTCACCATAACCTCGCTCTCCTCCATGTCAAAGAGATGAGAGGTGTTGTCCAGCACCAGAGAGACCTCCGCATAGCCTGTCTGACGGCGTTTGGCGGTGCCGCCGAAGATTACATCCTCCATCTTGCCCCCCCGCAGGGCCCGGGTGGACTGCTCACCCATAACCCATCGGATGGCGTCGGAGATGTTGGACTTGCCGGAGCCGTTTGGACCCACGATGGCCGTGATATCCTCGCCAAATGTGAGGACTGTCTTATCGGGGAAGGACTTGAAGCCCTGGATTTCCAATGCTTTTAAATACAAACAGGCCACCTCGTATCAATGGCGGCGCCGGATCACCAGGCTGGTCATCGCCGCCGCTTCTTTCGTTGTTTCAAATTTCAATCAATATTGATGTTACATTATACCAAAAGGGCCTGGGGATTGCAACAAAAACAGCGGGCCTGTCCGGAGGTATCGGACGGGCCCGCTGGGACAGGACGGCTACAGGATGGACCAGCTGCCTCTGATCAGCAGCTTTGCCTCTCCGCCAGAGGCGGTGAGGGTGCGGTCAGCGATGGTGGCCATGTACAGGTGGTTTCGGGTGAGCGTAGCTCCGGAGTCTACTGTGCCGCCGGTGGACAGGTCCACCAAAGCAGGGGCGGTGCTGGCCTGAACCTGGACGCTGCCCACCCGGGGCAGCACTTCGCAGCCCACCCCCAGGGCCAGCGTCTGGCCGCTGGGCACCGTCACCAGCGAGAAGGACGCCCCTCCGGAGGCGCCTCCGGTTCCCTGGCCGGCCTGCTGGAGGCACCGCTCCACCTGTTCGGCAAACAGCCGCTCCAGTTCCCGCTGGCGCTGGACTGTCTGGTCCTCCACCTGCTTAACAATCTGGGGGATGGCTGTCTGATTTAAGTAGCTCAGGGTAATGAGAGGATCGGTCTGCCCGCCCCCCTCGGCCAGGGCCGCCACCGTGCCCAGCAGCACGGCGGACAGTGCCAGCGCCCCCAGCCGGACAGACCAGCGCTTGTCCAGTTTTTTCATCGTTCATTTCTCCTTTTGTGCGGGGGCGGCCCAGGGCCGCCCGCTGTCAGGCGGTATTGGAAAACGCGGGGCGGCGCACGGGCCGCCCCCTGCAGTTATACCATGGTCTCCGGATGCAGGCCAAAGCTCACGGCAATGGCCGCGTCCACCTGGCGCATCACGCCGTCGTCCAAGCGGCCCATTTTCTCCCGCAGACGCCGCTTATCCAAGGTGCGCACCTGCTCCAGCAGAATCACCGACTCTTTGGGCAGGCCACAGCTCAGAGGCGCCACCGAGATATGGGTGGGCAGGCGGGCCTTCCCCGTTTGAGAGGTGATGGCCGCTGCAATGACTGTGGGGCTGTGGCGGTTGCCGGTATCGTTCTGCACGATGAGCACAGGGCGCACACCCCCCTGCTCGCTGCCCACCACGGGGCTTAAATCGGCGTAGAAAATGTCGCCTCGTTTTACGCTGTTATCCAAGTACACTCACACTCCGCTGGAAGATAGCACCGCGTTACAGCCAAAAGCAGGTCTTATGTAACGCTGTACTATGATTCTCCCACGGGGCGGCGGGCCTTATACCTCTCTTTAAAAAAGAATTTGAACCATCACATGGCCCTCTCTGGCCCAGGCCCACTCCAAAGGCCCGCCGCATCCCTGTCACCCAGGGGACAGCTCCCCCGCGCTCCATTCCATCCTATGTGAGAACGGTCCGGGCGGTCACGGCGGCGGACGGGCCTCGCCGGGCCTGTACAACGGCTTTTGCCGAATACCTTAGAAGATTTTGGCTCCGTTCTCCAAATAGACCCGGGTAACCCGGGTGGAAATGCGGCAGACTAATTCGTAGGCAATGGTGCCCGCCAGTTGGGCGGCCTTGTCCGTCAGGCCGGGGCCATAGACGGTGGCGACGTCCCCTGTTTTCACGCCGGGGGCGTCGGTGACGTCCACCATGCACATATCCATGCAGATGCGGCCCAGGACAGGGCAGAGCTTGTCCCCGATGCGCACCTCCAGCTTGTTGGACAGGGCACGGGGCAGGCCGTCGCCGTAGCCCATGGGCAGTACGGCGATTTGGGAGTCTTGTTCCAGTGTGGCGGTGCAGCCGTAGCTGATCTTCGCTCCGGCGGGCAGCTCCCGGACAGCGGCGATCCGGCTCTTTACCGTCATTACTGGCTTTAAGCCAGGGTCCCTCACCGAGGGGTCAGGCACATAGCCGTACAGGGCGATGCCGGGGCGGATCATGTTCATATTGCACCCAGTCCAAGTATAGTTTAACACAGCGGCGCTTGCCGCGCAATGGTAAATCTTAAATTGACAGAGTCCCCGATCCCAAAGCTCACCGATCACATCCTGAATGCGGATATACTGGTTCTTGGTGTACGTCTCACTTCCGTCGGCGTTGGCGAAGTGCGTGAAAACACCCTCCGCCTCCAGGCCGGGCAGGGCACACAGAGCCTCGATTTCCTTGCCGGCACGTTCTAGCGCCGCCTCGTCATCGTCCTCATAATACACAAAACCCAGCCGGCCCATGCCGGTGTCCACCTTCACATGGATCTTCAGCGTCTTTCCGGCGGCCACGGCGGCCGCGGACAGGGCTTTCCCTGACTCCAGGTCGCCCACCGCCTGGGTAATGTCATACGCCAGCAGCTCATCGGCCAGTTCGGGGGGCGTCTGCCCCAGGCAGAGGATGGGCAGGGCGATCCCGGATTCCCTCAATACGATGGCTTCGTCCAGACAGGCAACAGCCAGCATGTCAGCCCCCAGCTCCTGGAGTTTCTTCGCGATGGGCGCCGCGCCGTGGCCGTAGGCGTCCGCCTTCACCAGGCCAAGGAATTTGGCCTTCGGGTCCAGTCCCCGCAGGAGCCGGTAGTTGTGGGCCAGGGCGTCCAGGTCCACCTCCGCCCAGGTACGGACGGTTTTTCTGTCTGTCATAAAAATTCCTTCTTTTGCAGGGGCGGCCTGCGGCCGCCCCTCTAAAATATGTACAATTCCTTTGCGGGCGGCCACAGGCCGCCCCTACAGCTTTATCCCGCCGTAAAACCGGAAAACTCACACAGAATCACCCGGAAGCCGTCCACTGATATTTCCCCTCTGGTCAGAGCGTGGGTGGCGGCGTCAAACCACAAGACGGTCTCGGTGCCTGTGCCCGGACTGCCTGTCGGATCACCACAGTCCATTCGGAGGACAGTCGAATCCTCCTCCAGGGCACAGGCGGTGATGTATCCCGACCGGGCCGCCGCCAGCAGGGCGGGGACAGCGGAGACCGGGGTAAGACCGCTGCCGTCCAGGGGTCCGGTCTCTACCGATACGCCGTCAAATTCCAGCAGGCTTTCCTCCCCGACGAGCCGGGCGGTGAGCCCCGCCACCGTGTCCGGGGCAGAGAGCGTCAAGGTGGTCTCCTCTCCCGTTGCTGTCACGGCCAGCTCATATTGATATACCCGCTGGCCGTAGTCGGCGGTGATGGCCGCCCGGGCGGCACAGCGGTCCATAGCCAAATACTCCCCGCGGACAGCCAGAGCCAGCTCCTCCGCCTCGCTCACCCCCGCCTGGCCGCAGCCGGAGAGCAGGAGGGTTGTCATTAGTACGCAAATCCAACGCTTGCGCACGGTGTTACCTCCCCTTCTTTTGTCCCCCCACAGGGGTAAGTCCCCTTGGGAAAGAGGTTTTTTGCGCTCCTGTCCCCTTTATCGCTCTGTATACTGGCGCAGGACTTGGGGAATTTCTTCGATCAAGTCGGTGGGCAGCATAGCGTACTCCCCAAATTTTTGGGCGCAGGCGTCCCCGGCCAGTCCGTGGAGACAGACCCCATCCACCACCAGCTCAGCGGTACTGTCCCACTCCTTCCGCAGATGCTTTTGACCCAGCAGGGCGGCAATCATCCCCGCCAGCACATCCCCGGAGCCCCCCTTGGCCATGCCGGGATTGCCGGTGGCGTTGATCCAGGCGGAGCCGTCGGGGGCAGCGGTGACGGTGCCCTGACCCTTGAGGACCAGCACACAGCTGTGCTCCCGGGCAAAATTCCGGGCGGCGGACAGCCGGTCCGCTATGGGCAACGCGTTCCCCGCCAGCCGGGCGAACTCCCCCTCGTGGGGTGTGAGTACGGTAAGGGCGGAGCGTTTGTCCAAGATATCTATATGCCCCGCCAGCGCGTTTATGCCATCGGCGTCCAGCACCACGGGGATGGTCAAATCCTTCAGCAGGGACAGCGCCAGCCGTTCCGCCTTGGGACCGCGGCCCAGGCCTGGGCCGATGAGGGCAACGTCACAGCCCGTCGCCCGCTCCAAAATAGCGGAGTAGTTTTCGGGCAGGGGAAAGGGCATGGCCTCGTCGCATTTGACGGCTATGATGGGGTAGATTTCCTGGGGCACCCCTAAGTACACCAGCCCCGACCCGACCCGTAAAGCGGCCCGGGCCGCCAGAACCGGCGCGCCAGTATAGCCCTCGCTCCCGGCCAAAATAAATACCTTTCCAAAATCCCCCTTGTGGGCGTTCCGAGGGCGGAGGGGCAGCTGGGAATCGGGTTGGCGCACCACCGACAGCTGGGGCAGCGCCCGGAACATCTGGTATTCCAGGTCGTGGGGAATGCCGATGTCCACGATGCGGACCTCCCCGGCACGGGAAGCCCCCTCTCCAGAGTACAGCCCCGGCTTGCCCCGGGTAAAGGTAACCGTCACCTTAGCCTGCACGGCCTCCCCCAGCACCTCCCCGGTGTCGGCGTTCACCCCGGAGGGGACGTCGCAGGCCACCACCGGACAGCGCCCGCCCTGCATCTGCAAAACGGCGGTGCGGAACACCCCCGCCACCGGCCGGGTGAGGCCAACGCCGAAGAGGGCGTCCACCATCACGTCGCAGGTGGAGATCCACATCAGCAGCTTCTGCTGCTCAAAGGTCATGGTGGCCTCCAGGGCAGCGCGGTCTGTCATGTCTACGGCGAAATCCTCCAGGCACCCCCCGGCGGCGATCAGCTTTTCCTCCATGGCCCGCTCGTCAGGGGTCATTTTGTCCCGGTCCCCCACAAAGAAAGTCCGGACCTGACAGGGGCCCATTCCCATCAACAGACGGGCGGCGGCCACGCCGTCCCCGCCGTTGTTGCCCGGGCCGCAGAAAATTGCAACCCGGGGGATGGGGTCGTCGTTCTTGCTCTCCACAATGGCCCGCAGCTCGTCCATCCGGGCCTGTTCCTCATCGGTGGGAGGGGGGGCGCCCTTTTTGTTCGCAGCGATCACGACGCAATGACTGTGTCCAATGACGCCGTACTCGTCCTCCGCCGGGTTGAGCAGCTCCCACACCGCCTGGGCCGCGGCGTGGGCGGCGTTCTCCATCAGCTCCAGGGAGGGGATCCCCCGCTCCTCAATGGCCCGGCGGTCCAGCTCCCTCATCTGGGCGGCGGTGGCTAAGGGCAGCATAAGCGCGCCTCCTTTTATTTTAAGAAGCCGTTGACAATCTGCTCCTCGGCCTCTTTCTCCGTCAGCCCCAGCGTCATCAGCTTGGTGAGCTGCTCCCCGGCGATCTTGCCGATGGCGGCCTCATGGACCAGCTGGGCGTCCAGACAATTGGCCGTAACCTCCGGAATGGCGGAGACTACCCCATCGTCCATAATAATAGCGTCACACTCGGAGTGGCCATAGCAGGCGGCGTTGCCATTGATCCGGGCCACAAAAATCTGCTTGGACTGCCCTCGGGCCACGGAGCGGGAGATGACGTTGGTGTGGCAGCCCTCTCCATTGAGATCCACGGTGAAGTCGGACTTGGCCAGCTGTTTTCCGTGGGTCATCACCTTCTCCTTGATGATCAGGGTGGAACGGGGGCCCAGCTTGGCGGTGGTGGCCCGGATAGTGGAGTCCACCCCCTTGATCTGGGTCGTCTCCATCTCCATGCATCCCCCCTCCTCGATCTCCACTACGGTGGTGGGGTTCATGATATTCTCTCCCATGCCGTCCCCCTCGGCGTAATGGCGCTCCACATAGCGTACCCGGGCATTTTTGCCCACGTGGAAGGTGTGGATGCCCGAGTGCTCCGACGCCTGCTCACCGCAGTTGTGGATGCCGCAGCCGGCGATAATGGTGACGTCGCTGTCCTCGCCGATGAAAAAGTCGTTATACACCATATCCTTCAGTCCGCTCATGCTGAGGACCACGGGAATATGAACCGATTCGTTTCTCGTGCCCGGCTTGATGATAATGTCGATGCCGTCCTTGTCCGTTTTGGTGACAATGTCGATATTGGCGGTGGTGTTCCGCCCCGCCTTCTGGCCGTTGGCCCGGATGTTGTAGGCCCCCTCCGGGACCTCGTGGAGCCCAGCCACCTGCTCCAGCAGGCTCTTTTGTATCGCGTCCATATTTTTATTCCTCCTTTACCGCACCTTCTCCGTCAACGCGGAGCAAACCCCGGGAGCGCCTCCCAGCAGAGTGGGCAGAATGTCCTTCCGGGGGCCGTCGTTGATCACCTGGCCGTCGGCCAGGACAATGATCCGGTCGGCAATGTTCAAAATGCGCTCCTGATGAGAGATGATGAGAATGGAGCCGTTGATCTTCTCGTGAAGATGCTCAAAGACTTGGATCAAGTTGGAGAAGGACCACAGGTCGATACCCGCCTCCGGCTCATCAAAAACGGACAGGCCGGTGCTTCTGGCCATGATGGTGGCAATCTCGATGCGCTTGAGCTCGCCGCCGGACAGGGATGCGTCCACCTCCCGGTCGATATAGTCCTTGGCGCACAGGCCAACCTCGGAGAGGTAGTTGCACGCCTCTGGCACGCCGATATCCTTGCCGCTGGCCAGGGTAATCAGGTCCTTTACTGTCAGCCCCTTGAACCGCACCGGCTGCTGAAAGGCAAAGCTGATCCCCTTTCTGGCCCGCTCGGTAATGGACAGCCGCGTGATGTCCTCCCCATCCAGGAGAATTCTGCCCTGGGTCGGGGTGAGGATGCCGGCTATCACCTTGGCCAGGGTGGACTTACCCCCTCCGTTGGGACCGGTGATGGCCACAAACCGCTCGCTGATGGTTAAGTCAATATCACGCAGGATGCCCTTGTCGCCGCCGTCCTGCTCTACGTTATAGCTGATGTGCTGTAATTCCAGCATGGAGAATCCTCCCTTTCTCTGCCGCCCGGCGGGCTTCAGCCCTCCGGACAGAATTCGCCCTATTGTATCATAGGGTACCAATTTTGTCCAGTTTTATTTCCCTATTTTTTTAATAGGGAAATTCAAATTCTACTTTTCTCGAATTATACCCCTTTTCCTCTTGCATTACAAGGATTTTTGTGGTATAAACATGAGTAGTTCAAATGTGTTGAACGGGAAAATAGCGGAAAACACTCATCAGAGAGGGGCGGCCAGCGGCTGAAAGCCGCCCCGGAGAACGGTCCGCTTGGTTCGCCCGGGAGCGGCCCCTGAGAGGGGGACGGCCCCTCCGCCGTTATCGGAGGCTTGAGCGCGCATATTTTATGCGAATGCGGGTGGTACCGCGGAAGGGTTGCCTTTCGTCCCCAGTTTGTGGGGCGGAGGGCGTTTTTTGTTTTCCATACAAATTAAATGGGGGTGTTTTCTTTGAAATGGCTGGTATCCACATTTCTGCTCCTGTTCAATACCCTGATTGTCCCAAAAGTGGGGACCGTTCCCCCGCCCGTTCCGGAGCCTGTCGCGGAGCCGCCTTCCATCGCCGAACCCGCTCCCGCGCTGGAGTCCGACCCTGACAAACCCGCCAACACCAAGCTGTATGTGCTGATGTACCACCACTTCGTCCCCGAGGGGGTGGGCTGCAACACCTGGATGGTCACCAACACGCGGCTGCGGGAGGACCTGGAGTGGCTGGCCAGCCACGGCTATGCTACCGTTCTGCCCAGCCAGCTGGCCAGCGGGGAGCCTCTGCCGGAGCGGGCCGTCATGCTCACCTTTGACGACGGCTACGACAGCGGCTACACCCTGGCCTACCCCCTGCTTCAGGAGTTTAACGCCAGGGCGGTGATCTCTGTAATCGTCAGCTATGTGGACGACCCTGATCGGGACTACCTCACCTGGGAGATGTGCCGGGAGATGGAGCGCTCCGGGCTGATAGAGATCGGCTCCCACACCTACGCCTGCCACGAGGGGGAGACTGGCATCACACGGCGCAAAAGCGAGACCCGGGAGGACTATGAGTCCCGGGTTTTCCCAGATCTGCAGACCAGCATCGATCTCATTCGAGACAATCTGGGACACGACCCGCTGTTCTTCGCCTACCCCAACGGCAAGACGGAGGCGTGGGCCAGGGACTTTATCCAGGAGCATTTCTCCGTTACCGTCACCACCCGCCACGGCGCCTGGGATACCGCCAAGGGCCTGTACGGCATGAGGCGGTGCAACGTGTCAATGGACGTACCGGTGTGGGACATCCTGCCGGAATGAGCATACCTAACAACAATCCAAAATAAGGAGTTTTTCTCATGAAAGAACAGTTAGCAAAAATCGAACGCGAGGCGCTGGAAGCAATCACCGGCGCGGGGGACTCCGCCACCCTGGACGAGCTGCGGGTGAAGTACCTGGGCAAAAAGGGGGAGCTCACCGCGGTTTTGAAGCAGATGGGCAAGCTCTCCCCCGAGGAGCGGCCCGCCATGGGGGCCCTGGCCAACGAGGTCCGTTCCGTTCTGGAGGAGACCATTGAGCTCACCGCCCAAAAGCTGGCCGCCGCCGCCCTGGAGGCCCGGCTGAAGGCCGAAGCCATCGACGTGACCGTCCCCGGAGCGCCGGTGAAGCAGGGCCACAAACACCCCATGTATATCGCCCTGGACGAGATCAAGGATATCTTTGTGGGTATGGGTTTTACCGTGCTGGACGGCCCCGAGGTGGAGCTGGCTGAGCTGAATTTCGACCGGCTCAACGCCGAGGAGGGTCACCCCTCCCGGGACTGGAGCGATACCTTTTACTTTGATGAGGACAGCCGGGTGATGCTCCGCTCCCAGACCTCCCCCATGCAGGTCCGGGCTATGGACACCATGTCCCTGCCCATCCGCATCATTGCCCCCGGCCGGGTCTACCGCAAGGACGAGGTGGACGCCACCCACTCCCCCATGTTCCACCAGGTGGAGGGCATGGTCATCGACAAGCACATCACCATGGCCGACTTGAAGGGCACCCTGAACCTGCTGGCCGAGGAGCTGTTCGGCAAGGGCACAATTACCCGGTTCCGCCCCCACCATTTCCCCTTCACCGAGCCCTCCTGTGAGATGGATGTTCAGTGCCACAAGTGCGGCGGCGCGGGCTGCCCCACCTGCAAGGGAGAGGGCTGGATTGAGCTGCTTGGCGCCGGGATGATCCACCCCAACGTGCTGCGCATGGCCGGCATTGACCCGGAGGAGTGGTCCGGCTGGGCCTTCGGCATGGGCCTGGAGCGCACCGCTATGCGCCGGTTCAAAATTGCTGATCTGCGGCTCATCTTTGAGAATGATGTAAGATTTTTGGAGCAGTTCTGACATGCGGGGGCGGCCTGTGGCCGCCCGCTGACACCCTGCCAAATCTTTTCAGGCGGCCAAGGCCGCCCCATCAGAACCATAACCTGAAACAAGAAAGGGTTTTCATTATGAATCTATCCAGAAAATGGCTCAACGAATTTGTTGAGATCGACGCCACGGACAAGGATTTTGCCGAGGCCATGACCTTATCCGGCTCCAAGGTGGAGCTGACCCACGATATAGGGCGGGAGATCGAAAACGTGGTGGTGGGCAAGGTGCTCTCCCTGATCCGCCACACAAACAGCGATCACATGTGGATCTGCCAGGTGGACGTGGGCCAGCCCATGCCCCTCCAGATTGTCACCGGCGCCCAGAATGTAAAGCAGGGCGACCTTGTCCCTGTGGCCCTGGACGGCTCCCTCCTCCCAGGCGGCAAGGAGATCCGCGCCGGGAAGCTGCGGGGAGAGCTGTCCAATGGGATGCTGTGCTCCTTCCAGGAGCTGGGTCTGGACCAGCGTGACTTCCCCTCCGCCTATCCTGACGGAATCTGGATTTTGTCCGACGATCCGGAGCTTACCGGCCTCACCCTGGGCCAGGACATCCGCACCGCCGTGGGCCTGGACGACCATGTGGCGGAGTTCGAGATCACCCCCAACCGCCCTGACTGCCTGTCCGTCATCGGCCTGGCCCGGGAGGCGGCGGCCACCTTCGGCAAGCCCTGCCGCTTCCACCAGCCGGTGGTGAAGGGGGGCGGCGAGGGGGTCCTCCCTGAGCTGCTGGACGTGGAGACCCCCGACCCCGAGCTGTGCCCTCGGTACACCGCCCGGATGGCGCGCAACGTGAAGATCGGCCCCTCCCCCAAGTGGATGAGGGAGCGGCTGCGGGCCATGGGTGTCCGGCCCATCAACAACATCGTGGACATCACCAACTATGTCATGCTGGAGTACGGCCAGCCCATGCACGCCTTCGACTACCGGTACGTCAAGGGCGGGAAGATCGTGGTCCGCCGGGCCCAGGACGGGGAGGAGCTCACCACCCTGGACGGAAACGTGCGCAGGCTTACCTCCAACATGCTGGTCATTGCCGACGACACCCGGGCGGTAGGTCTGGCCGGCATCATGGGCGGGGAGAACTCCGAAATCGTGGACGACACGGTGGATGTGGTCTTCGAGTCCGCCAATTTCGATGGCACCACCATCCGCAAAACCGCCCTGGCCCTGGGGATGCGCACCGAGGCCTCCGCCAAGTTTGAGAAGGGGCTGGATATCCTCAACACCCTCCCCGCCGTCAACCGGGCCTGTGAGCTGGTGGAGCTGCTGGGGGCCGGTGAGGTGCTGGACGGGGTTATCGATATTCTCAACTATGTCCCCCAGCCCACCGTTCTCAAGGTGGAACCGGAAAAGATCAACGCCCTGCTGGGCACCGATGTGCCTGCGGCGGAGATGGTTTCCATCCTGAAAAAGCTGGGCTTCCAGGCGGAGGACGGCCAGGTGAGCGTCCCCTCCTGGCGGGGCGACGTAAAGGAGATGGCCGACCTGGCGGAGGAAGTGGCCCGGTTCTATGGCTACAACAACATCCCCACCACTCTCATGCGAGGCCAGACCACCCTGGGGGGCTACTCCCCCGAGCAGAAGCTGGAGCAGCGGCTGGGAACCACCTGCCGCTCCTGCGGCTACGACGAGATTATCACCTACTCCTTCATCTCCCCCACCTGGTACGACAAGATCGGCTGGCCTGCCAACGACCCCCGGCGGAAATCCTTCAAGATTTTGAACCCCCTGGGGGAGGACACCTCCATCATGCGCACCACCACCCTGCCCTCCATGCTGGACATCCTGGCCCGGAACTACAACTACCGCAACAAGGACGTCCGCCTCTACGAGCTGGGCCGGATTTACCTTCCCGGCGGGGAGAACGGCCTTGCCAAAGAGAACAAGGCGCTCACCCTGGGCGCCTACGGTGAGAGCTTCGGCTTTTACAACCTGAAAGGCGTTGTGGAGGCTATTGTGAAAGAGATTCGGATGGAGGATGTGGAGTTCGTCCCCTGTTCGGATAACCCCTCCTACCATCCCGGCCGCTGCGCCCACATCTACGCCTGTGACCATTGCGTCGGTGTGATGGGCCAGATTCACCCCAACGTGTCCAAGGCCTTCGGCGTGGACGGGGAGCTGTACTGCGCGGAGCTGTCCTTCAACGAGCTGATGAGCACCCGGGGGGCCGACGCCGAGTACGTCCCTCTGCCCAAGTTCCCCTCCGTCACCCGGGACATCGCCGTGGTATGCGATGAGGCCGTCACCGTAGGCGCGCTGGAGAAGGCCATCCGCCGGGGGGCCAAGGGTCTGCTGAAAGAGGTCTCCCTCTTCGACATCTACCGGGGCAAGGGGATTGACGAGGGCAAAAAGAGCGTAGCCTTCAACCTGGTGCTCCGGGCAGACGACCGCTCCCTCACCTCTGAGGAGGCCGACGAGGACGTGAAGTCCATCCTGGAGGCGCTGGAGCAGGAGTGCGGAGCAAAATTGCGGTAACAACGCAGCCTGTCACGCTGTGCGAGGCAAGGCTATGCCCCTGCCCTGCATCCAGACCCGTTCAAATAAATCTGGAGGTTCATCATGATCCGATTTGAATGTGACTACACCACCGGGGCCCACCCCAAAATCCTGGAGGCCCTGGTAAACAGCAACAGCGAGGCCTGCCCCGGCTACGGGATGGACGCCCACTGTGAAAACGCCCGGGCCATGCTTCAGGAGCTGTGTCAGGCCCCCGACGCCGGAGTCCACTTCCTGGTGGGGGGCACCCAGGCCAACACCACCGTTATCGCCGCCGCACTGCGCCCCCATCAGGGGGTGCTGTGCGCCGATACGGGGCATATCAACGTCCATGAAACCGGGGCCATCGAGGCCACAGGCCACAAGGTTCTGGATCTTCCCGCCGTGGAGGGTAAGATCTCTGCCAAGCAGATTGATCGGTATTGTCAGGACCACTACGCGGACCCCGCCTGGGAGCACACTGTTCAGCCCGGGATGATCTATCTCTCCCTGCCCACCGAGCTGGGCACCGTCTACTCCCTGGCTGAGCTGGAGGAGATCTCCGCAGCCGCCCGGCGGTGGAAGCTGCCCCTCTTCGTAGACGGGGCCCGGCTGGCCTGCGGGCTGGCGGCGTCGGACGTGACCCTGCCCGACCTGGGACGGCTGTGCGACGTGTTCTACCTGGGGGGTACCAAGGCGGGGCTGCTCTTCGGCGAGGCGGTGGTCATCACCAACCCCAACATCGACCACGACTTCCGCTACCTCATTAAGCAGCACGGCGGAATGCTGGCCAAGGGCCGGCTGCTGGGGGCGCAGTTCGAGGCGTTTTTGACGGATAAACTGTTTCTGGAGATCGGCAGAAGGGAAGTCGCCCAAGCCATGCGCCTGCGGGCGGCCTTTGAGGAGAAGGGCTGGCCCCTCTTTGTGGACTCCCCCACCAACCAGCAGTTCCCCATCCTGCCCAATGAGACCATGGCCGCCCTGGAGGACAAGTACTCCTTCGAGGTGTGGACCAAGGTGGACGCGGACCACACCGCCGTCCGGTTCTGCACCTCCTGGTCCACCACAGACGAGGACGTGGATGCGCTCATCGCCGATATTCAGCGTCTGTAACAACAGAAGGGCGGCCCTGCGCCGCCCTTTCTTTATGAAAATTTAAGGATTATGCCCTGTTTTTTGTAAGAAATCTCTGCTATACTGTCCTCAGCATTTGGGAGGCGATACCGATGAAACGAACCTTATCTCTGCTGCTGGCCCTGGTCCTCCTGCTGCCGGGGTGCGGCAAGAAAGAGGACGAAACAACAATCCAGCCCTGTGAGGTGATCGTCCGGGTCATGCGGGCCTGCACCCCCGAGTGCGAGGAAGATGACAGCCTGTTCCGCTGGTATCTCTATGAAGGGATGCGTCAGCAGGGCTTCGGCGAGGAGGACGAATATTACAGCGACGGGGAGATGAACTCTCTCCTGTCCGATTTCTACGGCCTGGAGAATCTGGACTGGTACGACGCCGCTATCGTCCGCATGGAGGGCGTACGTGCCTTCGAGCTGGCCGTCCTCTCGGTACCCAAGGAGGAGCAGGATACCGTTGTAAAAGCCTTTCAGGAGCATCTTCTGGACCGGCAGGGGGCCTATACCGGCTACGAACCGGAACAGGCCGCTCTGGTGGAGAACGGTAAGGTCCTCACCTGCGGCCAGGAGGTGGCCCTGCTCATCTGTAAAAACGTGTTCGAAGCCCAGAGCGCCTTTGAACGCTGTTACGGCGACGGCATCTTTGCCCAGGGAGTTCCGGATTTTCTCCGCCCTGAGCCGGAGAAACGCCCCGACGGGCGCTATGTCTACACGGACCCCGGCAAGGACGACATGACCCTCTTTGACAATTCGGCCATCCTGTCCGCTTGGGAGAGTGGGGATGATTCCGCGCTTTCGGAAGGGGACAGGCAAGTATTGGAGGCTGCCAAAACGGTGCTGGCCCAGTGTGTCACTTCAGATATGTCCAACTACGACAAGGAACTGGCCCTATACGTCTGGATCATTCAACACGTGGAGTACGACAAATCCCACTACGACCCCCAGGGCTCACCGAGAACCTCCTATGAGCCCTACGGCCCTCTCATTGACGGAAAAGGAGTCTGCCTGGGCTACGCCTCCACCTTCCAGCTGTTCATGGATATGACAGACATTGAGTGTATCACCGTGACCGGCGGAGCTTTCTCCAGCCGCGAAAATCACGCCTGGAACATGGTGCGCCTGAACGGTGCGTGGTACTGCGTGGACCCCACCTGGGACCACGACATCCTCTATGACAGGACAGGCAAGCTTCGCTACTTCAACGTGACCAGCAGCTACATGGCCCAGACCGACCACCAGTGGGACTACGGCAGTGTCCCCGAGGCCACGGCGGAGGACGGCGGAAAGTCATAATTTCAAAAGCGGACCCCAGGCTTGCGCCTGGGGTCCGCTCGTTTGGTTATTGGTCCTCTTCCTTCATCAGCAGGTACATGACCGCCTTCTGGGCGTGGAGGCGGTTTTCCGCCTCGTCAAAGATCTCCTGGGCGTGGGCCTCAAAGACATCGGCGGTGATCTCCTCCCCCCGGTGGGCGGGCAGGCAGTGCTGCACCATGCAGCCGGGGTTGGTCAGCGCCATCAGCTCATCGTTGATCTGGTATCCCTGGAAGGCCTTTATCCGGACGGCCTTCTCCTCCTCCTGGCCCATAGAGGCCCACACGTCGGTAATCATCACGTCGGCCCCCGCAGCTGCCTCCTGAGGGGTGCGGAACAGGGAGAATTTATGGCCGGGATCGCTCCCGGCAAAGTCCAGAACCCGGGAGTCTGGGTCGTAGCCCTCGGGGCAGGCCACGGACACCTCCATTCCCATCTTCAGTCCCCCTACGATCAGGGAGTTGGCCATGTTGTTGCCATCCCCGATGTAGCACAGCTTTAGCCCCTCCAGCACCGCCTTGTGCTCCCGGACGGTAAGCAGATCGGCCAGCACCTGGCAGGGGTGGCAGAAGTCGGTCAGGCCGTTGATGACGGGAATTTTCGCGTACCGGGCCAGGGTCTCCACCTCCTCCTGGGCGAAGGTGCGGATCATGATGCCGTTGCAGTAGCGGTCCAGCACCCGGGCGGTGTCCTCAATGGGCTCCCCCCGGCCAATCTGGCTCTCCTTGCCGGAGAGAAACAGGGCGTGGCCCCCCAGCTGGTACATGCCTGTCTCGAAGGATACCCGGGTGCGGGTGGAGTTCTTCTCAAAGATCATGGCCAGTGTCTTGCCCTTCAGGTAGTCCTTGTGGATGTTGTGCTTGGTCTCATATTTCAGCTGGTCCGCCGTATTCAGGATGGACACAATGTCCTCCCTGGTCAGGTCCAGCAGCTTCAGCAGATCTTTTTTCATAGGACGCCCTCCTCAATTGGTCAGCATGGTGCCAACGCCCGCGTCGGTGAGCAGCTCGGTAAGCAGACAGTGGGATACTCGGCCGTCCAGAATGACGGCGGAACCCACCCCCGAGCGAACAGCGTGGACGCAGCAGTCCACTTTATGAACCATCTCCCCGGTGATGACCCCCTCCCGCACCAGGGCGGGGACTGTGGAGAGCTGGAGCTCGGGGATGAGGGTGGACTCGTCCCCTGGATCTCGAAGAAGCCCCCGGACCCCGGTGAGGAGAATCAGCTTCTCCGCCCCCAGGGCCACGGCCAGCTTGGAGGCAGCGGTGTCGGCATCTACATTGTAGGACGCCTGGCTGTCCACTCCCTGGGCAACCGGAGCCACCACAGGGATATATCCGCTGTTCAGGGCGGAGGCTACCATAGCTGCCTCCACCTTGGTGATACTGCCCACCAGGCCGTATTTCTCATCCAGCATCTTGGCCTGGAAGAGGCCGCCGTCCAGGCCGCACAGGCCCACAGCCCGGCCGCCCAGGCGGTTCATGGCGGCTACCAGGTCCTTGTTCACCTGGCCGCACAGCACCTGCTGAACCACC
Source organism: uncultured Bacillota bacterium (assembly GCA_947073765.1). Classification (GTDB taxonomy): domain Bacteria; phylum Bacillota; class Clostridia; order Oscillospirales; family Oscillospiraceae; genus Lawsonibacter. The sequence goes on along the minus strand of CAMTMZ010000014.1, from coordinate 3,391 downwards.
GGCATAGTCCGGCTGTCGGTATACCGCAGACCGTCGATAAATTCAGGCGTTCTGCCCAGCAGGGCAAGCATGTCGTTGATCTCCGGCGTGCCCCCGTGGACCATCACCACCTGGATGCCCACCAGAGACAGCAGAATGATGTCAGAGATGACAGCCTCTATCGCCTCGCCGTGGACCGCACCGCTGTCATAGCGGACCACAATCGTTTTGCCGGTGAACTTTTGGATATAGGGAAGGGCCTCGGCTAAAATCTGGGCCCGGTCAAGCTCATGGAAGGACATAGTTGGACGCCTCCTTATATTTAACTCCGGTAATCTCCGTTGATGCGGACATACTCGGCGGTGAGGTCGCAGCCCCAGCACTCGGCGCTGTCCTCCCCCTCGTGGAGGTCCACGGCAATGACGATCTCCTTTTGGGTCAAAATCTCCTTGGCCCGGGCCTCGTCAAAGGGCAGACCGTCCCCCTGGCCGCACACCATGACCTCCCCGGCCTGGGAGCGGAAGGTAATATCCACGTGCTCCGGCCGGAAAGGGGCCTTGGAGTAGCCCATGGCGGCCAACACCCGGCCCCAGTTGGCGTCGGCGCCGCACATGGCCGCTTTCACCAGGGAGGAGCCCACCACCGCCTTGGCCAGGCGCTCGGCGTTCTCCTCGCTGCGGGCCCCGCTCATCACGCAGGTGACCAGCCGGCCCGCCCCCTCGCCATCGCCGGCAATGGCCCGGGACAGATGGCGGCATACCTGGTACAGTGCCTCCTTGAAGGTCTCGTAGCCCTCGTCCTTCCACTCAATGAGCGGGTTGCCCGCCATGCCGTTGGCCAGGATGACGCAGGTGTCGTTGGTGGAGGTGTCTCCATCCACGGTAATGCGGTTAAAGGTCTTGGCGGTCACCTCCCGCAGCGCGTCCTCCAGCAGCTCGTAGGTGACAGCGCAGTCGGTGGTGATGAAGCACAGCATGGTGCCCATGTTGGGGTGGATCATGCCGGAACCCTTGGCGATGGCGCCCAGCCGCACCTCCCTGCCCCCCACATCAAAGGAGAGGGCAATCTCCTTTTTCACTGTGTCGGTGGTCATGATGGCGGCGGCGGCAGCGGCGGAACCGTCATGGGTCAGGGCGGCGGCCAGCTTGGGCATACCCATCTTGATGGCTCCAATGTTGATGGGCTGGCCGATGACCCCGGTAGAACACACGGCGAAGTCCCCCGCCGCCCGGCCCACGGCCTGCGCGGCGGCGGCGCACATAGCCTCGGCGTTCTCGTGGCTGCCGGGACAGCAGGCGTTGGCGTTGCCGCTGTTGGCCACCACGCCCCAGGCGGTGCCGTCTTCCAGATGTTCCATGGTCACATAGATGGGGGCCGCCTTCACCCGGTTCAGGGTGTATACCCCCGCCGCGGCGCACTCCCGGTCAGAGAGGATCATAGCCAGGTCGTTTTTGTCCGGGCTGGATGTGGCCTTTACGCCGCAGTGGATGCCGCCGGCCTTGAATCCCTGGGCGGCGCACACGCCGCCGGTGATTTCGTTGAACATAGTGATTGTCCTCCTTTATCTCCTCGCGGCCACAAACTCCTCAATCAGGCCGATCTGCTTTTCCACCGATTCTCTGGCTGGGCCGCCGTAGACCTTCCGGCCGTTGACGCAGGTCTTAAGGGCCAGGGCCTGATACACATCGGTGTCAAACAGCCCGGAAATAGCCCGAAAGTCCCGGAGGGTGAGGGTATCCAGGGTGTCCCCTGTCTTCAGGCACAGGTTCACCAGCCGGCCCACGATCATGTACGCCTCCCGGAAGGGCAGGCCCTTCTTAACCAGATAGTCGGCGCAGTCGGTGGCGTTGATAAACCCGCCCGCGGCCGCCCGTGCCATATCCCTGGGCCGGACGGTGAGCGTATCCACCATGGCGGCAAAGACGGGCAGGCACAGTTCCACTGTGTCAATGGCGTCGAACAGGGCCTCTTTATCCTCCTGCATATCCTTGTTGTAGGCCAGGGGGAGGGCCTTCATCACCGTGAGCAGGGCGATGAGGGAGCCGTAGACCCGTCCTGTCTTGCCCCGAACCAGCTCGGCCACGTCGGGGTTTTTTTTCTGAGGCATAATGGACGAGCCGGTAGAGTAGGCGTCGTCCAGATCCACATACTTGAACTCCCAGGAGCACCACAGGATAATCTCCTCAGAGAACCGGGACAGGTGCATCATCAGAATGGACAGGGCGCTGAGCAGTTCAATGGCGTAGTCCCGGTCAGAGACGGAGTCCATAGAGTTGTCGGTGGGCTTGGGGAAGCCCAGGGCGGCGGCGGCGGCAAACCGGTCCACCGGATAGGTGGAGGTGGCCAGAGCCCCCGCTCCCAGGGGACACTCGTCCAGCCGCGCCCGGCAGTCCTCCAGGCGGGTTACGTCCCGCTTGAACATGTTGGCATAGGCCATCATATAGTGGCCGAAGGTAGTGGGCTGGGCCCGCTGGAGGTGGGTGTAACCAGGCATGACCGTGTCCAGGTTGGCCTTGGCCTTCTTCACCAGCACCTGCTCCAGGTCCAGCACCCGGCCGATGAGGACAGGAATCTCCTCCTTCACGTACAGCCGGGTATCCACCGCCACCTGGTCGTTCCGGCTCCGGGCGGTGTGCAGCCGCTTGCCGGCCTCCCCCACCCGCCGGGTGAGCTCGGCCTCGATGTTCATGTGGATATCCTCATTCTCCAGCGTAAACTCCACGCCTCCGGCCTCGATGTCGGCCAGGATGGCCTTCAAACCGGTGACAATGGTCTCCGCCTCGTGGGCCTCGATGATCCCCGTTTTGCCCAGCATCTCGGCGTGAGCGATGGACCCGGTAATGTCCTGCTTGTACAGCCGGGCGTCAAAGCCGATGGAGGAGTTGAAGTCGTTGACAAGGGTGTCGGTTTCCTTCTGAAACCGTCCGGCCCAGAGTTTCATAATTTGTTCCTCTTTTCGTTCAGCATTCCATGCGGGGACCGCCTTCGGCGGCCTGTGAAACCGCCCTGATAACGGCGGGCCGCCCAAGGGCAGGCCCCCACATTGTTTCCTTTACAGCTTTCCCTGCTCCCGCAGCGCCTGGACCTTGTCGGGCAGGCCCCACAGGTTGATAAAGCCCTGGGAGTCCTTCTGGTCGTAGTCGCTCTCCTCAAAGGTGACCAGGTTCTCGGAGTACAGGGTCTCAGGGGAGGTGACGGAGGAGGTGATGATGTTGCCCTTATATAGTTTGAGCTTCACCGTGCCGGTGACATACTTCTGGGTGTCCACGGCGAAGGCCTGAAGAGCCTCCCGCAGGGGGGTAAACCACTTGCCGTTATAAACCAGGTCGGCAAAGTCCACCGCCAGCTTGCTCTTCATGTGCTTGGTGTCCTTGTCCAGGGTGATCATCTCCAGCACCTCGTGGGCCCGGTA
>CAMTMZ010000013.1 GCA_947073765.1 uncultured Bacillota bacterium | reverse complement strand
GTGCGGGCGATCTCAGCGCCGCCCAGGCGGCCGGAGCAGGAGGTCTTGATGCCCTTGGCGCCGGCCCGCATGGCCCGGCCCATGGCGTTCTTCATGGCCCGGCGGAAGCCGATGCGCTTCTCCAGCTGCTGGGCGATGTTCTCCGCCACCAGCTGGGCGTTGGTGTCCACGTCCCGGACCTCCACGATCTTCAGGTCCACAGCCTTGCCGGTGAGTTTCACCAGCTTGGCTTCAATCTTCTTGATGTCCTCGCCGCCCTTGCCGATGACCACGCCGGGACGGGCGCAGTGCAGGTAGATGCGGACCTTGGCGTTGTCCCGCTCGATCTCGATCTTGGGGATACCGGCGCCGTAGAGGGTCTTCTTCAGGTAGTCGCGGATCTTCTTGTCCTCCACCAGCAGGTCGCCCACCTTCTCGTTGCGGGCATACCAGCGGGAGTCCCAATCCTTGATGACGCCCACGCGCAGGCCGTGGGGATTAACTTTCTGTCCCATATCGTTCCTCCTCCCTTAGCGCTCGCTCACGGCGATGGTGACGTGAGAGGTACGCTTGTTGATCCGATAGGCGCGGCCCTGGGCCCGGGGCATAATACGCTTGATGATGGGGCCGGGGTTGGCGCAGCAGGCGGACACGTACAGCTTCTCAGGGTCCATCTGGTGGTTGTTCTCCGCGTTGGCGGCGGCGCTCTTCAGCAGCTTGAGCACGGGCTCAGAGGCGGCCTTGGGGGTCTGCATCAGGATGGCGGTGGCAGTGGCCACGTCCTTGCCCCGGATCAGGTCCAGGACGATCTTCACCTTACGGGGAGAGATCCGCAGATATTTCAGATTCGCTTTTGCTTCCATCTCGTCTCTCCTCCTTACTTACCGGTCTTGCTGCCCGCGTGACCCCGGAAGGTGCGGGTGGGCACAAACTCGCCCAGCTTGTGGCCCACCATGTCTTCGGTGACATAGACGGGCACATGCTTGCGGCCATCGTGCACAGCAAAGGTGTGACCCACGAAGGAGGGGAAGATGGTGGAGGCGCGGCTCCATGTCTTCAGAACCTTCTTCTCATTCTTCTTGTTCAGCTCATCGACCCGTTTCAGCAGCTCAGGGGCGCAAAAGGGGCCTTTTTTAACACTTCTGCTCATCTTTTACACTCCCTCCTTATTTGCTGCCGCGGCGCTTGACGATAAACTTATCGGTGCGGTTCTTAGTCTTGCGGGTCTTGTAGCCCAGGGCCGGCTTGCCCCAGGGGGTAACAGGGCCGGGACGGCCCACAGGGCTCTTGCCCTCGCCGCCGCCGTGGGGGTGGTCGCAGGGGTTCATCACGGAGCCGCGGACGGTGGGCCGCCAGCCCATGTGGCGCTTGCGGCCGGCCTTGCCGATCTGGATGTTGGCCCAGTCGGTGTTGCCCACCTGGCCGATGGTGGCCTTGCAGTTCTCCCGGACCAGGCGCACCTCGCCGGAGGGGAGGCGGATCTGAGCCATGCCGTTCTCCTTGGCCATCAGCTGAGCGGCGGTGCCGGCGGAGCGCACCAGCTGGGCGCCCTTGCCGGGGTAAAGCTCGATGCAGTGGATGGTCTCGCCCACGGGGATGTTGGCGATGGGCAGGCAGTTGCCGGGCAGAATGTCGGCGCCGGTTCCGGTCATGATCACGTGGCCGGCCTTCAGGCCGTTGGGGGCCAGAATATAGCGCTTTTCGCCGTCCTCATACTGGATGAGGGCAATGTTGGCGGAGCGATTGGGGTCATACTGGAGGTTGACCACCGTGGCCTTGCCCTCCTTGTCCCGCTTAAAGTCGATAATGCGGTACTTCTGCTTATTGCCGCCGCCGTGATGGCGCACGGTAATGCGGCCGTAGCTGTTGCGGCCCGCGTGCTTCTTGAGCACCTCGGTGAGGGCGCGCTCAGGCTTGGCCTTCTTGTCGATCCCCTCGAAGGCAGACACAGTCATGTGACGGCGGGAGGGGGTTGTGGGCTTATAAGTCTTAATAGCCATTTCTCAATTCCTCCTTACACCATACCCTCGAAGAACTCGATGGACTTGGAGTCGGCGGTCAGGGTGACCATAGCCTTTTTCCAGCTGGGCCGGCGGCCGGCGGGACGGGCGCCCATCCGCTTCTCCTTCCCCTGCATGTTCAGGGTGTTCACCTTGGCCACCTTCACGCCGAAGATCTCCTCGATCGCCTTGGCGATCTCAATCTTGTTGGCGGTCTTAGCGACCTCAAAGGTGTAGCGCTTCATCTCGGTCTGCTCCATAGACTGCTCAGTGATGATGGGGCGCTTGATGATATCATAGGCAGTGGCGGCCATTACGCATACACCTCCTCGATGATAGCCAGGGCAGCCTTGTCAATAACCAGCTGCTTGGCGTTAACGATGTCATAGACGCTGAGGACCTTGGCAGTGGTGGTAACCACACCGGGGATGTTCCGGGCGGAGAGCACCACATTCCGGTCCACCTCGGGGGTAATGACCACGCTCTTGCCCACCTCCAGACTGTTGAGGAAGCTCTGCATGGCCTTGGTCTTCACCTCGTCCAGCTTCAGGCCGTCTACCACCAAGATGCTGCCGGAGGCGGCCTTGGCGGACAGGGCGGACTTCAGGGCCAGCCGGCGGGTTTTCCGGTTCAGGCTGGTGCGGTAGCTGCGGGGCTTGGGGGCGAACACGATGCCGCCGTGGGTCCACTGGGGGGCCCGGGTAGAGCCCTGACGGGCGTGCCCGGTGCCCTTCTGGCGCCAGGGCTTCTTGCCGCCGCCGGACACCTCAGCCCGGGTCAGAGCGCTCTGGGTGCCCTGACGGCAGTTGCCCAGGTGGTTCTTAACCGCCTCATGGACCACGGCCTGGTTGGGCTCCACACCGAAGATGGCCTCGGAGAGCTCGATCTCGCCGATCTGCTTGCCGGCCATATCATAAAGGTTCGCTTTAGGCATGACTCAATCTCTCCTTTCCTTACTTGTTGCGGGCGGAAGCCTTCTGCGGGTTGACGCGGGCGGAAGCCTTCTGCGGGTTGACGCGGCCGCCCTCGGTGGCCTGCTTCACGATCAGAGTCTTGACGGTGTTCTTCACATAGACAACGCCGCCCTTAGGCCCGGGAATGGCGCCCCGGACAGCGATGAGGCCCAGCTCCTCGTCCACCTGGACCACATCCAGGTTCTGAACGGTGACCTGCACATTGCCCATCTGGCCGGCGCCGTCGCGCCCCTTGGCAATGTGGCCGGGCGTGGTGCCAGGGCCCAGGGATCCCTGGTGGCGGTGAACGGGGCCGCCGCCGTGGGTATTGCGCTTGACGGCCGCGCCGTGGCGCTTGACAACACCCTGGAAGCCATGGCCCTTGCTGGTACCGGTCACGTCCACAAAGTCGCCGGCGGCGAACACGTTGGCGGTGAGCACATCTCCCACCTCATACTTGGAGCAGTCCTTCAGGGCGAACTCCTTGAGCACCTTTTTGTACTCGGTGAGGCCGGCCTTCTTCTGGTGGCCGATCTCAGGCTTGGTGAGCTTGCGCTCGGGAATTTCCTGATAACCCAGCTGGATGGCCTCATAGCCATCCTTCTCGGCGGTCTTCTTCTGCACCACGGTGCAGGGGCCGGCCTGAATCAGGGTGACGGGCACCACCCGGCCGGCTTCATCGAAGATCTGGGTCATGCCGATCTTTTTGCCGATGATCGCTTTCTCCATTGGGATTTTTCCTCCTAATTAAAGGTTATTGGTTGGGCGAGGTGACCATTGGACTGTCATTGCTCGGCCAACTTGACCCGCCTGTCTCTAATTGGACGACAGGCCGTGGGTACACAAATTCAGCGCAGGGATTACAGCTTGATCTCAATCTCGACGCCCGCGGGCAGTTCCAGGCTCATCAGGGCCTCCACAGTCTTGGGAGAGGGCTTGATGACATCGATGAGGCGCTTGTGGATGCGGCGCTCGAACTGCTCCCGGCTGTCCTTATACTTGTGAACAGCCCGCAGAATCGTGACCACCTCTTTCTTGGTGGGCAGGGGGATGGGACCGGAGACGTTGGCGCCGGTGCGCTTGGCGGTCTCCACGATCTTCTCGGCGCTCTGGTCGATGAGCTGGTGGTCATAGGCCTTCAGCCGGATGCGGATCATTTCTTTCTGAGCTGCCATGTTGATTGTTTCCTCCTTAAATTACGAAGTTGAGTAATGGGTCTTGCTCCTCCTTCGTCGGTGAGCGATCTTTGTTCCACGCTTTCGTGCGTATCACTCCAGGCCACGAAAAAACCGGCACATAGACAGGCCGGTTTTTGCCGTACCCGGCGATATACGCCGTGTACGAGCTCGCTCAGCCGCCCGATAGTCGGACATACTCCGCGGAAGTTACCTCATTTCTGAGCAATCTCCCACATCATCGCAGACTGTGTCTTTTCAGACGCCCCGTTATCATACAACACTCACCCGTGTGTGTCAAGGGGGTTTTTGAAAAATTTTTGGCATATTTTCGTGATTCCATCGGGTCTTCTTTGTGCGTTTTGCGGGGAGGCCATTTTCAGCCCTCCCCCAGCGTTCCGCTTTTCTCCAGCAGCAGAGAGCGGTCTGCCCGGTACAACCGCAGGGTGTAAGCCGTCTCATCGACTGGTTCATCGCCAAGCCGCCTCTCCAGCTCGATCCCTAACAGCCACACATCGTCTGCCAATTGCCAGCCGCCGCCGGAGTGCTCCCCTCCCTCCAGCCGGACGGTTATTTCCGCGCCGGATATTCCTTCCGGAACATTCACCAAAAGAAAGGGCGCGAAATTGTGGTAGTGGTAGACATAGGCAGGGTCACCCTCCGGCGTCTCCCCCGGCCCGTGGGTGACCCAGTAGCCGCTGTGATCCAGATACTCGCCATGCCCCAGGAGGGGCACCAGGGAAGGACCGGAATCCAGAGGGCAGCTGCGGATATACTGGTTATTTCTGTTCCGGTGCAGGAGCGCCACCACCGCCCGGTCCCCCCTCATGCCCACCACCCACCGTCCCCGCAGGTGCAGCTCTGTCCCGTCAAGAGCAAACACGGACCCGTCCTCTCCGGACACTTGCAGTCCATCCTTACTCTTTCCCCCATTGGAAAACACAACCTCACTCCGGGGCAGCAGATGGGTCCGCTCCAGACGGCGAAACTCCATTTCCGCCGTGGGCAGGGGACAGCCCAGCCGCACCCATGCCAGGCAGAGAAAAAGCGCGGTGAATACCAGGTTGAACGCTAAGCGTCTGCCCCGGCCGATCCTCTCCAGCCGTTCTTCCAGCTTCTTCCACAGTCTCTTCACAGTACCACCCTCTCTGTCACCGGTACAGACAGGGAAATACCGCCTGCCTGACTGTTCAGCTCCAGGGTTACCAGTCCTCCCGGCTCCCAGTCCTCCGCCGGCAGACAGACGGCAAACTCCCGATACCAGAGATCCCAATCGCACAGCTCCGCGCCGTTGAGCAAATATGCCCTGATCTCCACATTGCCCCACGCATCCTCCACGGCGTACTGCCCAAGTATCATGCGGCCCATCAGCGCATACCGCCCCCCGTTGGGGGCAACGGTGGTAAGACTGTCATAAATGGCGTTCGGGTCCACCCGCTCCCAGAACCGTGGAGAGGAAACCCGCAGCCCCACCTGGAGGGTGTCGCAGCCCCCCTGCTCTTCCATACGGTCCAGATAGGCGGCTCCGGTAATCTGAAAGGTATATCCCCCCAGCCTGGCTTTATCCCCGCCCGTGATCCGGTGGTATATTCCCGGGCCGCTCCGGCCCCGGAGGGAGTTATAGCCATTATAGTTGGTCTCTACAGCCAGACTGATAAGCATCGCCACCGGCATAACCACCCGCAGCATCCACTGGCTCGCCTTCCACAGCCAGCCCAGCCAGGGCTTATGGACCTTCGCCAGCTCCGCTTTCAATACCTCCGAATCCCCCATGGCGGACAGGACCCGCTCCTGAGCCTCCTCCTCGGGGATATCCGGAAAGGCCCGGCGCAGTCCGATGATTTTATCCTCTATGTGGTCCGCCAGCTCACCCCGCACCCGCTCCCGGTCCGGACCGAAGCGGATACCTGACACCGCCGTATTCAGCCAACGGACGAGGATGCTGTTTTCCTTCATAGCCGCGCCCTCATGCCAGGGCACTGGCCCCGCCGGACAGCACCCCGTCTACCCCCCGGTGAAAGGCCTCCCACTCCGCCCGTTTATCCTCCAGCAGCCTTTTTCCTTTTTGGGTAAGCCGATAATATTTACGCATCCGGCCTGTGGGCGCCTGCTGCTGGTAGGAGGTAAGATATTTGTCCTTCTCCATGGCGTGAAGGATAGGGTACAGTGTACCTTCCTTCATCTGAAACAACTCCCGGGAGCGCCGGGACAGCTCCTCAATCATCTGGTAGCCGTACATATCCGTCCCCTCCAACAGCGATAAAATCAGCAGCGTTCCGCTTCCCGCCATCAGACCTTTATCAAACTTCATTGCCGCCACCCTTTCCTATCTTCACTTACCTCGATTCTCTATGTATATTATACCTAGAATATCTAGGTATGTCAAGGGCAAAAAAACGGCCCCAAAAGGGACCGTTTCTATAACCTTTTATCTGCGCACCCACTTGCCGAAGAGGGTCTTTTTATATTTCAGCAGCTCCTCCTGGGCAGGGGAGTAGTTTTTACACTTCTGGAGGTACTCCACTCCCTTTTTGATATCCTCGGGAACGCCCAAGCCCTGGACAAAGATAACGCCCAGTCCATAGTTGAGCAGATTGGTGCTGTAGTCCACCTCCTGGAAAAGGCTCAGCGCCCGGGCCGGATCCCTCTGGCAGCCGTATCCGAAGAGGTAGCAGGTGCCCAGCATGTCATTGCCCCAGGTGTTTTTCCCTGCGCGGGCCCGCTCAAACAGCTGAACCGCCCGGCCATAGTCCTGGGGAACGCCATCCCTGCCCAGGAAGAGCAGCTCGCCGGCCCGGTTGGCACAGCCGATGGCCTCCGGATCCTGGAGCCCCAGCTCATAATACTCCAGGGCCCGGGGGCAGTCCTTGGGCACTATCTTCCCCTCCTGGAAGGCCTTGCCCACATAGAACCAGCTGGACAACTGGCCCTGCTTGGCGGCGGCATGATACAGCTCCAAGGCCTGCCGGGCCCGGCTGTCATCCTTCATCAGGATACCGGCGTACCGTTCCTGCCAGTCCGGGTATCCCTTCTCCGCCCCCAGGCGGGCAACAGCCTCCGCTTTGGCCTTGTCAGGGGCGCACACCCCCTCCTCCCCGTCGTTATAGAGGTTGTACATGTTTCGGCCAGCAAAGCCCATGCCCCCCTCAAACGCCTTTTCAAACCAGGGGATGCACTTCAGCTCACTCTCCCGCAGGTACTCGCCAAAGGCCGCCTTGCTGGGGAAGTCCTCTGGCCCCTTGCCCTCAATGCGGACAATGTCCAGCCAGAAATAAGTATTGCCGATCATGTTCATGCAGAACAGGCTGCCTGCCTGAGCCTTCTCATAAACCGAGTTCCAGGCCTCCTTCAGGCTGGCAAAGGGCATGGCCTCCTCCATCTCCGGAGTGAGCATTCCGCACCGCATAGCTCCCAGCACCCCCATGGCGCTGCCCTGGAGGATGCTCTGGCGGATCAGCTGCTCCACCGCCTCATCGTTGGGCTGGAAGGGGTGGTAGTCCCAGCTGTATAGGGGGCCGGAGGCGCATCGGGATAGGATGTAAGCCGCGTCGCCGTCGCCGGCGCTGGCCGCGTCGGCCAGAGGCTGGACGGACGCAGCCGCCGCCTCCCGGTCATAGGTGTAGTAAATGGCCTGGATAGCATTGTCTACCGGGTCGCTGAAATACTTGCCCATGTCTCATCCGCTCCTTATTATGTTTTTGTCTTGCGCTGTTCCTTCTCCAACTGCCTGGTGATGTCCTTCCACTGCGTGAAATCGGGGTCGAACGTCCCTTCCGACATCTGAATCAGCCACGTCTGGGCCTGGCGGTCGGCACACTTGGTCTCGAATACCCGCAGCTTATCCGGGCCGGGCTGACTGGCGTTGACGGTAACCCGGCCGTCAGTCTGGTCTCCCGCCTTCAAGTAAAGATACCGCGGACCGGCGAAGAGGGCCACCACCGTATATCTGCCGCTGGCCAGGCCCTCTCCCGCCAGCTCCACATCCCGGCGGGTAAAGGAGTCGTAGTCCCGGGTGGCGCCGGTGCGGTCGCTGATGGACAGCCGTGCCCGGGCCTGCACTTTGGGCTGCTCCACCGCCTGGAGGGGCTGCCAATCCGCTGTGTCGGGGATCTGTTTTCGCTCCAGCAGGCCGGCAAAGGCCTGCCACGCCTCCTCCTCACTTACCTGTCTGGCAAAAGCCTGATACAGCCCTCCGGACAGCTTCCGCACCGCAACGAGGGTGAGCCTTCCGTCAGTGATTCCACACTCCAGCCGGGAGAAAGACACCCCGCTCAATTCTGGCACGGGGATGAGATCCACCGGCTCCAAACTGAAGCTCTGCCCCGGCGATTTCAGGCCGGTGAGCTGGTCCTCCACCGTCTGCCGGTCAAAGCGGGAGGTGCGCCGGCCCTGGAGATCCACCAGCACAAAATCCGGATTGCTGCCGGCGTTTTGACGGAACTCCTCCTCCCTCCGGGCCAGGCGCAGGTCCCGGCGGCGGAGGTAGGAGCTGTTTGTGGCCCGCCACTCCTCATCGGTCTGACCGGTAAAGTCGGACATATTTTGATAAGTATCAAAGTGGGCCTCTGGAACCCGAAGACGGAGACAGCTTACCGCCGCCTTCAGGTCGTCGGGCTTGTGGAGGGTGCTGGCCTGAATCTGCTGGCGGTCGTCCACCAGGTACAGCTCCAGAACCCGGCGGCTCTGTCGGCGGCCATTGGTGTGGCGGATGATGATCTCGTCCCGGGGGAACACCCCACGGATGCGGGAGAGGGAGGTGACCTCATCCCCGAATACCCACTCTTTCCCGATGGCCAGGCGGCCGAACCACTGTCCGTTTTCCCGGACATCCCGATCCACCATGGCGAACAGCTCCGCCACCGGCGGGGCCTCTTCCGGGTAGGGCAGCTGGGAGCGGATGGATTTGGCCAGCGTGCTTTTCTCCGGGCAAAAGGCGTCCCGCAGGTCGGTATAGGCCTCAAAGAGGCCCAGCGCTGTACCGCCCAGGCAGAGGACGGCGGAAAAGACGGTGAAAGCCCAGTCCATCAGCTCCCAGGACGAGCGGTCCTCCTGCATCTGCATATAAAAGCACACGCCGCCGGCAAAGCCAAAGAACAGGTAGAGCAGCGCCCAGAACAGCTTGGCCAGCCCCTTCCGGTTCCGGTCCATACAGTAGCCCCCATCCGGGCCATCCGGCTGCTGCTTTTTATTCCACCACATGATCAGCAGGATCACAGGGATGGCAAAGACCCGCAGCACAATGACCAAGACGATATAGACAATCAGGTTAAAGGGCCACTTCAAATAAAATTTCTTCTTTTCCACGCCCCAAGCCCCTCCCAGTCATATTTTAGTTGAATTTATAGATTTTCCGGGCCAGCCGGTACAGGCCGATGGACAGTTTCCGTCCCGGCTTAGTGGGCAGATTGGTGGCAGCGGGGATGGCAAAGTAGCGCATCCGCCGGTAGAGCCCGGAATCCACCGTGCGCAGATACTCCCACAGCTGCGTCCGCTTTCCCAGAGACTCCGGGCTGCCCTCCATGGTGAGGAAAATGGAAGAGATGGTCATCATAATGGCCAGGTAGTTATACATATACTTGGCCAGCTTTTTGCTCCTCTTCGCCACCTGCCGCAGGTCGATGGCGTCGATCATGTGATAGTTCACCCGCAGCTGCTGGTCCACCCGGCCTATCATCACGCTCTCGTTGACACTCTGGTCCGCCCGGCCGATAAAGTAGCGGTACAAATCCACATCCATATAGTAGAGGTTCTTTACCAGGGGCAGCGGCTCATAGACAAAGATGTTATCCACATAGAACGTATGCTTGGGCAGTTCCAGTCCGCAGTCCCGCAGAATCTGAGTGCGGTAGATCACCGAGTGCATCAGCAGATACTGCCCCGGCCTGAAACGGCCGATGTGCTTCCAGTTGAACATCCGCCCCACAGGGAACACGTTGTGATAGTTCACCGCCCGCTGAGTGTTGTCCTCCACGTGCTCGTAGACGTAGTTGGCAATCATCAGATCCACCGGCTTTCCGTCCCGCACAAACTGGCGCAGCTTGTCCAGCACCTGACGCATGGCGTCCACATCCAGCCAGTCGTCGGAGTCTACCACCTTATAGTATATCCCCCGGGCATTTCGGATGCCCTGGTTCACCCCCTCGCCGTGGCCTCCGTTGGGCTGGTGGATGGCCCGGACAATTTCAGGGTACTGGGCCGCGTACCGGTCGCAGATGGCGGGGGTGTCGTCCTTGGTGGAGCCGTCGTCCACCAGGATGATCTCAATATCGTCCCCACCCTGGAGCAGAGTATCCACACAGTGCTCCATATATGCCGCCGAGTTGTAACAGGGTACAGCGAAGGTAATCAGCTTTTCCATCGTACTCTCTCCCTTACAGGCGCTCCGCCAGCTCCAGGGCTCGAGCGGCGATGGCGTCCATGTTGTAGTATTTGTATTCGGCCAGCCGGCCCAGCAGATAGAGCTGCTGCTTTTTATCCGCCTCCGCCTTGTATTTGGCGTAGAGGGCGTTGTTCTCAGGGTTGATGATGGCGTAGTATGGGGTCTCCCGGGGATCTCCAGTATAGGGGCGGGAAAACTCTTTCACAATGGTGGTCACGCCGGGCAGCTCCTGGCCGGTGAGGTGCTTGAACTCGGTGATCCGGGTGAAATCCTGGTCCACAGTGTAGTTTACCGTGCCGCGGGTCTGAAACGCGTCTCGCGGCAGCGTCTCAAACCGGAAGTCCAGGGTGCGGTAGGGCAGACGGCCATAGCACAGGTTGAAAAACTCGTCCAGGGGACCGGTGTAGATCAGGGGACAGGGCAGCGGCGCCCCCACTCCCCGGAGGAAGATGTCAAACTCCTCCAGGGACAGGTACTGCCGCACGTCGGTGTTCAGCAGGACCTCGATGTTGGGGTGGTCCAGCATTTTCTCAAACATGGCAGTGTAGCCGTCCAACGGCATGCCCTGGTATTCGTCTTGAAAATACCGGTCATCCCGGGAGAGAAACACCGGCACCCTGGCGGTGGTGCCGGGATCGATCTCCTCCGGCTTTTGCCCCCACTGCTTCATAGTGTAGTGGACAAAGACGTGCTCATACACATAATCGGCCAGAGCGGAAATTTCAGGGTCCGGGTTCTGCCGCAGCTCCAGGATGGTGACCTTTTTCTCCGGACCGTAAGCGGCGACGAGCTTGTCTCCCAGAGCCTTGCCCTTCTCGGGGCCGAAGGCCGCCTCCATAGAGGTGAGGTTAAAGGGGACGGGGTAGGTCAGACGCTCTCCCCCTTCCCCGGGGATGTCGGCAATCACTTTGTGCTGGTAGTCCCGCCATCGGGTAAAGCGGGAGAGGAAGTCGAAGACCTTCCTGTCGTTGGTGTGGAAGATGTGGGGGCCGTATTTGTGGATGAGCACCCCAGCGTCGTCCAGGCAGTCGTAGGCGTTGCCGCCGATGTGGTCCCGGCGCTCCAGCACCAGCACCTTTTTTCCCTTTTCCGCCAGGGCCCGGGCGGACACCGCCCCGGCGTAGCCCGCGCCCGCTATCCAGACGTCGTACTGATTTGCCAAGCAAATTCCATCCTTTCCAACGCCCCAGAGGGCGGAAAATTTTATCTGTAACAGTATAGCACAATTTTCAACAAATACAAATTAAACTTTCCTTAAACAGGCAGAAAGCGGCCCGGACAATGTCCGGGCCGCTTTCTGCCTCACTCCAGATTCAGTTTGTGTTCCAAAATCCAGCACACGGCGGCCAGAAATACCACCGCCGGAATGAGTATGACTGCGGAGGCGGTGATCAGAGAGGTATGAACGCTCCCCTCCACAGTGTCTATCAGCAACCGGACAAGGTTCCAGGAGAAAACCCTGTTGTAGACCTTGCTGAGAAGGATATAAATCCCGATATAGGACACAATGCTGGCCAGCACACGCCGGCGGGAGAACAGATGGCCCAGCGCCATAGCCAGATAGAAGGCGGCCACACTTTGAACAATAGCAGCCAGGGCCAGCAGGCAGACCTCCAGCGCAAAGGGGATGATATCCGGATGCGCTATAATGCCCCGTAGGATATCTGTCCATAGGGGAAAATTGAAAAAGAACTCCCACCAGTCGGTGGTTATCATCAAAAGAATGGACAAAACTGCCACTATTCCGCTGCCGATATAGGTAACAATGGCACAGATCATCTTGGAGGCCACCAGCTCCCATGCGCGGACGGGAAGGGTGTGCATCAAATAGCCCTCGCCGCCCAGCAGGCCCCTGTAGAACCGCTGGAGCACAAAGACCACAGAGATGATAAACATGGTGACAAAGACTGCCATCAGCGCAAAGGCGGTGATGGCGGCAATATGATTCTCAAAGTCCCGGGCACGGAACATAAAACCCAGGGAGTGGGTTAAACGGTTGACCAGCGCCAGCACCAACGCCGCCCCCCATACCAGGGAGAGCTGCTTCCACATAGATCGAAGGTCATATTTTAGCAGCTTGAACAGCATCACAGCCCACCTCCTTCCCCGCCGAACAGGGGATCAGCCCGGAAAATCTCCCGGAAGAGAGCGTCGATGCTTCTGCCCTCTTTCTCCCGGATCTCGTCCACCGTGGCATGGAGCATGATTTTGCCCTCCTTCAGGAAGATCGCCTCGTCCAGCACCTTCTCCACATCGGAGATGAGGTGGGTGGAGATGAGGACGGTTCCCTCCTCATTATAGTTGGTGAGAATGGTGCGCAGGATGAAGTCCCGCGCCGCCGGGTCTACACCGGCGATGGGCTCGTCCAGCAGGTAAAGTCTGGCCGCTCGAGCCATCGCCAGCACCAGCTGTACCTTCTCCTTGGTTCCCTTTGACATAGGCTTCAGCCGGTCTTGGGGCTCTACGCCCAGGCTGCGGCACATGGCGACGACCTTTTCATAGTTAAAATCGGTATAAAAGTCGTGAAACAGGTCGAACAGATCCCTCACCCGCATCCAGTCGGCAAAGTACATACGGTCGGGCAAATAGCTCACCTCCGCCTTGGTATCAGGCCCGATGGACCGCCCCGCCACCGCCAGAGATCCGGTGGTGGGCTGGAGCAGCCCGCACAGCAGCTTGATCAGGGTGGTTTTGCCGCTGCCGTTGGGGCCCAGCAGGCCCACAATCCGCCCTGGCCCCACCTCCAGATTCACCCCCCGCAGAGCCGGCTGCATACCGTAGGTCTTATATAGCTCCCGGCAGGAAATTAAAGCGCCATTCATCAAAATTCCTCCTTTATCCGCTCTAACAACAGCTCCACCGCCCGCTCCCGGCTCCAGCCCAGAGCGGACATGGCCTCGAAATAGTCCCGGATCACCGACTCCGCCTCCCGCAGGCGGACAGCCTTCAGCACCTCCCCGTTTTGAGTGACCTGCCGGCCCGCGGTGCGGTCTGCCCTGGCCAGCCCCTCCTGCTCCAGCTGGACCAGAGCCCGCTGCATGGTGTTGGGATTTACTCCCGCTTCCGCCGCCAGCTCCCGCACCGAGGGAAGCCGGCTGCCAGGAGGATATATGCCGGTGACAATCCGCCGCTTCAGCTGTTGGGTAAGCTGGGGCCAGATGGGCAGACCACTGTCCAGCTTCCAGTCCATGGTACGCCCCTCCTCCCACAATTGTATTATTCACTTAATACAATAATACATTTTCGGTGCATTGTCAAGGGACTGAAAACATTTTTTGCGGAACACCCCCGCAACCAGAACACAAATTGACTTTTCGGAAAAATATGCTACTATATATGAAGCATAGAGTAGCCAAGCTGCTCTAAATTTGGAAAGGAGTACGTTTAAGATGATGAAAAAGATGCTATCCCTCACACTGGCCCTGGCGCTGTGCCTGGGGCTGACCGTTCCCGTCTTTGCCGACGCGGGCACCACCACCGCCGGTTCCGCATCCAAGGATTTGAATCCCCGCACAGAGATCTATGCGGTGACTAAAACCCCCGGCTCCGACTATCCCTCCTTCGGGGTGAAGTACGAGCCCAACGGCGGCGTGCTCTACGGCCGCACCGCGGCCGGCGGTCCCGGTCCGGACGGCAACGGCTGGGGCATCACCAATCTGAATCAGATTCAGGAGGCTGGGGAATCCATTGTCTCCTACTACTACGGCCTGAGCGAGGGCCCCACCCTGGAGGAGTACTCCTACATCTTCACCCCCGCCCTTCAGGGAGGCAGCCGGGCCCTTCTGGTCTATATCAACTTTGACAACGAGGGCTCCGACTGCGGCCCCATTGTCAACGGCTCCTATGACTCCAAGCTCAGCCAGACCTTCACCTACCTGAACACCCTGAACTGCCCCATCTTTATCCGCATTGGCGGCGAGGTAAACGTGTGGGACAACCGCCCCAAAGCCGCCGATTTTATTGCGGCCTACCGCCACATCGCCAGCCTGGCCCGGGCCCAGGCCCCCCGTGCTGCCCTGCTCTTTTCCCCCAACTACAGCAGCGGCAACAAGGTGGACATGGACGTCTACTACCCCGGCGACGAGTATGTGGACTGGCTGGGGGTCTCCCTGTACTACGACCGCTGGCATCACAGCGGCGACACCCAGCGGGATAAGTTTTACGGCGTGGGCGACTACGGTGACGCGCTGCTGAACATCCAGCAGGTGGTAAACATGTCCAAGCTCCACGCCCGACCCATCATGGTCACCGAGGGCGGCTCCTGCAACGTATTCAAAGGCCAGGACAACGCCTCCTGGGCCGCCGACCGCATGGCCCGGGCCTATTCCTTCCTGCCTATGGTCTACCCCGAGGTGAAGGCCATTGTCAGCTCTGACTATGGCGACAGCTGGGCCGGCATCGACTACACCTTCTATAACAATCCCACCGTCACCGCCGCCTACCGGCAGGCTGTGCAGGCAAACCCCACTTTGGTCCACAGCTTCCGGGACACCGGGGCCTACTACACCAAGCTGTCCGCCTACGGCGGCAAGTGGGAGGGGACCATGTCCCTGGCCGCCTACACCTGGTCCCCGGATAAGCTGAGCGCCACCTGGTCGGTGGACGGCCAGGCTGTGGCCACCGCAAACGACTACCCCTATGCCTTTAATCTGGACACCACCGCCCTGGCCACCGGCGAACACACCGTAAGCGTCACCTTCAGCAACGGCGCCTCCAAGAGCTATCAGTTCCAGACCACCGCCCCCGCCATCCTGGCAAGCAACGGCGCCCAGGTGGACGGCTGGGCCAAAACCCATGTGAACGCAGCCATTACCGCCGGCCTGATCTCCGAAAAGCTGGGCAGCGACTACCGGAGCAATATCACCCGGGCCCAGTTCGCCGCTACAGCGGTAAAGCTGTTTGAGGCTATGGCCCCTAACGGCGAGAAGATCGCTCCCGCCGCAACGAATCCTTTTACAGATACCGATGACCCCGACGTCCTCCGGGCCGCGGCGGCGGGCTTTGTCAGCGGCATGGGAGACGGCACCTTTGAGCCCAACACCCTGGTGAAGCGGGAGGAGGCGGCCGCCATGCTGTCCCGGGTGTACACCAAGCTGGGCGGGGAAATCTCCGCCGCTCAGTCCACTGCCTTCAATGACGACGGCAGCATCAGCGGCTGGGCCAGAGACGCTGTAGCCTTTATGTCTGGCAAGGGCATCGTCAGCGGCTCCGATGGCAGCTTTAATCCCCAGGGCTCCGCCACCATTCAGGAGGCGTTGTCTATCGCCCTGAGAATGTTCCAGAACCTGAAGTAAACACATCAGAAGGGGGGCTTTCCCGAAAAGAGACCCTTCACAGCGCTTGGAACATCAGACTCGACTGCTGGTCGAGTGACAAAAAGCGGCACTTTCCTTGACTTTTCACCCCACCGGGACTACAGTGGACCCAGCGGCGGCGGCACATGGCCGTTTGTCCAAGACCTGCAGGAGGTGTTCCTTATGGATGAGAAAAAACTCTTTGGCGCATACATTCGGAAAAAGAGGCTGGAGGCGGGACTGACCCAGAAGGAACTGGCTGGGCGGCTGTATGTCACGGAGTCTAGCGTAAGCAAGTGGGAGCGGAATTTATCTTACCCGGACGTCTCCCTGGTTACGGCTATCTGCCGGGAGCTGGGCATATCGGAGCACGAGTTCTTTACCGCCTGTGATGACCACCGCGCCCATGCCCAGGAGCGAAAGGCGGCGGTGTGGCGGAACGTGGCGCTGGGTGTTCGCCGCTTGTGTCCGGTGGGCTACACCATCACTATGATTGCCTGCCTCATCAGCGATCTGCTTCTCTTCCATAATTTGGACTGGTTCTGGATTGTGCTGGCCTCTCTGGCGCTGGCCTTCTGCTTTACCAACCTGCCCTGGCTGATACACCGGTACAAGGCCTCCGTATGTCTGGGGGCGGCGACCGTATGCCTGCTGCTGCTTTTGCTGGCCTGCTGGCACTATGTCAGCGCAGCCACCCAGGACAGCGGCACACTCTACGGTTGGTGGGCAGGCGGCGGTCTGGCCATTACGGCGGTCAGTCTGGTTCTGCCCTGGGGCTGGTGGGCCATTTGGCGGTTTTATGGAAAGACCGTGCTGCCCCTGTGCGTAGCGCTGACCTCAGCGTGGGTATTTCCCCTGTTGGCTGTGATCCACATCTTTACCGGCGGAGGATGGCTGCGCACGGCCTTTATTCTGGCGGCAGCGGGGGTGATATTTCTGTGGGCTTATTTTCTCTGCCTGCGGTATCTGCCCACGGGCCCTTGGGTTAAGGCCGGCGTGTTCACTCTGATTACCGCCGCCGCGTCCCCGGTCTTCCGCCTGCTGTGCCAGCGCCTGATTCCAGACGCGGCTGAGCCCCAGCTTTTGGACTACGTTATCCAGGGCGGGCTGCTGGTCCTGGCCGCCGCACTGCTGGCAGTGGGAGTGACCCAAGAGATTCAGCGCAGAAGGAATTCGTAGCATCATCAAACAGCGCGAGGGCCGCCCCTTCCCGGGCGGCCCTCCGCTTTGCTGTTATTTCACAATGATTACCCGGACACGGCCCCCTTCGGATTCAGCCTTGTCGTACCAGCCGGTCACGTCTCCATTCTCCGCCCGGGCCAGGCTTGACAGGTAATACTGCCCGCTCCGCTGCTCATAGACCAGAACATCGTCAGACAGGGTATAGGCCTGATTGCCGGCAATGAGCTGATTGCCCACTATCTGTCCCGCCTTTGTGGCGGTGAGTGACTGCAGCCGATCCGGGTCGGCGGGATCGCCCAGCACACGCAGGCCCACGCCGTTGAGCCGGAAGCGGGTGGTGCTGCCGGGCAGGGCATATTTCACCCCTCCCACATCGTACTCATAGGTATAGTACCGGCTCATCCCCTCCCCCTGCTCCTCAAAGCGGGTGAGGACACCATACTGATAGGCATCGCCGGTGACATCGTTGAGAATCAGCATGTCAATCTCTCCCTGGGGGTTGAGAGAGTAGTAGCGCACCTTGCCGCTGTCCAGCTTCAGGCCGGCCAGCCGGCCCGGATGGATCACCGCGCCCCGGCTTTCGCTTACATCCAGGATCTCCGCACCCTGGGCAAAGGAATATTTGTCCAGCTTGGCTCCATCCTTACTCACCTGCCCGGACAAAGAGGCGCTGCCCAGTCCCCGGAGACTGACTCCATCCCCCTGACCCGCCGCCACCCGGACTACACTGCCCTTTCGGTAGCTGCCCTGGCTCTGGTACTGGTAGGTCTGGCCATCGGTGGCCAGGAGGGTGACGGTCTGGGCAGTATAGCTCCCACCGCTGCCGTCAGGGTAGGAAGTATTTTCCACATTTACCACCACCCCCACCTGGTTCCCGGCGCCGACGGAGACACCGGCCACAGCGGCGACGCCCCCGCTCCGCCCCAGAAGAAGGGTCACAGCGTCCCCCAGGTGGTACTGGCCCAGATCGGACAGGGCGTAAGCGGCGGAGGAAGTCTCTATCTGGTAGGTGCGGCCCGCCACCGTGACGGAGGAGGGCTCCGCCCCGGAGGGTGCAATGGCCTGGATGGTGCCAGTGGTTTTCTTACCGTAAGCCCAAACCGTGTTCATAGAGCGGTTCCAGTAGACAACATCGTACTCCTGGATGTTGGTCAGGACGGCATTGCTGCCGTTGCGGTACACCTTGCCCGGGGTAAATCCCAGGGAGGACTGCCAGCCCCGCTGGGCCACTACCGGGCCCTCCATCTGGCCGTTCACCAGGGAGACCACGTCGGGCTTGCCCGACGCGTCAAGGCTGTGGCCCAAGGACTGGATATAGGGGGCTCCCGCCTTGGTTTTGGCGGAGAGAAGGTTGTAAAAGAGGTAAACCGCGTCCTGCCGGGTCAGCGGGGAAGCGGCCCCGGCGGCGGTAACGCCGGAACTCAGCTTCAAGCTGTGATACATGGAAAGCTGGCCGGTGGGGTAGGCTCCGGAGAAGTCTTCGGGGCCGTAGCCCAGCAGAGACAGCACCATGGAAACCGCCTCCGCCAGCTTGATTTCCTGGTCGGGACGGAAGGTGCCGTCGCTGAAAGCGGAAACCAGCCCCCGGCTCACCGCCGCCTCCACGTAGCCGCTGGCCCAGTGGCCGCGGGGCACGTCCGGGTAGGGAGAGGTCGCCGCCTGGCCTACCCCGTCTCCGCCGGGGGAGGCCTTTACCACCATGGTAACAAATTCCGCCCGGGTCACTTTTTGGGACAGATTCAGATTACCGCTACCGTCTCCGGACATAATCCCCAGGGCCGTAACCGCCTGGGAAGCGTCCTCCAGAGAGGGGGCGGTCCCCGCCGCTGAGGCGTGCAGGGCCAGCACGAGGGAGAGGCAAACCGCCATTGCTGCGGCAGTTATGCGTTTGATCTTCATAAGGCACGTTCCTTTCCGTTAATCATATCGCAGCGCGTCGATGGGGTTGAGCTTGGCCGCCTTGTTGGCGGGCAGGTAACCGAACAGGACGCCAATGCCCACCGACACACCAAAGCTGAGGAGGATAGCCCCCACGGTGGGAGTGGCGTTGAAGGTAATGCCGCTGGTCCCCAGGCTGGCCACCAGCATTCCGCCCAGCAGCACCTCCAGGAGTTTGGCCAGCAGACAGCCAAAGCCGATACCCAGCAGACCGCCAATGGCCGATGTGGTGCCCGCCTCGATGACAAACTGGCTGCGGATATCCTTCCGCTTGGCCCCCAGGGACTTGCGCACGCCGATTTCTCTTGTGCGCTCGGTGACCGATACCAGCATGATATTCATGATGCCGATGCCGCCCACCAGCAGGGAGATCGCCGCGATGGCCACCAGCACTCCCATGGCCACCCCCATCATGCCGTTGATCTGGTTGGCCTGCTCGGCCATGGTCATGATGTAGAAGTAGTTATACATGCCGTCATCCGTCCGGTAGAACTTGTTGAGGTAGCTCTCAATGACCCCTTTGGCGGCGTTTGCAGTCTCGCCGGAGGTGCTGGTGAAGATGTACAGGCCCACCCACCGGTCACCGATAATCTCCATGACGGTGGTATAAGGCATGTAAATTTGATCGTCCTGACTGCCGGGGAGCATCTCTAGCTCTGCGTTGCGCTTGAGCACACCCACCACCGTGAGGACCCGCCCGTCAATAGACAGCGTCTTTCCCAGAGCGTCGCCGCCGAAGGCCTCCTCCTCCAGATAGGCCCCGATGACGCAGACCGCCTCCCGGCGCTCCACATCCATGTAGCTGATAAAGCGGCCCTTGGCCAGCTGTTCGCCGTCCATGGTGTAGTTGGTGGCAGCGTTGTACATGATCTCGCTGATTCCGTACACGCTAGTCCGGTCAAACTTCTCGTCCCCGTGGCGGACCACGCCCCCGAGGTTGATGTAGGGGGACACGCCGGTGAGGACGTGGGGGTTTTCGTCCACCAGGTCATACAGCTCCTCCGGGTCGGGCATCATACCGTCTCCCACAGACCAGAGCTGGACCTGGATCATATTGATGCCCATCTTGTCCACCTGCTGCTGGACCATGCCGGTGAGGCCGTTGCCCAGGGAGAGAATCACAATCACCGCCCCCACCCCGATGATGATGCCCAACATGGTGAGCAGGGCCCGCATCTTGCTGGTGGTAAGGGATTTTATCGCCAGGCGGAAGGACTGTCCAAAGTTCATGCGCCCACCTCCTCGTCCTCATCCTCCCCGTGGGGCTGGACCACCGCCCGGGGGTCGCGGGAGTCGCCGTCGTAGATGATTTTGCCGTCCTGAAGGCGGACAATGCGGTCCGCCTTCACGGCGATGGAGTTGTCATGGGTAATGAGGACCACTGTGTCCCCCTCCCGGTTGAGCTGCTTGAGAAATTTCAGCACGTCCCGGCCGGTGCGGGAGTCCAGGGCGCCGGTGGGCTCGTCGGCCAAAATCACCGAGGGGGTACCCGCCAGGGCCCGGGCGATGGACACACGCTGCTGCTGGCCGCCAGAGAGCTGGGAGGGCAGGTTTTTCCCCTTGTCCCGCAGCCCCACCCGCTCCAGAGAACGCAGAGCCCGCTCCCGCCGCTCTCCGCTGTCCACTCCGGCGTAAAGCAGAGGCAGCTCCACATTCTCCAGCACTGTGAGCTTAGGGATCAGGTTGTACTGCTGAAAGATAAAGCCCAGCATCTTATTCCGAATTTCCGCCTGCTGGTCGTCGTCCATGGTGGACACATCCACGCCTCCCAGGCGGTAGGTGCCCGAGGTGGGCACGTCCAGACAGCCGATGATGTTCATGGCGGTGGACTTGCCCGACCCGGAGGAACCCACAATAGCCACAAACTCCCCCTGGTCGATGGTCAGGTCCACCCCGTCCAGGGCGTGGACCGTCTCAGAGCCCATCTGATATATTTTATAGACGTTTTTCAGTTCAATGAGGTGTTCCACAGCTCATCAACCTCCTGCGGGCGCGGCGGTCATGCCATCCTGGATCTGGGCAGGTACAAGGACCGTCTCCCCTTCGCTGAGGCCGGAGGCAATCTCCGTGTATTCCCCGTCGCCGCCGCCCAGGGTGACAGGGCGCGCCTCCGTTTTGGAGGGGTCAATCACCGCAGCGCCGTCAGGGGACAGGCATCCCTCCAGAGGAATCAGCACCGTGTCACCCCGCTGGACCGCCGCCGCCGGGACAGACAGAACGTCTTTCATCCGCTCCACAATGATGTCGGCGGAGACGTTCATGCCCGGATTCAGCTCGCCGTAGTTCTCCAGGAGGATGGTGGCGGGATAGGTGGTAAACCCGTTGGTGGTGGTGCCATTGATACTTACCCGGTCCACCCGGCCGGTGAATACCTCGCCAGGGATTGCGTCGGCGGTGACGTCTACCTGCTGGCCCTCCAAAATCTTGTTCAGGTCCAGCTCGCTGATGTTCATCTCCAATTTTAAGTAGCTCAAATCGTAGATCACAGCCAGGGCCCCGGATTCAATATTATTTACATTGTCCCCGGCTTTGATGTTCTTCTCGATGACAGTACCGGAGATCGGGGCGGTAATGGTGTAGTTTTCCAAAGCGTCCTGGGCCCGCTGGAGAGAGAGCCTGGCGTTCTCCAGAGAGATGGCCAGACTCTCCAGAGAGCTCTCAGCGGAGGCCCCGCCCAGGCTTACCAGGGCGGAACCAGAAGCAACCTTGCTTCCTGCAGTAACCATCACATCTGTGACCTCGCCGCTGGCCTGAGCCACCACCGTCTGACGCAGGGACTCCTGGAAATTGCCGCTCCCGGCGCAGGCCAGGTCTCCCACCTGGGCAGTGGCGGAGTTGGCGGCGGTGAGGGCCCCGGGGTTGCTCACCCGTATTTTCACGTTCCGCACCAGGGCCCCGCCAGCCCCCACCAGGTCGGCGCTGGAGACCGACTCCACCGTGCCGGGCAGAGTCTCCATCGTCCCGGCGATGATCACCTGGGCGCCCTGCCCGGCACGAATCTGCTGGGCGTCGGCGGAGTGGAAGGGCAAAACGACGCTCAGAACAGAGGCGTCGGCCACCTCGGCGACGGGTGTGCCGGGGGAGACCAGGTCCCCCCTCTGAACCAGCACCTGCTGGACAACCCCGGCCCCGCCGGAGCGTACCGTAAGGTTGGCGGCCAGGTCGTCATAGCTCTTCTGAGCCTGCCGGACGGACAATTCCGCCTGGGCGATGCCCATCTCCGCGTCCCTGGCGTCCAGGCGGTAGAGCAGCTGGCCCTTCTCCACCCGGTCCCCCACCTCAAAGGGGGCCTCCAGAACCTCGCCGGTGACCAGGGGCTTTAAGTAGTAGGAGTCAATGGGGGTAACGGTACCTGTTCCGGAGACGGAGACGGTCAGGTCCCGCTTTTGGGCGGTGTCCGGGGCGTACTGACCCATCAGCCCCGCCCCGCCGTTCCCGGAGGGTTTCAGGGCAAACCAGCCCGCCCCTGCCAGCACTGCGGCGGCGATCACTCCCCGCCTGAGCCGCTTCTTCCCCTTTTTGCTCTTGGGCAGACGGGGCCGGGGCAGTTTCCGCTTTTTCTTCTGGACCTCCTCCGGAGTTAAGACAGTCGTTGTTTCCATAGCGATCCTCCTTGTATCAGCACCGGTCTCCCGGTGAATTTCCCGCTGGTTATTGTACTGGGGAAACCTTACATTTTTCCAAAGAAAAGATGAAAGTTTCATTAAATTTTTCCCCTCTCTCTGTCTCGCCATGGTACACCCTCCCGCCGCTGGAAGGTCAAGGGAAATTTTGAAAAAATGTGAAAAAAAACCTCCCCGCTGGGGGAGGCTTTGGGACCGCTTACTTTTTGGCAATGCTCAGGGCGCGGTACACGTCCAGGACGCGGGTAAAGAGGGCGTCCTCCGGCTTCAGGCCAGTGTACTGCGCCAGCGCCTTTTCCACGCCGCCGGCCTCGATGGCCTTCATCAGCTCCACGCTCTGCTCGTCGGCGGGGTCGTTAAAGTGGAGGGCCGCCGCCGCGCCGAAGATCAGGTGGTCTACCGGCAGGCCGTAGCCGTAGGCGGTCATCAGCGGTTTCATCAGGCGGTCGGTGGGTGCCAGTTTGCGGATGGGCTCCCGGGCCACCCGGGCGGTCTCGTCAGCCAGGAAGGGGTTCTGGAACCGGGCGAAAATGCGCTCAATATAGGCGTGGTGGGCATCGGGGTCGAAGTCGAACTTCCTGATAAGGCCCTCGCCGCTCTCATACATGGCCTGGTGGACCAGCGCGCCGATGGCGGGGTCGGCGATGCTTTCCACGATGGTCTTATACCCCTTCAGGGTGCCCAGGTAGGCGCAGATGGCGTGGCCGCTGTTCAGGGTGAACAGCTTGCGCTCCAGATAGGCGTCCAGATTGTCCACCCAGCCCAGGCCCTCAATCTCAGGACGCTCGCCCTTCCAGCCGCCTTTCTCCACATCCCACTCGGTGTACTGCTCCACCGCCACGTCCAGGGGGTTCTCAAAGCTGGCCTTGGGGACGATACGGTCTACGGCGCAGTCGGCAAAGCCCACATACTCCTTGGCGTAGTCCAAGTCCTCCCCGCTCAGGTTGGCGTAAACGGCGTCTCGCAGCTGGCTGGTACCCCGGATGGCGTTCTCACAGGCCACCACGTTGAGAATCTGTGTGCTGCCGGCCGCCCTGCGGGCCTTGATGCCGGCGGCGATGGGTTTGGCCACGATGGGCAGGATGCGCAGGCCCACGGCGGTGGTAATTAGCTCGCAGCCGCCGCCGATGGCGTCCACCAGCTCCTGATTGGCCGAGGAGATGCCGCTGATGTTGGTAACTGTCCACTGGGCGCACTCCTTGTCCTGAATATGGACGGTGTAGCTCTTGCGCTCGTTAATAGCGGAGATCAGGTTTTCCGCCACGTCGGCGAAAACAACATGGTAGCCGCTTTTCTCCAGCAGGGCGCCGATAAAGCCCCGGCCGATGTTGCCCGCACCGATCATGATTGCCTGTTTCATGCTTAATCCCTTCCTTTGTTATAATAGTTTAGTGGCGTTCCGGTAATCCTTATTAAAAGTATAGCACCATGCTTTGGCAATTATCAAGGCGGCAAAGCGCTGAAATATTCCACCCTCAAAAGCCGCAAAAAAGTGATTTTGCTTGTTTTTGATTTTTTCTTCCCTGGTCAGCATTAACCCCCCCTCTCTCCCACCCCTCAACGACAGTCCCCTTCTCCGATTTTTGGTAGATTCTGTCTCACACCTTGGGCCATGGAGAATTTTGATATTTTGGTTTACTCCCACATATATCAACACTTTTCTGGCATGATGCACAAAATTTTCCCTGTTTTTTTGTGCAGAAAAATCGCCGTAAATTGGTTGACTTTGCCGACTTCCTATGCTAGGATTATTTCAGTCATTATCGATCAATTATTCAAAATCAATCATACCAAGGGGCGAGATTTATGTTGGCTGAGCAGCGGGCCAGAGCCATTTTGCAGCAGGTTTCCCAGCACCAGACGGTGAGTGTCGCTGAGCTGTGCCAGGCCACCGGCGCCTCAGAGGCCACCATCCGCCGGGACTTGAATGCCCTAGCCCGCCAGGGCCGGCTGGTAAAAATCCATGGGGGAGCAACCAGCCTGGAGGAGGAGGAGTTTTTAGCTCGGGAACCCGATCTGGCCACCAAGCAGCGCTACGCCCGGGAAAAAGAGCGCATCGCCCGCTACGCCGCCTCCTTGGTGAGTGATGACGATGTGGTCTTTCTGGACACAGGTACGACTGTGCTCCACATGGCCGACCATCTGAAGGACTCGGGGGCCCTGTTTGTCACCAGCAGCATCGACCTGGCCGGAATGCTCTCCGCCCACGAGCGTCATGTATATATTCTGGGAGGCACCCTGAAGCCGGGCACGGTGGACATTGTGGGCGCGGGGGCTTTGGAGTCTATACAGCGCTATAACTTCACCAAGGTGTTTCTAGGCACCAGCGGGGTCAGCGTCAGCCAGGGCTTTACCACTCCTGACCCGGAGGCCGCCGCCCTGAAGGCCCTGGCCGCATCCCAGGCCCAGGCGGTGTACATGCTGGCCGACTCTTCCAAGTTCGGCCGGGTGACCGCCGCCGCCATTCTCTCCCTGGCGGGGGCCCAGATCATCACCGACCGCCTGCCCGATCGGAAGTATCTGGACAGCACCGGCGTGATCGCGGTATAAAGATGGGCCGCCCAGCCTGGCGCCCCGTATCGATTCGTTCTCTATATACTGCAAAGCAGTATGAGATAATAAACAATTTGGAAAGGATGTATTCACCATGGTATCTAAAACTGTAAAAGTCATCAATCCCCAGGGCCTGCACATGCGCCCCGCCCAGCTGTTCGTGGCTGAGATGACCAAGTACGACAGCACCGTCACCATCCTCTTCGGGGAAAAGACCATTAATGCCAAGAGCATCATGAACCTGATGGCCTCCTGTATCAAGATGGACAGCGAGATTGAGATCCGCTGTGAGGGCCCCCAGGAGGCCGAGGCGCTGGACGCCGCCGTGAAGCTGGTAGAGTCCGGCCTGGGCGACCTGTAATTAAGGAGGCGCGCTATGGTTCTGAAAGGGATCAACGCCTCAGACGGCATCGGCCTGGGCCGGGCTGTCTGCGTGCGGGAGGAGAGCCTGGACTACTCCGACGTCCCCTACTCCGGCAAAGAGGCGGAAAAGGCCCGCCTGCAAAGCGCCATTGAGGAGTTCAACCTGCGTACCGCCGCCATGGCCGACCACATCCGGGAGCAGACCGGCCCCAAGGAGGCGGAGATTCTCACCGGCCAGATCACCATGCTGGCCGACCCCTTTATGCTCTCCCAGATGCAGGAGGCTATTGACGGCGGTTCCTGCGCCGAGGGTGCCGCCGACGCTGTTTGCACCATGTACGCCGACATGTTTGCTGGCGTGGACGATGAGCTGATGCGCCAGCGGGCCACCGACGTGCGGGACATCCGCTCCCGGCTGCTGTCCATTCTGCTGGGTGTGACCGGCACTGATCTGAGCGCCCTGCCCGCCGGCACCATCCTGGTGGCCCACGACCTCACCCCCTCCATGACCGTAGGACTCAACAAGGAGAATGTGGCCGGCATCATCACCGAGACCGGTGGACGCACCAGCCACTCCGCCATTCTCGCCCGGGCCCTCCAGCTGCCCGCCGTGCTGTCTATCTCCAAGGCCCTGGAGCTGATTCAAGACGGTGACGGCCTCATTGTGGACGGCGGCGAGGGGGTAGCCGTGCTCAGCCCCGACGCCCGCACCCGCAGCGAGTATCTGGCCAAGCAGAAGGACTATCTGGAAAAAACCGCTGCCCTGGAGGTCTACCGGGACAAACCCACCGCCGACGCCGACGGCAAGTATTACCACCTGTACGCCAACATCGGCTCCGCCGCCGAGGCCGAGACTGCCGCTCAGTCCGGGGCCGAGGGCATTGGCCTGTTCCGCACCGAATTCCTCTTTATGGACCGCACCAGCCTGCCTGATGAGACGATACAGCATGAGGCTTACCACGCTGTCTCTAAGACCATGGCCGGCAAGGAGGTCATCATCCGCACCCTGGACGTGGGAGGCGACAAGGCCATCGACTACCTGGGAATGGAAAAAGAGGAGAACCCCTTCCTGGGCCACCGGGCCATCCGTTACTGCCTGGACCGGCCCGAGCTGTATAAGGTCCAGCTCAGGGCTCTCCTGCGGGCTGGGGCGGAGGAGAAGAACATCAAAATCATGCTCCCCCTGGTCACCTGTGTGGAAGAGGTGCGCGCCGCCCGGGAGCTGCTGGAGCAGTGCAAAAAGGAGCTGGCCGAGGCCAACATCCCCTATGACAGAGACATCGCCCTGGGGGCCATGATCGAGACTCCGGCCGCCGCCCTCATCGCTGACCTGCTGGCCCAAGAGTGTGACTTCTTCTCCATCGGCACCAACGACCTCACCCAGTACACCATGGCTGTGGATCGGGGCAACGCCAAGGTGGAAAAGCTCTACACCCCCTTCCAGCCTGCCGTGTTGCGCTCCATCCGCAGCGTGATCTCCGCCGGAAAACGGGCCGGGATCCCTGTGGGCATGTGCGGCGAGGCCGCCGCCGATCCGGGCCTTATCCCCCTGCTCATGTGCTGGGGCCTGGATGAGTTCTCCGTCAGCTCCGCCTCCGTGCTGGCCTCCCGGGCCCAGATCCACCGCTGGCACGAGAAGGATTTCCGCCGCATCACCGAAGAGGCCATGGGCCTGTCCACCGCCTCCGGCGTGGAGGGCTACCTAAAAGCCACGGTAAACAAGTAACGATTCCATAAAGGAAAGGACGATCCCCTGTGAAAGAACGCGTACAGAAATTCGGGCGCTTCCTCAGCGGCATGGTCATGCCCAATATTGGGGCCTTTATCGCCTGGGGACTCATCGCCGCCCTCTTCATCCCCGACGGCTGGCTGGGCAAGTGGGGACCCGCCGCCACCATCAACAATATGGTGGGGCCCATGCTGTCCTACCTACTGCCCATCCTCATTGGCTATACCGGCGGCAAAGCCGTGGGCGGACAGAAGGGCGCTGTGGCCGGTGCGCTGGCTACCCTGGGCGCTATCGCCTCCACCACCAGCACCATGTTTATCGGCGCGATGATCTGCGGCCCCCTGGGCGGCTGGTGCATCAAAAAATTTGACGAGAAGATGGAGGGCCACATCCCCGCCGGGTTTGAGATGGTGGTCAACAACTTCTCCGTGGGCATCATCGGCGGCATTTTAGCCGTGCTGTCCATCTTTGCCATCGGCCCGGCCTGCGTAAAGATCACCGATGTGCTGGGGGCCGGGGTGGGCCTGCTGGTGAACAACGGTCTGCTGCCCCTCACCGCCGTGCTGGTGGAGCCGGCCAAAGTGCTCTTTCTCAACAACGCCATCAACCACGGCGTCTTCACCCCCATCGGCACCGAACAGGCTATGGAGATGGGCAAGTCCATCCTCTTTATGATCGAGTCCAACCCCGGCCCCGGCCTGGGGCTGCTGCTGGCCTACTGTGTGGCCGGCAAGGGTGAGACCCGCTCCTCCGCCGGAGCCGCCGCCGTCATCCAGTTTGTGGGCGGCATCCACGAGATCTACTTCCCCTATGTGCTCATGAACCCTATCGTCATCCTGGGGCCCATGATCGGCAATGTCTGCGGCATCTTTACCCTTTCCATGCTCAATGGCGGCCTGGTGGCCGCCGCCTCCCCCGGCTCCATCATCGCCGAGATGCTCATGACCCCCAAGGGCGGTTATGTGGCCAACATTGCCGGCATCGGCGTGGCTGCCGCAGTCAGCTTTGCCATCTCTGTGTTCCTGCTGAAGTTCTTTGGCAAAGACGCCAGTCTGGCTGAGGCCCAGGCCCAAGTGGCCGCCTCCAAGGCCGCCTCTAAGGGTCAGGCCGTGGAGTCCTCCACCGGAGCTGAAGTGGACATCCACTCCGTGAAGAAGATCGTCTTCGCCTGCGACGCGGGCATGGGCTCCTCCGCCATGGGCGCCACCATGCTGCGCAACAAGCTGAAGGACGCGGGCATCACCGGCATTGAGGTCATCCACCACCCTGTATCTGAGATCCCCGGGGACTGCCAGATTGTGGTCACCCACCATGAGCTGTCCGGC
Source organism: uncultured Bacillota bacterium (assembly GCA_947073765.1). Lineage (GTDB taxonomy): Bacteria > Bacillota > Clostridia > Oscillospirales > Oscillospiraceae > Lawsonibacter. The sequence continues at coordinate 27,412 of CAMTMZ010000013.1, read as the reverse complement.
CGGGCCGCCCAGCGCGCGCCCCAGGCCCGGATCATCCCCATCCACAACTTTATGGGCGCTCCTGAGTACGACATCCTGGTCAATGAACTGCTGGACGCCCGGAAGGGCCCAGCCGCCCCCGCCGTTACCCCTGCCCAGGCCCCCAAGGCCGAGGCTCCCGCCCCCTCCGGCGACACCCTGCTGGAGAAAAAGAACATCGTTCTTGGCTGCAAAACCGTCACTCCCGAGGAGGCCATCCGCGCCTGCGGCCGGCTGATGGTGGAAAGCGGCTATGTGGATGAGGCCTACATCCAGGGCATGCTGGACCGGGAAGCCAGCTTCTCTGTGGCCATCGGCAGCCACGTGGCCATTCCCCACGGCACCAACGACGTGAAGCCTCTCATTAGACGCACCGGTGTTGTGGTCATGACCTACCCCGACGGCATCGACTGGAACGGCGACAAGGTCAAGCTGGTGGTGGGCATCGCCGCCAAGGGCGAGGAGCACCTGGAGGTGCTGGGCCGCATCGTGGCCATTGCCTCCACTGACGAGGACACCGACAAGCTGGTGGCATCCGCCGACGCCGACAAGCTCTTTGCCAGCCTGAACGGCTTAGCGTAACGTCTCTTTCCCACATGCGCCAGGGCCGCCCAGCGGGGCGGCCCTTTTTCAGTTCCCGACTGAAACCACCTCAAATCCCTTGCCTTTTCCCTGGCCATTCGGTATAATATGGGTACAACTTATCCAAATACAGGATTAAAAAGGAGAACGACATGAAACAGTATCAGGAAATGACCAGAGAGCAGCTCCAGGACCAGCGGCAGCATCTGGAGCAGACCTATGCCCAGCTGAAGGCCAAGGGGCTGAAGCTGAACATGGCCCGGGGCAAGCCGGGGGCAGACCAGCTGGAGCTGTCCGCCCCTATGCTGGATGTGCTCAATTCCAAGAGCGACTGCCACGACAGCAGCGGCGTGGACTGCCGCAACTATGGCGAGCTTCTGGGAATCCCCGAGGCCCGGCAGCTGTTTGCCAACTATATGGGGGTAGCGCCGGAGGAGACCATTGTGGTGGGCTCCGCCTCCCTCACCTTTATGTACGACTGCATGGCCCGGGCCATGCTGCTGGGTGTGCTGGGCGGCGACAAGCCCTGGTGCAAATATGACAAGGTCAAGTTCCTCTGCCCTGTCCCTGGCTACGACCGCCATTTTACCATTTGTGAAACACTGGGCATTGAGATGATCAACATCCCCCTTACCGAGTGGGGCCCGGATATGGACCTGGTGGAGAAGCTGACGGCAGAGGACGAGACTGTCAAGGGCATCTGGTGCGTCCCCAAGTACACCAATCCCCTGGGCGGCTCTTACTCTGACGAGGCGGTCCGCCGCCTGGCCGCCCTCAGGCCCGCCGCAAAGGACTTCCGCATCTTCTGGGACAACGCCTACGCCGTCCACTATGTGTATGAAGACACCCCGGTGCTCAACATCCTGGAGGAGTGCAAGAAAGCCGGGAATCCCGACATGGTTTATATGTTCGGCTCCACCTCCAAGATCACCTTCCCCGGGGCGGGGGTGGCCTTCTTCGCCGCCTCCCAAGCCAATGTGGACTTTGCCGCCAAACAGCTGGACGCCCAGGCCATCAGCTGGGACAAGATGAACATGCTGCGCCACGTGCGCTACTTCAAGGACGCAGACGGCGTCAAGGCTCAAATGGACAAACACGCCGCGCTCCTCCGGCCCAAGTTTGATGCGGTGCTGTCCACCCTGGAATCTGAGCTGGGCGGCACCGGATCCGGCTCCTGGGTGAAGCCCAAAGGGGGTTACTTCGTCACCTATATGGCCATGCCCGGCTGCGCTAAGCGGATCGTCTCCCTGTGTAAAGACGCAGGCGTGGTTCTCACCGGGGCGGGCGCCACCCACCCCTACCACAAGGACCCGGACGACAGTTATATCCGCATCGCTCCCTCCTTCCCCTCCCCCGCCGAGCTGGCCCAGGCCATGGAGGTCTTCTGTACCGCCGCCAAGCTCGCCGCCGTGGAGAAGCTGCTGGGATGAATGTTTTTGACATCATCGGGCCGGTGATGATCGGTCCCTCCAGCTCCCATACCGCTGGGGCGGTGCGGCTGGGCTATGTGGCCCGGAAAATTCTGGGTCAGCGGCCGGTAAAGGCGGATATCCACCTGAGCGGTTCTTTTGCCCAGACTTATCGGGGACACGGGACAGACAAGGCTCTGATTGCCGGCATCCTGGGCTTTCCTCCAGACGACACCAGGATCCGGGAGTCCCTGGATCACGCGGAAAAAATGGGCCTGGACTACCGCTTTGTCTGCCAAAGCATTGCCGGCGCCCACCCCAACACCGCCCGCATCACACTGACCGGAGCGGAAGGGGAGAGCGTTACTGTTCAGGGGGCGTCGGTCGGAGGCGGCAGCATCCTGGTGGATGAGCTCAACGGCATGGCCGTACACGTGACCGGGCAGAACAACACCCTGGTGGTGCTCCACAAGGACAAGCCGGGGGCCATCGCCGCGGTGACCAACTTTATGGCCTACTCCGGGGTGAATATCGGCAGCTTCCGCCTGGCCCGTGCCCAGAAGGGCGGAACGGCGGTGATGACCATCGAGGTGGACGGGGATATCCCTGAAATTTTGGTGGAAAACCTGAAAATACTGCCCAATATTATCCATGTGGTGCTTATCCGGGCCGTGTAGGAGGAACTTATGCTGACGTATCAAAGGATTGATGAGCTCTGCCAGGCGGCAGAGCAGGAAAACGCCACCATTTCCCGAGTAATTTTGGCCGACCAGGCCCGGCAGCTGGGCGTGGAGGAGCAGGTGGTCTATGCGCAGATGGCCCAGCGGCTTCAGGTTATGCGGGAATCCGCGGAGTCCGGGATGGACCCGGCGCTGCGCTCCTCCTCCGGGCTGTCCGGCGGGGACGCCTCCAAAATGCTGGCCTACGCAAAAACCGGCGGCATTGCCGGGCCCTTTGTCAACCATGCCATCGCCCGGACCTTGGCCACCTCAGAATGCAACGCTGCTATGGGTAAGATTGTGGCGGCCCCCACCGCCGGCTCCTGCGGAATCCTGCCGGGGACGGTGCTGTCTGTTCTGGAGGATGGGCAGTGCACTCAGGAGCAGGCTGTGATGGCCCTGTTTACCGCCGGAGGGATTGGAACCGTGATCAGCAGCCAGGCCACCCTTGCCGGAGCTGAGGGAGGATGCCAGGCGGAGTGCGGCGCGGCCGCCGCTATGGCCGCCGCAGCGCTGGTGGAGCTGAAGGGCGGAACCCCCGCTCAGTCCGCTCACGCCTGTGCCATCGCCTTGAAAAACCAGCTGGGCCTGGTGTGTGACCCGGTGGCTGGTCTGGTGGAGATCCCCTGCATTAAGCGCAACGTGGCCGGGGTAATGGTCGCCTTGTCCGCGGCGGAGATGGCCCTGGCGGGGATTGAAAGTAAAATTCCGGTGGACGAGTGCGTCTCCGCCCTCTATGAGGTGGGCAGGGCCTTGCCCGCCTCCCTGCGGGAGACCGCGCAGGGAGGGCTTGCGGCCACCCCCACCGGAAAGCGGTTGAAACAGGAGATTTTCGGTACCGCGAAAACAGACGAATAGCGCGAACCCGGCGCCCGCAGCTGCGGGCGCCGGGTTTTTTGATCAGATATGCAGGCACTTATTGACTTGCTTATGCCGGCCCAGAACAAGCACGGAGCTCTCCGCGTCCAAAAGGGTGTCAGGGCCGATGCTCATGTCCAGCCGTCCTTCCCTCCGCAGACCCAGGATGTTGATGCCGTACCGCCCGCGCAGATCCAGCTGGACAACAGTTTTTCCCTTCCACTCCTCTGGAGTGGACAGCTCAAAGATGGAGTAATTCTCGTCCAGCTCGATGTAGTCCAGGATGTGGTCGGAAGTACAGCGGATAGCCGTCCAGGCGGCCAGCTGCTTCTCCGGGTAGACCACCTCATCCGCCCCGCAGCGCAGGAGAAATTTCTCCTGCACACCCCTGGAGGCCCGGGCAATGACTTTTTTTGCCCCCAGCTCTTTCAGCAGGTCGGCGGTCTCCAGCGAATTTTGAAAATTATCTCCAATTGCTACAATACAGGTGTCAAAGCTGGAAACGTCCAGCGCGGAAAGAAAGTCCCGGCTGGTGCTGTCTCCTATCTGCGCGCCGGTTACATAGGGCAGGATCCTGTTCACCCGCTCCTCGTCGCTGTCCACCGCCATTACCTCGTGGCCCAGGTCGTTCAGCTTTTGGGCCACATGCTGGCCAAACCGGCCCAGCCCAATCAACAGTACAGATTTCATTCTGTCCTCCTTATCCCACAATCAGTTTTTCCTTGGGCAGCCGGGCCGCGCTCCCCCTGCTCTCTGACAGGGCGGCAAACACTAGAGTGAGCGCGCCTACCCGGCCGCAATACATCAGCGCGATAAGCACCGCCCGGGACAGCTGACTCAGCTGCGGGGTGATCCCCATGGTAACTCCTACCGTTCCCACCGCCGAGGCCGTCTCAAACAGGCAGGTAAGCAGAGGCAGGCCCTCCACCCGGCTGATGAGCAGACCGCCAAAAAAGAACAGCGCCAGATACAGGGTGAGGATAGCCATAGCGCTGCGCACGGTGTCCTCGTCCACCCGCCGGCCAAAGAAGTGGGTGTCCTCCTGGCGGCGGAACACCGCCAGGGCGGTGGCCGCCATCACCGCCAGGGTGGTCACCTTCATCCCACCCGCTGTGGAGCCTGGAGCCCCGCCGGTGAGCATCAGAAGGATCATTATCCCCACACCCCCTTCGCTGAGGGTGTTGAAGTCGACGGTGTTAAAGCCGGCGGTGCGGGCCGTTACCGACTGGAACAGCGCTCCCCACAGCCGCTCCACCGGAGCCAAGTGCCGAAACTCAAAGAGAAGGAAGCATACCGCCGGCAAAACCAGCAGAAACGCGCTGGTGACCAGCACCACCTTGGTCTGCATCCGGTAGCGGCGCAGGCGCAGGCGGTTGGTTTTCACGTCGTCCCAGGTGAGAAAGCCGATGCCTCCGGTGATAATCAAGACCATAACCGTAAGGTTTACCACCGGGTTCGCGGCAAAGGACGTAAGAGAAGAGTAGGGTGAGCGGACCCCCATCAGGTCAAAGCCGGCGTTGCAGAAAGCGGATACGGAGTGAAACAGACCGTACCACAGTCCCCGCCACAGGCCAAATTCCCGGCAGAACACGCTGGACAGCACCACAGCCCCCGTGAGCTCAACAGCGGCAGTGCCCGCTACAATAAAGCCGGTGAGCTGGAGGATTCCCCCCAGCTTGTGGGCAGAGATGGCATCCCGCATCAGGCCCCTCTGCTTCAGGGAAATTCGCTGTCCCGCCGTAGCGCCGATCACCACCGCAAAGGTGACCACTCCCATTCCCCCAACTTGGATCAGGCACAGCAGCACCGCCTGGCCAAAGCCGCTCCAATAGGTGGCGGTATCCTGGACCACCAGACCGGTGACACAGACGGCGGACACCGCAGTAAACAGCGCGTCGGAGAAGGGGGCGCTTCGGCCGCTTTGGGCAGCGATGGGCAGCATTAGCAGAAGGGTGCCTGTCAGGATAACAGCCCAAAAGCCCAGGATGATGATCTGGGGTGAAGATAGCCTCCTCTTTTTATTCATAGCGGTCCCCCCGTAAAATAATTGGCATTGGCCCCATTATAGCACGACACATCCGGTTAGGGAAGCGGTATTCCGCCGCAAAAAGGGCCATCCAAACGGATGGCCCTGTGTAAAACGGGTTCAGCCGCCCTGATAGGCGTGAATCGCGGCGGCGGTTTGGGCGTAGTCCTCCTCCACTTTGGGCAGCAGCTGCACGGCCAGATCGTAATTTTTGGTGCGCAGCGCCTCTGTAATTTCGTGGCTGGACTGGTACAGCTTTGTGAAGCTCAGGTTTTGGGTCACCCCTTTCAGTGTGTGGGCAGCCCGGAAGGCCTCCTCATAATTGCCTGCGCTGAGAGCGGTATCCAGCAGCTGAAAGGACTGATCAGAGAGAAATTTACCTACAAACCGCCGCACCAGAGCTTCGCTGCACAGCCGCCCCAATACCTCCTGGTAGTCTCCCCCCAGGGCGGCGTAGCACTCTTGAATGGTCATTTGTTCTCCTCCTTTTCCCTGTGCACTGTCACCTTGCCAATGACGCCGATGTATTGCGGAGGCTCCTCAGAGGACCACATGGACCGGCTGATGATATGGCCGCACTGCAGCTGGCCGTCCAGACGCATGTCGCAGTCAAACTCTACCATCGGCTCCTCCGGCGTGGTGTCCTGGAGCATCTGGGCCAGCTCTGTAATCTGATCCAGGTTGATAATCGCCCCCGCCTGCTTGTTATGATAGGGGTCTACAGTAGTCTCCTCCAGTCCTAAACGCCTTGCGCCTGTGGGAGAGAGGGTGAGCACAGGAGGATCAACGGTATATTCGAACAAAATCTGATCGGATACAGCGTAGAAAAAGCGGTGGATGGTTCGCTCCTGCTCTAGGACACACAGGGTGCGGTCAGCAGCGGACAGATCCTCATACTGCATAATCTCGGCCACTGTGTTTTCCGTAGCCCGCTGGTCGCTGCGGGCCACGGTGTCTACCGCCATCTCTCTCTGGATTGCCTCGCTGCTCTCTACCAGACACTCCAGCAGCAACGGCTGGAATGCGCCGCACTCGCCGTTGAGGATCATAGACAAGGCTTTCTCATGGGAGTGAGCCGGCTTATAGACCCGGACGCTGGTCAGCGCGTCGTACACGTCGGCCAGGGCCACCACCTGGGCGGAGATAGGGATGTCCTCCCCAGACAGACGGTCTGGGTAACCCCTGCCGTCGTAGCGCTCGTGGTGCCAGCGGCAGATCTCATAGGCGTATTTTACCAGAGGCTCATCCTGGAAGGGAACCCCCTTCATCATATCAGCCCCCATTTGAGAGTGCTGCTTCATAATGGCGAACTCCTCGTCAGTAAATCGCCCCGGCTTATTCAGTATCTCGCTTGGAATACAGATTTTACCCACATCGTGGAGGGTGGAGGCGTTGCTGATGAGGTTGATTGTTTCCCGGTCCAGGCCATATTTGTCGGTTTTGCGCATCAGGCTTTTGAGCAGAATCTCCGTCATGGTCTGGATGTGCATAACATGCAGGCCGCTCTCCTCGTTGCGGAACTCCACAATGTGGCTGAGGATGGAGATCATCAGGTTGTTGACCTTCTCCTTTTTGTAGATCTGCTCATTCACCATGGCGGCCAGGCGGCGCTGCTTGGCGTAGAGCATAATGGTGTTAATGACACGGCGCTGCACCACCATCATATCAAAAGGCCGGCTGATATAGTCGGTCACTCCCATATCGTAGGCCCGCTCGATGAAGGCGTGGGTGCTCTCCGCTGAGATCATAATAACCGGCACGCTGTCAATCCAGTTGTATTGGTTCATGGCAGACAGCACGCCAAATCCGTCCATATTGGGCATCACAATGTCCAGCAGGACCAGAGAGATCTTCTGCTCCTGCTGCTGGAGGATGGCAAGGGCCTGAAGGCCGTCCTCCGCCTCAATGAGGTCGTAGGAGTCCTCCAGCATGGAGCGGAGGATGCAGCGGTTCATTTCTGAATCGTCGGCCACCAGAATCGTATAGCGTTGTTCCCTTTTCGGGGCCATTTTGTTCACTTCCCTTTTTTGTTATCGTCCCGGGCGCGCCCGCGCTCGGCCATCAGCTTGGTCAATGTGGCACACAGCTGTTCAATGTTGATGGGTTTGGCCAGGTGGGCGTCCATCCCGGCCTGGGTGGTGCGGGTAATATCCTCCGCAAAGGCATTTGCCGTAAGAGCGATGATGGGCACGATACGGGCATCCGGCCGGTCCAGAGCCCGGATAGCCCGGGTGGCCTCGCAGCCGTCCATGTTGGGCATCTGCATATCCATCAGCACTGCGTCGAAGAAATGAGCCTGGGAGGCTTGGAAGGTATCCAGAGCCTTCTGTCCATCCTCCGCAGGGGTCACCTCCGCCCCCCGCATCTTCAGCAGCTCGGTGGCAATTTCCATGTTCAGGAAGTTGTCCTCTGCCAAAAGGATCTGCCGTCCCTTCAGAGGCATGGCCTGCTCAGGGGCACGCTCCAGAGGCGGAAGGGGGGCCTCCCCCACGTCAAAGGGGATGGTAACGGAGAAGGTAGTCCCTTTGCTCAGGGTGCTGCTTACCGCAATCTGCCCGCCCATACGGGTAATCAGGTTTTTGACGATGGGCATGCCCAGGCCGGTCCCCATGACCTCCTTGGCGCCAAACCGCACCTCCCGTTCATAAGGGTCAAAGAGCTTGGGCAGAAACTCCTCCGACATGCCGGAGCCGGTGTCCTCCACCACAAAGAGGTAGTTGTTCCGCTTGCCCTCGTCCATCTGCCGCAGGGTGACGGAGAGCCGGTCTCCCCCCTGGGTAAACTTCATAGAGTTGGACACCAGGTTGTTGATCACCTGACTCAGCCGGGCGGGGTCTCCCTTTATCATTCTGTTTTTTACATCTATAGACACCTGGAACTTCTTTTTCTGGTCCTTCGCCTGGGCTTGGAAGGGGGATAGACAGCTCTCCAGTGTCTGGACCAGATCAAAGGGTTTGATCTCCATAGAGACGTTGCCCTGTTCCAGGCGGGAAATCTCCAGAATATCGTTGATCAGGGCCAGCAGCTGCTGGCTGGCGCCCCCAATCTTGTTGAGGTAGCCCACCATCTTCTCCCGGCCGCAGTCGGGCTGGAGCGCCAGGCCTGTCATACCGATGATGATATTCAGGGGGGTGCGCATGTCGTGACTCATCACAGAGAAGAACTGCTTTTGGGACTTCTCGCTCTGCTCGGCGGCGGCCAGGGCCCCCTTGAGCAGGCGGACCTGCTGCTGCTGTTCCTCCTTCTCCTTCTCCACATCCCGGAAGCAGATAACCGCCTCGTTCGGAATGCGCTCAGGGTCGGTAAGCAGGCGGACACTGATCCAGCGCTGTTCATCGCCAAACTGGCGGAGGAACTCGCCGCCAAAGTCCCGCACCTGCTGATCTACCAGGTTTTTGATGTTCTCCAGGGAGAAGTTATTGACAAAATCCTCCCCTGTCCACTCATCCAGGCTGGAGACAATAACCTGGATCAAATCGTCATAGCTGCCCTGGTCATCCTGGAGCTCGTGCAGGACAAAGTCCGATCCTTTGACCATCTCATAGCTGCCCTGCTCCACATTGACCCTGTAGATAGCGTAGTACATGTTGCCCAAGACCTGAACGGTCTCTACTGTCCGCTCCGCTGTCCGGCTGAGCCTGCGGTCCCGCAGCCACATAGCCACAGCGATGACCAGAAACAGGGCCAGACCTCCGCCATACCACACCAGGATGCTCTGCACACCTTGAAGAAGCGTTTCGTAGGGCACGGTAAGGATACACAGCCAGCCGTTTTCGGTGTGCCGGTAATACAGTCCCCGGGTGAGCTTCTGCATGCCGATGATCTCATTATCCTTTCCGTCCAGTTCTCCCCGGTTGACCCGTTGGAACAAATCCATGGTATAATCTTTCAGCGCATCCTCGGCAGCCTCAAAGGGTATGCTGTAGTACAACAGACTGCCCTGGCTGTCCAGCACATAGTAGGCGCCGCCCACAGGAAGCTCCTCCTCCACATGGATATTGCGCAGATGCTCCAGGGACAGCTCAAAGGCCATAGCCGTGCCGTTGCTCGGGTTGGCGGCAGCCGCTGTGACCGTCATCTCATTGTGGACGGGGCACAGGTACGCGTCAGTAAAAATAACACTGCCCCCCGCCTCAAGGGCGTCAGCGTACCAGAAAAAATCCTCCGGAGCGCGGACGGCCACCGCGGGGTCGGTGGATACCACCTTTCCCGATATCACCGCGCAGGCATTCAGATTATCCGCGTAGACCCCGTCAAACCCTTTCTCAAAAAAGCTCAAAAGCCACTCTTCCAGGTCATCCGCCCCGACATCACGGGTGGAAAAGTCGTCCAGGTAGGCCATACCCATGTTGATGGTCTTTCTGTACTCGCTTAAAGTCCGGTCCTCATCATTCGAGTAGCTTGTCACCAGATTCTTCCCCATCGTGCGGGCGTTGTCCAGCAAGAGCTGCTGGCTGACGATCATCCCGGCGGCGGCAATCACCACAACCAGACCAAGCACCCAGAGAATCCTCCAGCTGCTCCACTTGCTTTGGTTTTCCCCCGCCTTGCTGTATCGCATATCTTCCTCACTCCTTTTTGGTCAGGCTCCTGGCTGACCAACGAAGCCGCTTTTTGATTGGTTTACAATTTGAGCAAATAATTTTTCAGGTTATAGTATAGCATACCATTCTCTGCCTGTAAAGACATCCGCGCAGATTCTGCACGCAAAATAAACATCCCTTCCGGGACTTGTCAAGCGAAAAAAAAAGCATTATAATAGATTAAGATAGGTTCCGGCTGGACCGACTATTTTGCACGATTTGGAGAGGATATTATGGAACGCACCACCATCGCCGCCATTTTTGCCAGCTCAGAGCACCTGGGCGGGCAGACTGTTACCGTTATGGGCTGGGCCCGGACCATCCGGGATATGAAAACCTTTGGGTTTATTGAGCTCAATGACGGCTCCTGCTTTAAAAACCTTCAGGTGGTTATGGACGCCGGCGCTTTAGATAACTTTAAGGAGATCGCTGCCCAAAACGTGGGGACTGCCCTTATTGTGAAGGGTGAGGTGGTGCTCACCCCCGAAGCCAAGCAGCCCCTGGAGGTGAAGGCCGCCTCCATTGCTGTGGAGGGCCCTTCCACCCCTGACTACCCCCTTCAGAAGAAGCGCCACAGCATTGAGTTTCTGCGCACCATTCAGCACCTGCGCCCCCGTACCAACCTGTTCTCCGCCGCCTTTCGGGTGCGCTCTGTGGCCGCCCACGCCGTTCACTGCTTTTTCCAGGACCAGGGCTTTGTCTATGTCCACACCCCCATCATCACCGGCAGCGACTGCGAGGGGGCAGGAGAGATGTTCCAGGTGACCACCCTGGACCTGAACAATCCGCCCAGAACCGGAGACGGCCAGGTGGACTACTCCAGAGACTTCTTCGGCAGGCAGACCAGCCTGACTGTCTCCGGCCAGCTCAACGCCGAGAACTTCGCTATGGCCTTTGGCAACGTGTATACCTTCGGCCCCACCTTCCGGGCGGAGAACTCCAACACCCAGCGCCACGCCGCTGAGTTTTGGATGATTGAGCCGGAGATGGCATTTGCCGACCTGGGCGACTATATGGACAACGCCGAGGCCATGATCAAGTACGTGATCAAAACTGTGCTGGAAAAGTGCCCTGATGAGATCGCTTTCTTCAACTCCTTTGTGGACAAGGGCCTGAAGGAGCGGCTGGAGCACGTGGCCTCCTCTGATTTCGCCCGGGTGAGCTACACCGAGGCGGTGGAGATTCTGCAAAAGAACAACGATCAGTTTAACTTTAAGGTGGAGTGGGGCTGCGACCTGCAGACCGAGCATGAGCGCTATCTCACCGAGCAGGTGTACAAACGCCCCGTCTTCGTCACCGACTACCCCAAGGAGATCAAGGCCTTCTATATGCGCCTCAACGACGACGGCAAGACTGTGGCAGCCGCCGACTGCCTGGTGCCCGGCATCGGGGAGATCATCGGCGGAAGCCAGCGTGAGGAGCGGCTGAATCTGCTGGAGGCCCGGATCACGGAACTGGGCATGGATCCTAAGGACTACTGGTGGTACTGCGACCTGCGTCGGTACGGTTCCTGCCGCCACGCAGGGTACGGCATGGGCTTTGAGCGGATGGTAATGTACCTCACCGGCATCAACAACATCCGAGACACCCTGCCCCACCCCCGCACCGTGGGCAACGCAGAGTTCTGATGAAGTCGGAGCTGCAAAAAATCCCAGGCGTGGGGCCCAATATGGCCAAACATCTGGAGCGGATCGGCTGTCCTACCCTAGACAGCCTGAGAGGCCAGAACCCGGAGGAGCTCTACCGCCGGGACTGCCTGTCCCAGGGCTGTCAGGTGGACCGGTGTGTGCTGTATGTCTACCGTCTGGCGGTCCACTACGCCGAACACGGCCAATGCCCGCCGGATAAGCAAAACTGGTGGGACTGGAAAGATTGAGTCAAAGCCCTCCGGCTGTGCCGGAGGGCTTTGATTAACGGATAAGATTGACCAGCGTCTCCCCGGCCAGGTAGCGGCGCAGATTTTCCTGGGCCATCTCCACGCACCGGCGGCGGGTGATCTCCAGGCGCATCCCTCCGGCCACGTGGGGGGTGAGGAGCAGGTTGGGCACGTCCCACAGGGGGCTGTCCGGGGGAAGAGGCTCAGGATCGGTGACATCCAAAGCGGCGCCCCACAGCTTGCCGCCCCGCATGGCCTCCACCAGCGCCTCCTGGTCCAGCACACTCCCCCGGCCGGCACTGATGAGAATGGCGTCGTCCTTCATCATGGAAATGCGCCTTGCGTCCATCAGTCCTGCCGTCTGGGGGGAGTGGGGCAGGGCCAGGGCCACCACGTCGGCCTGAGGCAGCAGCGCCTCCAGCTCATCCAAGGGGCACACCTGATCAAAGCCCTCCACCGCCCCGGTGACGGTTCGCTTCAGCCCGACGGTCCTGGCCCCCAGGCCTTGGCACAGCCTGGCAAAGTCGGAGCCCACGTGCCCCGCCCCCACTACCAGGACGGTGCCGCCCAGGATGGTTTTCATAGGCCCCTCGTCCTTCCAGATATGGGCCCGCTGGCTGTTCAGGTAGGCGGGCAGGCGGCGGCAGACGGCCAGCAGCCCGGTGAGCATGTGCTCGGCCACACTGCGGCTGTTGGAGCCACTGGAGGAGGTAAACAGCACCCCCTCGGGAAGCATTCCAGCGTATTCATCGGTACCTGCCCACATGGTCTGGAACCACTTCAGGCTGACGGCCTCCTTCATCGCCTCCGGCCTGGGCCAGCCGAAGATGACCGTTGCCTGGGCCAGCTGTTCCGGGGTGACCGTGCCGCTCCGGGCCCGGACGTGGACCGCCCCAGGGGCGATGGCCTGAAATTCTTCCTCCTCCCCGTCCTTCAGGGGCAGGAGGTTTAAAATATATTCGGACATGGGCGTTTCTCCTTTTTTACATGGTCCCCCTATTATATCCGCTTCTCCTCTCTTCCGCAAGTGCATTGTTCGCCTTTACTCCCCAGCCAGGCTGTGGTAAAATAGAGAAACCTTTTCTGAAAGGAGACCGCCCCCATGGAAATTTCCCGGAGCACCCCGCTCACCCAGCTCCCCGGCGTGGGGGAGGTCCGGGCTAAAAAGCTGGAAAAGCTGGGCCTGACCGCCGCGGGCGATCTGCTGGCCTGGTATCCCCGGGACTACGAGGACCGCAGGAGGATCTATAACATCGCCCAAGCCCCCACAGAGGGCCGGGTTTGTATCACCGCTATGGCTGCGGAGCACCCCCGTCTCTCCCGCATTCGCAAGGGGCTGGAACTGGTGCAGGTGAAGGTGGCAGACCACACCGGGGCCCTCCACCTGACTTTTTTTAACCAAAGCTATGTGGAACGGGCCATCCGGGCCGGGGAGGAGTATATCTTCTACGGCGCCGTGGAGGTTCAGGGCCGGCGCCGGACCATGGTCAACCCCATCTTTGAACGGGCAGAGAAGCAGACCTTTACCGGGTGCATCATGCCTGTCTACCGGCTGACGGCGGGGATCTCCAACCACTTGCTGGCCGCCCTGGCCCGGCAGGTCCTCCCTTGCGCCCATGAGCTGCCGGAGACACTTCCCCAGCATATCCGGCAGAACCACCATCTGGCGGCAGCGGAGTTTGCCGTAAAAAACATCCATTTTCCAGCGGATGAACAGGCCCTTGAGCTGGCCCGGCGGAGGCTGGCCTTTGAGGAGCTGTTTTATCTGGCGGCCGGGCTGTGCCTTTTAAAGCAGCGGCGGGAGAAGCTGGGCGGAGGGATCACGTTCCCCCTTCAAGCCAAGGAGGAGTTTCTCGCCCTTCTTCCGTTTACCCCTACAGCCGCCCAGAGCCGGGTGATGGACGAAACGGCCGCCGACATGACATCGGGCCGGATTATGAACCGGCTTGTCCAGGGTGATGTGGGCTCGGGCAAGACCGCTGTGGCCGCCTACGCCGGCTGGCTGTGTGCCAAGGGTGGCTTTCAATCTGCTCTGATGGCCCCCACAGAGGTGCTGGCGGAGCAGCACTTCCGGTCACTGTCTCAGCTGCTGGCCCCTGCCGGGGTGCGGGTGGGGCTGCTCACCGGCTCTATGCGGACAGCGGAGAAACAGAAGGTCCGGGCCGCCCTGGCCGCGGGGGACATCGACTTTGTGGTGGGTACCCACGCCCTGATCTCTGAAGGAGTGACCTTTCACGCTCTGGCGCTCATTGTGGCCGATGAGCAGCATCGCTTCGGTGTGGCCCAGCGGGCCGCCCTGGCCGCCAAAAGCGGGCAGAACGTCTCCCCTCATGTGTTGGTCATGTCCGCTACCCCTATCCCACGCACTCTGGCCCTTATTATCTATGGGGATCTGGATGTGTCCGTGATCGACCAGCTCCCACCCGGCCGCACCCCTATCGCCACCTACGTGGTCCGGGAGGACAAGCGGCAGCGGATGTACAATTTCGTCCGCAGGCAGGTGGCGGAGGGTCGGCAGGCCTATATTATCTGCCCCGCTGTGGAGGATAATCCAGACGCCGCCCTCCCCGGTGAGGAGTCCCCCGCTTTGAATCTGAAGGCGGTCAAAACCTACGCGGAGACGCTGCAAAAGGAGATCTTCCCCGACCTGCGGCTGGGGATACTCCACGGCAAGATGAGACCCAGAGAGAAAGAGGCGGCGATGAGCGCCTTTTCCAGCGGAGAAACCCAGGTGCTCGTGGCCACCACCGTAGTTGAGGTGGGGGTAGACGTGCCCAACGCGTCCCTCATTATTGTTGAAAATGCCGACCGCTTTGGCCTCAGCCAGCTCCACCAGCTCCGGGGCCGAGTGGGCCGGGGGCAGCACCAGTCCCACTGTGTGCTCATTACCTCCACCCGCAGCCTGGAGGCCATGGAACGGCTGCACACCCTGGCTTCCACCACCGACGGCTTTAAAATCTCCGAGGAGGATCTGAAAGCCAGAGGACCGGGGGACTTTTTCGGCAACCGGCAGCATGGTCTGCCTCAAATGAAGCTGGCCGACCTGGCCGGGGATATGCGCCTGCTCACCCAGGCCCAGCAAGCCGCCCGGGCCCTGCTGGAGGAGGATCCCCAGCTGGTCCGGCCGGAGAACCGCCCCGTGTGGGAGCGGGTATGTCAGCTGTTTTCCGATACACCGGATATTTTTAACTAAACGAGAGGAGAATGCATTATGACACATCTGGAAAAGGCCCGGGAGCTCCGGGCCCGCACCGACAGGCACTTTAACTGCTGCCAGTCTGTTCTGGCCGCCTTTGCCCAGGACATCGGCCTCACGGAGGAGCAGGCCTGCTCCTTGGGAGAGGGCTTCGGCGCCGGGATGCAGTGCGGCTCGGTCTGCGGCACCCTTACCGGAGCGTTGATGGTGCTGGGGATGAAAAACTACCCCAAGGAGGAGATTGCCGCCTTTCTGCGCAAATTCCAGGAGGATCATGGGGACATAACCTGTGCCGAGCTGCTGAAGGCCGCCCACGACCAGGGCATCCCCCGAAAGACGCACTGCGACGGCCTGGTATTTGACGTAGTTGCCGCGTTAGAGTAAGAATATAAGAACTCCGCTGCATACTTATGGAAAAACCACGCAGGGGCGCCCCAATGGGGCGCCCCTGCGTGGTGATCTGGAAGGATGGATGAAAAAGGAATGATGGAGTCAAAGGCTGAAAACTGTAAGAATCCGCCAGCAAGAGCGGCAACCGACACTTCATTCAATTTTTAACCTTTGCTCTGTTTATGACTTTATCACTCCCGCCGGAGAAATACCATCCCCAAATCCATTATATATCATATTAGTATTCAGTTATTCTTTTGCGCATTTATCAATCACTTGAAATTCCTCTGAAAAAGTTGTATGATGGGAGAAATATCCACAGAGAGGAGCTTTATTTTGGATGAACTGCGGCAGCTGCCCATTCCATTGCTGGTCTGGTACCGGGAAAATGCCCGCGTTCTGCCCTGGCGGAGCGATCCCACCCCTTACCATGTCTGGATATCGGAAATCATGCTCCAACAGACCAGAGTGGCGGCGGTGATGAACTACTACTGCCGCTTTCTGGAGGCGGCCCCTGACGCCGCCGCCCTGGCCGCTTTGCCCCAGGATCAGCTGATGAAGCTTTGGCAGGGACTGGGCTACTACACCCGGGCTCGAAATCTGCAAAAAGCAGCAGAACAAATCATGGACCATCACAGCGGGGTATTCCCAAACACTTATAAAGATATTCGGGCCCTGGCTGGGGTAGGGGACTACACCGCCGGGGCGATCGCCTCCATCGCCTTTGGTCTGCCCGTTCCGGCGGTGGACGGCAACGTACTGCGGGTAATCGCCCGGGTCACCGGGGACAGAGGCGATATCTCCTCCCCGGCCATGAAGAAAAAGGTGACCAACATTTTGGCGGAAATCATCCCCCTGAACGCTCCAGGGGACTTTAACCAGGCCATGATGGAGCTGGGGGCCACCATCTGCCTGCCCAACGGTGCGCCCTTGTGCGAAAAGTGTCCGGCCGGCCGCCTCTGCCGGGCTTTTCAGGAGGGCCGCACCGGGGAGCTGCCCGTCAAAGCGTCAAAAAAGGCCCGGCGGGTGGAGGAGCGTACTGTCTTCCTGATTTTTTATGAGGACAGGGTAGCCCTGCGCCGCCGTCCAAGCCGCGGTCTGCTGGCCGGGTTGTGGGAGTACCCCAACGAGCTGTCCGGAACAGACGGCTGGCTCACTCGTTGGGGGCTGGACATCCCGGCGATGGAACAGGCCGGGATGGGGAAGCATATCTTCACTCACATTGAATGGCACATGACCGCTGTGGCCGGAGAGGTGAGCGGCCCCGCTCTGCCCGAGGGCTGGGTGTGGGCCGGACGGAGGGAGCTGCGGGATATCTACGCCGTTCCCAACGCCTTCCAGCACTTTTCTCAGGCGGTCGCTGACCGGCTGGGACGCTTTTGAGGGGAGGACCGTCATGATCTGCCGGATATGTCCCCGAAACTGTGGGGCGGATCGCTCGGATCGGACCGGGGCGGGATACTGCCGGATGCCAGCCGTTCCTGTTCTGGCCCGGGCCGCCCTCCACAATTGGGAGGAGCCCCCCATCTCTGGCAGCCGGGGCTCCGGGACCATTTTCTTCTCCGGGTGCTCTTTGGGCTGCGTCTTCTGCCAGAATAAAGCAATCAGCCACCAAAACTTCGGGAAGGCCGTCACTCTGGAGCGGCTCAGGACCATTTGTGAGGAGCTCATCGCTCAGGGAGCTCACAACCTGAATTTTGTCAACCCAACCCATTATGCCCATGTGATCGCCGCTCTGCTGGAGAACTGGCGCCCCCCTGTTCCAGTTGTATTCAATACAGGGGGATATGACAGTGTGGATACCCTGCGAAAGATGGAGGGCAGGGTGGATATCTACCTGCCTGACCTGAAATATCTGGATGGGGACACCGCCCGGCGGTATTCCGCCGCCCCTGACTACCCTGAAATTGCCCAAAAGGCGATCCGTGAGATGGTCCGCCAAACCGGCCCCTGCCGGTTTGACCACAACGGGCTGTTATTAAACGGGACAATTATACGACATTTAATCCTTCCCGGCCAAGTGCGTCAAGCCAAGGCGGTGATGGACTGGGCGGCCCGGGAATTTGAGCCGGGGACGGTGCTGTTCTCCCTGATGAGCCAGTACACACCCTGGGGAAACCTGTCCGCCTGCCCGGAGATTGAACGCCGTCTGCGCCCAGGGGAGATACGTGCCGCCCAGGACTACATGAAAAATCTGTCTCTGGCCGGTTTCATTCAGGAGCGGACCTCCGCCCGGGAGGAGTATACTCCACCCTTTGACCTGACCGGAATTTAACACAGCCACACCCCAAAGACTGAAGAAATAAGGGAGCGCCTGACGCGGCCGCGTCAGGCGCTTATTTGTGATAGCTGGACCCCTCATTGATTTTAAAGGCACGGTATATCTGCTCCAAAAGCATAACCCTGGCCAGGTGGTGGGGGAATGTCATGGGAGACATGGACAGCTGGATATCGGCCTCCGCCTTGACAGAGGGGTGCAGGCCGTAGCTGCCGCCGATGATAAACACCAGGTGCCTGTCCGGACCATTCCCTGCTGCGGAAAATAGCTGAGCAAATTCTTCGCTGGAGCGCGCCCGTCCCTCTACGCACAGGGCGGCCACCTGGGAGCTGGAGGGGAGCTTGGCTCGGACAGCCTCCCCCTCTTTGGCCAGGGCGTTGGTGATCTCCCCCAAGGTGGGATCCTTGGACAGCTTGACCTCTGGAATCTCCACCAGGGTGAATTTGCAGTAAGAGGACAGCCGCTTCTCATATTCGGCACAGGCATCCTTATAGAATTTTTCCTTCAGCTTGCCCACACACACGAGATAGACGCTCAGCATACGGACACCTCCCTTGGACGCCAGGCGCGGCCCAGGGAGTCGGCGGGGGCCACGGACAGGGAGACATCCCGCTCCAGGTCGCAGTCCATCGCCAGCAGCCGCCGGGCTGCCACCTCATATGCCCGGACGGGAGTATTGTTCTGCTGGGACAGATGGGCCAAAATGATGGACCTTGTCCCAGTCTCCACCGCAAACGCTGCAAGCTCCGCTCCCGCCTCGTTGGACAAATGGCCGTAGTCCCCAAGAATTCTCCGCTTTAAGTAGTAAGGGTAGGGCCCTGATTTGACCCAGTCCTCATCGTGGTTCGCCTCGCACACCAGCAGATCACAGCCCTCCACCGCCTGGCGGACTTGTTGGGTGATATGCCCCAGGTCAGTACACAGCACCATGCGGCCCCCCTCCCCGGCAATGGACCAGCCCACGCTGCCTGCGGCATCATGGGGCGTGGAGAAGGACTCCGCCCACACAGACCCGATCCCCACTCCGCTTCCCGCCTCCTGGGGACGGACCAGCTCATCCAGATCAGCCACCCGGTAACACAGCTGGCGGCAGACAGGCGGGGTGGCATAAATAGGAATTCGCAGTCTTTTCGTCAGCACCTGAAGTCCAGCTATATGGTCACTGTGCTCGTGCGTGATAAGGATGGCGGTCAGCTTCTCCGGAGCCATCCCCAGGGATGCCAGACCGGCGGTGATACGCTTGGCGGTGATGCCGGCGTCCAACAAAATGTAGGTGTCTCCGCAGGATACCAGCGCGGCATTTCCCCTGGAGCCGCTGGCAAGGGTGGTAAAGGTCAGCACAAAACTGCCTCCTCATTCAAAAATTAGAAGTCGGCAACCGCCGCCCCACCGGTCAGCGTACACGAAAACGGGGTGGCACGGAGGCCGCCCCGTTACAAACCGGCGTACGTCTGCGGGCGGCCTTTCAGCCGCCCGTCCGTCTATCTCAGTCAGCCCACCTGGGACTGCTCCTCTTCACCGGGAATGGACATAACCCGTATGTCAGCCCCCAAGTTGGCTAGCTTCTCCACAATGGTCTCGTAACCCCGCTCGATGTGGTGGATGCCGTCGATCTCCGTGACCCCCTTGGCGGCCAGGCCGGCGATGACCATGGCGGCCCCGGCCCGCAGGTCACAGGCGTGGATTGGGGCTCCGGTCAGGTGATCCACTCCCTCGATCACAGCCACCTTGCCGTCCACCTGGATGCGGGCCCCCATGCGGCGGAACTCGTCGGCGTAGCGGTAGCGGTTGTCCCAAACTCCCTCGGTGAGAACGCTGGTGCCCTGGGCGACGCACAGCACAGCGGCAATCTGAGGCTGCATATCGGTGGGAAACCCGGGGTAGGGCATGGTCTTTACATTGACCCGGCTCAGCCGGCTCTGCCGGCGCAGACGGACGGCGTCATCCAGCTCCTCCACATCCACCCCCATCTCCACCAGTTTGGCGGTAATGCAGTCTAAGTGCTTAGGGATGACGTTTTTGATGAGCACATCTCCCCCGGCGGCGGCCACGGCGGCCATATAGGTACCCGCCTCGATCTGGTCCGGAATGATGGAGTAGCTTCCCCCCTGCAGGCGGGACACCCCGTGAATCTTAATGACATCAGTGCCCGCGCCCCGGATATCAGCCCCCATAGAATTGAGGAAGTTGGCCAGGTCTACAATGTGGGGCTCCTTGGCGGCATTTTCAATAACAGTCATGCCCTGGGCCAAGGTGGCGGCCAGCATAATGTTCATGGTCGCCCCCACGGATACGATATCCAGATATACCTGTCCTCCGCTCAGGCGGGCGCCATTGGGCACCCGGGCGTAGATCAGGCCATTGCGCACCTCCACATCGGCCCCCATGGACACAAATCCCTTGATATGCTGGTCCACCGGCCGGCCCCCCAGATCACAGCCGCCGGGCAGAGGGACTTCCGCCCAGCCAAACCGGCTGAGCAGGGCGCCCACCAGATAGTAGCTGGCACGAATTTTTCGCGCCAGCTCATAGGGCACCTGGCGGTTGCGGATATGAGAACAGTCAACCTCAACAGTCGTCCGGTTGACAGTACGCACATCAGCACCCAGCTCCCGCAAAATCTGAAGGATCAAAGTTACATCGCTGATCTGAGGAACATTTTCAATGCGGCATACTCCGTCTACCAGCAGAGCCGCCGGAATAATGGCCACCGCGGCATTTTTCGCGCCGCTGATGTGGATGGTCCCATGAAGGGGATTTCCCCCGTGAATCAGATACTTGGTCAAAAACCTGCACCCTCTTTTCCATGTCTTGGAGATTATAAGAAATATACGGCCTGGAGGCCATATGTAATATCACAACACACCGCTGCCAATGGCAAAGCGTAACAAACCGGATATATTATAGCACTATTATGTCCAGCTTGCAACAAAAATTGCGCGGCTATGCGCTAATTGTTAAAAAAGACGGACGGCGGAGCAAAAATTGCAGCTCCGCTGTCCGATACTCAGAATTTTCCTGTAAAATACTTCCAATCATTTCCGTCCCTGAAACCGCGCCTGCGCTCGGGGCAGCAGATCAGACAGCCGGGAACGCTCCTGCCGCTCCAGCAAATCGGCCAAAAGCTGATTGGACACCAGAAAACCCTTGGGGGTAAGGCGCCAGCGGCCCTGGGGCGTCTTTTCCGCCCAGCCCTGGGCCATGAAGTGCTTCAGCCGCTCCTCAATGGGCCCAAAGTCCATAAAGTAATTTCCCCGATATTCCCACTCCTCGATGCCCTGGGCGGTGCGCAGGCGGAGCATCAGATACTCGCATCCCCGCTCCTCACGGGGAATCAGGTCCTCGCTGTCCAGCAGCCGCCCCCCCTCCAGCACTCCGCTGATGTACCCCTCCAGGCTTCGAACCCAGGAATACCGGCGGCCGCCAAAGTCGGAGTGGGCCCCAGGGCCGAAACCGATATAAGGCTCGCTCATCCAGTAGCGCAGATTATGGCGGGAGGCAAACCCCGGCTTGGAAAAATTGGATATCTCATACTGGCCGTAACCCGCCTGGGCCAGCCGGCTCACTGTCCACAGATATAGGTCCGCCTGGGCGTCGTCACTGAGCAGGCGTTCCCTGCCGTCAGCCACTCGGGCAGCCAGAGGGGTACCCTCCTCCACCTTCAGGCCGTAGCAGGACAGATGCTCCGGAGCCAGGGACAGGATGTGCTCTACCGTGTTCCACCAGCTGGACACTGTCTGGGCGGGAAGGCCATAGATCAGATCCAGGGACAGGTTGGCAAATCCCGCTTTTCGGGCGGCAGCCACCGCCGCGTCTCCTTGCTCCACGGTGTGAAGCCGGTGTACTGCCTCCAGCTCCGTCTGGCAGGCGGACTGAAGTCCCAGGGACAGGCGGTTGAAGCCCGCCTTCCGCAGAGCGCGCAGAGTATTGAAATCAGCGCTGTCAGGATTGGCCTCACAGGTGATCTCCGCATTTTTAGATACCTTATAGCATTTTTTCACCGCCGACAGTAGCTCCCGCAGCCGCCTTTCCCCATAATAGCTGGGGGTGCCGCCGCCAAAGTAAACGGTGTCCACCACAAAACTCTTGGCGGCAAAGGCAGTCTCCCTTAAATGAGCCAGCAGGGCCCGCTGGTAGCCGTCCATCCGCCCTTCCTGCCCCGCCAGGGAATAGAAGTCACAGTAGTCACATTTTCTGCGGCAAAAGGGGATGTGGATGTAAATCCCCAGACTGCCGCCAGCTTTCTCCTTTCCAAACATCACACAATCCCCTCCTCTTTTCCATATTATAACAAAAATCCCTCCGCCTGCACAGAGGGATTTCTCAGCGGCTGTCAATGGTACAAAAAGTTCAGCCGCTCCAGACCCGCCCGGACCCGGTCGGCGGCCTCCTGACTAGGACACAATACGGTATGCAGATGCAGTCCGCCGGTGAGCTGGGACAGAGGGGGCGCGCCCGCCTCCTCACAGCGGGCCACAAACTGTGCCACCTCATGCCGGTTCGACAGCCTCAGCGGCCCGGTGAGCTGGCCGTAAATAGGATGCTCCACAATTACGTCCAGCACAGTACATCCCTGATCCACCATGATGTTGAGCTCCTCCGCCAACTGGTCCGCCCGATGGCAGCAGGCCAGGGTGCACATTATCCCGGAAGGGGGAGGGGGCAGCACATAGCCCCGGGGGGTGGCGGTGATCTTCATCCCCCGCGCCCGCAGCAGCGCAACGTCACCCACGATGACCTGCCGGCTTACCGAAAGCTCCCGGGCAAGAGCGGCGGCACTCAGCGGCCCCGTCCTCTCCTCCAGACGCTGGGCAATGATCTCTCTGCGGTCCCGGGCATCCATAGCGCTCCCTCCTGTTCGTCTTGACGGCAGTATACCATATCTTGTTTCAACATTCAAGGGGAGGGACACATTGTCCTTTTTAAAATCAGCGCTGCTTTGCCCGATCTCTTTTGTGGCGGGTGGGAATCGGCCGTTTTTTCTTGACTTTCTCCCGTTCTCTTTATAAAATAGAGAAGTTAAAAAAGAAACTCCATTTTGACATAAAGGACTGAGAGAATATGGCCAAGGAAAACAAGAAACAGGTGGAGCAGATCACTGACATGGAAGTGGACTTCGCCCAGTGGTACACCGACGTGTGCAAAAAGGCGGAGCTGATCGACTACTCGTCCATCAAGGGTATGTTCATCTACCGCCCCTACGGCTATGCCATTTGGGAAAACATCCAGCATGAGCTGGACAAAAAGTTTAAGGAGACCGGCCACGAGAATGTCTACCTGCCCATGCTCATCCCTGAGAGCCTGCTCCAGAAGGAGAAGGACCACGTGGAGGGCTTCGCCCCCGAGTGCGCCTGGGTGACCCTGGGCGGCAGCGAGAAGCTGGAGGAAAAATATTGTATCCGCCCCACCTCGGAGACCCTGTTCTGCGAGCACTACAAAAATGTGATCCACTCCCACCGGGACCTGCCCAAGCTGTACAACCAGTGGTGCTCCGTCCTGCGCTGGGAAAAGACCTCCCGCCCCTTCCTGCGCCACAGAGAGTTCTTGTGGCAGGAGGGTCACACCATGCACGCCGGCCCTGAGGAGGCCCGGGAGGAGACCATGCGGATGCTTAATGTCTACGCCGACTTTTTGGAAAATGTGCTGGCCATGCCCGTGGTAAAGGGCCGGAAGACCGACAAGGAGAAGTTTAACGGCGCCGAGGAGACCTACACCGTGGAGTGCATGATGCACGACAAGAAGGCCCTCCAGGCCGGCACCAGCCATTATTTCGGCGACGGCTTCGCCAAAGCCTTCGACATCACCTTTACCGGTAAGGACAACCAGCTCCACCACCCCCATCAGACCAGCTGGGGCGTGTCCACCCGGATGATCGGCGGCATCATTATGACCCACGGCGACAACAACGGCCTGGTGCTGCCCCCCCGCATCGCCCCCATTCAGGCTATGGTCATCCCCGTGGCCCAGCACAAGGAGGGGGTCCTAGACGCCGCCTCCGCCCTGCTGGAGCGGCTGAAGGCCGCCGGCATCCGGGCCAGAATGGACGACTCTGACCAGTCCATGGGCTGGAAGGCCGCGGAGTACGAGATGAAGGGAGTGCCCCTGCGGGTGGAGATCGGGCCCAAGGACATGGAGAAGAATCAGTGCTGCGTCTGCCGCCGGGACTCCGGGGAGAAGGTTTTTGTTCCCCTGGAGGAGCTGGAGGACACCGTCAAGCAGCTGCTGGACCAGGTCCACACAGGCCTGTACAACCGGGCCAAACAGAACCTGGAGGACCACACCCGGGTGTGCCTCACCCTGGAGGAGGTCAAACAGTTCATGGAGGCCGAGGGCGGCTTCGCCAAGACCATGTGGTGCGGCGGCCTGGACTGCGAGCTGGCCATGAAGGAAAAGGCCGGGGTTACCTCCCGGTGCATGCCCCTGGAGCAGGAGCATGTGGCCGACGTGTGCGTCTGCTGCGGCAGGAGCGCCAAGCACTCCATCCTCTGGGGCGTGGCCTACTGAGAATCTGACAAAAGAAGTCCCGCCCCCATCGGGGGCGGGACTTTCACATCTAAAATTTACTCAGCGGCAGGGGCGGCGGTGGTGATGGAGATTCCGGTCTCGTCGCTGTAGCCCACGGTGAATCCCAGAACGGCGCCCAGGTCACGGAGCTTGAAGTAGTTATAGTCGTCGTTGTTATCATCGGTGAGGGTAATGGCAGTCATGTCAATGGACTTCTCGTCCACCTTCACGGTCTGCGCGCCGCCCTTATAGGCGCGGTCGCCGGAGAAGGGGGTGGTCATCTCGGTGCCGGCGGCGGTGTAGGCGGTCTTGGTGGTCACACTGATGATGCCGTCGTAGCCCACCTCAAACTGGGCCTCGGTGCCGTTGAGGGCAAAGGCGATGTCCCGCAGCTTGACATAGTTGGTGTCGTTGCCGTCGGCGTCCCGGAGGGCGTAGGCCTGGAACTCCACGACCTTGCCGTCGATGGTGATGTTCTGGGTGGAGGCGTAGGCGGTGCCCTCGGCGGGGATGGCTTCCACGGTCACAACAGGATCAGCGGGCTCGGTGGGCTCGGGATCAGCGGGCTCGGTGGGCTCGGGATCGGCGGGCTCGGTGGGCTCGGGATCAGCGGGCTCGGTAGGCTCGGGATCAGCGGGCTCGGTAGGCTCGGGATCAGCGGGCTCGGGGGTCGAGGGGGTGGTAACGGTGGTTTCAGCGGTGGAATCGGCCGGCTCATCGGCAAAGGCGGCGGTGCAGGCGAGGCCGCACACCAGGGCGGCGGCAAGCAGGGTGCTCAGGAGCTTTCTGAATTTCATGTCTGTGCCTCTTTTCTTTTATTTTTTCTCAGGCCAAACAGCGCGCCCAAGAATTGACTTTTTCATTATAACACACTTTTTTCTCCAGGAAAAGAATTATTTTTTCAGATATTTTACCACCGGTCCTCCCGGGCGCAGCTTGAATCTTCTTGCTTTTTTGGTGAAGATATGATATTCTGTTGGACAAAGGATGTGTATTTTATGAATATTTACGAATCCGCTGAGGATTATTTGGAGGCTATTCTGGTCCTGCGGGAAGAGAAGGGGACGGTGCGCTCCGTTGATGTGGCCCATAAGCTGGAGCTGAGCAAGCCCAGTGTGAGCGTGGCGATGAAGCGGTTTCGGGAAAACGGCTATATTGAGATGGACAGCGACGGGTACATCCTCCTCCTGCCCCCGGGGGAGGAGATCGCCCAGCGCATTTATGGCCGCCACAAGCTGCTGACCCGGTTTCTTGCCAGGCTGGGAGTCAGCCCCGAGACCGCCGCTGTAGACGCCTGCAAGATTGAGCACGACCTGAGCGAGGAGACCTTCGCCCGCATCCGGGAACACGCGATCGCGCTGGACCCGGATCTGGAGTAAACGCAAAAAAGGGCGCAATGCGCCCCCGGTTCTCATAAATGTACGGAAACGTCCCACTTTGGGGCGTTTTCTTCTGTTTAATAGAGGGGCCAAGGCCCCGGCAAACAAAGGAGGAAAAATGATGGCAAGCAATTACACACCCAACTTCAACCTCTGCCAGTGGGAGGCGGAGGACCAGGTGCTCCGGACGGACTTCAACACCGACAACGCCAGGATTGACGCCGCGCTGGCCGCCAAGGCGGACAAGTCCGCGCTGAACAGCCTGCAGGGCACCGTGAACAGCCTGAGCACCGGCAAGGCGGACAAAACCGCGCTGAACAGCCTGCAGAGCACCGTGAACAGCCAGGGCGCCGCCCTGAGCCTGCGCAACTGCAGATTCGTCACGGGGACCTACACCGGCTCCGGGAAATACGGCTCCAGCAACCCCACCGCCCTTGCCTTCCCCTACAAGCCCGTGTTCCTGCACGTAGGGGCCAAGGACTACTTCCTGTCCTTCACCGCCGTTCGGGGGCAGGAGTTCGCCAGCTATGTGCTCGCCGGCGATTACCACAATGTGTACCTCTCCTGGAGCAATACCGGCGTATCATGGCACTCCTCCCACCAAATCTCCGGCCAGGGGCCCATTGTACAGCTCAATCAGGCCGGGCGGCAATACTTCTATTTCGCCGTGCTGGAGGTCCGCTGACAAAAGGGCCCCCGGGCCCTTGCGGGCCCGGGGGTTCAGGTTTTGCCTAGGTTCCTATCAGGCAATTGTGGTCACGGTGATGGTCAGGGTAATGACCGCGGCCTCGGAGCCGTCGGCGTTCTTCACAGTAACGGTAACCGTATACTGAGCGCCAGACGTAGCGCCAGAAGGAATGACCAGCTTGCCACTGGTAACCTGGTCGCCGGAGATCTCGACGGTGCCGTTCTCAGTAGCGGTGCCTGCAATCTCAATCTCGTCAGCCACGGAAGCGCTGTCGACGGTGATGCTGTAAGCGGTGTCGGAGTCCTTAGTGGCGTCCTGTCCGCCCACAGTCAGGGTGGACAGAGCGGCGGGAGTAGCAGCGGCCTCGACGGTCACGTCGATCTCCAGGGTAACATCCTGGTAGTTATCAGTGTCAACGGCGGTGACGGGGATGCTGATCTTAGCAGTGCCCTCGGCAACGGCGGTAACGGTGACCTTCTTGGTGGACCCATCGTAAGCGACAGTGGCCACGCCCTCAGCGCTGGAGGTAACAGAACCGACGGTGGCGGTGCTGTCAGCCAGGGTGATGGTGGCAGTGCCGGTGGCGCCCGCGACGACGCTCAGAGTCTCAGTGCTGATGCTGGCGGCATCGGTCTTAACAGCACCGGCGGCAGTGACGGTCACGGCGATCTCCAGGGTAACATCCTGGTAGTTCTCAGTGTCCTTAGCGGTAACGGGGATGCTGATGGTAGCAGTGCCCGCGGCAACGCCGGTGACGGTGACGGTCTTGGTGGCCTCAGTGTAAGTGACAGTGGCCTTTGTCTCATCGCTGGAGGTAGCAGCGCCAACAGTGGCGGTGCTGTCAGCCAGGGTGATGGTGGCAGTGCCGGTGGCGCCCGCGACGACGCTCAGAGTCTCAGTGCTGAT
>CAMTMZ010000012.1 GCA_947073765.1 uncultured Bacillota bacterium | reverse complement strand
TATAATCTTTTTTGCTCTAAGCCAGGTGAAAACCTGGCTTAGAGTTTTCTTGTGGAGGGAAGGTTTGACGCTTACAACACAAGAGCTACAGACAAAGAATGGCCCTACCCAATCTAAACTACTGTCAGTTGTTTGGATTGGGTAGGGCCATTCATATACCACTTCTTACTTTGACAAATAATCAATAGTAGGTTCATAGGATACCACATCTTCGTCGGCACCGGAAGTGGGATGTAGAGATACTTTTAGCGAAGGATATTTATTTTGAATTGCTTTTCCTAATTCGTAAAGATAGCTGTAATCTTCTATATCTTCGTGTACAGCTGAGTACAATTGATGCCCGACAAGAGTTAGATTGTAACAAGTATAGCGCAGTGAAATTGATTCTTCACCCTTTGGAGTGAACAAAAGTAGATGTTTTCCATTAGTAAAACCACCGCTTTCTCCCGGATTAAGTTCCAATGCACTTTCCATTCTAAGTCCGTTGACAAGCCCAATTTCTTCAAGAAGCCTTAATACATCATTGTTATACCCATATTGTTCGTTGATTTCTTGCCCAACATCACCCATTGCACTGAAAAAGAAAGAGTCATCAATAATTATCTTTGTTGCTTCTAAGAAAATCATAGCCTCATTCTGGCTCATATTATAAACAGTATCTAATGTTCGCAATGAGAAACTACCAGGGTTAGTGACTTCTCCTGCAAGAATTGTCGCCCATAATTTCTGCATATCTTCATTGCTTACATTACTTGCAGACTCAAAGAAACGCAGGAACCAGTCAAAATCATACGATACTTGTTCCCCCCTTCTTCTTTCTTGTTTTGCTTTTTTATCCGCCAATTTTGCTACTTTTAGATAATTATTTGCCTTGTAGTATTCAACATGTGAAATCTTGCCATCGTTAAGCAGTTTATCTAATATTTCTTTATATTCCAAAGCCTTAAGTTTCTCAAGCTCCTGCATCTGTATGTTTTTTCGCAGATATAACGTTGAAAACAATGCAGTCGTAATTCCAGAAACAGCTGAACCTGCCAATGGTGTGCCAATTTCTACAAGTCCCTGAAGTGTAACTGGATCCATATAATTTCCTCCTTTAGCAATCTGTTTTTTGCGCTAACCTCTCATAATAGTTCTTCACGTACTTTGCCATCATCTCTCGTCGCTTATCAAGGAATACGGGTAACCCCAGATGTCTATATCCATGAATTCCTCTGAAACTCAGTTCTCAGCAAGATTTTTCTTCAAATTTTCCGGGGGTGGTGATACCGCTATAGTACATACAATCCATTTCCTGACGAGTTTTTCGATAATCGCAAAGTCGACTTTCAGATCTTACAACGTAAGATACAAAACAAACGGACGTATAAATCAAGTAAATCTTGCCTATTTGACTGCCAAAGTGTATAGAGCATCGCCAAGCATATGATGGCATTTCAATTTAAAATATCTATCCTCATCCTGCTATTTTTCACTATAATACCACAAATCGCCTCTATATACAACCGTTTCTTCCCAGAAATAAGAACTGATAAAATGTTTCCCCCAAATAATACTTCAATACAAAAAGAAAATAGCCGAAAGTTAGTAAGCGCCAAATCTCCCCCCCACAAAAAAGCCCGCTGTTAGGAGAAACTCTGGCAGCGGGCTGATTATTATGCTCTGCAGGCAGCTGGAGCGTTCCAGGGCAGGAGAAGCTGGAGATTATCTGGTTGAGCCAGATCCATTTCAGCGGCAGAGGATAAGAGGCAAGTCAGATAGTGGTATGGGTCCAGCCCATTCTCGGTGGCGGTTTGGATCAGGGAAAAAATCACTGCGCTGCTTTTTGCACCGCTGGGCGTATTGGCAAACAGGAAATTTTTCCGGTCAATGACAAAAGGCTTCATGCTGCGCTCTGCCCGGTTGTTGCTTAGCTCCAGCCTACCATCCTGGAGGTAATGGAGTAAATATGGCCAGTGCTCCTTAAGGTAGGTAAACGCCTTGCTCAGTGCGGATTTCGGTGCGGCAGTTCTGGTATTTGTCCATGCCAACAACGTGTCCAAACAGGTTTTGCCTGCTTCAGCCGCTGGTTATAGCGTTCTTCGGGAGAAAGGCCTGCCAGTTCTTCCTCAAATTTTAAACAAGAGGCTGCAGTAGGCCAGCCCCTGAACCGCCGAACTGTTCTTAGCCTTTCCTTTCGGCAGAGACTTCATAGCCTCGTCAAATTTTCTCCTGGCAAACCCAGCAGCCCACCACGGTAATCTCATCCGGAAGGCTGTGGTATCCGGCGTAGCCGTCCGTATGCAGATATCCCTTGAAACCGGCCAGAAAGGTCTTCGGGTGGCAGGCACCACGTCCCGGCTGGTACTCGTACAGCACGATTGGCCTGTCGGTGTCCCCGCTGATCCGGTACAGCCACATATAACTCTTGCTCTGGGCTGTTTTGCCCGGCTCATAGAGTACCTGCAGCGTGGTTTCGTCCGCGTGGAGTACCTCCCGCGTCGGCAGTTCCTGGTGTAGCCGGTCATAGACCGGGGTCAGCAGATGCTCCGCCGTCCACAGCAACCAGTTGGACATGGTCTGTCGGCTGAGAGGGATGCCCTGGCGTTTGAGTTCCTGTTCCTGCCGGTACAAAGGAGAACCTATCACAAACTTCTGCACCATAAGATGGGCCACAGCTTCCGGCGCGACAAAACTGCCGGGGATAAAGTTCGGCTCTCTGGCCGTCGTCACCACCGGAGTCTGCGTATTTTCCTTCTCCCAGTTTTGGCAGGCATAGGTGTAATACCAGTCCTCCACCACCACTACCTTGGCCGGAACCAGCTTCAGGTGCCGACGCACATCCTTGCCGATTTCGGTCATGGTACTTCCGCCTTCTGGGCAGACCAGCTCCTCATTCAGCAGACGGTGTGCCTTTGGATACTCCACGCCCAGTCCCTCGGTACTGCCGTGCACTTAACTCCCGCGCCTCCACACCGTTCCTCGGCCACTGGAAACTCCCGCTCTCCAGCCGCTTGTACAGCAGGATAAATCCCTTCCCCTCCTAGTACAGTCCCTTAATCCGGTCCCGCCTTCTGCCACAAAACAAAAACAATGTATTGCTGAATGGTTCCAATCGAAACTGCTGCTGCACGATGCCGGCCAATCCGTTTGATTTCCCGCCGCAAATCTGTGTACCCGCAGGCTATGTACACACGATCCGCTCCTCTGAAATCGCTCAGCATTCTTTCAGCGCCTGAACTATGGCGCGTATCGTCTCCGGATCCGCTCCTGCATGGATTTCAATTCGAAGTTCTCCTCTTTGGATACTTGTTGCTGTCCTGCTGCCTGCTGTAGTATGTGGATATCGGTATACCTTGTTCCGCACACCATTTACTTACCCTTTGCCCGCTTTTCCGGCACGCATTTACCAGCTGGCCTCATTCCAACAACCGGTTGTAATGATTTGCATTTTGTAGCCCGCGCTCCATTTCTGATCCCTCCCTAAATTCTTGCTGCATACAGTGCCGTGTACTGCTTGGGAGCACACGGCACTGTGTTAGACTCTATTGTATTTTTACATTTCGTCTGAAGTCTTGCAAGGTGTGGGGGGATTTGACGTTTGCATTCATTTAAACGTTTTGTTCTCTGATTTTGGATCATTTGTTTTTGGGCAGTGACACTGGCATCCGAAGCTGAAAAATCCTGTATTCATTGAAATATAAAGGATACAGACAAAAAACGGCCCTTCCTAATTCGAGTAACAGGCAACAATTTGTTCAAATTAGGTGGGGTATTTACCTTATTTATGATATAATAGCGTCATCTTTTTTGAAGGGTGGTGCCTTTTATGCCAAAGAAGTATTCAGAAGAATATAAACGGAAGATTATACAAGATTATCAAAACGGTGTGCCACTTCAGGAAGTCAGTCAAGTTAATAGCGTCGCGGTTAGTACAATTTACCGTTGGCTAAAGGATTATGAGAAAGAAACTCCTGCTCCGCACTACCAGGTCCTTCTTCGCAAAAAGGAGCATCTGGAGCATGTATTGGAGGCAATTCGTTTATCCGGTCTTATTGATGAGGTTCCATTATGCAGACGGCTAGATATTCTGGAAACATTGCACACTCAACACAAGGAATATAA
The DNA here is from genome assembly GCA_947073765.1 of uncultured Bacillota bacterium. Lineage (GTDB taxonomy): Bacteria > Bacillota > Clostridia > Oscillospirales > Oscillospiraceae > Lawsonibacter. The sequence goes on along the minus strand of CAMTMZ010000012.1, from coordinate 51,926 downwards.
TGTCCATGAACTTTGTGAGGCACTGAATGTAGCGAGAGGAACATTTTATAACCACATCTTTCGCAGGGTAGATCGAAGTAAGTATGAGGAAGAGCATGCTCAGCTTATGCTGCAGGTGCAACAAATCTTTGATGACAGTCAACAGCGTTTTGGAGCAGAAAAGATTCGGATTATTCTCGCTGAGAATGACATTCATGTAGGGAAAAAGAGAATCAGAGGTATTATGCAGGAACTTGGTTTGGAGAGTATTCGAGAAAACGCAAAGAAGGATTATAAGAAACGCGAGGAATATCAGCGGAAGAATCTGTTAGCCCAAAATTTCACGGCCAGTCGGCAAAATGAAATTTGGGTTAGTGATATTACATATTTTAAAGTCAAAGATTATAGCATCTATCTCTGCATAATTATTGACCTATTCTCCAGAAAGATCGTAGGCTATCGTGTATCTCGAAAATGCAGCGTGCAATTGGTGTCGGCTACTTTTAAGGGGGCATTTCAAAACCGAGGAAGTCCCTCTAATCTTACATTTCATAGTGATCGGGGAGGACAGTATATTTCGGGGGCCTTTTGTACTTTACTGAGAAAATGTGAGGTGAAGCAGTCGTTTTCAAAATCGGGATGTCCTCATGACAATGCGGTTGCGGAAGCTTTTTTCTCGACATTTAAGAGGGAGGAAGCATATCGTCATGAATATTCTTCGGAGGCAGAATTCCGAAAAAGCGTGGAAGCATATGTCAACTTTTACAACCATGTCCGTCCCCATCAAACCTTGGCGTACAAGACTCCTGCGAGATTTGAAGAATTGTACGGAAAAGAAGAGACACAGGATTTGTGAGAAATCCTGTGTCTAAAATGTGAACCTGAATAAATTTTTTCTTGACTACTTTTCCCGTTTTGCAAAAGGACGCCTTTATCAAAGCTTTTTGAAAACCCAGTTATTCCAATGGCTACAACATGAAGCGGAGTCGTTTTTTGATAAAAAAGTTCGAAAAGCGACCCCGCTTCAGTTGGTGCGGGTAGTGGGACTCGAACCCACATGCCTCTCAGCACAGGAACCTAAATCCTGCGTGTCTGCCAATTCCACCATACCCGCAAAGCCACATCTATCATACAGGAACCCTGATGAAAAGTCAATCAGATGCGGAAAATATTCATCTGTTTTCCAGCTCAGCCGCCAGGGCTTCCACCGCCTGCGCCGCATAGCTGGACAGAGTCAGCTCTTCCACCCCGGCCACAATCACCCCGCAGCTATTCATCGGTACCAAAAACTTTTTTGCCCGGCAACTGCCCACCGCCTCGGCCATCGCCGGGGTAACCTCTCCCAGGATAGCGTTGGCGACCACAATGCCCACCGGACCCAGCACCCCATCCGCATCCATAACACCCCGTACAACCGGATTCTCCCCTGTAGCACCCAAATCCGCTCCCGCCTTCAGCATGGCGGTGGTAGCAACGGAGTTGGTGCCCAAAGCATGAACCTGTACCTGAGGAAGGCGGGCCTTAATCCCCTCCACCAATAGCTGGCCCAGCCGTCCTCCCTGACCATCAATAACAACAATCTTCATAAAAAACTCCTTATTTTCTCACCCAAACGGCTCTGTTCCGCATAGAATACTTCGGAGGTGGTCTTTTTGTCTTCCTTATATAACGCCAACAGCGGCGAGCTGCTTACCATGGCGGTAGCGTTTTCTGCCGCACTGGCCCAGGGGCAGAGTCAGGCGCAGCTGGCCAAGCTGGGGGCCTTTTTCACTATCGTAGGGGACACACTGAATCTCTACGCCCTCCAGCCCAGCCAGGTAGACCGCGCCGGAACAGCCCTCAGCCTCGCAGATAATCTCTGATTGCCTCCATCCGGTCCACCGCTGTTTGATAGCCCTCCGCCCACAGCAGGCGCAGCTTTTCCGTGTCCCGCTCCGTTCGGGATACTCCCAGGGTGGATTTTGGGGCAACGACCAGCAGCCGGCCCTCCCGTTCAGCCTGAAACAGTTCCGCCCGGTCTCGGTTATAGGCCTCCGCCCTGCCCTCCATGGCCGCTACAAAGTTCGGATAGTCCCGATAACGCTTACGGATCAGCTTTATCATGCGGTCTGGCTTGCGGCGGTAGCTTCTTGGCCGGGTGAGTACAACAATCACCCGATCACATTTGTCCAATGCCCTCTGCCAGGGGATGGCGTCTCCAATCCCGCCGTCCAGATAGGGCTGACCATGGATCTTAAAGATGGGAAAGAGCAGCGGCATAGCGCAGCTGGCCTGGAGGACCACCGCCTCCTCGTCCCGCCTCGGAACGGGCAGGTAATCCGCTCTGCCGGTGTTCAGGTTGGTGACCACAGCCTCCACTTCCCCGGGAAAGGCCTCAAAGGCGTCGTAATCGAAGGGAACCAGCTCATTCGGGATGGTGCCGTAGGCGAACTTCAGTCCAAAATAGCTGCGGTTGTCCCTGTCGGCCAGATTGCGCAGGCCCATATAGCGCCTGTCAGGAGCAAATCGGGTGACTACCTCCAGATTGCGCCGGGGCTGCCTTGACACATAGCTCACCCCATAGGCGATACCCGCCGACACGCCGATCACATAGTCCGTCATGACTCCGCCGTCCAGCAGGCCGTCGCACACGCCGCTGGAAAAAATTGCCCGGAGGGCCCCGCCCTCCAATACCAAACCTGTTTTCATAGAGACCTCCCGCGCCCGCACCGGGCGCTGTTTTCTTTTATCATATACCTTTCCCTCCCTCAATTTGTAAACCATTTGTAAACCCGTCAATTTCCTTGACACTCCTGGCTCTTGGGGGTACAATATAAGCAATCACATCTGTGGAGGTGCTCCATGACCACCCACAAAAAGGTTTCCGTTCTGCCCATCTATCTGGTGGGATTTTCCTGGCTGGGCTACGCCCTTCTGTTCCCACTGCGCGCCCCGATGCACTATCTGCTGTGCGCCGGGCTTTCTTTCGCAGCCTATGTGGTGGGCAAGGCCATCTGGCCGGATAAAGTCTACCAGACCCCCGGCGCCCCAAAGGAGGAGACCGGGAAGCCTGAACCCAAGAAGGAAGAAAAAACCGATCCCAAAATTGCCGCCCTCCGAAAGGAGAAAGACCGGGCCATCTCCGAGCTGCGCCGCCTCAACGACGCCATCCCGGACGAAAAGATTTCCGCCCAGATAGATCATCTGGAGGAGGTCACTGGGAATATTCTCGACCACGTGATCGAAAAGCCGGAGAAACAGCCCCAGATTTCCCGTTTCCTGGACTACTTCCTGCCCACCACCATCAAGCTGCTCAACGCCTATGACCGGATGGACTCCGCCGGCATCTCGGGCAGCAACATCGACGCTACCAAGGTCAAGGTGGAGCAGATGCTGGACACCCTTTGCTCCGCCTTCGACAAGCAGCTGGACGCCCTCTTCGGCGAGGAGGCCCTGGACATCTCCACCGATATCACCGTCATGGAGAACCTGCTGGCCCAGGAGGGCCTGTCCGGCCCCTCCAAGCCCGCCGGCGGGATGGACCGCCCCACCCTGGAGCTGTGACCGATTGTAGGGGGCTGCCGCAGCAGTTGTAGGATTTACCATTAACGCGGTTATCTGGTGGCGCCGCTGGTATGATTTTTTGTAAAGCTGAAACTAAAAATCAGGAGGAAGAATATTATGAGTGACGAACTGAATCTGAACACCACCCCGGAGCTGACGTTTGACTCCGCCGCCGCCCAGGCTGTGGAGGCCCCGGCGCTGACTCTGGAGCCCTCCGCCCCGGCTGCCCCCCAGGTGGACGAGGCAGCCCAGGCGGCCCGGGACGCCAACGCCGTCAAGCTGGACGAGTCCATGCTCAGCGAGGCGGAGAAAAAAATGGTGGAGGAGTTCTCCCAAAAGATCGACGTCACTGACTCCAACCTGGTGCTCAACTACGGCGCGGCAGCACAAAAAAACATCGCCGCCTTCTCTGAGAGCGCTCTGAACAATGTCAAGACCAAGGACCTGGGCGAGGTGGGCGAGGCCCTGTCCTCCCTGGTTGTGGAGTTAAAGACCTTCGGCCAGCCGGAGAAAAAAGGGATCAGCGGCTTCTTCCAGAAAAAGAAAAATGAGCTGGAGGCCATAAAGGCCAGCTACTCCAAGGCCGAGACCAATGTGGACAAGATCGTCAAGGTGCTGGAGAACCACCAGGTTACCCTGATGAAGGACGTAGCCATGTTCGACCAGATGTACGAACTGAACACCAAATATTACAAGGAGCTGACTATGTATATTCTGGCCGGCAAGAAGCGGCTGGAGTATCTGCGCGCCCATGACCTGGCAGACCTGAAGAAGAAAGCGGAGACCACCGGCGCCCAGGAGGATGCCCAGGCATATAACGATTTTGCCAACTTGTGCGGCCGGTTTGAAAAGAAGCTCCACGATCTGGAGCTCACCCGGATGATCTCCATCCAGATGGGCCCCCAGACCCGCTTGCTGCAAAACAACGACACCCAAATGCTGGAGAAGATCCAATCCTCCCTGGTGAACACCATCCCCCTGTGGAAGAGCCAGATGGTTCTGGCCCTGGGGCTGGAGCATGGCCGTCAGGCCACCGCAGCCCAGGCCGCCGTCACCGATATGACCAATCAACTGCTCCAGAAAAACGCTGACATGCTGAAAATGGGCACCATCGAGACCGCTCGAGAGGCGGAACGGAGTGTGGTCTCCATCGAAACCCTTCAGCACACCAACCAGCAGCTCATCACTACCCTGGACGAGGTGATGAAAATTCAGACCGAGGGCGCTCAGAAGCGCAGGGAGGCCGAGAAGGAGCTGGGGCGGATTGAAGGCGAACTGAAGCAAAAGCTGCTGGAGCTGAGAGGATAACCGATGAAATTTTTCCAAAAAGCCTGGGCAGCGTGGCTGCTCACCGCCGTAATGGTCGTGGGGGCTGTGGGGATCGGGCTGTCCAAGGATGATCAGCGTGTTCCAGAGGCGCCGTCCGCCCCCGCGGCGGACCTGGACAAAAACCTGTCCACCCAGCAGTTCGCAAACTATATCTGGGATGAGGCCGCCGTGTTGTCCTCCGGTGAGGAGGAAGAAATCTGCCTCTACAACGCCAACTGGGCCCAGCGCTACGACAGCATCATCGCCGTGGCGGCGGTAACATCAGTGGACGGACCACTGGACGACTACGCCTACCGCCTGGGTGAGGAAATAGAGCTGGCGTCTGCGGACGGAATCCTGGTGATTGACGTCTCTGCCAAGGACGCCTATCTGGCTGTGGGCCCGGACTATCCCCTCTCCGATGGTCAGGTGACCTCCTATCTGGACAACTCCTTGTATCAGTTTGTTCAGAAGGGGAAATACGGTGGCGGCGTTTTAAATCTCTTCCTGGATCTGAACACATATTATGTTAATAACTACGGCCTGGGCTATCTGGACAACAGCAGTCCCGGCTATTCCAGCGGCAGCGGCCAGATGGCCGGCGTTGTTATGCTGGTCATTCTGCTCATCGCCATCGTCCTGGTGGTCAACGCCATCGACCGGGCGCGCTACAACACTTACCGGCAGCGGTACTACGGCGTACCCAATCCCCCGGTGATGTTCCGGCCCATCTTCTTCTGGCACAGCCCTGGTTCCTACTGGTATCGCCGCCACTGGCGCCGGCCTCCTCCTCCCCCGCCCCCTAGAGGACCTGGCCCCGGCGGACGGCCTGGCGGCGGGAATTTCACCGGCTTCAGCGGCCCAAAGGGGGGCTCATCCCACAGCGGAGGCTTTTCCAGCGGGCCAAGAGGGGGCGGTTTCGGCAGCGGCCCCCGGGGCGGCGGCTTTTCCGGTGGTTCCCGCGGGGGTGGATTCGGCAGCGGCTCCCGGGGCGGCGGTTTCTCTGGCGGCTCTTTCGGTGGCAGCCGGGGCGGTGGTTTCTCCGGCGGCCGGGGCGGCGGCTTTGGCGGCGGAGGTTCCCGCGGCGGAGGCTTCGGCCGGCGATAAACAGATGAAAACTCCCTCGCTTGACGCGAGGGAGTTTTTTACACCTGTATCCGCTCAATGCCGTCCACGGCCGCCTGAACCATTGCCTCAATATCCAGCCCCTGTTCCGCCGCCTCCAACTCCTCCAGAGTGGGACGCAGGCGGGGATGGCGCGGGGTAAAGACGGTGCAGCAGTCCTCATAGGGGAGGATGGAAGTATCAAAAGTGCCGATTTTCCGGGCGATTTTGACAATATCCTCCTTATCCATCCCCACCACCGGGCGGAGAATGGGCAGCTCGGCCACCGCTCCTGTCGCGGCCATAGCCTCCATGGTTTGGCTGGCTACCTGACCCAGGCACTCGCCGGTGACCAGAGCCTTTGCCCCGCACCGCCGGGCCGCCTGCTGGGAAATACGCACCATGAACCGGCGCATTACCAGGGTAAACAGCTCTTGGGGAACAGACCGGCGCAGCTCCTCCTGAATGGCGGTGAAGGGTACCACATGGACGGTGAGCCGCCCACACCAGGGGGTGAGCAGGCGGGCCAGCTCCAGCACCTTTTCCCTGGCCTCGTTAGATGTGTAGGGATAGGAGAAAAAGTGAACCATCTCCAGGGCCACTCCCCGCTTGGCGATCATCCAGGAGGCCACCGGGGAGTCGATTCCCCCAGACAGCAGCGATACCGCCCGACCATTAATGCCCACGGGCAAACCGCCGGCCCCTGGCTCCGGGTCGGCGTGGACAAAGGCGGCGTAGTCCCGGATCTCAATGTGCACCGTGAGCTCCGGGTGGTGGACGTCCACCTTCAGATCCGGATAGAGTTCGTCCAGCTCGCCGCCTACATACTGGCTGAGCTGGATAGAGGTCATGGGGAAGGTCTTGTCCGCCCGTTTGGTCTCCACCTTAAAGGTGCGGGCGGCGGAGAGTTTTTCACCCAAATACTCCCGTGCGGCAGAGAGGATGGCGTCCTTGTCCTTATCGCAGGCCCGGGCCCGGCTGAGCCCCACCACGCCAAAGACCTTGGTCAGTGCCTTCCAGGCGCCGTCCATGTCGCACTCCTCCGTCATAGGCTCCACATAGGTAGTGGACTGCCGGGTATATACCCGGAACTGGCCCAGGTTGTTGAGCCGGCGGTAGATGTTGGCCTGGAGCTTATCCTCAAAGCTGCGGCGGTTCAGACCTTTCAGCACCATCTCTCCCAGCTTGAGAAGAATCATTTCATTCATCGTGTCTCTCTCCTTGAAGAAAAAAGTGGCAGCGCCACTTTTTTCAGACTATTTTTCTTTCCTTTCCCAGTCCGGAACCGCCTTTGCCTGCTCATACAGGCGGACATAGCTCTGATGCCTGGTTTGGGGAATCCTTCCGTCCTTCACCGCCTCCAGCACGGCACACCCCTTCTCCTTCACGTGGGCGCAGTCCTGAAACCTGCACCTGCCCAGGTAGGGCGCAAACTCCCGAAAGGAGAACTGCAGCTTTTCCTTCCGCTCCAGCTCCATTTTATCCATGTCAAAGGAAGAAAACCCCGGGGTGTCCGCGGCCAGCGCCCCGCAGGACAGCCGGAACAGCTCCACATGGCGGGTTGTGTGCCGCCCCCGGCCCAGCTTGCCGCTGATCTCGCCGGTGGCCAGCCCAAATCCCTCTTCCAGGGCGTTGAGGATGCTGGACTTCCCCACCCCGGAGTTTCCGGTAAAGGCGCACACCTTCCCCGCAATGCTGCGGCGGAGGTCCTCGATGCCCTCCCCGGTCTGGGCGCTCACCCGCAGGGTGGGAAAGCCGGCCTGTTCATAGATGGCGGCCAGGCTGTCTCCCGACTCCAGATCACATTTGTTGACGCACACTAGGCTCTCGCATCCCCGGGCGGCGGCAATGGCGGCCACCCGGTCAATCAAGAATGGATCAGTGACGGGCACAGCCTGGGAAGCCACCACCACCAGCAGGTCGATGTTGGCCACCGCCGGGCGGTAGAACTCATTTTTTCGGGGAAGAATTTCCTCCAAAGCGCCGGAGCCGTCATCCAGAGCGGTAAATCGGACCCGATCCCCCACCAGAGGGGTGAGCTGATTATATCGGTGCTTTCCCCGCGCCCGGCAGGTCACAACCTTCTCCCCGTCATCCACATAATAGAACCCGCTCAGGGCCTTTCGGATAATCCCTTGGCTCATTCGTCAAAGTTCACAGTGATTGTGCCGACGGCCTCACCGTTGATAAAGTAGGACAGTACCTTGGTTCCTGTGCCGGTGACATTAAAGGATACCACTGTGTCCATATTGGCGTCAGCGATCTTATAGCCCACCTCCGCTCCGTCCATCAGCAGGCGTACGGTAACGCTGCCCTCAAAGCCGTGCAGGGGAACCTCCACCGTCTTGGTCGTTCCTGTGGGGTTAGTGACAGGGGGGTCAATCACCGGAGGCTGCGTGCTGGGGTCAGGTCCCAGACTGATAACCAGGTTGACCTCAGTGCCCTCCGTGACCTGCGCGTCCGCCAGGGGATACTGGCTGACCACCTTGCCTTCCTCCACCGTGTCGTCGTACTGGGGATCCACTCTGCCCCGCTTTAAATTGCTGGTGGTGATAATACTCTCCGCCAGGGCCTGGGTTTTGCCCACCAGCTCCGGCATGGGGAAGGGCTCATCCGCCGGTCCCTTGCTCACCACAATCTGCACCTCGGTGCCCGGGGGCAGCTCCACATCCTTCATGGGGGTGTAGGAGATCACAAAGCCCTCCTCAATGGTGTCATGGTTTTCATACGTGGGCACAGCGGGCCTCAAGCCAAGGCTCCGCAGGTAGGGGGCCGCGTCGGTATACGTCATACCGCTCAAGTCGGGCATGGGGATAATCTCAGGACCGCCGCTGATGGTCACTTTGATTTCAGTGACGTTCTCCCCCACCTCTTTGTCCCCCTTGGGGTCCTGGTCAATGATGGTGCCGGGGTCCGCGTCGTTGGTGACGGTGTCCCCCTCTACCAGGATAAAGCCGGCCAGCAGCTCGGTGTCGCTCTTGATCTCCTCATAGACCCGGCCCACCAGATTAGGAACAGGATGTGTCTGCGGGGGCGCAAAGAAACCGGCAAACAGGGTATTCCACAGAAAGTAGACCACCATCCCCACAAAAAGAAGCACGGCAGCCACAGCCAAAAATATGGGCCAGATGGTCCCCCGGCGGCGGACAGGCTCCTCGTCCTCATACCGGCTGCGACGCTGAGGCGGATACTCCTCCTCATCCTCATACCTCCGGCGGTCACGGCGGCGCTGGACGGGGTACTCCTCCTCATAGCCGCCCTCATACCGGGGCTCCTGTATCATACGGCCGGACTGGTGGACAGGCCGAATCTGGGTGTACTCGTTCTCCGGAACCTCCTCCGGGTCAAACTCGGCGGAGTTGTAGTCAAAATTGATATTGGGGTTTTTCCGGAACTCCTCCAGGTCGGAGAGCATCTCATCGGCGGAGAGATAGCGGTCATCCGGGTTGGGGGCCATGGCCTTCATCGTGATAACCTCCAGGGCCTCCGGAATAGTGGTGTCCAGCTCCCGGGGAGACAGGGGGATGGAGTTAATATGCTGGATCGCCACCGATACGGGGGTATCCCCCTCAAAGGGCAGGCGGCCGGTAATCATCTCATAGAGCACCACGCCGGCGGAGTACAGGTCCGAGCGGCTGTCAATGTGACTGCCCCGGGCCTGCTCAGGGGAGATATAGTGCACCGAGCCCAGAGCCTCCTGGGTAAGCGTGCTGTGTCCGCCGGAGGCCACCCGGGCGATTCCAAAGTCAGCCACCTTCACGCTTCCGTCCCGCAGCACCATAATGTTGTGGGGCTTAATGTCCCGATGGATGATTCCCCGGCTGTGGGCATGGCCCAAGGCCTTGGTGATCTGGATAATGAAGTGCAGGGCCTCTCTCCAGTTGAGCTTGTTGCCTTTTTTCTGCATGTACTGCTTCAGCGTAATGCCGTCAATCAGCTCCATCACAATATATTCCAGCTCAGAGGAGCGGCTCACATCATATACCGCCACAATATTGGGGTGAGACAGCATGGCAACAGCCTGGGACTCATCGTGGAAGCGGCGGCGGAACTCGGCGTCCTGCGACAGATCCTCCCGCAGTATTTTAATGGCCACCAGCCGGTTCAGCCTGTGGCACCGGGCCTTGTATACCTTGGCCATGCCGCCGGTTCCCACCAGTTCCAGTATCTCATATCGATTATCGAGTAATTTACCGATGTATTGATCCATGGTAAATATCCTCCTTACCTATTTTAACGCTTCACCAGCACCGCCGTCACATTGTCCGGCGCACCACGGCTCAGGGCAATATCCAGCAGGCGGTGGCAACACTGGGCGTCCTCTCCGCCGTGGATCACCTCATAGAGCATCTCCTGTTCGTTGACCACATTGCTCAGCCCATCGCTGCACAGCAGCAAATAGTCCCCCTCGGCCAGGGGCTGGCGGAAGCAGTCCGCCATCAACACGGGCTCCGCCCCCAGCGCTCTGGTAATCAGGTTCTTGTGGGGGTGGGTTCTGGCCTGCTCTCTTGTCAGCTCGCCCCGCTCCACCAGGTCCTCTACCAGGGAGTGGTCCCGGGTAACCAGCACAATTCCCTCGGTGTTAATGTGGTAGCAGCGGCTGTCTCCCTCATTCAGGATAACCGCCTCCTGGCCGCAGGCCAGCACGGCTACCATGGTGGTACCCATGCCGGCACAGTCCGCGTCATGAACCGAGCGGTGGAATACCGCCTGGTTGGCTGTTGACGCGGCGTGACCCATCCGCTCCTCCACAGGGTCGTCCGGGGACGACTTCAGGAACTCCTCCATAAACAGTTCTACCGCCATGGTACTGGCCACATTGCCGGCGCGGGCCCCACCCATGCCGTCGCATACCAGGGCAATCACCCTGCCGTCCTCCAGCAGACGGGCCGCGTAGGCATCCTGATTCTGTTGGCGCACCGCTCCGCGGTCGGTTACTCCCCATACCTGCATAGCGTTCAACCTCGTTTCTTGCTTTGTCACGTCTGTGTCCCGGGTCGGCGGCCGCCGCCCAAAACAAGCGCAGCCTTTCAAAGGCCGCCGCTCCCCTGTTTCCCCATTTCCTTGCGGCGCAGCTGGCCGCAGGAGGCGTCGATATCGCCGCCCAGCCTGCGCCGGACGGTAACCGTAACGCCATGTCCCTCCAGCCGCCTCTGAAAGGCCGCCACCCGGTGGCTGGGCTTGAGGGGACTCTCCTCCACCTCATTGAGAGGGATGAGATTCACATGGGCCGGGGCGCCCTTCAGCCGCCTGGCCAGCAGGTCGGCCTGCCAGTCGGCGTCGTTCACCCCATCAATCATGGCATACTCATAGGAGATCCTCCGCCCAGTTTTCGCAAAATACTGCCGGCAGGTCTCCAGCAATTTCTCCACACCTACGCTTCTGTTCACTGGCATGATCTTGGACCGGGTCTCATCATCCGGCGCGTGGAGAGAAACCGATAAGGTTAATTGTAACCCATACCGGGCCAGTTTGTCAATTTGCTCCACTAAACCACAGGTGGACAGAGAGATGTGCCGCATACCGATATTCAGGCCATCCGGGTGGTTTACCAGGGTTAAAAAGCGCAAAACCGTGTCAAAATTGTCCAGCGGCTCCCCGATTCCCATTAAAACGATGTTGGAAACGGGCGCGCCGCTCTCAATTTGGGTAAATAAAACTTGATCAATCATTTCTCCTGGAGTCAGGTCCCTCACCTTCCCGGCGACGGTGGAGGCACAGAAGGCGCAGCCCATCCGGCAGCCCACCTGGCAGGAGATGCACACGGTGTTGCCGTGCTGATAACGCATAAGCACCGACTCCACGCAGTTGCCGTCGGCCAGCCGCCACAGATACTTGATCGTGCCGTCCTGTCGTGACTCCTGCTTCCGGGCCACTGCCGGAGGGATGAGCCGGGCAGTCTGCTCCAGCTTTTGGCGCAGGGGCTTAGCCAGGTCGGTCATCTCCTCGAAGGAGACAGCTCCCCGGTACAGCCACTTGAAAATCTGCCTGGCCCGGAAGGCTGGCTCTCCCAGCTCCTTCAGCCAAACGGCCAGCTCCTCCGGGGTCATAGATTTTATGTCAACCATCAGGTCTCACCTCTCCCTGCGTAGCTTACAGATGAAAAACCCGTCCGTCTCCTGCCGGTGGGGCCAGAGGGTGAACATCCCGCCCCTGGCATCCCCTACGTATTCCGGCAGGCGGAAGCCCTCCGCCTCAAACTCCGGGTGGTGGGACAAAAAGTCCAGAACCACATCTTCATTTTCCCGGCGCAGGAGCGTGCAGGTGGAATAGACCAACACCCCGCCGGGCTTGACATACCGGGCGGCGTTGTCCAGAATGGCGCTCTGTACCTGAGGCAGTCCGGCCAGGGGGACGGGGTCCTTGTAGCGGATGTCCGGTTTTTTCCGGATCACCCCCAGGCCGGAGCAGGGGGCGTCCACCAGCACCCGGTCAAAGGCGCCCTCCCATTCCGGGCGGAACAACTTTCCATCGGCGGTCATCGGGGAGATATTCCGCAAACCGAGCCGGTCCGCTCCGGCCTGAATCAGCCTCTTTTTATGGGGGTGGAGATCACAGGAGAGCACCTCTCCTCTGCCTCCCATCTGAATGGCACAGGCAAAGCTCTTCCCTCCCGGCGCGGCGCAGCAGTCCAGCACTTTCATCTCCGGACCGGGGTCCAGGGCCAGCACGGCCAGCTTGCTTGCCGGGTCCTGGATATAGAACAGCCCCTTCTGAAAGGCGGTCAGCCCCTCCAGGCCCCCGGTTTTGGACAAAATCAGGCAGTCGGCCAGCCAGGGATGGTGCTGGATTTGAACCCCCTCCCCCGCCAGGCAGTCGGCCAGCTCCTCCACGGAAATTTTCGTGGTGTTGGCCATGGCGGTGATGGGGGGCCGGCCATTGTTGGCGGAGAGCAGCTTCGCGCTTTCCTCGCTGCCCAGGGCGGTAAGAAACTCCTCCACCAGCCACTCCGGGTGGGAATAGAGGGTGGACAGGTAGCTTACCGGATCGGTTTGAGGGATGGCAGGCAAATGTTCCAGATTGCGTTCCAGGCTGCGCAGAATACCGTTGACCATCCCCGCCGCCCGGGGGTTTTTGCAGTGCTTTCGGGTCAGCTCTACACAGGTGTTCACCGCCGCGCTGTGGGGAATCTTGTCCAGAAAAAGCATCTGGTAACACCCCAGCCGCAGGGCCTCCACCACCCTGCCCTCCATCCGCTTCAGGGGCAGGTTGGAGAAGTGAGACAGGTAGAAGTCCAGCAAAATCCGGTTTTGCAGCACACCGAAGCACAGCTGGGTGGCCAGTGCCCCGTCCCGGCTGTCCAGGCCGGCGGCGGCCAGCCGCTTTTTCAAAACAGCGTCCGACCATCCACCCTGCCGCTGGCAGTCGTTCAGCGTCAGCAGCGATACCTCCCGGGCGTCCATGCGTCTCACCGGCCTTTCCGATTCTTTTCTTTTGGGAACAAAGAAAAGAATCCAAAGGAAAAACTTCGTTTTTCCTCCTTTAGATCTGAATTGGGTTTCCCCGCAGATAATCCGCGGCGGACATTTTCTTTTTACCAGGGGCCTGGAGCTCCAGGATGCGCAGAACCTTCCCGTCACCGCAGGCGATGTCAATGCCCTCCTTCCCCGCCGCCACAATGACGCCGGGATAAGCGGATACCGCCCTTCCGGGCAGGCAGGAGCGGTGGAGCTTGATGGTGTCCCCGGTAATCACGTCGGTGGTCGCTGACGGCCAGGGAACCAGCCCCCGGATTTGGTTGTGAACTTCCCAAGCGCTGCGGGTCCAGTTGATGTGAGACAGCGCCTTGGACAGCATGGGGGCTTGGGTTGCCTTGGAGTGGTCCTGGGGGGTGCAGACGGCGGTGCCGGCCTGGATCCGGGCTACCGCCTCCACCACCAGCTCTCCCCCCATCTGGGCCAGCCGGTCATAGAGAGAGGCGGCGTCCTCCGTCTCCCCGATTGGGGTGGCACGCTGAAGAATGATGTCCCCCGCATCCATGTTGCGGACCATGCGCTGAATGGTAACGCCGGTCTGGGCCTCTCCCTGAAGGATGGCCCAGTTGATGGGGGCGGCCCCCCGATACTTGGGCAGCAGGGAGGAGTGGACGTTGACGCACCCTCTTGGGGGCAGGGCCAGGATATCATCCGGCAGGATACGGCCGTAGGCCGCCACCACAATCAGCTCTGGGTCCAGCTCCTGTAGGATTGCCAGTGCAGTCCCATCCCGCAGCTTTTCCGGCTGAAACACCGAAATCCCGTGGGCCTGGGCGCACATCTTGACAGGGGTGGGCTGAAGCTTGTTCTGGTGCCGGCCCACAGGCTTGTCCGGCTGGCTGAAGGCTCCTGCCACCTGATGCCCCGCCCCGATCAGAGCCTCCAGAGACGGGACGGCAAAGCCGGGGGTGCCCATGAACACGATCCTCATTTCTTTCTCCTTTTCCGCTTGGGATCACCGTCCTGATCGTCCTCTTGCGCCAGAAGTTCGTCCAGCTCCTCGGCGGTGTAGAGCCGGTCTGTCAGCTCGGTGTACATGTGGCCGTCCAAATGGCCGATCTCATGACAGAAGCACCGGGCGGTCAGGTCTCTTCCCTCCCGCTCAAACCAGCTGCCGTTTCTGTCCTGAGCCCTGATTTTCACCCAATCGGGCCGCGTCACACTGCCCCACATGCCGGGCAGAGACAGGCAGCCCTCCCAGCCCGCCTGCTCTCCCTCCTGAGCCACAATCTCCGGGTTGACCATCTCCAAATAGCTCTCATCCTCCAGCATCACAATCGCCACCCGGCGGAGGATTCCCACCTGAGGAGCCGCCAGTCCCATGCCGTTGGCCTGGGTCAGCGTCTCCTTCAGGTCGTCCAGCAGATCGGCCAGCTTTTCGTCAAACCGGGTCACCGGATGGCACACCTTGCTCAGTGCGGGATCGTCCTGGGTTAAAATCGTCCTGATTGCCATTCTTCCTTCTCCTCACTAACTGTTATAGGGATCCACGTCGGCGTAGACGCAAACGCCCTTATTCTCCTTATCTCTCTGCGCCGCCGCCAGCACACAGGCAAGCAGGGCTCGAAAGGTCCTGTCCGGCTGGCCGGTGAGCGTCAGGTGGTAACGATAGCGATTATTCACCTTGGCGACGGCGGCGGGGGCAGGGCCCAGCAGCCGCCATGAACCGGGCAGCCCCGGCAGCTCCCGCTCCAGCGTGCGGCGCAGCCGGGCGCAGCACCTCAGCACGGCCCCCTCCTCCAGTCCGGAGGCGGTAATTATCACATGCTGTCCAAAGGGCGGGTCTCCCCGCAGCCGGCGCAGCTCAATCTCCTGCGTGTAAAAACCGTCATAATCCTGCCGGGCGGCACAGCGGATCACATCGTTATTGGGGGTAAAGGTCTGAATCACCGCCCGCCCTTGCTTCTCCCCTCTGCCGGCCCGGCCCACCACCTGTGTGAGCAGAGAGAAGGTCCGCTCTCCGGCTCGAAAGTCGTCTACATAGAGGGACAAGTCGGGCGCGATAATCCCCACCAGGGTGACATTCTCAAAATCCAGGCCCTTGGCCACCATCTGGGTGCCCACCAGAATTGGGACACGCTCCTTGCGAAATCGCTCCAGCAGCTCCTCATGGGGGTGGGCGGCGGAGACCGTATCCGTATCCATCCGCAGCACCTCCGCCCAGGGGAACAGCTCCAGCAGCTCCTCCTGCACCCGTTGGGTGCCAATCCCCACAAAGTTCAGCAGCCCCCCGCAGGAGGGGCAGGCCGGGGGCAGGGGCCGGGAATATCCGCAGTGATGACACATCAGCCGGTTATTGACCGAGTGGTAGGTCAGCTTAACGGAGCACCGGGGACACTCGGGCACCTGGCCGCACTCACCGCATGACACCATCCGGTTAGCTCCCCGGCGGTTGAGAAACAAAATCGTCTGCTCCCCCCGCCTCAGGTTCTCCTCCAGCTCTCTGCGGAGCGCCAGGCTGACAGACCCGGCACGACCCTGGCGCAGCTCCTCCTTCAGGTCTACAATCAGCACCTGGGGCATGGCCTGCTGATTGTACCGCTTTTTCATCTGAAACAGCCCAATCCGGCCCTCCTGGGCCTGATACATAGACTCCACCGACGGAGTGGCGGACCCCAGCACCAGCAGAGCGCCGTTCTGCACACAGCGATACTTGGCCACATCCCGTGCGTGGTAGCGGGGAGTGTTTTCTGACTTATAGCTGCCCTCCTGCTCCTCATCCAGAATAATGAGCCCCAGATGATCCAAAGGGGCAAACACCGCCGACCGGGTCCCGATCACCACCTGGGCCTCCCCCCGGCGGGCTCGCTTCCACTCGTCATACCGCTCTCCCGCCCGGAGGGAGCTGTGAAGCACCGCCACCTGCTTGCCAAAGTGAGCGGCAAAAATCCGCAGCAGCTGGGGCGTAAGCACAATCTCGGGCACCAGTACCAGAGCTGTCCGCCCCCGGGCAAGGGTCTCCTCAATCAAGCGGAGGTATACCTGGGTTTTGCCGCTGCCCGTCACCCCATAGAGAAGGGCGGCGGCGGGCTTCCCTTGGCGCGCCAGGGTGTCCAGCCCCTCAAAGGCCGCCTGCTGCTCCTCGTTGAGCAC
Source organism: uncultured Bacillota bacterium (assembly GCA_947073765.1). GTDB lineage: Bacteria > Bacillota > Clostridia > Oscillospirales > Oscillospiraceae > Lawsonibacter. Next base: position 35,424 of record CAMTMZ010000012.1, on the reverse strand, counting down.
AGGCGCCGGGGCGGGTTCCACTTCCTCCAGGGCGACGCGACGCGACACCTCCTGCCGCTCCAGGACAAGAATCCCGCTCTTCTCCAAAGATTTCAACGTCTGAGAGGATGCCCCCGTAATGTAACACAGCTCCTTGGCTGGAGCGGCTCCCAGCGCGCACAGCAGCTCGGTCACCGCAAATCGCAGCGGAGCGGTTTTCCGTCTGGGGGCCACCATGGCCATAGCGTCCTCCGCCGGGACGGCCAGCACCGCCAGTTTCTCCGTCTTGTCCCCTACCGCCCTGTGCACCCCTGTCTCTAGGGCTGCCACACCGGCCTGGGTCAGGCGGCGGATGGCCGGATTGGGGTCTTTGGCGCCAAAGGCAAGGCGAATCTGCTCCATGTCGCCCTTTCCTCCCCAGCTCCACAGCAGATCCAGCAGCTGCCCGGCAGCGGGCATCCCCTCCGCCGCGGCGTAGGCTCGTTCCCGGTCCACCCCCGGCTGAATGGCCACTTGGTCCCGCAGGGAAAAATACAGCCCCGCCGGTAGCATAGCCTTCACACAGTCATACAGGGTGCAGAAATACCGCTCCCGCATCCATAGGGCCAGTTGAATTGCCCTGGCGTCCAGCACCGGCTGGTCGTCCAGCACAGCCAGGACAGACTTCAGGGCCTGTCCCGCGGAGGGCGCGTCGTGAACGGACAGCACCATACCATCCGACCCCCGGTTGCCCGCCGCAAAGGGCACCAGAACCCGCATGCCGGGCGCCAGGCGCTCCTCCAGTTCCTGGGGCACCTGATAGTCGTAGGGCTTATCGATGGCGTAAACCGCCCTGGCCACAGCCACCTTGGCTATTTTTCTGGAAATGACTGTCACCGCCTCACAAAACGCGGGCGCCGCCGCTCTCAGCGGCCCGCTTCACCGGATCAACCCAATAAAACAGGGCGGCGAGGGCGCCGCCCCCCGCCGGTCAGGCCTCCGGCCGCTCCGGTTCCTCTATCCTCGCCTCTATTTTGCCGTCGGCCACTGCCTGGATGGCGATGCTCACCGGCTTTTCATCCAAGGGCTCGCCGGCCATCTCGGCCTCCCGGGCAATGCGGCGTGCCTGACAGGCCACCACGTTCACCAGCTCATATCGGCTGGGTACTTTTTCCAAAAGGTCCTTCATTGCGGGATACAGCATCATAGCAAAAGACTCCTTACTTGTTTCATGATTACTCCGCGGGGCGGCTGTCAGCAGCCCGAGGGCGTGTATGATTCGCCTTTGAATATATTCTTACGCAAACTGCGCCAGAATAGACTTCCGGTTCTCCACCCGGCACTCCGCGGCGGTGAGGATGGCCTCTATCTCCGCCACAGCCCCAGACACTTTGTCATTGATCACCAGGTAGTCGTAGCTGGGGATTTCTTTCAGCTCCACCCTCGCCTTTTCCAGCCTGCCAGCTATAACATCCTCGCTGTCGGTGTTCCGGCGGTGGAGGCGGCGGGACAGCTCCTCAAAGGAGGGGGGAATAATGAAGATAAACAGCGCGTCAGGGCAGCGGGCCCGCACCTTAGCCGCCCCCTGCACCTCAATATCCAGCAGCACATCCACTCCGGACTCCAGCTTCTGCTGTATGGCCTTCAGCGATGTGCCATAGTAATTATTTACATACTCGGCGTACTCCAGCAGCTCATTGGCGGCAATCATCCGCTCAAACTCTGTCCGGTCCACAAAGTTGTAATTCACGCCGTCCTGTTCCCCCACCCGGGGCTGCCGGGTGGTATAGGACACAGAGAAATAAATATTATTCCGCTGGCTGAACAGCTCGGCTATTACTGTGCTCTTGCCCACACCCGACGGCCCGGACAGCACAATCAATTGGCCCCTCTCTTTTTTCACGGCTCCTCCTCCCTGCCGCCTGGCTCCTCTCCCTCCAGCCGTCCGGCAATGATCTCCGGGGAGAGGGCGGACAGCACCAGATGGTCGTTATCCATAATCAGAACCGCCTGGGTTCTTCGCCCATAAGTGGCGTCGATCAAGAGTCCGCGGTCCCTGGCCTCCTGCGCCATGCGCTTGATCGGGGCGGAATCAGGGCTGACCACCGCCACCAGCCGCTGGGCGGACACCAGGCTGCCAAAACCGATGTTAATAAGCCGCAACAGCCTCTCCCCCTTCATTTCTCACAGGGCGCCGCCCCTCACTCAATATTCTGCACCTGTTCCCGAATCTTCTCAATCTCCGCCTTGATATCCACCACATGGCCGGATATCTCAATATCACTGCACTTTGAGCCAATGGTATTGGCCTCCCGGTTAAACTCTTGAATCAGGAAGTCCAGCTTCCGCCCGATGGCCCCTCCCTTCGAGAGCATCTCCCGCAGCTGACCGATATGGCTGCGCAGGCGGACGGTCTCCTCATCCACCGCCACCTTGTCGGCAAAGATGGCAGCCTCGGTAAGGATCCGGGCGGGGTCCAGCTGAGTGTTGGACAGCACCTCGCTCATCCTGGCCTCCAGCTTCGCGCGGTATTCCGTCACTGTCTGGGGAGAACGCCGCTCCACCAGCCCCACCTTATCCTCGATCACCGCAGCCCGAGACAGAATATCCTCCCTCAGCCGCTCCCCCTCCCGGGTACGCATCTGGTCAAAATCAACCAGGGCCTTGTCCAGCACGGAGCAGATGTCCTGGGCCAGCCGCTCCACATCCTCCTCCGCTTTCTCCGCCAGCAGCACCTCTGGAAACCTGGACAGGAGCGTCACGGATATCTCTCCGGACAGCCCGTAATCCTCCGACAGCTGCTTCAGGGCGGCATAATAGCCGTCGGCCACCGGCCTGTTTACTGAAACCTGCACCTTGTCAGCCCCGGTACTGTCTAAGGTGACAAACACATCCACCTTGCCCCGGGAAATTGTGTTCTGTACCCGGCTCTTCATCGCGTCCTCCGCGAAGAGGTACAGCCGGGGAATACGAACATTGCAGTCCAGATAGCGGTTATTCACGGAGCGCAGCTCCACAGTAATGGTACAGCCGTTGAAGGTGTTCTCCGCTCGGCCGTACCCAGTCATGCTTTTTACCATGTCGTTCACTCTCCTTAATGTCCTTTCACGCCGCTAAATCGGGCACGCAAAAGGGTAATAAGTCGGGATAATCCGATATCATAAGCCACAAAAATCAGGCTTCCCAAACTATAGAGCAGCACCGCGCTGCCCCTCAGCCAATCCGGCGCCCTGGGCAGAAACAGCTCCTGAAGGGCAAACCAGAACAGGGTGAGCGTCAAGTTGAACCAGCACAGCTTCAGCCCCCACTCCACGCTCCGCCGCTCCAGGGTCTCCAGCCAGCCCTTTACCACCGGATACGGTCCCAAAAATGTCAGAAACAGCAGGGCAACCCCCTTGTCGGGCAGCAACAGCAGCCCCAGCAGAGACGCGGCCGCCCAGCACAGCCCCCCCGCCGCTCTGCCCCCGCGGAGCACAGCGGCCATGGGAAACAGTCCGGCGGCGGCAGTAAGCCCAATTCGCCCGGAAGGGGCCACACAGGCCAGCCATAAAAGCGCCAAGCTCCCCGCGGCCATCACGCCCCCCAGCGCTGTATGAAAATGCCGGATTCCATCCGTCCTCGCCATGTCAGCAGCGGCCTCCCCCACACAGGCAGTTGAGACACAGCATGGTGGTGCAGCAGTCCATAGTATCCAGGCCGGCGCCGTAGCCTGCCGGGCGGTAGCCGCCCATGGTGCCCCGCTGCATCAGACTCAGAGCCTGGCGGTACTCCAAATTGTTTGGTTCCAGCTGAACGGCCCGGCTGTAATTCTGCATGGCCTCGTCCAACCACCCCCTGCGGTAGGCGATGCTTCCGGATAGAAAATACCACTCCCCATCCTTCTGCCCCACACCGTAAAGCAGCTGCTCCGCCTGGCCCAGATCTCCCGCGTTAATCAGATTGCGGATTTGGGCGTAAGTGGGGTCAGTGGCACTGTAGCCGCGCTGATAGCCGCTGTAGCCTCCGGAGGAGGCCCCGGCGTATCCGCCTGCCCGCTGCTTGGTAATGGCGTCGTAGGCCTCGTTAATCTCCTTCATCTTCTCCTCCGCCAGGTCGGCCAGCGGATTGTTCTGGTAGTTGTCCGGATGATACTTTCGAGCCAGCTCCCGGTAGGCCTTCTTCACTTCGTCGTCACTGGCACTCTGGCTGACGCCCAAGACGTTGTACGGGTCTCTCATGTGTCGTTTCTCCAAATCTTTTGTTTTTTTATTTCCTTCCAGCTGCCGTCAAAGACAGCCTTTTTCACCAACGGCAGCCCCAAATAGGTGATATTTTCCAGCAGGGGCCTCCGGCAGCCAAACTCCCCCAGCTGAAGGGCGGCCCCGATCAGAGCCAGAGACTGGTCCATGGTAAGCCCCAAGGCGCAGTCGTCTCCCTCGGATCCGTACCGGGCTGATACCGGATTATACCGCCCGGCCAGCTTGTCCTCCTCCAAATCGTCTCGGGCGTCGGCCAGATAAATCCACCGGCCCAAGTGGTACAGCAGCTGAGACAGCACCCTTCCCCGCTCCCCCTCCCCGGGGGCGGCAGATTGGAGCAGCCTGGCAAAGGTGTCCGCCGTTTTGTCCAGAGACGGGCAGTTTTCCTTCTCCAGAACAGACAGCTCCTCCAGACAGACCCGCACAGTTCCATCAAACTCAGGGCGGCGGCGGGCCGCTTTCCGATAGGCGGGACCCAGCAGCCCGGACAATCCCCGGGCGCCCATCCCGCTCCAGAAGCCCTCATCCTCCACCGAGTCCCGCAGCTTCCACCAAGCCAGAATCACACTCTCATCGGCGGCCAGCTCCAGAGCTGGGCTGTCTTGACACATGGGCAGCCTGCGCAGCGGATTGGCGTGGCACCGCCCCCGGCAGGGGGCAAAGCTCTCCTCCGGTTCCCACAGCAGCAGTGCCAAAAAGGTAAAATCAAAATTGAGGAACATGGGCGCGATCAGCCCGTATCGCCGCCGCAGGCAGCGGCATAGACCGCAGTAGGTAGCCCGGTACAGGTCAAAATCTTTGCACTTCAGCTCCGGACGGAAGGGGCGCACATAGCCGAACATCCCCGCCCCTCACCGCAGCCGCTTCAAAATGGCGAACTCCGGGGCGGCGCTGCGGGCAATGGCCCGGTTCATCAGTACGGCGGGGATAAAACCCACAGCCAGTCCCAGAACAGCCGTCACCATAGCGGTCAGCTCGCTGAGGCGCAGCAGATTCATTCCCAGGGCGTAGCCCAGCCCCAGCCCCACGCAGGGCAGCAGAAAAACCACCACCGAGGTGCTGTAGTTGTGTCCTCCTGAGGGCTCCACCTCCACAAAATCCCCAGGCCTGGCTCCGATGCTGTTGGAGGCCAAAGCCAGAATTTCCTGAGGGGGCTTGGCTGTGCAGCCGGCGCAGGCGCCGTCACAGTGCAGCCCGCACTCCATCTGCCGCAGGAGCGACACCTCCGCCACCCCCTCCCGGACAATTTTTTTTACAATCGCGTTTTGAACCATGGTATTTCCTCGCTTATCTGCTCACGTTCACGGAGATAGTGTATTCGCCTATCACGCCCACCGTACTGGTGCCGTTCAGATAGACCCTGGCACGCACCTGACGGGAGCCCTCCACAGCCATGGCGGAGAGGTCCGCCACCACCTGGAACTGGCTGGCGTCAATCTTCGCCAGGTCCTCCGCAGGTCCCCGCACCGTTATCAAAACGCTCTGGGTCACCACATCCACCTGGTATCCATCCGGAGGGTTAATGGTCCGAATATTGGATACAGCAAACACCTCGGTATCCAGCCCCTCCACCGTCACCTTCACGGTGGCCGTGGTCAGTCCGCTCTCATTGGTCAGACTGGAGTCCAGCGCGATCGGGAAGGTAAACGTATTGGTCCCCACCACATTCGACAGATCGATGCTGCCCAAAGAAATTTCCTCCAGCCCCTCCAAATCGGCCTCAGCGCCAGAAACTACAATTGTCTTAGGCTCAATAACTCTCTCGGCGTCCTCACTGGTGGCCCCGCCGCCGGCCAGAAGGTTGACCGTAAGCTCGACCTCCTTGGTCATCACCACCGGCACCACCACATAGGCCGTTTCAGCGCTGAGTGTCAGCTCCAGATCGGTCAGGGGATTGCCCTGCTTGTCCAGGGGAGTAAGGGGCAGGTCGCCGGCAAAGCGCTCGCTCAGCTCCTCCGCCCTCAAAATGGCGGCCACCTTGTCCACCTGATTCACCTGCTCCACCGGCCCGCTTACAATCACGGAAGCGGGCTCAACGGCGGGGGTGCCCATCTGATAGCCCTTGGTCACTTTGCCCTCCAGCTGGAACTGCACATCAAAGGGCTTGGCAAACAGCTTTTCCACCACCACGGTGATGCTGGCCGGCTCCTGGTCTTGCACATATAGCTCTTCCGCGTTAAAATTCTCCGGCCAGGAGGGCTTGTAGCGCACGGTATTCTCCCCCTCCACACAGCGGGAGACGTCCGCCACCACAGACAGACTGCTCCGCCGGCGGAGCAGCTCAGTGCGCACGCTGGTGGGGCCCTCCACCCGCAGCTCCACCGTCTGCGGCGTGATATCCGCGATGGTCAGCCCCTGACTGGCCAGCACGCTGGTTCCCACCGTGTCCACCCGCACGTTATGAATCGAGGTAATCCCGGTGGGGTCTACCGACGCGCGCACATAGAACCAAAAAATAACGGCCAGCACGATGGACAGCAGAATATAAACCCACCGGCTCTCTCTCAGCCGTCCCATCATAGCCTGTCACCTTCTTCCTTCCTGCCGCCTCCCAGCAGCAGGCCCACCAGGGGGATCTGGCCGCCCTTTTTCTCATCCTGCTTGTCGTTGAGCAGCTCATTGCGCAATAGCCGCTCCAGGGTCTCCGGGGCCAGATGCCGCTTGAGCATCCCCCCCACGGCGGCCGAAATAGAGCCCGTCTCCTCCGAGACAATCACCACTACCGCGTCGGAGTGCTCGCTCATGCCGATTCCGGCCCGGTGGCGCATCCCCAGGTCCCGGCTCAGATTTACGTTGCCCGACAGGGGGAGCATACAGCCCGCGCCCACAATCCGGCCGTCCCGAACAATCACCGCTCCGTCGTGGAGGGGAGCCTTGTTCCAGAATATGTTCTTCAAAAGCTCGCTGGACACGCCGCAGTCCAGGGCGGTGCCGGTTTTGATCACGTCGTCCAGCAGATTCTGCCGCTCGAACACCATCAGAGCCCCCACCTTATCCCGGGACAGGTCTGTGTACGCCTCCGCGGTCTGGGTGATGGCGGTCTCCATCTCCTGGCCCGCCTCCTTTGTCGAGGCAAACACCAGCCCAAGCCGGCCGCTTCCCATCCGTTCCAAAAAGCGGCGAATCTCCGGCTGAAACAGCACTACCAGCACTACAATTCCCCAATATACCACTTTATCCAGTAAAAAGCTGGTGGCGGTGAGCTTAAAGGCGGAGGACAGCGCCATCGCCAGCAGCAGAATCAGCAGACCCCGCATCACCCGGCCCGAGCTGGTCTTGCGCAGCATCCACAGCAGCTTGTAGATCACGGCGGACAAAATGGCAATATCCAAAATATCGGTCAGCTGGAGCTGGAGCAGGGGAAAATTAGACTGCCAGAACATATGGATATCTCGAATCACTTCTGCCACAGGGCTCACCTCGTTTCCTCTCACAGGGCGTGAAAGCCATCATCGTAGTATTATACGATATTTCCAACAGTTTGGCAACCGTTAAGACAAATTCCAACATGAAAATTTTATGAACAATCAGGCCCCCAGGCCCCAAAAAGCCCCCCCTCTCAGGGGGGCTTTGGAGGATTCAGGAATGTCCCAGCTTTCGGAGGGTCTGAAGAAATTTATCAATCTCCCCCTCTGTGTTAAAGGCGGACACGCTGGCCCGCAGGGTGCCTGTCTCCAGGGTGCCGACAGTCTCGTGGGCCAGGGGAGCGCAGTGCAAACCGGCCCGGAGGGCAATCCCCCGGCGCCCCAGCTCCTCTCCCAGCTCCTCACAGTCCCGCCCCTTTATCCGGAAAGAGAGCACCCCGGCCTGGACTTCCCCTTCCCGGCTCTGAAATACCTCCACACCGGGCATGGCCCGCAGCCCTTTTCCCATGCGGCGGATGAGCCGCGCCTCCTGAGCCGCGATACGCTCCACCCCCCGGCGCTCCACAAATCGCAGTCCCTCTGTCAGCCCGGCAATACCGGCCACATTGTGGGTGCCCGCCTCCAGCCGGTCCGGGAGAAAATCAGGCATAGCCTGCCGCCTGGACTCGCTGCCTGTACCGCCCTCCAGCAGGGGGGCGGGGTCAGTTCCACACAGCAGCAGCCCGGTGCCCTGGGGGCCGTACAGCCCCTTATGGCCAGGCATGGCGATAAAGGCGGCCCCCAGCGACTCGAAGTCCAGGGGCACGCAGCCGGCGGACTGGGAGGCGTCCACAATCAAAGGCGTCTCCCTCTCCCGGCACAGGGCCGCGATTTCCTCAATAGGCTGGATAAAGCCAAATACGTTGGACACATGGTTGCACACCGCCAGGTCCGCCCCCCGGTCCAGCTCCCGGCGGAAGGCCTCCAGCGCGGCCTCCTGATCAAAAACGGGCCCTCGGGCCACCCGGACGCTGGCTTCCAGGGCGTGCAGGGGACGGGTCACGGCGTTGTGCTCGTAGCCGGACACCACCACCCGGCTGCCCGGCCGGGCCAAAGTCTTAATGGCAATGTTCAGGCCGTGGGTCGCGTTGAAGGTGAACACCACCCGCTCGGGGTCGTTCACATGAAACAGCCGGGCTGCCGCCTCCCGGCAGGCGAAGGCCTTTTCCGCCGCCGCCATAGCGGGGCGGTGCCCGCCCCGCCCTGGGCTGGCCAGGTGATTGACAGCCCAGGCGGTAGAGGCGGCCACGGCGGCGGGCTTCTGCATGGTGGTGGCGGCGCTGTCCAGATAAATCACAGGGCCACCTCCTGGTAGCTGCCGTCTCCGGCGGTAATATATACCCGCTTCGGGGTCAGTCCAACCCGCTGGAGCACCCGTAAGGCGTCGGGGAGGTTGCGCTGGGATATCTTCACCGAGTGGCTGCACCCCTCACCGGAAATGCTCTTGGGGGAGCGCAGCACCCGGGCGGTGATGCCCGCCCGCTCCAGTGCCGCGGCGGTGCGCTGGGCATAGGTCAGAGAGCGGCATACAATCAGATAATAGAGCATGGCACAGTTCCTTTCCTGGGGCGGAGCTTATCCGCCCCGCAGAAATAGCCGGGAGAGGAACCTAACGTTCCCCTCTCGTAACCAGCTTATGCACTCATCCGGGGCGCTGACACTGCCGCCGGCAGCCGTTCCGCCTTCTCCCCCGCCTCATCCAGATACCCGGACCACACCCAGGCCGCCCGCATTCTCTGCGGCCTCTCCATCCATTCGCATCTCAAAGCGCGGCAGCTTGGAATGTTCGGGCTTCGGCCTTGAGGACATTGACTCACCTCCTGTACGACGGTAACTGCCAAATTCAAAAAACCTCCTTTGGCAAGGCGGCAAAAGCCACAAAAGCCCGGTGCGTACGCACCGGGCTTTGCTCATATTTGCTCAATCAGCGCCACCGCGTGGGCAGCCATCCCCTCGCCGGAACCGGTAAAGCCCAGTCCCTCCTCCGTGGTGGCCTTCACGTTGACCCGCGCCGGCTCCACCCTCATCACTCGGGCCAGGTTGTCCCGCATCTTCGGGATATGGGGTGCCAGCTTGGGTCTCTGCGCCAGAATCGTGGCGTCCACATTGCCCACGGCAAAGCTCCGCTCCCTCAGCAGCCCGGTCACATGCTCCAGCAGCTTCAAGCTGTCCGCCCCGGCGTAGGCGGGGTCGGCGTCCGGAAAGTGCTTCCCGATGTCCCCCAGGCCGGCCGCCCCCAGCAGCGCGTCCATTACGGCGTGGACAAGCACATCGGCGTCGGAGTGGCCCAGCAGCCCCCGCTCCCAGGGGATATCCACCCCGCCCAGAATCAGCTTTCGTCCCTCCTCCAGGCGGTGCACATCGTAGCCGTGTCCTATCCTCATTCTCTGCATCTCCACAGCCCCTCCTCCACCCTGGCCTGGAGGATGGCCTCCCCCAGAATCAAATCCAGTGGGGTGGTAATTTTAATATTCTCCCGGCTGCCGCTGGTCAGGGTCACTTTCATCCCCAGCCGCTCCACCGCCCCGCAGTCATCGGTCAGCAGCTCGCCGTCGTCAATCGCCTTCTGAACAGCCCCCCGGATGAGCCCTGCCTCAAAAACCTGCGGGGTCTGTACCGCCCAGAGCTGGGAGCGGTCCAGCGTCTCCTCCACCAGGCCGTCCTGTGTGCGCTTCACAGTGTCTGTTATCTGAACGGCGGGGGCGGCGGCGCCGGTTAAGGCGGCCCGGGTCACTGTGTCTCGGATAATCTCCTGGCTCACCAGGGGGCGGGCCCCGTCGTGGATGGCCACCAAGTCCGCCTCCGGGTCGATCTCCCCCAGGCCGGCCTGAACGGAATGGATGCGCTCCCTGCCGCCCACAATCACCTTGCGCACCTTGTCCAGGTTAAACTCCCTGCACAGCCGGCCAACCTCCACCACCAGATCCTCCCGGGCCACTACGATGATCTCTTGAATGACGGGGCAGTCCTGAAAGGCGTAAAGGGTATGCACCAGCACCGGCAGCTCCCCCAGGGGGGCCAGAACCTTGTCCACCCCGCCCATCCGCCGGGCCAGGCCGGCGGAGACAATCACCGCAGAACAGCGGGGCTCCTCATCCTTCTTCCGTTTAAACAGCGATAACAGGCCTGCCATAAATGATCACTCCCTGATAAAACATATGGCGGCCTTTTCATTCCTATTCGGAACAAAAAAGCCGCCCCGCATCTTCTGCGTTTATACCAGCGCGGTATTGAGTTCCTCCTCCACCGACTCATAGCTGACGCTTTTGGACAAAACAATCTCAGAGATAAGGATCTGCCTGGCGGAATGAAGCATCTTTCGCTCCCCGGTGGACAGGCCCCGGCTCTGATCCCGAATGGTCAGTCCCTTGATCACCCGGGCAACTTCAAACAGATCGCCGCTCTTCATCCGCTCCATATTCTCCCGGTAGCGGTGGTTCCAGTTCGCCGTCATCTCCACCTGGATCGCGGGGATGGCGGCCAGCACACGGTCGGCCTGCTCCTGGTCCACCACCGGACGCACACCGATCTCCTCACAATTCTCCGTGGGGACCATCACCACCATAGAGCGGTTGGGCAGCTGGAGGATGTAATAATCCCGCGCCACGTTGTCCACCGTCTTCCGGACAATGCTCTCCACCACGCCCGCCCCATACATAGGATGGACCACCTTATCCCCGATCTGGAACACCTGCAACCTCACTTTCTCTCATCCGACTCTCGGCCTTTTCCATTTCTATCCGTTTCAACTATCTATATTATAACAATTTTATCCTATTTTTGCAAGGGAAAAACCGGGATTTTCAAAAATTTTCTCCCTACTTTTCCAAATTTTTCACCTGCAAACGCAAAAAAAGAGCCCGGCTGCCTGGCAGCCGGGCTTATTTTCCGCAGGGTTACTCCTCAGCGGGAGCCTCCTCCTCATCGGCGGGCTCCTCCAGCAGGGCACGGATGGACAGGGAGATCTTCTGGTTCTCCATGTCCACATCGGTGATCTTCACGTCCACCTTGTCGCCCTCAGTCACCACATCGCCGGGCTTCTCTACCCGGTGATCGGCCAGCTGAGAGATGTGGATCAAACCGTCCACACCGGGAACCACCTCGGCAAAGGCGCCGAAGGTCATCAGTTTGACGATGCGCACGTTGGCGGTGTCACCCACCTGATAGGTGGTGGTGAACACAGTCCAGGGATCCTGGCTGTGATCCTTCATGCCCAGGGAGATCTTCTTCTTCTCCTTATCGGCGGAGATGACGTACACCTCCACGGTGTCGCCCACCTTAACCACCTCAGAGGGATGCTTGATCCGGCTCCAGGACAGCTCTGAGATGTGGACCATGCCGTCCACGCCGCCGATGTCCACAAAGGCGCCGTAGGAGGTCAAAGACTTTACCGTTCCGGTGTAGCGCTTGCCCTCCTCAATCTCGGCCCAGACCTTCTCCGCGGCGGCGGCCCGCTCGGCGCGGGTGACACGGCTGATGGAGCCCACCACCCGGCGGCGGGCCCGATTGACCTCGGTGATAACCAGCCGGACCTTCTGTTTGAGCAGCTCGCTCATGGGGGTCTCCCGAGGCAGTCCGGTCTGGGAGGCAGGGACAAACACCCGCACGCCCTTGACGGACACTACCACGCCGCCCTTGTTGTCCTCGGTAACAAAGCCCTCGACAACGGTCTCATTCTCCCGGGCGGCCTCGATCTCCTCCCAGCCCTTGTTGATGTCCAGGCGGCGCTTGGACAGCTTCACCAGGCAGTCCCGGTCGCTGACCTGCATGACGATGGACTCGATCTCATCGCCCACCTTCACAATGTCCTCAACCTTCACGGTGGGGTCGTCGCTCAATTCGGTCAGGGCAATGTAGCCGGGGTACTTGATGCCCAGTTCAACCTGGACTTCGGTGGGCGTGATGGCCACAACGGTGCCGGTAACCTTATCTCCATTATTCAAAATTTTGAACGACTCCTCCAGCATCTCCTGGAAAGACTTGTCCATCTCTAAGATTTCTTCGCTCATTTTGTCAATGACCTCCTTTATTATCCACGCGGGCGTAGATGCGCCCGCCGTGATGCCGACCATATCCGCTTGAGGCAGCCGGTTGAGATCGATGTCCCCGGCCCGCTCCACGAGCAGGACTTCAGGACAGGACTCCCGGCAGATCTCCCCGAGGCGCCTGGTGTTGGAGCTCTGCCTGTCGCCCACCACTACCATCAGGCCGCACCGGGCGGCCAGCTGGCGGGCCTCCTCCTGGCGTTTGGACGTCGCTCCGCATATTGTATCAAAAAATTCTGCGTTTGTACATAGTTTTTTTGCTTTTTTCACGCAATTGTCCCAAATTTTCTTGGTGGAGGTAGTTTGAGAAACAAATGTTAGGGGCAAATCGTTGCGATTTTCCCCATTTTTCAGCCATTTCTCCAAATCTTTTTCCCCAGAAACAACCACTGGAGCCTTACACCACCCCGCAATCGCCAGCACCTCCGGATGGTCCGGGGTCCCCACAATCACAGGCCGGCGGCCCCGGCGTTCCGCCTGAGACACAATGTTATGAATGCGGGTGACGTTGGGACAGGTGGCGTCAAAGACCTCTATGCCCCGCCGGGCAAAGTCCTCGTGGACAGCCCGGCTCTCTCCGTGGGAGCGGATGATTACGGCGCAGCCGGCGGGGACCTCCTCAGGCTGCTCCACCGCCCGAAGTCCCCGGGCCGCCAGGCGGTCCATCACATCCCGGTTGTGGATGATGGAGCCCAGCATCACGCAGGGGACGCCCTGGTCCGCCTTCTCCTCCGCCAGCTCCACCGCCCGGCGCACACCGTAGCAGAACCCTGCGGACCGGGCCAGCGCGATCTCTCTCATCCTATGCCCTCCCCCAGGGCCTGCACCCGGTCCATCAGGTCCCGGGCCATCACCTGAAGTTCCTCCGCTGAGGGCCTTCGCCCCTCGTACTCCGGATAATAGGGTTCCCCGATCACCACAGTATTACGCCGGAACCGCTTTTTTTTGCGCTGTATGTACACCGGCAGCAGGGGCACCCCCGTTCGGGTGGCGAAAAGCGCCGCCCCCACCTTGGCCTGAACGTCCTCATTCCCCCGCACCCGGGTGCCTTCCGGGAACATGAGCAGCTTATCGCCCTCCTTGAGAAATTTCATGGCGGTGCGCACCGCCTTCACGTCGGTGGTGTCCCGGTCCACGCCGAACACCCCCGCTTTTCCCAGGATCCAGCCGATAAAGGGCAAACGCATAATTTCCGCCTTGGCCATAGCCCGCATAGGCCAGTGGTAGCCGAAGGCGAATACCACATAGAACGGGTCCCCGGCGGTCGTGTGGTTGGGGCAGATCACCGCCGGGCCCTCCGGGATATTCTTCCGGCCAACCGCCCGCACCGGGTGGATCAGCCGGAAGTAGGGCCAGATAATGATGTACAGCAGATGAAAAAACCAATCCATTCGCTTCATACGCCGTTCCGCCGTCTCCTTGGGCGTCGTTTTCCTGACTGTTGCCTCTTCACTCACAGGGCGATCTTCTCCTTTACCAAAGCCAGCAGTCCCGCCAGGCTCTGCTCCAAATTCAAATCAGTAGTATCCACCCGGACAGCGTCCTCCGCCTGTTTCAGCGGGGCGATGGGCCGTGTCTCGTCCTGGCGGTCTCGTTCCCGGATGTCCCGGAGAACGGCGTCAAAATCCGCCGCCTGCCCCCGCCGCTCCAGCTCCAGCAGCCGACGGCGGGCCCTGGCCTCTGGCGCCGCCGTAAGAAAGATTTTCACATCCGCTCCAGGCAGCACCACCGTGCCGATGTCCCGGCCGTCCATAACCACGTTGTGTTCCCGGGCCTGCAGGCGCTGAAAGTCCAGCAGGAAGGCCCGCACCGCCGGAAGGGCGGACACTTTGGAGGCCGCGCCCGACATCCGGTGCTCCCGGATGGTCTCGGACACATCCTCCCCGGTCAGATACATCCGCTGTCCGCCGTCCGGCCCGTAGCCCATCCGGACGTCCAGCCCCTCCAGCAGCGGAATCACCTGGGCCTCGTCCCCCGGATCCGCTCCCGCTCGCAGAACCGCCAGAGCCACCGTGCGGTAGATCGCCCCGGTGTCCACATACAAAAAGCCCAGCGCTTCCGCCAGCCGCTGGGCCAGGGTGCTCTTTCCCGCCCCGGCGGGGCCGTCTATGGCAACGCTTTTAAAACTCACGCCGATCGCTCCGTTCTTGCTTCATTCATGCCACTTTTCCAAGGGGAGATTTTACGCTTCTCTGCCCCGCAGATAATCTGTCGTCACACCGAACGTGCGCACAGAAATTACGTCGCAGCCTGATCTATAAACGCCGCCGCGCCCTCCCCGGCGGCCCGCCCGGTGGCCCAGGCGATCTGGAGGTTAAACCCGCCGGTGTAGGCATCCACATCCAGCAGCTCTCCGGCAAAAAACAGGCCTGGGACCTTCTTGGACTGCATGGTCCTGGGATCCGCCTCAGATACCTTCACACCCCCGGCGGTGACAATGGCCTCCTCAACAGGCCGTGGTCCGGACACCGCCACAGAAAAACACTTGAACAGCTCCAGCAGCCGGCGGCGCTCCTGTTTTGTCAGGTCGTGGGCCTTTTTCTCCCCGGGGATGGCGGAGCGCTCCAGCAGCACGGGCACCAGCATCCGGGGAGCCAGGGCGCCCAGCAGGTTGCCCATATCCCTGTTGGCCCCGCCGGACAGCTCCCGCACCAGGCGGGCGTCCAGGGCGGCCTCATCCAGGGCGGGCTTCAGGTCAATGGCGCAGGTATACCGCGCCCCCTCCCAGTCCCGCATATGGGCGCTGGCGGACAGCACCAGCGGCCCAGACAGGCCAAAGTGGGTAAACAGCAGTTCTCCCTGCTCCTGGTATACCATCTTTTTCTTCTGGTTCTTCACCGTAAGCACCACATTTTTCAAGGCCAGGCCCTGCATTTTGGCGCAGAAAGCGTCCGGCGACTCCAGCGGCGCCAACGACGGTTTTATGTCAACTATTGTATGTCCCAGCTCTTCCGCAATGCGGTGGCCGTCACCTGTAGAGCCGGTGGCGGGATAGGACATCCCGCCGGTGGCTAAAATCACCGCCTTACAGGGCAGAACGCCGCCCCCCTCCAGCGCCGCGGCACACACCATGCCGTCCTCCAGCTTGAGTTCGGCTGCCCGTTCATGCCGCACCGGCACCTTCAGCCGTCTCAATTCCATAAAAAGAGCGTCGATGATATCAGCTGCCCGGTCTGACTGGGGGAATACCCGGTTTCCCCGCTCCACCTTCAACGCAACGCCCAGCCCCTTAAAGAACTCCTCCACCCAGGCGGGCGGAGTGCGCTCCAGGGCGCTGTACAGAAACTTTGCGTTGCGGGGAATATTGGCCCGCACTTCCTCTGGGGAACAGTGGTTGGTCACATTACACCGGCCCTTGCCGGTGATATACAGCTTACGTCCCACCTTCTGGTTTCGCTCCACCAAGGTGACCTGCGCCCCCAGCCGGGCGGCGGTAATGGCCGCCATCATCCCGGCGGCTCCCCCTCCAATTACGGTGATTTCATTCCCGCTCATTCGGGCACCTTCTCATATACTCCGTACTCCTCCCAGATTTCCTCCAGCGTGTGGAAGGTCCTGGCCAGCTCGTCATTGCGCCGCTGGCTGACCGCCACCAACAGGGCGTTGACCAGAGACAGCGGGGCCACCAGGGAGTCCACAAAGGAGACCATGTCGCTGCGGGCCATCAGGCTGTAGCTGGAAATTGGGGCCAGCGGCGAGGCCTCGCTGTCCGTAATGGCCACGGTAGTGGCGCCCCGGTCCCGGGCAAAGCTGATGGCCTGCACGGTGCGGCTGGAGTACCGCGGGAAGCTGACGCCAATCACCACATCCTCCTCCCCCACCCGGAGCAGGCTTTCAAAAATCTCGCTGGAGGTGTTGGCGGAAACCAGTACCACGCTGTCAAATATAAGGTTGAAATAGAAGTGTAGGAAGGAGGCGATGGCAGCGGAGGAGCGCACGCCAATAATATAAATTTTCCGGGCGGACACAATGGCGTCCACCGCCCGCTCAAAGCTCTCCCGGTCCAGCTCCTCCAGCGTAATGCGGATCTTGTCAATGTCTGACTGAAGCACCATCGACAGCAGGTCCTGTCCCCCCAGGCGGTCCTTCGTCACCTCAATGCGCTGCACGGTGGTCAGCCTGTTGCGGATCATCTTCTGCAGGGATCGCTGCATATCCGGATAGCCGTCGTAGCCCAGCTCAAAGGCAAAGCGGACTACAGTGGACTCGCTCACCCCTACCCGCTTGCCCAGGCGGCTGGCCGTCATAAAGGCGGCCTTGTCGTAGGAGTCCAGGATAAAACCGGCAATCTTCCGCTGCCCCTTTGAAAAGGTATGCATCTTCTCCTGGATGACAGTCAAAATATCCCGGCCCATGGCCCTCACCCTCCTGTCGAATACGTTTTTATCATACTTGATTCCCAGGAAAAACGCAAGAGATTTTTGCAGACGCTTCGTAACGTCATCCGCAAAAATCTCTCAACTGTCGCTTAGCGGCCTGGTAAGCTCTAACAACTCCTCACCGGTAAGAGACCGCCACTGCCCCGCCTTCAGCCCCCGATCCAGCGACACAGCCCCCTCCCGCACCCGCTTCAGGCGCAGCACCTCCAGCCCGGCCTGGGCACACATCCGCCGTACCTGGCGGTTTTTCCCCTGGTGAATGGTGATGGACAGCTGATGCACTCCGCCGCTGTCTCGGCCTCGGCGCACCTGGGCGGGCGCCAGCAGCTCTCCATCCAGCGCCATGGGGGCTGACAGGATGGGCAGCGCCTTGTTCACGTTACCCGTCACCCATACCAGATACTCCTTTTCCACCTGGTGGCTGGGGTGGAGCAGCTGATGTGTCAGGGCTCCGTCATCGGTGAGGAGCAGCAGTCCCTCCGAGTCCATGTCCAGCCTTCCTACCGGCCACACCCGGGCCCCGCAGCCGGCCACCAGATCAGATACAGTCCTCCTCCCCTTCTCATCGGAGAGGGTTGTAACATACCCCCGGGGCTTGTTCAGCATCAGGTAGGTCCGTCCGCCTCCGGGCCGAAGGGGTCTGCCGTCCACCAGCACGGTGTCCCGGTCCAGATCCGCCCGGTCACCCAAATGGGCCTTCTCCCCATTGACGCTTACCCGTCCGGCAGCGATCCACCCCTCGGCGGCCCGGCGGGAGGCCAGCCCACAGGCAGAAATCAGTTTTTGAATCCGTTCCTCCACAGGTGGAATCCCCCCTTCGGCGCCTGTATGTCCGGGA
Source organism: uncultured Bacillota bacterium (assembly GCA_947073765.1). GTDB lineage: Bacteria > Bacillota > Clostridia > Oscillospirales > Oscillospiraceae > Lawsonibacter. The sequence continues at coordinate 17,562 of CAMTMZ010000012.1, read as the reverse complement.
CGTCCTCCCCGGTAGCCAGCGGCACCCTCGCCAGCTCCACAGAGTCAACATAATACACAATCTCCCCCACCGGAGCCCCCCGGGCCACCGGGGCGGACAGCTTTCCCTCCCGCAGCACAAAAGACGCCTCCAGCCTCTCCCCCGGGGCCAGCGCGGCCCGCAGGCTGTCCGCCGCCATAACAGGGCACACCGGTGCCAGCCCCCCTGAGACAGGCAGCTGCCCCACATGCTCCCCCGCCCGGGACAGCTCACGGCTCTGATAACGGGCAAAGCACCAGTCCAGCAGAGCGGTGTGGTCAGCCCAGTCGCTGGGGGCGTTGAGCGTCACACAGATCAGCGTAACCCCGTCACGCTCCGCGGCGGATACCAGGGTCCGCCCCGCCTTTTTGGTGTAGCCGGTTTTCAGCCCCAAGCAGCCCTCGTACCGCCACAGCAGCTTGTTGTGGTTGGTAAAGGTGCGGCAGCCCAGTGTGACCGATTTTGTGCCGGCGATTTTGGCCAGCGCCTCATTGTCCAGGCAGGCCCGGGCCAAAATCGCCATGTCCCGGGCGGAGGAGTAGTGCGCCGGATCATCCAGCCCGTTGGGGTTGGCAAAGGAGGTGTCCTCCATCCCCAGCGCCCGGGCCTTGTCGTTCATCCGCCTCACAAAATTTTCCACTGTCCCCCCGCAGTGGCCGGCGACAGCCAGGGCGGCGTCGTTGCCCGAGCGCAGGAGCAGTCCATACAGCAGGGCCTCCAGAGTGATCTCCTCCCCGGGACGCAGATAGATGGAGGAGCCCTCCACCCCCGTCCACTGGGGGGCGATGGCGACCTTCTCCTCCAAATCGTGTCCCGACTCCAGGGCCACCAGGGCAGTCATCAGCTTGGTGGTGCTGGCAATCAGCCGCCTGGCTTTGCCGTCTTTTTCATAGAGCACCCGGCCGGTGTCTCCGTCCATCACCACAGCGCTGGCGGCGGAGACGTCAGGCGGGGCACTCCCCTCCGCCTCCGCTTCCAATATTGGCCCCCACAGCAGAGCCCCGGCCAACAACACAGAAAAAAGCCGCTTCATTCATGCCACCCTCTTTTTTCGTCGATGGTGTTAGTATGCGGCGGCTTCCGCCTTTCTTTTCAGGAAAATTTTTTACTCAGCAAAATCCTCCTCAGCTTCCTTCCGGGCCTTTTTTTCCTGCTGGCTCTCGATAAATCCCGTTACCTTGTCCACCACCTCAGGCACCGTCTCGATCACCCGGTCCACCGTGGTGGCGGGGGGCGGGGCCACCGGAAGCAGCTTCACGCTGCCATCCTCCCGGACCACCAGGAAGGCCACCGGCTCCAGCTTGGCGCTGGCGGCGCTGCCCCCTCCGAAGCCCTCCCTGCTGGCCCCGGCCTTGGTGGAAAACTCAGTGCCGCCGCCGCCCATGCCGAAAGACATCCGGGACACAGGGATGAGGGTAACTCCCTCCGCCCGGATGGGGGCGCCGATAATGGTATTGGCGTCGGCCATTGTCTTGATATGCTCCATGGTAATTTTCATCAGCTCTCCCAGGGAGTTTTTTTTCTCCTGTTCCATAGGTCATGCCGCCTTTCTCTGCCGTCGTTTTATTTTCAGCCGCCTCCGCGCGGCAAGTATACCCATCAGCGCTTTCACGCCAGCCCGCAGACCAATCCACACCGCCGTGCCAATCTTGATGGACAGGGCCGCCGTGCCATACACCGTCACGCCGGGCGCATCGAAGTCCAGCCGCACCCGGGCGCGGCCGTCCTTTACATGAAAAGCCCTGGTCAGGGGAGTCCACAGCGCCCCCAGGGCGGCGTTGGCCCGGCCGTAGAGCATAGCCGCGTCCGCCGGGTCGGGGGAACCTGCGGTGAGCTCCAGCTCCAAGTCGTCCACCCGCAGGCCCCGCCACATCCCCTTCGCCGCCTCCAGGCCCACAGGGAGCAGGGCCTGGGCATATTCCAGTGCACCCCCCACCTTCTCCGGAAGGGGTGTGGGGGGCTTCTCCTTTTTGGGCTTCTTTGGTTTTTTAGGGGGGGACGGCTTTTTTTTCGGTTTCGGCTTCATGGGGAGTATTTGTATCTGGAACCGGCCCACCCGAATCCAGAGGAAAAAGCCCTGGGCGTTAAACTCCGCCCGGCCGCCTGCCCGGACCTGCCCAATGAGCAGCAGAACCAGGACCACAGCGGCCAGGACATGGACGGCCTTCATCCTTCCTCCGCCGGGGACACCGGCGGCTCAGGCAGCTTCTCCGCCTCCCGCAGGCGGTTCAGGCTGGCCTCCAGCTCCAGGGTCATCTGGCTGCCCTCCTGAGACTGGTTTGGCAGCTCGGGCAGCTCCTCCAGGCTGGCCAGTCCAAAGGAGCGCAGAAAATTTTTGGTGGTTTTAAATTGTACCGGCCGGCCCGGAACCGCCAGCCGCCCCGCCTCCTCGATAAGCTCCCGTTCCAGCAGCAATCCCATGGTATAGGAGCTGTCCACTCCCCGCACCTGATCCACATAGGCCCGGGTGACGGGCTGGTAATAGGCGATAATCGCCAGCACCTCCAGGGCAGGCTGAGACAGCCGGGCCGGCTTTCGGCTCTCCAGCGTTTTCCGGACGTATCCGGCAAACTCCGGGGCGGAGCACAGCTGATAGCTGGCATCCAGCTTCACCAGGCGGATGCCCCGGCGGTCATAGCTGTATCGGTCCATCAGCCGCTGGGCCACCGCGTCCAGGGTGGGCCTGTCCACCTCCAGGCCCAGGCACAGCCGTTCCACAGCCACCGGCTCCCCGGCGGCAAAGAGCACCCCCTCCAGGGCGGATTCCAGTTCTTTGATCTCCATGGGAGGCGCTCCCTTCCTCAATAATTCTCCGCCGTAAACTCCACCGCGCCCTCCTCCCGGGTGCAGGTGACGGTGCAGTCGGACTCAGTACCTGCCAGCAGCAGGCGGCGGGCCTTGCACAGCTCCAGTACAGCCAAAAAGGTGGCCACCACCTCCGACCGGCTGCGGCTGCCCTTAAACAGCGCCCGAAACCGGGTAACTCCAAAGGTAATCAGCCGCCTGATAATCTCCCCCGCCTTGTCGGCAACCGGGTAGGGCTCCCGGCCCACAATTCCCTGGAACGCGGATACCGGGGGAGGCAGCTTATTGTCCAGCCGGCCCAGCACGTCGTTCACCGCCCGGATCAAATCCGTCTTGTCGTGGACATAGCGGTATATTTTATCGGGCTGAACTGCCTCAGGCTCTTTGGTCAGATAGTCCCGGCCAATCTGATAGCGGCTGTCCAAAGCGGGGAGAACCGCTTTAATCTTCAGGTAATTCTCGTTGCGCTGGTGGGCCTCCAGGGTGGCGATGAGCTGTTCCATCTCGCTCATGGCCTCCTTGTCATCAAGGGAAAGCAGCATTCTGGTTTTGATGTAAACCAATTGGGAGGCCATCGTCACAAAATCACTGGCCACCTCCAGGTCAAGCTCCTTGCGTTTATTCATCCACTCCATATACTGCTCCAAGATCAGGGAAATTTGGATGTCCTTAATTTCCAGCTTGTTTTTGCTCAGCAGGTGGAGGATCAGGTCCAGGGGTCCCACAAAGTCCTCCATGTGCTCCTCTTTTGCCTTCACCACCCCTTCCAGGTGGTAAATGGGTGCCTCCAAGGGCCCACCTCCCCATTTTAGGTTCATCTTTTCTGTTATTATACCAGTTTTTCGGAGAAAAGACAAGGGCAAAAGATAAAAGGACAACCGCCACCCCCCGCGGTGCCGGTTGTCCCTTCAAAAAACCAATCCATATGCGGCGCCTTTTCCAGGATTTATTTCGCGATCCCCGCCAGAATAGCACCCAGCAGCTCCTCCCTGCCGTTTCCCTTCTCCGCGGAAAATGGGATGAGGGTGTTCTCTTCTCCCAGCCCCAGAGTTTCCCGGACAGTCTGCAGGCTGGGGCCGATCTCCCTTTTTTTCAGCTTATCCAGCTTGTTGGCAACCACGATCAGGGGGCAGCCGGTGTCCTGAAACCACTGGAACATGGTGCGGTCGTCATCGGTGGGCCTGTGCCGGATATCTACAATCATCACACCCAGGGTAAGCAGGTCGGGCCGGGCAAAGTAGTCCTCCATCAGCCTGCCCCACCTCTCCCGCTCCGCCTTGGACACCTTCGCGTAGCCATAGCCGGGCAGGTCCACCAGGTAGAACGCCCTGTCGATGTTAAAGTAGTTTATGTGGACGGTCTTTCCCGGCGCGGCCCCCACCCGGGCGAAATTTTTCCGGTTGAGCAGCCGGTTAATCACCGAGGACTTGCCCACATTGGACCGCCCGGCAAAGGCCACTTGCGGCAGTCCGTCCTGAATAAAGTTTTTTGGGGAGACGGCGGACAGCACAAACTCCGCCTTCTGTAAATTGACAGCCACTTCTCCCCCCTCCTCACTGGCTCATCCGTGAGCTGTTCTTCCCCTGCGGAGCGGTGGGAAAGCCGGACAGCTCCGGATTTTTCCGCGGCCGGCCCCGGCGGTGGGCGGCGGGAGCTTCCACCGGGTGTGCCAGGGCATGGGCAAGCACCTGGTCCGCCCGTTCCACCAGAATGAATTGGAGGGCTTTGCGCACCGTCTGGTCAATCTCCTCCAGGTCCTTAGCGTTGTCGGCGGGCAGAATCACTGTTTTGATGCCGCTGCGGAAGGCCGCCATCGTCTTCTCCTTCAGCCCGCCGATGGGCAGCACCCGCCCCCGGAGGGTCACCTCTCCGGTCATGGCGATTCCCCGGCGCACCGGCGTTCCGGTGAGGGCAGATACAATGGCGGTGGTAATGGCAATGCCGGCGGAGGGCCCGTCCTTGGGCACCGCCCCCTCGGGGAAGTGGACGTGAATGTCCTTCTCCTTATAAAAGTCAGCGGAGATATTCAACCGCTCAGCCTGACTGCGAATAAAGCTGAGGGCTGCGTGGGCCGATTCCTTCATCACATCCCCCAGGTTGCCGGTCAGCTCCACCTTGCCGGTCCCGGGGACCACATTGACCTCCACCTCCAGCAGCTCACCCCCCACAGAAGTCCAGGCCAGTCCGTTGACCACGCCGGTCCGCTCCTCCAGGGCCTGGCGTTCCGGATGGTAGCGGGGCGCGCCCAGATACTCCTCCAGGTCCCGCTCCGTCACGCGCACGGTCTCAGCCGCGTCTGACACCACCTTCATCGCCGACTTGCGGCAGATGGCAGCCAGGCGGCGCTCCAGCACCCGAACCCCAGACTCCCGGGTGTAGGCGGAAATCATCTCCCGCAGGGCGCCGTCGGATATCTTCAGCTGCTTTTTACCCAGTCCGTGGCGCTTGAGCTGCTTCGGCAGCAGATAGCGCCTGGCAATCTGCACCTTTTCCTCATCGGTGTAGCTGCCCAGCTCAATCACCTCCATCCGGTCCAGCAGAGGCCTGGGGATGGTATCGGTGGTGTTGGCGGTTGTGATAAACATCACCTGAGACAGATCAAAAGGCAGCTCCAAAAAGTTGTCCCGGAAGGCGGTGTTCTGCTCCCCGTCCAGCACCTCCAGCAGGGCCGAGGCGGGGTCGCCCCGGTGGTCATGGCCCAGCTTATCGATCTCGTCCAGCAGGATCAGGGGATTGCAGCTCTGGGCCTGATTGACAGCGGAGATGATCCGCCCCGGCATCGCTCCCACGTAGGTCTTTCGGTGGCCCCGGATCTCCGCCTCGTCGCTGACGCCGCCCAGAGAGATGCGGGCCAGCTTCCGGTTCATGGCCCGGGCCATGGACATGGCGATGGAGGTCTTGCCCACCCCCGGCGGGCCCACCAGACAGATAATCTGCCCCTTCAGCTCGGGTGAAAGCTGGCGGACGGCCACAAACTCCAGCACCCTTTGTTTCACCTTGTCCAGTCCAAAGTGATCCTGATCCAGTGCCCTGGACACAGCGGAAACATTCAACTTCTCCTTGGTCGTCTTTCCCCAGGGCAGTTCCAGGCAGATATCCAAGTAGTTACGCAGAACGGTGCTCTCCGAGGAGCTATAGGACTGCTTGGCCAGCCGCCCCAGCTCCTTGCTCAGCTTCTCCCTCACCTGGTCCGGGAACTTGCCCCCGGCAATTTTTTCCCGATACTCCTCAATCTCGTCGGCCTCCTCCCCCAGCTCGGTCTGGATGGCCTTCATCTGTTCCCGCAGGTAGTAATCCCGCTGATGGTCGTTCATCTGTTCCCTGGCCCGCTCTTGAATCTCTTGGTCCAGAGAGAGAATCTCCACCTCCCGCTCCAGCAGGCGGTAGAGCTTCTCCAGCCGGCGGGCGGGACGCAGCTCCTCCAGAACAGCCTGCTTATCGCTGTTTCGCATGGGGATGTTCTGGGCGATATAGTCGGCGATATGGCCCGGATCCTGGCTGGCCAGCACATGGACCATCAGGTCAGGCGCCAGCTTGGGAGACAGCTCCGCGTAGTCCTGAAACAGGTCATAGGTTGCCCGCATCAAGGCCTCCGTTTTGGCTCCATTGCGCGCGGGCGGCTCAGGCACGGCAATCTTCTGCACCTCCGCCTCCAGGCAGGGCTCGCTCCGCAGCAGCTGGAGCAGGCGGCCCCGGGCCACCCCCTCCACCATCACCCGCACATTGTCCCCCGGCATCCGGAGAATCTGGCGGATATTGGAGATGGTCCCCACCTGATACAGGTCGTTCAGCCCCGGCTCCTCCACCGCGATATCCTTTTGTCCCACCAGAAACACGGGACTCCCGGCGGTCATAGCCGCCTCCAGGGCCCGAACGGAGGCCTCCCGGGCCACCTCAAAGTGGATCAATACGTTTGGAAATACCGTCAGGCCCCGCAGCGCAATGGCAGGCATGGTGGCTGTGTCGAGCAAGTCAAACTCTTTGCTCATGGTCATTCACTTCCTCTCCTGGAAATTCAAGGTAACACAGGCGCCCCGCTTCCCCGCCGTGGGGGGAGCGCGGGGCGTCTGCACATTTTATGCTTATGTCATCCTGCCCAGTCGTGGTCCCGCTCCCGCCGGGGAGACTGCTCCACCTGCTGCACCGCCGCCTTGCCCAGCTTGGGCCGCTGGGTGCGGTTCGGATTCCGGGTCAGGTCGGGCGGGGTGCCTTCTCTGACACACTCCCCGGTGATGGCCACCTTAACAATGGTGGGGTCTGAGGGGATGTCATACATAATCTGACTCATGACCTCCTCCAGGATAGCCCGCAGGCCCCGGGCGCCGATCTCACGGGCCACAGCCCGGTCAGCCACCGCCTCCAGTGCCTCAGCGGTAAAGTACAGCTCCACCTCGTCATAGCTGAGCAGCACCTGATACTGCTTCACCAGAGCATTTTTGGGCTCGGTCAGGATACGCACCATCTGATCCCGGTCCAGCGACTCCAAGGTAGTCACCACCGGCAGCCGGCCCACCAGCTCGGGGATGATGCCGTATTTCAGAAGATCCTGGGGCTGGATCTCCTTCATCAGCTGGCCCACATTTCGCTCCTTCTTGCTCTGAATCTCAGCGCCGAAGCCCAGAGACCGTCTATCCAGCCGGTTCTCAATAATCTTATCGATGCCGTCAAAGGCGCCGCCGCAGATAAAAAGAATGTTGTGGGTATCAATCTGAATAAACTCCTGATGGGGATGCTTCCGCCCGCCCTGAGGGGGAACGTTGGCCACCGTGCCCTCCAGAATCTTCAGCAGGGCCTGCTGCACCCCCTCGCCGGACACATCCCGGGTGATGGAGACATTCTCGCTCTTTCGGGCGATCTTATCCATCTCGTCAATATAGATGATCCCCCGCTCGGCCAGCTCGATGTCGTAGTCGGCAGCCTGAACCAGGCGCAGCAGAATATTCTCCACGTCGTCGCCCACATAGCCCGCCTCGGTGAGGGTGGTGGCGTCGGCGATGGCGAAGGGCACCTTCAGCACCCGGGCCAGGGTCTGGGCAAAGAGGGTCTTGCCGCAGCCGGTGGGGCCGATCAGCAGAATGTTGCTCTTCTGCAGCTCCACATCCTCAGCGCCGCCGAAATAGATACGCTTATAGTGGTTATACACCGCCACCGACAGCGCCACTTTAGCCTTTTCCTGCCCAATGATATACTGATCCAGCACAGTGTGGATTTCTCTGGGGGTGGGGATCGCGTCGGGAATGTCCCCGGGGAACTGCTCCAGATCGTCCAGCACCAGGGGTTCCGCCCCCATCGCCTCCATGCACAGGTTGACGCACTCGTTGCAGATATAAACCCCCGGGCCGGCAATCATCCGCTTCACCTGATCTGGGTGCTTGCCACAGAAGGAACAGCGGACCTTTCTCTCGTCGTTGATAGCCATGGATACACCTCGCTTACTTTGGGAAATTACCGCCGGTCAATCACCTTGTCGATCAAGCCGTACTCAGCGGCCTCCTGGGCGGTCATAAAGTTGTCCCGCTCACAGTCGGCGGTGACCACCTCAATCGGCTTGCCGGTGTTCTCAGAAAGGATATGATTCATCCGCTTCTTGATTATCTCCAGCCGGCGCAGGTGAATCGCCATATCGGTGATCTGTCCCTGGGTGCCGGCGGAGGGCTGGTGAATCATAATTTCGGCGTTGGGCAGGGCCAGCCGCTTGCCCCTGGCCCCGGAGGACAGCAGGAAAGCGCCCATAGAGGCGGCCATGCCGATGCAGATGGTGGACACGTCGCACTTGATATACTGCATCGTGTCGTAAATTGCCATGCCGGCGGTAACAGAGCCGCCGGGGCTGTTGATGTAGAACTGGATGTCCTTGTCCGGGTCCTGGGCCTCCAGATACAGCAGCTGGGCCACAATAAGGGAGGCGGTGGTGTCATTGACCTCCTCCGACAGCATGACAATACGGTCGTTGAGCAGGCGGGAGAAGATGTCGTAGGACCGCTCGCCCCGGTTGGTCTGCTCTACTACATAGGGAACTAAGCTCATGTTGATACTCCTTTTTCAGTTGAGATACCAGATTATACCCGCAACCCGGGCAGTTCATTCCGTTTTATATACGCATGCGCCCGGGGCAGCCCAAACCGCCCCGGGACGTTATGCCGCTTTACTCCTCAGCGGGCTCCTCGGTCTTCTTCTTGGCCCGGGCGCGCTTGGGCTTCTCCTCGCCCTCCTCTTCCTTCTTGGCGGACTTCTTAGGGGCAGCCTTCTTCTTGGCCTTACCGGCCACAGCACTGGAGATCACCAGCTCGCTGGCCTTGCGCAGAGCCAGATCCTTCTTCAGCCCCTCCACGGGGATAATCGCCTTCACCTGCTCCACCGGCATGTTGTACTGCTCCGCCAGCTTAGCGGCCTCAGCCTCGTACTCCTCATCGGATATCTGGATATCCTCCGCCTTGACCACAGCGGTAAGGGCCAGCTCGGTCTGCACCTGCTTCAGGGCGGCGGGCCGGGCGGACGCGCGCATCATGTCGGCGTTCATCCCCATCATAGACATATACTGGTCCATGCCGATGCCCTGGCTCTGCAGGCGCATGGCGTAGTCATCCATCAGGCGGTCCACCTGCACCTCCACCATGCCGTCGGGGATCTCGCACTCCATCCCCTCCACCAGCTGCTCCATCACGGCATTCTCAAAGTCCGCCTGGGCCTGGACTTTCTTCCGCTCCAGCAGCTTGTCGCCCAGATCCTTGCGGAAGTCAGCCAGAGTTTCAAACTCAGACACGTCCTTGGCAAACTCATCGTCCACCTCAGGGGCCTGGGCCTCCTTCACCTCGTTTACCTTCACATGAAAGACCACGGCTTTGCCGGCCAGATCGGCGTGGTAATCCTCGGGGAAGGTGATGTCAAGATCCTTCTCCTCCCCCGCCTTCATACCGATAACCTGCTCCTCAAAGCCCGGGACAAACATGCCCGCGCCCAGCTTCAGCTCATAGTTCTCTCCCTTGCCGCCCTCAAAGGGGGTGCCGTTGTCAAAGCCCTCAAAGTCAATCACGGCGGTGTCACCCTTCTTGGCCTTGCGCTTCACGCTGACCAGCCGGGTAGCCCGCTCCACATAGGGCTTGAGCTCCTCGTCAATATCCTTCTCGGTCACTTTCGCCTCTTCCATGGCGGCGGCGAGGCCCTTGTACTCACCCAGCTTGGCCTCGGGACGGACAGAGACCAGCGCCTTAAAGGTGAAGCCCTCTTTCCCCACCTCCACAATCTCCATCTTGGGATAGCCCACATCGTCCAGGCCCTGCTCCTTCACCGCCTCATCGTAAGCGGCGGGGTAACACTCGTTGACGGCGTCCTCATAAAACACGCCGGAGCCGTACATGCCCTCAATAATCTTTCTGGGAGCCTTGCCCTTGCGGAACCCGGGGACGTTGATTTTACCCCTGTTCTTCAGATAGACCTTCTGGACGGCAGCCTCAAAAACGCCGGCCTCCACCTGGATGGTAAGCTCTACGGTGCTCTTCTCTTTCTTCTCAACACTGGTGACCTTCATCTGTCAATTTCCTCCTGTCGGTCCCACGCGCCGGTGCCGGCGGCGGGCCCTTTTACTTTCGCCACGATATTCTACCAGATACGCGGCCGTTTGAACAGTCTAATTTTGAAATTTTCCTTATTTTTTCCTAATTTATTTTTCCCGGGCGCTCTAATCCAGCAATTTGACGGGCTGAAAGCCAACATAGTCGGCCGCAGTCAGGCGATATTCCACAGTTCCCTGCTGTCCGGTCACCGCCAGCCGGTGGCTTCCCCCGTGGAGGTGGCCATAGCAACACAGGGAAACGCCGTACCGCTCCAGCAGCTGAATAATCTCCTGACAGCGGTACCCCTGATACAGGGGGGGGTAGTGGAGGAAGGCCAGCTTCTCTCCCTCTCCCGCCGCCTTTAACGACGCCTCCAGCCGAATCAGCTCCCGATTAAATACCTTGGTGCTGTGCTCCCCCCGGTCCTCCTCATAGAACCAGCCCCGGGTGCCGCACAGGGCTGTTTTGCCATAAAAGTGGCAGTTATTGTGGAGGATATCCAGGGTGGCAAAGCCATTTTCCGCGAAAAAGGCCCGCATCTTGCTGGCGGTGGTCCACCAGTAGTCGTGGTTGCCCTTCAGCAGCAGCTTGCGCTCCCCAGGCAGGGCGTCCAAAAAGGCAAAGTCCGGCTTGGCCTCCTCCAGACTCATCCCCCAGGACACATCTCCGCAGATCACCACCGTATCCCTCTGAGACACAGCGGCCTGAAACCCCTCCCGCAGCTTCTCCACATAGCCCTCCCAGCCCCCGCCGAACACGTCCATCGGCTTGCCGGCGGCCAGGGACAGGTGGGTATCTCCAATCGCGTGCAGCGCCATAGACTCACTCCAGCAGGGAGCGCACCGCGTCCACCATGTTCTCCTTCTCCACCACCTGGGTGAAGCGGACCTTCTTGTCCCGCAGCCCCGCCAGCGGCGCCGGAGCGGGCTGGCCGGTTTTGGCGGTGAGCTGGTCCAGCGCGTCCAGGCCGTCGGCGATGGCCGTCTCTCCCAGGGCCTCCAGCACACTGGCGCAGAACTTAAAGGGGCTGGCGGTAGAAGCTACAATGGCGGGGGTGTCATCCCCGGTCTCCCGCCGGTACTGCTCCAGGGCGGAGAACGCCACCGCAGTGTGGGTGTCGATCAGGTATCCGTTTTTCTCAAACATCCCCCGGATCACCCGCTTGGTCTCATGGTCGTCGCAGAAATATCCCTTAAACCGTTTCTGCAGCCGGGTCCTGATCTTATCGCTCACCTGATAGCGCCCCGTCTCGTTCAGCCGGGTCATATAGCCCTTTACCTCCGCCGGATCCTGGGTAAGGGCCAGCAGAAGCCGCTCCAGGTTCGAGGAGATCAGGATATCCATAGAGGGGGAGGCGGTGTTATAAAACGTCCGGTTTCGGTCGTAGACCCCCTCCCGAATAAAATCGGTGAGCACATTGTTGCTGTTGGAGGCGCAGATAAGCTGGTCAATGGGCAGGCCCATTTCCCCGGCGTAATAGGCGGCCAGAATGTTGCCGAAGTTACCGGTGGGCACACAGATATTCACCGCCTGACCGGCCGCAATCTTCTCATCCCGAACCAGATCGCAGTAAGCGGAGATGTAATAGACGATCTGGGGCAGCACACGGCCCCAGTTGATGGAGTTGGCGGACGAGAAGAAATATCCCTTCGCCGCCAGCTCCCGGCGGACCGCCTCATCGGAAAACAGCTTTTTCACGCCGGTCTGGGCGTCGTCGAAGTTGCCCACCACGGCTGACACCCCCACGTTGGTCCCCTCCTGGGTCACCATCTGCAGCTGCTGCACCTGGGACACTCCATCCTTGGGATAGAACACCAGGATTCTGGTGCGGGGGACATTCTTAAATCCCTCCAGGGCCCCTTTTCCGGTGTCGCCGGAGGTGGCCACCAGAATACACACTGTTTTTTCCTCCTCCGTCTTGGCCAGGGAGGCGGTCAGCAGATGGGGCAGCATCTGAAGAGCCATGTCTTTAAAGGCGCAGGTGGGGCCGTGCCACAGCTCCAGGCAGTGGGTATTTCCGTCCACCGTGCGCACCGGCGCCACCGCCGGGGAGTCAAAGCGGTCCGGTCCATAGGCGGCGTTGGCATAATCGGTGAGCTCCTTCACGGAAAACTCCTCCAAAAACTGCTTCATCACATACACCGCCCGCTGCTGGTAGGCCATATCCCTCATATCATCCAGCGCCTTGCCCGGCAGCTTGGGGATATAAAAAGGCGTCAGCAGTCCCCCGTCCTTGGCCAGCCCCTGGGCGATGGCCTGAGAGGCGGTGTACTGAATGGCGTTGTCCCGCGTGCTGATATACCGCATATCGATCCTTCCTTACGTTCGTATTGATGGGTCCTATTATGCCAGTTTTCTGGGCGATGGTCAAGTTTTTTATAAATATTATCCTCCGGAGACCTCCTGCTGCCATCCCCTCCACCCGCCTAAAACGCGTTTTCCAGGCGTATGATCTTCGGTTCAGGGGTATTTTCTCCCTGCGGGGCATACACCTCAATCACATCGAACCGGGGCTGCAGATCCGTGGCGTGGCGGAGCAGATACAGCTGGGCGGCGGCACGCAGCTTCTCCTGCTTGCGGCGGTCCACAAAGGAGGCCGCGCTGCCGTAGGCGGCATTTTTTCGCAGCTTTACCTCCACAAAGCAGAGATAATCTCCATCCTCCGCAACCAGGTCAATCTCACCAAAGCGGCACCGCCAGTTCGCCGCCAGAATGCGGCATCCCCTGCCACGCAGATAACCGGCGGCCAGCTCCTCCCCCCACCGGCCCAGCAGTCCGCTCTCCCGCCCGCTCACAGGTTTTTCAAAAAGGTCCGGCGGTGGATGGGACTGGGGCCATAGGCATGCAGCAGCTCATAGTGAAGCTTTGTCCCATAGCCCTTGTGCTGTTCAAATCGGTACTGGGAATACTGCCGCGCCATCTCCGCCATGTGCCGGTCCCGGCTCACCTTAGCCAGCACAGACGCCGCCGCGATGGAGGCGGACAGACTGTCCCCCTTCACCACACACCGGTGGGGCGTGACAATGGAAGCGGACCTGCCGCGATCCCGGTTGCCGTCAATCAGGGCAAAATCCGGCGCCTGGGCCAGCCCGTCAATGGCCAGCTGCATGGCCTTCATCCGGGCGCTGAGGATGTCTGTCTCATCAATCTCCCCGGCGTCCACAAAGGCTATCGACCAAGCCCGCGCCTTCTCCTGAATCACCGGAAACAGCTTCTCCCGCTTCTTCTCCGTCAGTTTTTTGGAGTCGTCCAGGCCGGGGATATCCTCTCCGATTGGCAGAATCACCGCCGCCGCGTACACCGGCCCGGCCAGGGGCCCCGCCCCCGCCTCGTCGCAGCCGCAGACCAGGGCGCGGCCTTCCGCCAAAGCCTCTTTTTCGTATTGCCAGCGGTCCATGGTTATTTCTCCTCTACAGCAGCGGGCGGCGCCTCCAGCGTAAACCGGCCCAGCCGGCCGCCCCGATACTCGTCCAGCAGCACCCGGGCCATGCGCTCTGTGTCCAGCTCGTTGCCGGAGATACGCATCCCCCGGCGTGCGGCGGCGGCCTGAAGCAGCCGGTAGCCCCAGGCCGTGTCGTTCTCCCCCTCCTCCCGGGCGGGGATTTCGGTCAGCTTATAGCTTTCCGCCAGCGCCTGGGGATACCGCTCCCCCAGCAGAGCCATAAAGTGGCAACCCAGGGTCTCCACGTCCATAATCTCGTCCTTCACCGCCCCGGTAAAGGCCAGATTCATCCCAGTGGCCTCGTCCTCAAACTTGGGCCAGAGGATGCCGGGGGTGTCCAGCAGGTCCAGGCCCTGATCCACGTGAACCCACTGCTTGCCCCGGGTGACGCCGGGGCGGTCGCCGGCCTTGGCAGACTTCTTCCTCGCCACCTTATTGATGAAGGTGGACTTGCCTACGTTGGGCACCCCCACCACCATGGCCCGGACGGCCCGGCCCACCTGGCCCTTCTCCCTCCAGCGGGCGATCTGGTCCCGGAGCACCCCCTGGACCACAGCGGAGAACTGATTGATCCCCCGGCCGGAGCGGGCATCCGTCTCCAGAACAGAGTGTCCCTTCTCCCGAAAATATGTCCCCCATCCCCTGTTCTGGGCCGGGTCGGCCTGGTCAGCCCGGTTGAGGACAATGAGCCGAGGCTTTCCGGCGCAGATGGCGTCGATATCCGGGTTGCGGCTGGAAGCCGGAATCCGGGCGTCGATAATCTCCACCACCACATCCACTAGCTTCAAATCCGCCTCGATCTGCCGCCGGGTTTTGGTCATATGGCCGGGATACCATTGGATATTCATAGCGCGCGCTCCTTCGCAAACAGTGTAACCCGCCTGATCAGCACAGGACCTCGGCGGCGGGACATATTAAAACAGCAGTCCTCTCCGGACAGCAAAAAATCCGTGGTGCCGAAGCACTCACGGATTTCCTGTCCGCCATCACCAATCACATCCAAATTTTTGGGTACGGTTGGAGGCAGCGGCCTTTTGGTGCGGCTGACGGGAGTCGAACCCGTACGCCCATCCGGACACAAGCACCTCAAGCTTGCCAGTCTACCAATTCCAGCACAGCCGCAAAGTGCGGTCATTTTCAGACCGCCTGCTTATTATACTGTCCCCGGGAGTATTTGTCAACGGCTTTTTCAAGATTTTATCCCTTTTCCTCTTTTTGCGCGGCAATGGCCTCCCGCTCCCGCAGCAGCTCCTCATACAGCTGGTGGGTGTCCCACTCCTGGTTGGTCTCAGTCAGCACCGCCTTCAGGGGGATGGGGGGCAGCTTAGCCACCCGGATTACTTCCAGCACCTGGTTGAGCAGCGCCTGGGGCAGGTAGCAGAACACCAGCATAGGTTCCGGCAGCGGAGGGGCCGTCTCTCCGGCCTCTCCCTCTCCCCGGGCCAGCTCATCCAGACAGACATGGTAGCGGTCGGGCTCCACCACCCGCATCCGCAGCCTGAGCATGGCAAAAATCTGCTTCAGTTTAGAAAACTCCTCCCCGGAGCAGTTGTACATCAGCACAGTCCCAGCGTTTTTCATAGCGTCACCTCTATCATATTACACCTGATTCAGGGCCTGTTCCATGTCTGCAATCAGGTCGTCCCCATCCTCAATGCCGCAGGAGAAACGGGCCAGATCAGGGGAAATTCCGGCGGCCTCCAGCTCCCTGTCCGTCATCTGCCGGTGTGTGGTAGACGCGGGGTGCAGGGTGCAGGTACGGGCGTCGGCCACATGTGTCTCAATGGCGGCCAGCTTCAGGTGCTTCATAAAGGCCTCCGCTGCGGCCCGTCCCCCCTTAAAGCCAAAGGACACAACTCCACAGGTTCCGTTGGGCATATATTTTTGTGCCAGGTCGTAATACTTGTCACCCTCCAGACCGGGGTAGGTAACAAAGCTGATCTTGGGGTGGGCCTTCAGGTACTTGGCCACAGCCAAGGCATTCTCACAGTGGCGGGGCATCCGGACGTGAAGGCTCTCCAAGCCCAGGTTGAGCAAAAACGCGTTCTGGGGGGACTGGATGGAACCGAAGTCCCGCATCAGCTGGGCGGTGCACTTGGTGATGAAGGCCCCGCCCTGGCCAAACTTCTCGGCGTAGGTGATGCCGTGGTAGCTGTCATCGGGGGTGCACAGGCCGGGGAACTTCTCCTTGTGAGCCAGCCAGTCGAACTTGCCGCTGTCCACGATGCACCCCCCCACGCCGGCTCCGTGGCCGTCCATATACTTGGTGGTGGAGTGGGTCACGATGTCGCAGCCCCACTCAAAGGGCCGGCAGTTGACCGGGGTAGCGAAGGTATTGTCCACAACCAGAGGAACGCCGTGGGCATGGGCGGCCCTGGCAAATTTCTCAATGTCCAGCACCGTAAGGGCGGGGTTTGCGATGGTCTCCCCGAAAACCGCCCTGGTGTTGGGCCGGAAAGCGGCGTTCAGCTCCTCCTCCGAGCAGTCGGGGGATACAAAGGTAAAATCAATTCCCATCTTCCGCATGGTCACATGGAAGAGATTATAGGTACCTCCGTATATGGTGGAGGAGGCCACCACGTGGTCCCCGCAGTTTGCAATGTTGAAGATGGCGTAGAAGTTGGCCGCCTGGCCGGAGGAGGTGAGCATGGCGGCGGTTCCGCCCTCCATGTCACAGATCTTGGCGGCCACCATGTCGTTCGTGGGATTTTGCAGGCGGGTGTAGAAATAACCGGCGGCCTCCAGGTCAAAGAGCTTGCCCATATCCTCGCCGGTGGCGTACTTAAAGGTGGTGGACTGGATAATAGGAATCTGCCGGGGCTCGCCGTTGCCCGGCGTATAGCCCCCCTGGACACATTTGGTGTTCATTTTGTAATTGCTCATGGAAAACGCCTTCTTTCCTTGTGAATAGACCTTAGAATACAGACAAATACAGAATTTGTCAAGTGTCTTGCGGCGGCGCGCCCGCCGGCCCGTCTGCCAGCTCGTCCCACAGCACGGCCTCGCCGGCGCTCATCAGCTGGTGGCTGCGGTAGCTGACCATCCGTCCCCCGGCGGTAATCTCTACCCCCTCTACCCCCTCCACCTGAGACAGGGTGAGCACAATGGAGTAGTCCGCCAGACTGAGGGACACATCCGCCAGCGCCCCGTACTGCTCCGACAAATCTACCAGCAGCACTCCGGGCCGCTCCTCATCCCACCCGCATTCCAGCAGGGTAACCCCTCGGGGGAAGGGGGAGCGCAGGCCCTCCTCCTGGCCGGGTCCCGCCAGAAGAGCGTTCAGCAGCGCTTCGGGCCGCAGCGCTCCGTCATAGGCCCTGGGGGACAGCGCGGGCCCGTGGTCCTCCTGACCGGCGCAAAACCAGAGCACAGGCCCCTCCGGCGTCTCACGCCCCTCTCCGCCGCAGGCAGCCAGAAGCACAGACAGCGCCAGCAGAACAGCAAGCCATCCTGTTTTCCTCATTGCTCCGCCCCCTTTCCGTCCTCCTCCGGCGCGCACCAGGGAAAGCCGGCGGTAAACTGGCTGCCCTCCGGGCTCCTGGGCCGGGCGGTCACCCAGCCGCCGTGGCGGCGCACCGTGTCCCGGACAATGGACAGCCCCAGTCCGGTCCCCCCCGCCGCCCGGGACCGGGCCTTGTCCACCCGGTAAAAGCGGTCGAAAATTTTGGGCAGGTCGTCCTTGGGGATGCCCAGGCCGGTGTCGGTAACGGTAAGGGCCACCTTCTCCCCCCGCCGGGACACCCC
>CAMTMZ010000011.1 GCA_947073765.1 uncultured Bacillota bacterium | reverse complement strand
GAAATTTTCTGGAGTAGTCCACCGTCTGTGTGATTCCGGGTCGCCCCCCACACGGGGGCGTGGATTGAAATAGACATTCCTCCACATTCTGCGTTGCCGCCGTCAGTCGCCCCCCACACGGGGGGCGTGGATTGAAATCGCAACCAGCCCAAGGGCTCTGTCACGCTATATAAAGTCGCCCCCCACACGGGGTGGCGTGGATTGAAATTTTTCCACCCGGAAATGCTCACGGGCTCGAGCTTACCGCCAAATCATGTTAGCAATTCCCTGTATAAACAAAGGACAAATACTCCCTCGCTGCATCGGCCAAATGGTACACCCGCTCCACTGGCGTAGGTGGCTTGTCTGTCATCCGATACCGCAGGAAAAATCGGGACAGGTGCAGAGGAATGCTCCGATCCACCGATACCAGCCATCGAGCCAGACTCCGTATCTCCTCCTCGCTGTCATTTTCACCGGGAATCAGGAGGGTAGTCACCTCCACATGGCACCGCTCCACCACCAGAGTGATAGAGCGTTTCACCGTCTCCAGATCGCCGCCCAGCCTCCGGTACCATTCGGGCGTGAAGCCTTTCAGATCGATGTTTGCGGCATCAATCAGCGGGAGCAGTTCCCGCCAGGGTGCCTCCTCAATGGTGCCGTTGGTCACCAACACGTTGAGCATCCCTTTCTCGTTTCTCGTGAACCAGAGCGGCACAGTCCCGGACGTATTCATAGCCTACCAGCGGCTCGTTGTAGGTGTAGGCCACCCCGATGTTGCCATAGGGCCGCAGCTCCAGCGCCTTATTCACCAATGACTCTGGGGACAGTTCCGTCGTCTCAAGCTCCCCGTCCCCGGACATGGAAATCCCGTAGTTCTGGCAGAAGGGACAGCGCAGGTTACAACCGAAACTGCCCACGGACAGTATCCGACTGCCGGGATAGAACCGCCGCAGCGGTTTTTTCTCAATGGGATCCAGGGCCAGGCTGGTCACCTTGCCGTAGTTCAGCGGGACAACGGCCCCATTTCGGCAGACCCTGGCCCGGCAAAAGCCGGTCTGTCCCTCAGACAGGTCACAGTGATGAAAACACAGTTCACAAATCATGTGTGACGCACCACCTCAAACCGCTCCAGGGTGTACTTCTCCCGGGAGCTGATGCCGCCCTTCTGCCGGGCGATGTCGATCTGCTGCTCCACCGTGTCCACACCCTCCAAATCAGGCAGCAACAGTCCCCGGCGGCCGCCGCAGGAGACGATCACGCCGTACTTTTTTACGTCCAGCTTCGCCGGGGAGGAGATGGGCTCTGGTTGACAAAGAACTCGTTACGGCTGAACGGTCTCTTGCTCTGGACGTTCAGTGCATCACCAGCGAGAAATTTTTCACTCTGCCCAACGAACTGTTCCTGCTGAAACTATCGCCCTCTGCGTTTGTGGTCTACGCCTACCTGCTACTGATTGAGGACCGCCGAACTCACACCTGCCACCCCAGCTACAACACCATCGTTGCGGCAACAGGATAAACGCGTGCCGCCTTGTTGGCGCCCTGCTGGCCACTTCTGCCCGCAGTGCGGGCAGTTTACGGGGGTACGGGGTGACCTCATTCCAGAGAGAAAAAAGGGCGTTTGACCTCATGATAGGTCTTGCGCTTAGAACGGTCGGCCTTTCCCTGGCACCAGACACACGATTTGGAGGATACTATGAGCAAAACAGAAAATACACACAAAATGACCATTCGGCTGTCCCCGATCACCGAGTTCCGATTGGAACGGGACTATCGTCTGGACGGCAGCCGGAGCAAAAACGAATTCATTGAGAGAGCCATCACCCACTACCAAGATCTTCTTGACTGCATTCAAATAGATGCGGACTACCTGCGAAAGCTGCGCTCAGACAGTGTGAGGAATGTAAAAGTCACCAACGGTCTGTTGACCTTTGAGCAGAAAGTGAAAGAACTGGAAAACAGCGTGGAAGGTGATGATCAGTGGCAAAACTGATCGTCAAGAGTCCCTACATCAGCGGCAGTGGTAGAGGACAGCGTAGATATGGACGACGCCATGAAAGAGCTGAACGAGTACCCTGGCAACATCTGGACGTACATCATTTCCCTCAAACGTGAGGATGCCGAGCGACTGGGATACGACCACGCCGCTCAGTGGCGCAACCTGGTTCGGGCTCACCGCAATGAGATCGCCGCAGCCATGAATATCTAGCCCAGCGACTTCCGCTGGTATGCTGCCTTCCACGACGAGGGCAGTCACCCCCACATCCACATGATAGCGTGGTCAGTGAAGCCGAGACAGGCGTACCTCTCCAAAGACGGCATCAAAAAAATCAAATCTGCACTGACCAATGATATTTTCAAACAGGAGATGCTCCACACTTACGAGCAAAAATCTGCCTCCAGGGATGAGCTGGTGCGCAGGGCCAGAGAGGAAATGAAGACTCTGGTACAGGAAATACAGACCAGTATCGGCAGCCATTCGGAAGCGGAGTTGTTGATGGTAACACTGGCCGCTCAGTTGGAGGCAGTGAAGGGAAAGAAAAAATACAGTTACCTCCCCAAGGCGGTGAAAAAAACCGTGGATAAGGTCGTCAATCAAATGGAGCAACTGCCCATCATTGATGAATTCTATCAAGTCTGGTAAGCTCTCCAGTGTCAAATAGAAGATTTTTACTCGGAGACAGAGCGCCAGCGTCCGCCGCTCTCTGAACAGAAAGAGTTTCGGTCTATCAAGAACGCAGTCATTCATGAAGCGGAGAACATCCGCATGGGCAAGGTCATTTTTGAGGACGAAGAGATGGAGGAAACCACAGATTCCTCTGACCTGTCATACGACTGCCGGGAGCTGTGGATGTCCACTCAGGATGACACTGCTCCGATGGCAGACAGGAATGAAGCGGCGGCACAACTCATCAGCAAAGCCGAAGGTGGCGATTCCAGCGCACAGTATCTTGTTGGCAGGCTCTACCAGGACGGTCCGGTCCTGATTCCGGACAGCGTAGAAACTCAGTACTGGTTCGCCCAGTCAGCGCGGCAGGGCCATGTACCAGCGCAGTATGAGTTGGGGAAACTCCTGCTTTCCAATGACCCGGAAGTCCAAGACCAAGCACTGGGGATACAGTGGTTGGAGCACCTCACCCAGTCAGCCGTCCAAGGAAACGAGTACGCTCAGTTCTTCCTGGACCGCTGGGACAGTCTAAAGTCACCCTCGATCATGCTGTCTGTCACCCGGCTGTCCCTGATGGAGTCCAGATCGACCGAAAGCGGCTGGCGCAGCTCAGAGAAAAGAGGATCGCCATGGGGCACAAACCGGACGACCATGAGGAGCAGACCCCAAGCAGGACGATGTCGATGGGGTAACCGTCAACTGCACCACCGTCTCCAAAGAGAATTGGCGACTCCCAATATGATAAGTTTTTGATAACTCTGCACAAAAGGGATGTCTATTCAAGCCCGGTTAGGGTATTGTGTGTTGCTGATAAGGAGGCAGGTAAAATGAGAAAAACCTTGGAGGATCTCTACTACGGCAACATCACACCTAATGAGCAGAGGATGACACCTGGTTCAGAGATGGAGAAGGCAATAGCTCGTGTCGCCAGTTACGAAAAACAGCTCATGGAGCAATTGGGGGAAACTGAGCAGACAATCCTCACAAAATTCGTTCGATCCCAACATGAGATCAACAGCATCACAGCAACCGAAAATTTCATTCTGGGCTTCCGACTGGGTGTCAGGATCATGGCGGAGTGCATGGATGACAACGATGGAGATATTCGGACTGGAGGTGAGCAACAAATGGCAAAGCGCAGACCGTCCGGCGACGGCATGGTGCGCAAACGGGACGACGGACTCTGGGAGGGACGGATCGTGGTAGGCCACAAAGAAAACGGCGACTCCATATTCCTCTACGTCTACGCTGATAATCAAAAAGAGTTGACTGCAAAGCTACACCAGAGCATCGACGCCTATCATGGTATCGACCTGACAGAACAAAGTCGGATTACCCTTACCGAATGGATGGACACATGGCTGGAGCAAATGGCAGTCCCCCTCCGGCCTGGCACACTGGAGCACTATCGCAGGGATATGGAAAACCACGTGAAGCCCCGCTTGGGAGCAAAACCGCTCACTCAGTTGACCGCAGCTGACCTCCGAAAACTCTATGATACCTTGAAGCGAAATGGCAGAATGAAGCCTCGCTGTGGTCAGAGTCCTGGACTCTCCAGCACCACTGTCCACGGAATCCATACCACGCTCCACCACGCACTCAAAGCAGCAAGAGACCAGGGACTCATTCCTGTCAATCTCGCTGATGAGGTGGAGCCGCCCAAGGTGATTCGTCAGCCGATGAAGATTCTAACTGAGAAGCAACTGGATATTTTCCTGACAGCGATCAAAGCCGACGAATTCTGGTATGACTTCTTCTATACTGAGTTGACCACCGGTCTGCGCCGGGACGAGATCTGCGGTCTCAAATGGGAGAACTTCGACAGCAAAGCTGGGACGCTGAAGATATGCCGCACCATCCGAACAGAAAAGGGCGGTGCGCTGGAGGCGGGGGACACTAAGACCTACGCCGGGAAGCGGACGATCCTGCTGCCCCGCAGTACAATCCAGCTTCTACAGAAGCGAAAAGAAACCGCACTGACGCAGTGGATATTTCCCGATTTATTAAATCCTAAGAAACCTACCCGTCCAACGGACGCCTACCGGCAGCTGAAAAAGCTTCTGGCGGAAGCCGGACTGCCCAGCATCAGATTTCACGACTTCCGTCACAGCTATGCAGTTGCGGCGATAAAGAGCGGGGACGACACTAAGACAGTCCATGAAAACCTGGGACACGCAACGGCGACCTTTACTCTGGACGTTTACGGCCACGTCACCGCCCAAATGCGCCGGGAAAGTGCCAGCCGTATGGAGCAGTTTATTCAGTCGGTTTCTGCGGGATAGGCCAATAAGGGAAAACGCTCTGAAAATGGCATGAGAAAACCCCCAAAGCCTTGCGGCTCTAGGGGTTTATCTGGTGGACGATACAGGACTTGAAAAGAGAATCCCACGTTACACAGTCCACCGGGAAACGCTGTAACCATTGGTATCACTGCATTTCTGGCGTTATGTATTTCATGCTGTACCATCGTTGGTCGTTGTTTTTCGCCTGTATAACGACCAAACAAAGACCAGATTTCACGCCCTGCGACGGCCAAACTTTACTGGCAGAGCTTCGGCCAGAGCGTCACAGGCGCGGGCCTGGGCTGTCTCGAAAGTGTGGGCGTATATGTTTAGTGTGGTGCTGGTCTGGCTGTGGCCCAGGGCGGCGGACACGCTGCGCACATCCTCCCCGTTGTAGATCAGCAGCGAGGCGTTCAGGTGGCGGAACTGATGGACACCATAGAAGGGTAAACCCTTTTCTCTACAAAACCCTTGGAGCCATTGATAGGGCTGCTGGAGGCCAATAGGGGAGCCGTCCTGCTTTGTGAACAGCCGCCCACACTCCTGCCACTGATCCCCCAGGGCCAGCCGCTGCAAGGTCTGCTCTGCCCGGAGCTGTTTCACCAGGTCGAATATCCAGGCGGGCAGTTTCAAGGTACGGCGGCTCTTGGTGGTTTTAGTGGGGGCTGTAATAATGCCGTCCTGGGGCGTGTAGAGTGAGGCCCGGCGGACAGAGACGGTGTGCTGCTCCATGTCGAAGTCCTCAAACTCAAAGCCGCATAGCTCCTCCCTGCGGAACCCGCCAAACAGGGCCAGAGAGAAGAACACTTGCCACCGGATCGGGGCGCTGGCCAGGGCGTCAAGGAATGCCTGGGCCTCTTCCAGGGTATAGCACACCTTCTCCTTCCCCGTCTCCAGGGGCGGCAGCGTGACCGCCCGGCAGGGGTTATATTGGAGCATACCCATTTTGATAGCATAGGCGAACACAGAGGAAATGAAGGACAGGTGATTTTTGATACTCTTGGGGGATAGGGCCCGGTCCGGGTGGACCTGGTTGGCCCCCGGTTCACTGAGGCTGTTAATAAATTTCTGTATCTGCCTGGGCGTGATCTTGTCCATGTACAGGTGGCCGATATCCTGGTATATCCTGGGGGCCAGCTGCCTGTAGTTGGCCTGCGTGCGCTTGCCCAGGGCCTTCTCCACGTACTCCTTGAACCACTGCCCGGCGAAGGTCTCAAACTTGATGTGTCCATCGGTGAGGGAAGAACCCCGGCATTCTTCATCAAAGAGAACCATTTGCCGGTTTAGCTCCTTCTCAATCTGCTTCGCTGTCGTGCCGGGGGTGGGCGTCCATGTCCTCGACTTCATGATCTGCTTGCCCTCCGGGGTATACCCGCAGGAGGCCCGGAGCCGGTACGAGTTGCCGCGCTTTGTATAGGTTGCCATTGTGAAAATCCTCCTTCTTGATTTGACAACCCCGGCCCTGGTATGTTATCATAAAAGAGCGCAAGGGTGCCTTGTTTAGCGACCTGGTATTGTTGTGCATTTGCCGTCTGGAGCGTTAGCAGCACTCCAGGCGGTTTTTTATTGCTTTTTGGAAAATGATGTGGTATGCTGTCAACAGGAAAGAATCATCTTTCAGCGTTGCCATGCGGTAGGCGGTTTGTCCCCGGACAGGGGGCGACTTCTGCCCCCTGATCTTATGAAAGGGGGGCTGCCCAATGAGTACATCAGAGGTCTTGCAGTTGTGTCTGGTTATCATCGGTATCTGCGGCCTGTTCATCCAGGGTAAAAAGAAGTAACCGCCCCTCCAGCCACAGAGTGCGGTTACTTCTTTGAGTAATTTGTCTTAGGGGCTGGCCGTCTACCGGCAACGCCCTTTCTATTCTCAGTATAACCGCTTGTATTGATTTTGTCAACAGGTAAACGAATACGAAACATGATGAAACATACCGATTACAGAGTGAATTTTTGCCCTGGGCCGTCCTGGCCTGGGGCTTTTTGCTCCTCGGTTTGGTGAGCGGAGAAGCGAATCCATTTTTGACCTCGCTCAGCGTTCTCAAAAATGAGTTCGCTCCAACCTGGGCAAAAATGACCTCGTTGGACTATTACTCAATTTTGAGTAATTGGCTAATAGCAACCAACGGCTGGGCGTCGCAACTTGTTGCGACGGCGCAGAAACCCCTAATGTGATCCCAACTTGTTTGGAAACCAAATTAGGGTGAGTGGTACTGAGAGCGAAATTGCCCTCGGCGACTTCTTAATCATGGGGACGAAATTTCATCCCCTACTCCCCCTCCTGCGTCTCCTCTGTGCCCTCCGGAGCCTGGGTGGTATCTGTACCCTCCTGCGGCGCTGGGGGCGATTGTGGGGGCTCTGTGGGCGGCTGGGGGCACTCCCGATTTATGTGGCTTAACATTTCTTCTAATTCTTCGATTTTTCGTACCTGTTTTCTTCTATCCAAATATGCACATAGACCTTCATATTGCTCACTATTAAAATACTCATTCCATTGGCGTATCACTTCTTCGGGTTTTTCTCCCATACAATGAACTAAGGAGCGGATAACCCCTTTGACAGCTTCAGTAATGGAATAAATACCATCTTCATCTATCGATATAGCATTTTCACCGGAACCATAAATGTTAATCGTTTCTATTAGATAATCCCCATCTCCTGAAATTTTTTTCTCTGTCCTTTTGCCATACATTTTTTCTAAAACATCGTGTATAGCATCATCTATTTTTTTCTCAAAGTAATCTGCTTCTGCGGCTTCAATAGTTTTAATATAGCCAAGAAAATAAGCAGCAGATATTTCGAGAGCATGTGCAATTTTTACAAGTGTCTCTCGTTTTGGATTACGCAGATCATTTTCCCATTGTCCAATCATTGAAGCTGACAGACCCAATTTTTCCCCAAGCTGTTTTTGGGATAATCCAGCTTTTTTTCGGGCCTGCTGTATACGTTGGCCAGTGGTCATAATATCACCCCATTAGCAGTATACGTCACGGCGAGAGAAAAATCAAGCAAAAGATAATATCTTAACTTGACATTAGCTTTTGCTGGTGATATACTGATTGTGCCAAGCAAATGATAATGAACGGAGGTCGAATCAAATGTCAGTACCAATGGACCGGGTAGCCATTATCACGGAAATGGCCCGGAGACACATGAACTGCAATCAGCTGGTGGAGTTGTCCGGCGTCAGCCGGGTAACTGTAACCGCCGTCCGGAACGGCAAAAGCTGCTCCAGGGAGACAGCTGAAAAGCTGGCGGCCGTCCTGGGCCACGATATCATCAAACAGGAGGTGTCATAAAATGGAAACCACGTGCAAAATACCCGTCCATGCTACATACACCGTTTACAAGGGCAGCTCTGAGCCGGTGATGACGGCGGCGGAGCTGCTGGAGGAGGTGTAACCATGACCACACCAAGAATGCGGACGGCGGAGGGGGCGCTTGCCGTCATCAAGACCGAGGACCCGGAGACGGCGGTGACGCTGCGAGCGATCCGGGGCCTAATCAACACCGGGAAGGTGCCCCATGTACCCGTAGGCAAGAAGAAGCTGGTGGACGTTGACCGGCTCATGGACTATTTGAAAGGGGTGTATACAGCGTGACGAACCAAATCAACCTGACCCTGCGGCAGTTCCCCGTGGTGGCTCACGACCACCGGACCGGCAAGGAGGAGGCAATAACCGTCACCGTGACCCGTGACCAGCTGCGGGCCGCCGGGGTGGTAGGCCAGTCCTCCAAGGAATTGATTGAGCGGCTGTGCGAGCGGCAGGGGTACACCGTGATCGAGATCGGCCAACCTGACAAGGTGACTGTCACCGTGGACCTGGACAAGCTGGCGGAGCAGCAGGAGGAGCGGCAGAAAGCCGAGTGGCTGTTCCAGCATGGGCACGAGCGGAGAGGTGTGGGTAATTGAGCAAAGAGAAGCGTGTCACTTGGTGGAAGATGTTTTCTCATCAGAGGGCAGTTATGGAATCCGTCAGCGACAGGGCGGCGGGAGCCGGACTGAAAGCGGCTTTCCGTTATTTCGATGGTGAGGACATTCCAGCTGGTAGCCTGACCGCCCAGGCCTTCACCGTGTTCTGCGTCATCCGTCCTTACATAGACGAAGCGAAAAGGGATTTTGAAAAATCTGTGGAGAGCGGGAAAAAGGGAGCTGAAAACAGATGGGGGAACAATAGCCCCCCTATACCATCCCATAGCCCCCCTATAGCCAATGATAGCCCCCCTATAGGGTGCCTTAGAGAAGCAGAAGCAGAAGCGGATATATCTATCCTAACGGATAGAGAGGGAGGGGCGGACAAGCCGCCCAAGCGCCACCTCTTTGCTCCACCTGATGTTTCCGAGGTCGAGGCCTACTGTTCGGAGCGGAAGAACGGGATCGACCCCGCCGCATTTATCGACTACTACGCCGCCCGAGGATGGAAGCTCAATGGAGGCCAGACCATGAAGGATTGGAAAGCAGCTGTTAGGACGTGGGAGCGCCGGAACAAGGCAGAGAAGGGAGGCGGGGGCGAGGATGATTACTGGAAATGAATCTCTCCTGTTCGATCCCCGATTCATGGACCCCCAGGCGGAGCCGTACGGCCTGTTCTGGTGTGCGAATGCTGAGGACGTGCAAGCCATTCAGATCAACGCCGTCTGCAAGGCGTTGCTGGCACCCTGGCGGGAGTTGACAGAGTGGTCGGAGTTTGTCTGCCAGTATCCGTACATCCTGGTGGCCGTACCTCCTGGCTCGACACGGGACGAAATTGCCAGTGAGCTGCAAGCCCGCTTCCCCCTCCCGGTCCTCATTCCAGGGAAGGACGCTTTTCACGGCTGCGCCTCTGCCCTGGAGCTGCGGGAAAACTACGGACTGTCAGCCATAGATCAGCTTGTCCTGGACGCTGAGGAGCTTCCCTCCCCCGGTCTGCTCAACGTGGGCACGCAGATAGATTGCGACGGTGAAACCAACACCAAGCGGACAAGCTCAGGTCTGGCCCTGCTGGATCGGGAGATAGGCGGCTTTGCTCCGGGGGAGCTGTCCGTCTGGACCGGGCGACGGGGCGAGGGCAAATCCACTCTGCTGGGGCAAATCCTGCTGGACGCTATCAACCAGGGCCGCAGGGTGTGCGCTTACTCCGGGGAGTTGCGAGCAAAGCAATTTAAGCGGGTTATCCGCCAACAGGCGGCCGGTTATCTCCACGTGACCAAACTGGAGGACCCCTGGACCGGCAAGGAATATTATACCGTCTGCGATGATGTAAAGGGGCCTATCGACTGCTGGTTTGACGGGAGCCTGTTTCTTACCGACATCAGAGACAAGGTCGCTCACGATGAGGACACGATTCTGCGGCTGTTCGAGGGAGCCAACCGCCGGTATGGCTGTGACACTTTCCTTGTGGACAACATCATGACCGCCCAGCTGCGGGGAGAAGCGGAGCAAGGCTATTATCGGGCACAGAGCGCATTTGCAGGCCGTCTGGCGGACTTCTGCAAGCGGCTGGGGGTACATGTCCACCTGGTAGCCCACCCCCGGAAAACGGAGGGAAAGCGGCCCCTGGAGGCTGACGACGTGGGCGGCAGCGGTGATATTACAAACCGGGCGGACAATGTGTTCAAGGTCGAGAGGGTCCCCGAAGAAAAAGTGCAAGAGTTAGGGTATTCTTCCCTACTGACCATTCTCAAAAACCGGGAGTTCGGCGCAAGGGGTAAAGTCAAGCTGGAGTTTAACGAGCCGTCCCGGAGACTATTCCAGAAGGACGGTTCACCCGCAAAGCGGTATGGATGGGAGATGAGAAAAACATGAAGCAGTTAATCTGCCCTATTGGCAAAAAGCCTTGTGATCGGGACTGCCCCGACCGATACCCGGATCAGCCCGAGGGCGGCTGCCGCCTGACCACGGCCCAGGAGCTGGGCGCAAAGATTGTTATTCTGGGCAACGGTACCGTTGGTATGCTGTTTACGCCTGGAGAGGAGGATGAACAATGAGCTATTTCAAAGCTTGCCCCCACTGCGGAGCGCACCTGGACCCCGGCGAGGTCTGCGACTGTACCTTGACCCAAGTGTGCGCAGAGGCCCGTGAGACCTTCCCGGAGCGCTTCACGGGGAAGACCGACCGGGAGGTCGTCGCCGAGATTGCCAGCGTAGTAAAAAGAGCCGCCCAGGGTGCTACCAACACCCAGGACGGCGAGACGGAACACGTTGACCACGCTGTTTCCGCCTCCAATAATACCAGAAATTAAGGAGGATTGCAAGCATGGTTTGTCAGGTGACAAAAAAGGAAAGCGATCTTCAGCGGTGTGCATTTATGATTTTACGTGACCAGTGCCCCCCGGATCGTAAGCATTATCTGTGCATGAAACAAGAGGATGACACCGGGGATTGTACCCTGTGCTGGGACAATTATCTGTGGGGCGTCATAGCAGGAAAGATTGAACTGCCCAAAGAGGAGAGGAGGGCAATAATATGAGCGAGATTGAGAAAATGAGGCGGTACATCGAGAAGTACAAAGTCCCCTGTACCCCACGCTACGACGCTTCAATCAATGAGATTATCGCTATTGCGTCGGGAATGTCCCCCATAGAGGCCGCAAATTTCGCCTTTGTCTATGGCCGGGTTAAAGGCTACCGCGCCGCTAAAGCGGAGGGGGGGAGGACGGTATGACCCTGGAGGAGGAGAAGAACAGATACCCGAACCTGTGGAGAGTGGCCCAGGAGCTGGCCCGTTGCAAGTACCCGGAGAAAGTTTTTAACGCTCTGACGGCGCTGCTGTCGGAGGAGCCCGAAATACTCAGAGAGGAGGCCGAGGTATGAAGGAGGAGATCATCAGACTATTAAACAAGCTCAGTGACCGTGATCTTCGGGGAATCTTGTATGTTCTCCAGACATTGACTAAGGAGGAGGTACAGCATGAAAGCGAAAATCATTGATTTGTTGAATAAGGCCAGTGTGCTGGAGCTTGAGTTGATTCTCCGGTTTACCCGGGTTTTGCTCCAGTAAGCGGCTATGGTTAGAGAGGTAGGTGGGCGGTGGTGGTACTGCTGTCCCCGCTGCGGGAAAAAGCTGAACCCCCTCCAGACCGGAGCCGTGTGTTGGGGTGTGTTGGCACAGTGCAGAGCGGCCCGTTGCGGCTGGGAGGGGGAGATGGTTGTGAGCGCAGAAGATTGGACGGCAAAATAAATGCTTGCATAGCAGAAACAAATGTGCTATAATATAAGTGATTATAGGAAATTTCATATTGATGAGCCATTGAGCCTTTAGACCGTTGCAGTCATGCTGGAGCGACTAAAGGCTCATTTTATTTTGAATGGAGTTGATATCTACGTGTAAAAGATCACAGGCAAAAGGCAGACGGGCCGAAATCGAGCTTGCCGGACTTCTCCAAGAACGTGGCTATAATGTGAGGCCAGGGGAGCCGCTGAATTTTGGCCGGGAGGCTGACATTGTGGGGCTGGCCGGTATCCACTGTGAGGTGAAGCGCCGGGAAGGTGTTGACCTATCGGCGGCACTGGCCCAGGCGGCAAAGGACGCTGAGTTTTTCGGGGATGGTCTCCCCACGGTTTTCCACAGGGGCAACCGGCAGAGGTGGCGGGTGACGATGGAGCTTGACCACTGGCTTGTACTCTATGACCGGCAGAAAACGGCGAAAAGCGGAGAGGAGGTAAACAATGACACCGAGACAGCAAAAGGCGCTTGCGGCGCTTCTGACATCCCCCAGCAAGGCGGCGGCGGCAAATGCGGCGGGTATTGCCCCCCGCACACTTAGAGACTATTTGGCAGACCCAGAGTTTCAGGCAGCGTACCGGGACGCATTTGGGAACATGGTCGAGGACGCCACCCGGCAAGCCCAGCAGGCCATATCCCCGGCCCTGTCCACCCTGCGTGAGATCGTGGAGGACAGGGAAGAGGACGCCCAGGCCCGCATATCTGCGGCCCGTGCTATCTTGTCCCACGGCTTGAAGCTGATCGAGACAACGGACATTTTGAACCGGCTGCAAGAGTTGGAGACGGCGATGGAAGGAGGACGCGATGTCAAGTATTGATTCCCGGCTTGCGGCGCTGGCTGAAGCCATAGAGCGGAAGCGGATGGAGGAGGAGGCCCCCGTGGACGAACTGTCCCGGAGCTTGTACAACATGGGGCAGAGGCTTTCTAAAATGGACAGCCTGGAGAAAGCGGCGTTGCTGGCTGAGTTTAACCGGGATGATCCATTGGATGGGACAGGCAGTCTCGATTTGAGTATGGAGGACATAGAACGGTTCATTTTAGATTACGAAGGGTGGTGAATATATGTCAATTCTTTCCAGGCTGGAGCGCATCCGGGGGCAGATTGCCAACTGCGGCGGCGTGGAGCGGTTTGAGGCCTGGAGCAAGGGCCACTGAATGAATTACTGAGCGAATAGAGAGGAGCATTTAAAATGAATTACACTGTAACAATCAACGGCAAAGAGTACATCCTGCCCACCCGCACCATTGCGGTGGATGATAAAATGTCAAGGCTGGCCGCTCTGGGTAGGCGGTGCAAAACCGGCGAGATCACCCGGAGGGAGGTAATGGAGGGCCAGCACAGATTTGTGGAGGAGATGGCCCCCGGCGCTTTCCCGGACCTGGAGACGGCGGACGTCAACATGATATTGAAAGCATGTATGGATATTGTGGCCGTCTATGCCGCCCCGTCCCTTGAAATGATGCAGGGGGTCTTGAACAATCCCGATATGCAAAAGGCTGTGGAACTGGCAAAGTTGAACCAATAACCCGGCGGAGGTATAACGATGGCAAACGACGGCACTGTAAAAATCGGTGTTGAATTCTCTAAAAACGACATTCAAAAAGGCTATAAAACCATTCAGGATGAAGCTAAAAAAACGGCAAATTCCTTAAAAAGCGTCAACGGCGCCTTGAAATTGGACCCCAAGAATACCGACCTTCTGATTGAAAAGCAGAAGCTTTTGACAAAAGCGGTTGCGGAGGCGGAGAAGGAAGTTTCCGACCTTAGCAAGGCGATGGAACAGGCTAAAGAAGCCGGGATGGAGAAAAAGGATGCCGCAATGTACCAAGTCCTTGCCCAGGCCCTGGAAAAGGCGAAGGGGGAGGCCAAACAATCCGCCGACGCTTTGGCAGATGTTACCAGGGAGCTGGAGCGGAATGGGGTCAGCGCGGATTCTGTTGCCGACAGCCTGGATAATATGGCGCAGGATTCCAGAGCTGCAGAAAGTGCGCTTGATGGGGTCAACAATGCCCTGGACGATGCCCAGCGGAGTGCCAGAGAGCTAAACGACGAACTGGAGCGCTCCAAGGCCGCCGACATTGCGGACAGAGACGCAACAGCCTATGAGGACCTAGCCGACAGTCTGGATGAAGCTAGCGATTCAGTTAGCGATTATTCCGAAAAAATTGATTCTCTGGGGGAATCTGCGGGAAACAGCTCAGGGAGCATTGATTCTCTGTCAAGCAGCATTGCGGGCGGAGTGGTGGCCGGTAAGCTTGCCGCTGACACTGCGGAATTTCTGGTCAGCAAAATCGGCGACCTGGTCCAGTGGGTGTTGGGTTTAAATGACGCAACAGAGGAGTACCGGGTTGCGCAAGGCAAACTGAATACCGCCTTTGAGGCGGCGGGATTTAATGCTGAAACTGCAAACCAAGCCTTTACCGATTTCTACAAAATCCTGGGCGATATTGACACAGCGACGGAAGCCTCACAACTTCTGGCCTCACTGGCCAGAAATACAGAGGATGTGGAAAAATGGACACGGATTGCCGCAGGTGTGTATGGCACCTTCGGCGACGCCCTGCCCATTGAGGGCCTGATTGAGGCGGCCAACGAGACCGCCAAAACTGGCAAGGTTACAGGTGTTTTAGCGGACGCTATCAACTGGGCTGGAATGTCAGAAG
This sequence comes from uncultured Bacillota bacterium, assembly GCA_947073765.1. Classification (GTDB taxonomy): domain Bacteria; phylum Bacillota; class Clostridia; order Oscillospirales; family Oscillospiraceae; genus Lawsonibacter. Next base: position 42,959 of record CAMTMZ010000011.1, on the reverse strand, counting down.
ATGCGTTTAATGAAAGCCTTGCGCTTCTGGGAGATGAAGGGTCACGGGCAGAGCTTATAATGAAAAATTTAGGTGTGGTCTACGGAGAAACGGGAGACAGTTTCCGTGAAAACAATGCGGCTGTCATGGAGAGCCGGGAGGCAAACCTTCGTTTTCAGGAGAGCATGTCTGAGCTTGCGGAAAGTATCCAGCCATTTTTAACTACATTGACCGAAATGGCAACCGCATTTATGGACTGGTTTAATGGGATTCCCGATGGAGCGCAGGCGGCTGTTCTAGGAGTTGCGGCATTTCTTGCTGTTATCAGCCCGATTGCAGGTATCATAGCGGCAATCACAGGAGCACTTGGAGCGGCGAGCGCAGTCAGTACAACATTCTCTGTTGCTGGAATGGCAGTAACTTTTACGTTGGGACAGTGGCTGCTTATCATTGGCGTGGTAATTGCGGCGGTGCTGGCATTGGCGGCGGCAATCGCTTTCCTGACTGGGCGGGGTAAAGAGCTGCAAAGTATGAAAATGCCGGAAGTCCCGGATTACAGCGGAGCGGTCCAGGGCGGCGGGCGGCGAGCTGCCCCCCGTGGAGGCGGAGTTTCCCCTCAGAGCGACGGACCGGCGGCGGCACCAATGGCCCTGTCCGACGGCGGAGAGGATGGCGGTATCAGCACCTATGGCCTGTCCCACGCTCGGTCAGTATCTGCCCTAGAAACATCAATGCCGGTGGCCCGGGAGCGGGTAATCTCCGACCTTGCGGCGGCAATGCCGGCGGCCCAGAGCCGGGTAGCAATCGCCACGGCGGACATGGCCCCGTCTGCTGGTTACTCCGCACCGCCCCCGGCCATCTACGGCACAGGCGGGAACGACAGCGGGCGGCAAACGCCCATTATTGTCCGGCCCAATATACATATCCATTTTGACGGCGACCTTGCCCAGTTTGCTCAGGTATTCAAGCCCGTCATTGATGCTGAGGACGCCCGTGTGGGCGTTGGTGTACAGTAGAAGGAGGAGAGTATGGAATATTACTATGTGACTTGCGGAAGGGTGTACCGGCTGCCCACCCGGACCCTGGAAGTGGATGAAGCCATTGACAGGATTGTGACAGGGGAGGACCGTTTGAGGGCTGGGGAAATCACAAGGAGACAGCTTCGAGGAGAGCAGCATGATTTTATTACCCTCTGTACCGGGGAGCAGTTACCGCCCCTTGAAGAAATGGATATGACCGATCTGGAGCTTGCCGCACTGGCCCTGGTTGACTTCTATCTGTCCCCGGCCAAAACGATCTACCCAAATATCTGAGGAGGACTACTATGCAGAAGATGATTGAACATGAGCCAATGATAAGAACCACAAAAGGGATGATACCGCAAAGCGCCCTCCACGATGTAAACGAGGTCGCAAAGAATCAAGCCCCGCCCCCGGTCCTGGGGCCGGTGAAGCTGGACAAGACCTGTCCGCTCAAAGGCCGGATGTACGACGCCCGCTGTGATACGTCCTGTGCCCTGTATGTCCCCGAGGTGGGGTGTGGTATCAAGGAGCGGTGCATGGGGGCCGGGGCGGCCTGTCCCTTCCCCGGTATGGCCCACTGTGGGGAGAGCTGCGCCCTTTATGAGGATGGCAGCTGTGCCCTGGTAAAATAAAAAAGGAGTGTTTTTATGAGTGGATACAAAATGTTTGCTGACCGGCTGGACTACGCTTTCAAGGAGGCCAGGACCCGATACACAGAGGCATACCACCTGATGTTATCCAAAAAGAGGGATATGGAGGACGTTCAGAGGAACCCCAGCCTTGCCGATACCTTCGGCATGAAAGCAGAGTATGATTATAATCAGGCAAAGGCCGCTTTTAAAAAAGCGGGGACTGCTGCGTGGGAGGACTTCGAGCGGGAGATGGAGGAGATCGGCAAGGCTCTAAAGAGCGCTTTTGCCAAAGTGAACCAAGCCAGGCCGGAGGATATTGACCGGGCCGGTTTGGAGCTGTTAAATAGCGGGATTCTGACCGTTGATGATCTGGGGGCGCTCCTGGACCGATATGAGGACAACCCAACCATGCTGCGGCTGATTGCTCAGCACGTCGAAAAGTTGCTGAAAGACACGAATGACACCCAGACCCGCCGGGAGTTGATCGCAGTACGCCAAAAGGCGGTGGCCAACGACATTATGGACGCATGGAAGAACCTGGAGGACACGGCCCGGATTTGTACTGGACAGGCCCACGGAAAGGGGGAACCCAGATATGTACTTTCTATCTCCAGCCAGTGGGAGAAGCTGACTGAGAACACAATCAAGAACTTTTAACAAAAAGGGACAGGGAGCTTCCACCCTGTCCTTCTATTTCGAAGGAGGGGTATCGTGAGCAACGAGGAGCTGGTGGCGCTGATTCAGGCCGGGGACCGTGACAGGATCGTGGAACTGTGGCACCAGGTACGGCGCATGGTCTATAAACGGGCTGCCCGTTGGGCTGGCCTGGGCGGGACCACCATTGAGGACCTAACACAGGCTGGCTTTATCGCTATGCTGCGGGCCGTGGACAGCTACGACCCGTCCAGAGGGACGAAATTCTCCACACACCTGTTTCAACGTCTGCGGGCGGAGCTGTCAGCAGCCACGGGGTACAGTTCTAAAACAAGCTGGTTTGACCCGCTCCAGAACGCTGTCAGCCTTGACGCACCCCTGACCGATGAGGAGGACGCTACCCTTGCCGACTTCATCCCCGACCCGGCAGCGGCGGCGGAGATGGGCAATGCGGAGGTCCGAATAGGGGTGGCCGCAATCCTAGCCGAACTGCCAGAGGACCAACAGCGGGCGATTAGGGGGAAATACTGGCACGATCTCACCGTCGATAAAAAGACCCTCAATGCCGCTATGAAGCGCCTGCGCCACCCGGATTGCTCCAGGAGGCTAAAGGCGTACCTGTGAGGCATAACGACCAAACAACGACCAAACCGCAGAAAATCAAGAAAATAAAAAGGCCGCTATCCCTTGCGACACAAGGAGTAGCGGTCTTTTTGCTAATGGTGGACGATACAGGACTTGAACCTGTGACCTCCCGCACGTCAAGCGGATGCTCTACCAGCTGAGCTAATCGTCCAGACAACGATAATCATTATACTCATACAGGGCAGGCTTGTCAATAGTAAAACAGCGTTTTTTTATAATATTGAAAAAATTTTTACAGCGGCAGATAAACAAAAAATATGGATGAAATGCCCTGGAAAATGTGGTATAATACGATAGCATCAATCCCATTCTTTCACAGGAGGAATGTTCTATGGTAAAACTTGATCTCTCTAAGCTAAAGGGCTTTCTGCCCGAAGATTATCTGACCTCCCGCCAGGACCGGCTGGCCAAAGCGGCTGAGATGGTGGCCACCCACACCGGCCCCGGCGGCGACTTCACCGGCTGGGTCACCCTCCCCCGGGACTATGACAAAGAGGAGTTTGCCCGCATCCAGGCCGCGGCCAAAAAGATTCAAAAGCAGTCCCAGGTGCTGGTGGTCATCGGTATCGGCGGCTCCTACCTGGGGGCGCGGGCAGTGATTGAGCTGCTGCTGTCCAACAACTACAACCTGAAGAAAAAAAACACCCCCGACATCTTCTTCGCCGGCAACGGCCTGTCCACCGATGCTCTTCTGGAGCTGCTGGAGCTCATCGGAGACCGGGACTTCTCTGTCAACGTCATCTCCAAGTCGGGCACCACCACCGAGCCGGCCGTCTCCTTCCGCATCTTCAAGGGCCTGCTGGAGGAGAAATACGGCAAGGAGGGGGCCAAGGAGCGCATCTACGCCACCACTGACAAGGCCCGGGGAGCCCTGAAGGGCCTGGCCGACGCCGAGGGCTACGAGGAATTTGTAGTGCCTGACGATGTGGGCGGCCGGTTCTCCGTGCTCACCGCCGTGGGCCTGCTGCCCATCGCCGTAGCCGGCGTGGACGTCGGCGCCCTCATGGCCGGCGCCCGCCAGGCCATGGAGGAGCTGTCCGCCCCCGGGCTGGACAACCCCGCCTGGCAGTACGCCGCCGCCCGCCACGGCCTGTATCAGGCCGGCAAGCGCGTCGAGGTGCTGGCCGGCTACGAGCCCCGGTTCCGCTTCTTCGCCGAGTGGTGGAAGCAGCTGTACGGCGAGAGCGAGGGAAAAGACGGCAAGGGCCTGTTCCCCGCCAGCGTGGAGTTCACCGCCGACCTGCACTCCATGGGCCAGTATATTCAGGACGGCGAGCGCGTCATGTTTGAGACGGTGGTCTCCTTCGCCCCCGCCGGCCAGTACAATATCCCCGACGACCCCGCAAACGTAGACGGCCTGAACTTCCTGTCCGGCAAGCCTCTGTCCTTTGTGGCGGAGCAGGCCATGCGGGGCACCATCCTGGCCCACGTGGACGGCGGAGTGCCCAATGTGCTCATTGAGCTGCCCCAGATCAGCGAACAGAGCGTGGGCTTTCTGATCTACTTCTTCGAGTATGTCTGCGGCCTGTCCGGCCACCTGCTGGAGGTCAACCCCTTCAACCAGCCCGGCGTGGAGGCCTACAAGAAGAACATGTTCGCCCTGCTGGGCAAGCCCGGCTACGAGGACCTGCGGGCCGAGCTGCTGGCCAAGCTGTAATCTGAGATCTGTGACCCGCCCTCCCTGGGCGGGTCATCTTGTTTTCAATCCCCCCGGCTTTTGGTCTGCGTGTCGTATTGCTGCGGTTCCAAAAGCAGGCGGCAGATTGAGTCCATATGCCGGACGCTGTACGCACAGCTAAAAAATTCACAATTATTTTAGTTGAAATAAGCGCTGTAATATGGTAGAATGTATATAAACAGAGGGTACACCCCCGATGTCAAATCAGTAAGGAGTGATACACATGATTCGCGTTATCATGGGCAAGAAGGGCTCCGGCAAGACCAAAAACGTGATTGAGATGATCAACACCGCCGTCCAAACCGAGCACGGCAACGTGGTCTGCATTGAGAAGGGCAACAAGCTCACCTTCGACATCCATTACCACATCCGCCTGGTAGAGGCCAGCGAGTATGATATTGCCGGCTACACCGCCCTGAAGGGCTTTATCAGCGGCATGTATGCCGGCAACTACGATATTACCCACATCTTTATCGACAGCCTCACCAAAATCGTGGGCGGCGAGTGTGACCACGAGACCGAGAAGTTCCTGGACTGGCTGAACAATTTCGCGGAGCGGCACAACATCAAATTTACCATCACCATCAGCGACGACGCCTCCCTTGCCCCTGACGGCGTGAAAAAATACTTCTAAGCCTGATAAAACCGCTCTCCGGCCGGGCCGGGGAGCGGTTTTTTGTCCCGTTTCACGGTCTTTCCCTCCAGATACAGTCCATTAAACCGGTCTTTTATAGAACAAATTTTCTATTTTGGGTCTTGACATTTCCTGTCGTCAGGTGTATGCTAATCACAGATATAGAACGTAAGTTCTATATCTGTGATTTTCTTCTTTCCCGCCCGGCAGACAAAAGAATTCCGGCTTTCCCACAGGGGGAAAACCGGACTCTTGGTGGAGGAGGGTGGATTCGAACCACCGAAGCGAAACGCAACAGATTTACAGTCTGCCCCCTTTGGCCACTCGGGAACTCCTCCATATTCAATTGACGCACCGCGAAAAGCGGATGGAGCTGGTGGACGGATTCGAACCCCCGACCTGCTGATTACAAATCAGCTGCTCTACCGGCTGAGCTACACCAGCGCATGGCGGCTGTCCAACAGTGAACGTTATTATAGCAAAGAACAGGAGGTATGTCAAGTAAAAAACCAAATTTTTTTCATTTCTCCCATTCGGGACGCTCAGCTCCAAACGCCCGCCTGGCTCTGTTCTGTCTGCGGCGGGGAACAGTACCGTTTTGACCGGGGACAGTCCGGGCGGGGCAGACGCCTGTGCGCCCGGTGCGCCCGCCGTTTACACACTGAGGAGGGATTATTATGACATTAGCCGAACTGTCGCTGGAATACCGGGCCCACGCCCACGCACTGGACCTGCGGATCTGCCAGCTGGAGCAGCTTCTGCGCGACGCTCCCAACGCCGACCGCCGCTGTCAGCTCCAGGACCGCATCCGCATGCTGTCCACCATGCTGCGGGAGGCCAACGAGCTTGCCGTACTCACCGAGCGCTACTACGACAGGGGGTATCGCCGCAATGCCAAATACACGATATAGGCGGGGTAAGCTCCACGCCGCCGATATGGCCATGTACACCCGGCAGATCGCCGCTGACAACACCCGGGAGCTCAGCCGCCTGAAGCGCAACCTCATCCGCTGCCTGCGGGAGGACGTCACCCCCAAGCAGCGCCAGATGATGCTGCTGTATTACGCCGAGGGCAAAAACATGCGGGAGATCGGCCAGGCCATGGGGGTGGACAAGTCCACCGTCTCCCGCACCATCAAGCGGGGGGAGCGGCGGCTCCAGCGCTGCCTGCGCTACGGCGCGGAGGCCTATCTGCGCTCTATGGAGGACCTGTGAGGCAAGCGTATGCCCCCAGCCTTTCGGCTGGGGGCGTCGTTATGATTTCAGCTGATTTGCCCGGAGGGGGAACAAGTCAGAGACATATTAACGTTTACACTTCTCCACAAAAGATGGGACAGCTTAGCACTCAAAGAGGCAGTTCCACCAGACTTAGTAATGCTCTGACTACCATAGCTCCAACCATCGTACGTTTTATTGGAACCACTGGCACTGACCACCCATGAGGTTTTTCCATCATAGCCAAAGGTGGCAGACAGTGTAACTTCAGCTATAACATTACCACTATATTTATAAGTATCTGTACAATCAGCAGACTTGGTACTGCTGCGTGCCACAGAATTGTAGACAGTCACCACAGACACTTTCTCTATATCGCCAAATTCAGTATGAATGATCTCCGTTTCCTGATAGGTTTGTTGTGTAGCACCAACCGGAAGAATCATAGCGCACATAAGTAGGACAGACGTAAATAAAATTGCAATCCTTTTGTTCATGGCATTTCCCTCAATCATGTATTGTTTTGTATTGTGATAACTCTCGAAACTTCCATATCTATTGGCTGAGCCTTCAAGGCGACTGCCCAAACGCCCAGCAATAATACAATCATTGTCATTGCAACAGCGAAACCCCAGCGGAAAATCTTTCTATTTTTCTGATAGCGCTCCAGGAGCTCTGGGTCCAAAGTATCCAAAAATTCCCGGGCCAGCTCCCGAGGATCGCCTAAAAAGTCGGTTACCTCCTGGGGTGTAGCGTCCGGGTTTCCTTGCATATAATCCTCTGCCATCCGCCGGGTCTGCTCCAAAAAGCGGCCGCGCTGTTCCTTGGGACATTTCAGCAGCCGTTCCAGGCTGTTGTAGTAGTTGGACAGGCTCACACTGACGTCTTCCATACCCTTCCCTCCTCTTACTCCAGCTCCAGGACCTTGGCCAGCGCCGACACATACCGTCTGTACTCCACAATCAGCGCGTCAAGATAGGTTGATCCGGACTCGGTAATGGTAAAATAGATGCGGGTACGGTTATCCTCGCTCATTACCTTCTCATGTTCCCGAATATACCCATTCTCCTCCAGGCGGTAGATGGAGAGATAGAGGGTGTTAAAGACAATATCCCCTCCACTTCTTTCCTCAATGGCGTTCATCATCTCATAGGTATACATGGGTTTTTCTCGCAGAAGATGAAGCACCATCATTTCGGTGGTAGCTTTCTTTAAAGATGTTCGAATGTTTGCGGGGCTCCCGCTTGTTTTTTTACGTTTTTCCATGATGCGCATCACACAACCCTATAGAGTATGTCTAAATTATACCAAAGATAATTTTTTTGTCAAGCTTATTTTTATTTGAAATCTATAACAGATATATAAAATTACTATAGTCTTTCCCCGCGGCCCCCCTTAAAAAGGTGGGCCGCCCGGAAATTATAGTCCTAAAATCCTGGTGGCGATACTAAAATAAATCAGCAGGGACAGCGCGTCCACAATCGTCGTGATAAAGGGGGCGGCCATCACGGCCGGGTCGATGCCCACCTTTTCCGCCGCCATCGGCAGCACGCATCCCACAATTTTAGCGCACACCACCGTCAGCATCAGCGTCAGGCACACCACCCCGGCCACCGCCACGGTCACATCCGGGTTGTGCATCATCCACCGGTCCACCAGCAGCATTTTCACAAAGTTGGCCCCGCCCAGGCACGCCCCGCACAGCAGGGCCACCCGCACCTCCTTCCAGACCACCGCCAGCACATCGGAGAACTCCACCTCCCCCAGGGACAGCGCGCGGATCACCGCCACCGAGGACTGGGACCCCGAGTTCCCCCCGGTGCCGGAGAGCATCGGGATAAAGGAGGTCAGAATCACGCAGGCGGCCAGGGCCGACTCAAACCCGGTGATAATCAGCCCCGTAAAGGTGGCCGACAGCATCAGCAGCATCAGCCAGGGGATGCGGGCCTTCCAGGTCTCAAACACCCCGGTGCGCAGGTAGGGCTTGTCAGAGGGGAGTATGGCGGCCATCTTCTCAAAGTCCTCGGTGGCCTCCTCCTCCATCACGTCCATGGCGTCGTCCACCGTGATGATGCCCACCAGCCTGTCCTCCCCATCCACCACGGGCAGGGCGGTCAGGTCGTATTTGGAGAACATCTGGGCCACGTCCTCCTTATCCTCATGGGTGGTCACCGACAGCACGTTGGTCTCCATAATCTCGCTGATTCTGGTCTCATAGGCGGACATCAGCAGCCGTCTCACAGTAACCACGCCCAGCAGCGCCCGGTTTGCGGTCACATAGCAGGTGTAAACGGTCTCCTTGTCCAGCCCCACCTTCCGGATCCTGGCAAAGGACTCCTCCACCGTGTTGTTGGGGTGCAGGTAGACAAACTCCGTGGTCATCAGCGACCCGGCGGAGTCCTTTGGGTAGTTGAGCAGCTGGTTGATCTGGCTGCGGGTAGAGGCGTCGGTATTGCGCAGGATGCGGGACACCAGGTTGGCGGGCAGGTCCTCAATCAGGTCCACTGTGTCGTCCAGATACAGCTCATCCAGCACCTCCCGCAGCTCCCTGTCGCTCAGCGCGCCGATCAGCTTCTCCTGGTCCTCCTCCAGATAGGAGAACACCTCCGCCGCCAGGTCCTTGGGCAGCAGGCGAAATACCAGGATCTCCTGTTCCACGTCCAGCTCATCCAAAAACTCGGCGATGTCCACCTCGTTCATCTCAATCAAAATTTCCCGCAGGGCACGGAATTTCCGCTCCTCCACCAGCCCCATCAGCATCTCCAGGTCGTAGTTGTCATGCATGGTGCTCTCCTCCTCTCGTTTTGGGAAAACGCGAGGAAAGCCGCAAAGCCACAGGCATACCGGCCCGGGGGCGCGGCAGGCCTGTGGCTGCACATGTTCAGGGAGTGGGACCTCAGTCCCCCCGGCTTACCGGCGGCGGACCCGGAACCCGGCCCGCCGCCCCCCGTTCGTGGCAGCTTTCCTTCGTGCCGTTTTGTCTACTTCGGCCTTCCATACCAGGTCCCACATCCTTTCATTTTCAGCTTCGCGGGTATTTTAGTGTGTATTATGTGTATTATTGTAGCACCGGGCCCCTCGCTTGGCAAGCAAAAGTTCCGGAGGAGCCGCCGGCTGTGGTCAAACTATCCAAAATATATTGACATTTCAATGAAAATATGATATTTTTAACGGGTAAAATTCGGCGTTTCTGGCGGCCCCATGCCCTGGGGCCTGGAGAGGGATGGAGGAACCGGTTATGGGACCAACTGCGACAACAAATGAACTGACGGGCCTGTTTGTTCCCCGCAGGTTTATGGAGGAGTCCCGGGCCTTTCTCGCCCAGGCCGAGCCCGGCGCCTATTGCATGACGGCCGTCGATGTTCTTCATTTTCGGCTGTTTAACAAATTCCACGGCCGGGATACAGGCGACCAGCTCCTGAACCAGATATCGTGTATCCTGGAGGACCTGCGTCAGGAGTACGGAGGCGTCACCGGCCATTTCGAGGGCGACAACTTCTGCATTGTCATGCCCTGGAGGATGGAGCTGCTGGAGCTCCTGCGCGACCGCATCCGAACTGCCATTACAGACCTGGGCACAACCATAGGGGTGGCGCCCGCCCTGGGCGTCAGCCCTATTGACGATGTTCTCCTCCCCCCGGAAATTTTCTACGACCGGGCCACCCTGGCCCTGTCTCACACCAGCGGCCGGGATCATATCGCCTGCTACGACCCCGGCATGGAGGATCTGCTGGAGGAAGAGATGCGCCTGCTGGTAGAGGTCACCGGCGCCCTGGACCGGGATGAGTTCACCTTCTACGCCCAGCCTCAGTGCGACATCTTCACCGGCAAGGTGGTGGGCGCGGAGTCCCTGGTCCGCTGGCAGCACAGCACCCGGGGGCTGATCCCCCCGTCAAAATTTGTCCCCGTGCTGGAGCGGGCCGGCATGATTCACCTGCTGGACCAGCAGGTCTGGGAGAAGGTGTGCCGCTGGCTGCGCAGCTGGATCGATCGGGGTTATCAGCCCGTCCCTATCTCCATCAACATCTCCCGCATCGACATCATCTCCATGGACGTCCCCGCTTTCCTGCTCCATCTGCTGGAAAAATACAATCTGCCCGCCAAATACCTCAAGGCCGAGATCACCGAGAGCGCCTACGCTGAGGAGGAGGACTCCGTAAACATCGCGGTGGACCAGCTGCGCGGCGCCGGCTTCCTGGTCATGATGGACGATTTCGGCAGCGGCTACTCCTCCTTGAATATGCTCAAGAGCGTCCCGGTGGATGTACTGAAAATCGACATGCGCTTTCTGGAGATCAAGGAGGAGACAGAGGAGCAAAAGGGCATCGGCATCCTGGAGTCCATCGTCAACATGGCCCGGCTCATGGGCCTGCCCATCATCGTGGAGGGGGTGGAAACCCTCCAGCAGGAGAACATCCTGCGGGACATGGGCTGCCGCTACACCCAGGGCTATTATTACTATAAGCCCCTGTCCATCGAGCAGTTTGAAAACTCCCTGGCCGACGAGCGCCAGCTGGACTTCAGCGGTCTGCACTGCAAACAGGTTGAGGCCTTCCATATGCGGGAGTTTATGGACGGCAACCTGTTTACCGACACCATGATCAACAACATCCTGGGCCCCTGCGCCATCTATGACATCCACGACAACCAGATTGACATCATCCGGGTCAATGAGCAGGCCTACCGCCTGGCCGGGCTGGACGCCTCCAACAACAAGGACCTGAGCAAAAAAATCTGGAGCAATGTGCGGGACGACGACCGCCCCGGGCTGCTGGCGCTCTTTGAGCAGGCCTATGACCGCCGGCCCACCATCGCCGAGGGGCACATCCACTACCTGCGGGTAGACGGCAAAACCCTCTGGGTGCGGATTCAGGTCTCCTTCCTCCGGGAGAAGGAGGGCCACCGCATCTACTTCGTCTCCCTGATGGATATGACCGACCTGCGGGAAAAGCGTCAGGAGCGGGCCCGCACGGAGCACGCCGTGGAGACGCTGGGCAACGAGGAGCTCCATAATCTGGAACGTTATTGCGGCAGCCTCCCCTGCGGCTTCGGCCTGTCCAAAATCGTTCTGAACAGCCAGGGCGATCCCGTCGACTTCGACGTCATCTACCTCAACCGGGAGATGGAGCGCATGTGCGGCATCGACATCAAGCGTGTGCGCCACCTCATCCTCAAAGCCTTTGGCGACAGCAACGCCATCCTTCTGCAAAAGGCCTACCAGGCCGCCTTTCTGGGGGAGCGGCTTGTCCACTACGTCCACAGCTCCCTCTCCAGCCACTACCTTGAGCTCACCCTCTATCAGCATGAGTACGGCTATGTCGCCTGCACCCTGCGGGACATAACTCATATGCAGCTCTACGAGGGGGCCTTCAGCAGCATGGTGCAGTCCTATTTGGAGGTCTATTACATCAATCTTCAGGACAACTACTGCCGGATGCTCTATCCGGACGAGAGCCTGCTCACCGAGCGGGGCAGCTACGAGGAGGTGGTGGAGCGCCACTTCGGCACCGGCAGGATTCTCCCCCACGACGAGGCCAATGTGCGCCAGTTCCTGTCCCTGGCCCATCTGCGGGAGGCGCTTCAGACCCAGAACTCCGTCAACTACCGCTATCTCCGCCGGGGCAGGGACGTCCCTGACGAGTGGTGTCTCACCAATGTAACTATCAGCGAACGGGAAAACGGCAGGCCCAAAACAGCGGTGCTCACCATACAGAGCATTGACAAGATCATGAAAGAGGAGCAGCAGCAGCTCCAGCGCCGCATGGCGGAAACTCTGGCCAACATGTCTGACGCCTTTTTCATCTACCGGGCCATCGAGCACGAGCATATCCTCTACGCCAACCCCGCCATGATGGAGCTGTTCGGCTGTTCCACCATGGATGAACTTCTTACGCTGGTAGACCACTCCTTCCGGGGGGTTGTCCACCCGGACGACCTGGACCGGGTGGAATGGGAGATCGAGGACCAGATCCGCAGCTCCGACACCAACATGGACTATGTCCAATACCGCATCATCCGCAAGGACGGCCAGATCCGCTGGGTGGACGACTTTGGCCATCTGGAGACCTCCCAATGGGGGGAGGAGCACCGTCTGTTCTACGTCTTCCTCAAGGACATAACCGACACCATCACCACGGCAGAGCAGGAGAAGCTCATTCACTCAAACCGTTTCTACCGGGATCACGGCCTCCCTGCCGGCGGCGCGGAATAACATACCAAAGCCTCGCGGCGTGCGCCGCGAGGCTTTTTTTATTCCCAGACTACCTTGGCCGAGGTGCCCACAATGTTGATATAGCTGGGGCCGACAGCCAGCGGAACGGGCTGGCCCGCTCCGCCAAGGAAGCGGAAGCTGTCCGTCCGCTTCTCCCGGCTCCAGGTGATCTCATAGACGCGGCCGTCCCGGAGAAGAATCCCCTCCCCCTCTCCGGTGGTCCGCACCGACATGCGCCCAGCCTCATCTCCCTTCACCTGGCCGACGTCGGTATACAGCACCAGCACGTTGCTCACCCCTACCGGCTCGCCGCCGGCCCCATCCACATAGGGCACATCCTTGCCGTTGATGTGCTGTTCAATCCAATACCGGTTCGTCTCAGCGTCATAAGTAAAATAGCCGGTCTTGTAGTTGGAGAAAGGAACCGTCAGCGTTACCGCCGCATCTCCGGGGAGCGGCTCCTTGGAGAAGATCCAGTCCACCCCGCAGCCCTCCTCATGGTCCCGGCGGAAGCGGCTGGGCAGCTGCTCCAGCACCCTATCGCTGGAGGTGAGCAGGGAGTGCTCCAGTCCAGCGGACTTTTTCCGCTCCGGGTCCCGCCAGCACATTTTGCCGTAGGGCCCGTTGACAAAATCGATGTGGGTGACCCCCCAGCTGTCAAAGGCGCTGTATGCCTGAGGGCTGCCTCCGGCATGGATATAGATGGCGTCGTGTCCCAGGGCCAGACTGACGTAGTAATCCCGGGCGGAGCGGACGCTGCCCAGGTCTCCCACCCCCTCCAGGTCCTGGTAGACTCCCATAATCCGGGTAATCCCCCCCTCAGCCACCACCTCGTAGAGGACGTCTGCCTGGGACACACCGATCTGAGGCAAAGCCTTCCCCAGGTTGTTGAACATAACAGCGAAGGGCCTCCTGCCGCTGATATCCTCGTTCAGCCCCTCTCCCGTGAGAGGATTTGCGTAGGGAAACTCTGGCTCCGGTTCGGGCTCGGGCTCCACCGGGGCGATGACAGAGACGCTGGGCTCCTCCGGCAGGGAGACCCCGCCGGGCTGGGAGGAGCTTCCGCCTCCCCCTCCGCAGGCGGCCAGCAGGGTAAGCGTCAGAGTGCCGGCCAGCAGCGCAGCCCATCTTCTTTTGTTCATCAGAATCCCTCCAATCGTCCCTCCTATCATACGATATCATTTGTGTAAAGTCAACAAAAAATCCCGCCGTCTTGTCAACGGCGGGTCAATTTTGCTATTTCGTGGCCCAGTTTCCTGTGGCCTCCGCGGTGAGGTAGGCGTTGACAAACCCGTCCAGGTCGCCGTCCATCACGGAATTGATGTTGCTGGTCTCAAAGGCGGTGCGGTTGTCCTTTACCATCTGGTAGGGCATAAACACATAGGAGCGAATCTGGCTGCCCCACTCAATTTTCAGCTGGACCCCCTTCAGGTCGGAAATTTTCTCCGCCTTCTCCTGCATCTGCAGCTCCACCAGCTTGGCCCGCAGCATTTTCATACAGTTGTCCTTGTTCTGGAACTGAGACCGCTCCTGCTGGGAGGCCACCACCACCCCGGTGGGCTTGTGGATCAGGCGCACGGCGGAGGAGGTCTTGTTCACGTGCTGCCCGCCGGCGCCGGAGGCCCGGTAGACCTGCATCTCGATGTCCTCGGGGCGGATCTCCACCTCCACATCCTCAGGCAGGTCGGGCATAACCTCCACAGAGGCGAAGGAGGTCTGCCTCCGGGCGTTGGCGTCGAAGGGGGACACCCGCACCAGCCGGTGCACCCCGTGTTCCCCCCTCAGGTAGCCGTAGGCGTTCTCTCCCTCAACCATGATGGTGGCCGACTTGATTCCCGCCTCGTCCCCCTCCTGATAGTCCATAATCTGGTAGGTAAACCCCCGCCGCTCCGTCCACCGGGTGTACATCCGGTAAAGCATCTGGGCCCAGTCCTGGGCCTCGGTGCCCCCGGCTCCGGGATGGATGGTCAAAATCACATTGGAGCGGTCATACTCCCCGGTGAGCAGGGTCTCCAGCCGGGCGGTCTCCATGTTGCGCTCAAGGGCGGCAAAGCCCTCCTCCAGCTCGGGAATAAGGGACTCGTCCTCAAATTCGTTGCCCATCTCGCACAGGGCCATCAGGTCGTCCCACTGCCCCTGCCGCCTGTTCTGGCTGTCCACCTTGTCCTGGAGGTTCTTGATGCGTTGTTGCACCTTTTGGGCCTTGGCCAGGTTGTCCCAAAAGCCGTCGGCAGCGGACTCGGCCTGGAGCATGTCCAGCTCCCGCTCCGCCCCCTCCAGATCCAGGGCCCGCCCCAGCTCCTCCAGGGCTGGGGCCAGGTTGTTCAGCTTCACCTTATATTCGTCAAATTGGAGCATTGATGTCCCACACTTTCTGATTATGATTCAGCCTATTATATATGAGCGGAGTAGAAAAGTAAAGGGGATTTTCCCTTGCATTTTTCCCAAAATACCGGTACAATAGAAAAAAGGGGGCAGACCCCATGAAGGGACACTGTCACGGCGTGCCGTCCGGCTCCGCGGGAGGCGGGGCCCATCCCCGATGGAAAGCAATCGCCGGACCGCCGTGGAAACCGACCATCACCGCCCTGAGAGCGCGGAGCGAACGGAGGAACACCTATGAAAAAAAGACTGCTCGCGGCGGCCCTCGCCGCCTGTCTGACCCTCGCCTTGATGCCCGTCCGGGCGCTGGCCGCCGGCCACCGGTTCCAGCCGGTGACGGACGACCCCTATGATAACTGGGTCTGTGCCGACTGCGGCGCCATCATCGATCCCGGCCTGAAGGACGCCTACGAGGCGGTCTCCGCCCTGGACGGCGAAACCCTTCCCCGGGACGAGGAGCGGACCCAGCGGGCCGTTCAGGCCTACACCCAGCGGCTCACTGAGGATACCTTGGATACGGTAGGCTGGTTTTCCTGCACCCTGTCTGAGCTGGGCTACACCGCCCCCGACTCCGGCCGGGATGGAACGTACCGCTACACAGTGACCATTCAGTCCTACGGACGGGCGCGCCCGCTGGCCGACGTCACCACCGCCCCCCTCACCCTGATCATCCCCAGCCTGGGCGGTTCCTCCGGCCCCGGCGCCTCCGGCTTTCTCAATCCCGGCTACTGGCAGCCCGAGCCCGATGTCACCCCCGGCCCGTCAGCGGCCGACAGGCAGCGCGCCGAGCTGGAGCAGCTGCTGTGGTTCGCCTGGCTGGCCCGGCGCTACGCCACCATGCCCTTTACCGACGTCACCCGGGAGCACTGGGCCTACCCCGGCGTGAACTACGTATGGCGCAACAACCTGATGAGCGGCGTATCTGACTCCGCCTTCGATCCGGACGCCCCTGCCGCCCGGGCGGACGTCTGGGCTGTTCTGGCCCGCATGTCCGGCTATCGCAAGGCGGCGGACTCCGGCGACCCCTGGTACGCCCCCTCTATGGACTGGGCGGTACGTCAGGGCCTTACCGACGGGACCGACCCCCTGGGAACCCTCACCCGCGAAGACCTGGCCGTCATGCTGTGGCGCAAGGCCAGCGGTCCTCTCGTCCCGGCTGACCTCACCCGGTTCAGCGACAGCGGAAGGGTGAGCGGCTACGCCCAAAATGCCGTGAGCTGGGCGGTGTCCCGGGGGATTATCCAGGGTTCCGACGGGCTGCTTGCCCCCAGGGCCGCCGTCTCTCGGGCGGAGTTGGCCACCATGGTGATGCGCTCCGTGCCCGGCAGCTATTAAAAAAGAGAATTACCGTCTGGAAAAGACGCGGAGCAAGGCGTGCCTCGGCACGCCTTGCTTTTTTCAAAAACTTTTTACAAATCTGGAATTGCCTCTTGACTTCACCGCTTTTTTGCGTTACACTTCAACGGTACAAAGCATCAAAGTACAGCCTGTGGAGAGGACTGGTTCATATGGCGGTTAAATTGTTTATGCTTCTGGTATTTTTCGGCGTCATGGTTGGCATAGGCCTGTACTGCCGCAGGCACGCCACAGATGTCAACGGTTTTGTCCTGGGCGGCCGCTCCGTGGGTCCCTGGCTCACCGCTTTCGCCTACGGCACCTCCTATTTTTCCGCTGTGGTCTTTGTGGGCTACGCCGGGCAGTTCGGCTGGAAATACGGCATCGCCGCCACCTGGGCCGGCATCGGCAACGCCGTTCTGGGCTCTCTTCTGGCCTGGGTGGTGCTGGGCCGCCGCACCCGGATTATGACTCAGCATCTGGACAGCGCCACCATGCCTGAGTTTTTCGGCAGGCGTTTTGGCTCCCCGTCGCTGAAAATTGCCGCCTCGGTGATTATTTTCATCTTCCTCATCCCCTACACGGCCAGCCTGTATAACGGCCTGTCCCGGCTGTTCGGCATGGCCTTCAACATCGACTACTCCCTCTGCGTGGTGGTCATGGCGGTACTCACCGGCGTCTATGTCATCGCCGGCGGCTACATGGCCACCGCCATCAACGACTTCATTCAGGGCATCATCATGCTCTTTGGCATCTGCGCTGTCATCGGCGCGGTACTCAGCAGCCAGGGCGGCTTTACGGCGGCCCTGGCTGGCCTGGCCCAGGTCCCCGGCGAGGGGGCCTCCGGCCCGGTGGCGGAAGCTCCCGGGGTGTTCGCCTCCTTCTTTGGTCCCGATCCGGTCAACCTGCTGGGCGTGGTGATTCTCACCTCTCTGGGCACCTGGGGCCTGCCTCAGATGGTCCAGAAGTTTTACGCCATCAAGAGCGAGAAGTCCATTAACACCGGCACAGTCATCTCCACCCTCTTCGCCATGGTGGTGGCGGGGGGCTGCTACTTCCTGGGGGGCTTTGGCCGCCTCTTTGCCGATAAGATGGAGTATAACCCAGACGGCAGCATTGCCGGCGGCTTCGACTCCATCATCCCTACCATGCTCTCCGGCCTGCCCGATCTGCTCATCGCTGTGGTGGTAATCCTGGTGCTGTCCGCTTCCATGTCCACCCTCAGCTCCCTGGTGCTCACCTCCAGCTCTACCCTGACGCTGGACCTGCTGAAGGGACATATTGTCAAGAACATGGACGAAAAGCGTCAGCTTTTCATCATGCGCTGTCTCATCGTGGTGTTCATCGCCATCTCTGTGGTACTGGCCATCATTCAGTACCGCTCCAGCGTCACCTTCATCGCCCAGCTGATGGGGGTCAGCTGGGGGGCGCTGGCCGGGGCCTTCCTGGCCCCCTTCCTCTACGGACTGTACTGGAGAGGCACCACCAGGGCCGCCTGCTGGGCCAGCTTCATTTTCTCCACGGTGGTCATGCTGGCTGACATCTCCCCCCTGAAGGCCCGCTTCCCCGCCCTGCTGGTCTCCCCCATCAACTGCGGCGCTTTCTGTATGATCGCCGGGCTCATCATCGTTCCTGTGGTATCCCTGTTCACCGCCAGGCCCAGGATGGAGCTGGTGGCCGACGCCTTCTCCTGCTACGAGGAGAAGGTAACTGTCCGCAAGAGCCAGGCTCTGGGCGATCCCCAATAAATTTTCCTCTTCCTCTTTTAAACTGGCGGAGCCTGTGGTATGCTGTACTACAGGCTCCGCCGGTTTTTATGCCATGTGGGGATGGCCTGTGGCCACCCCCGCGTCACGCTCCAAGAAAGGAATTGTCCTCATGATTTTCGATATTCACACCCACACCTTCCCAGACAAAATTGCCGCCCCCACCATTGAAAAGCTCCAATCCATGTGCCATACCACGGCCTTCTCCGACGGCACCGAATCCGGACTGCGCGCCTCCATGAGCAGGGCGGGCATTGACGGCTGCCTGGTCCTTCCGGTGGCCACCAGCGAGCGTCAGGTGATCCATGTGAACGACGCCTCCGCCCGCCTCAACGATGCCGGGCCGGAGACCGGCCTGTGGTCCTTTGGCTGTATGCATCCCGACTTCAGCGGCTGGAAATCTGAGCTCTCCCGCATCTCGGCCCTGGGAATGAGAGGGGTCAAGCTCCACCCAATCTACCAGGGGGTAGACTTTGACGACCCCCGCTATCTGCGCATTCTGGACCGCTGCGGCGAGCTGGGGCTGGCTGTCCTCACCCATGCCGGGCGGGACATCGGCTTCCCCCTCCGGGACCACTGCACCCCTGAAATGACCCTCAGCGCCCTCCGGCAGGTGGGGCCCGTAACCCTGATTCTGGCCCACATGGGCGGCTGGCGGGAGTGGGACCGGGTGGAGGCCCTTCTCCCGGACACCGGCGTGTATCTGGACACCGCCTTTGCCCTAGGCCGTATCTCTCCTCTGGGCGACGGCTACTACGGTCCCTCCGATCTCCCACTCATGGAGGTGGAGCAGTTCGTGCGCATGGTGCGCGCCTTCCCCGGGCGGGTGCTCTTCGGCACCGATACCCCCTGGCGGGACCAGCGTGAGGGCGTTGAGCTCATCGAGGCCCTCCCCCTCACCCGGGAGGAGAAGGACGGCGTCCTGGGCGGCTATGCCCAGAAGCTGCTGGGATTTCAGCGTAAATAAGGAGGAACAACATGTACATCAACCCCGTCCGATACACCACCCGTCCCATCGACGACCGCATTCCCCAGGAAATCGCCATATACGACCGGCTGGAGGAGCTGTCTATTCCCTACATCCGGGTGGACCACGACCGCGCCGACACCATTGAGTTCTGCCACCAGGTGGAGCAGGTGCTGGGCTCCAAAATCTGCAAGAACCTGTTCCTGTGCAACCGCCAGCAGACCGATTTCTACCTGCTGATGATGCCGGGGGACAAGCCCTTCAAGACCAAGTTCCTCTCCTCCCAGCTGGGCTGTTCCCGGCTGTCCTTTGCGGACAGCGGCCACATGCGGGACTATCTCCAGACCACTCCCGGCTCCGTCTCCGCCCTGGAGCTGCTGTTTGACACGGACCGCCATATCAAGCTGGTCATCGACAGAGATCTGCTGTCTGACGAATCCATCAGCGGCCATCCGGGCATCTCCTCCTCCACCCTCCGGCTCAAGCGGGAGGACTTTCTGCGGTTTGTGGAGTCCACCGGCCACACCCCCATCTATATCGACCTGCCCGCCCCCATAGGGGAATAATCAAGGCCCCCGGTCTCCCGGGGGCCTTTTCTATGCCTTGCGCAAAATACCCATGGGCGTGCACTCCTCCCCCTGACCCAGAGGGTTATCCCCCAGGGCCCTGGCAAGCCAGTCCATGGAGGGCTTTCTTTCAGAAAAGCCCAGAATATTGGCGCCCAAATCGTTGATATCCACAATAGCCACGGGATGCCCCAGGGCCTGGGCCAGTTTCCTGGAGGTGCCCATAGGGTCGTCCGGGGTAAGGACCACGTAGTGGTCATAGGGGGGAATGGTGCCCTCAGTGGGACCGTCAATCCCCCGTGCCTTGGGACCGGCCACGTTGTAGAACCAGCCCCGCTTCCCCAGCAGCTTGCCGATCACAGAGCAGAAAGCGGCGAAGAGGATGCGCGGGGTGCCGCACTCCCGCAGCGCCATTTCCATGGTCTCCGGAATGCCCAGGCCGATACCGGCGGGGGTTTTGGTGACATAGCGGCTCAGCGTAACGGCCAGCCTCCTGGGCTTGATGTCCTCCATGGGGATAGCCCGGCTCTGGGTGCAGGCAACCGCTTTCTCAGAGATAAACAGAATATCCCCCGCCTGCATTTTGTCCTTAGGGTATTTGTTCACCACATCCACCATATCGTCATCCTTGGTAATCAGGTGAGTTTTCACAGGGATGCGCAGATAATCCACGCCGTCCACGGTGCGGACCAGATTCTTGCCGGGATTGGCGCTGTAATTTTCCATGGAGCAGGACTCCTCTCTTTGGTTCAAAACTTCCTGGGTTATTATACCACGCTTATCCCCGATGCGCTACCGGTTTTCCAAATTTAATCATTCTCCCAGAAGGCAGTTATTCTCCACCCCGGTGATCCAGACGTTCCGCAGCCGGTTATGGAGGTTTTCTCCGCTCCTGACCCCCACCTTGCAGTACCGGGTGGTATGCCCCCACCAAAGGCCGGCCCGCTCCTCCTCAAAGAGGACCTCTGCAGCCTGTCCCACAAAGGCGGACAGATACTCCCGCTCCATTTCGGCCGCTGCCGCCGCGGCCCGGCCGGCCCGCTCCTCTTTGACACAGGCAGGGACCTGACCGGACATGGAGGCCGCGGGAGTGCCGGGGCGCTTGGAGTAGGGGAAGATGTGCATGGCGGCAAAGGCGCACCGCCGGATCAAGTCCAAAGACTGGCCAAACTCCTCCTCCGTCTCCCCAGGGAAGCCCACAATCATATCGGTGGTGACAGCGGGAGCGTCAAAGTACCGGCGCAGGAGGGCAACGCTCTCATAAAACCGGGCGGCGCTATACTTCCGATTCATCCGCCTCAACGTCTCGTCGCAGCCGCTCTGCATGGACAGGTGAAAGTGGGGACACAGGTTGTCCAATCCGGCCGCTCGGGCACAGAACTCCTCCGTAACGGTCCGGGGCTCCAGGGAGCCCAGCCGCACCCGGCAGCGGGGCGCGGCGGTGCAGACAGCCTCCACCAGGTCGATCAGGGAGCTCCCGTCCCGAAACTCCCGCCCCCAGGAAGATATCTCAATTCCGGTGAGCACCAGCTCCTGATAGCCCGCCTCGGCCAGCCCCGCCGCCTGGGCGGCGGCGTCCTTCAGAGGCAGGGACCGTACAGGTCCTCTGGCGTATGGGATGATGCAGTAGGAGCAAAAATTGGCGCAGCCGTCCTCCACCTTGAGCATAGCCCTGGTGCGGCCCTCCAGGCCCCCGGCGGGGAGGGCCTCGAAGGCCCGCCGCTTCATGGCGTCGTCCAGAGCAGTTACCGGCCGGCGCTCCCCATAGGTCCGCTCCACCAGCTCCACAAATCCCAACCGGTCTCCGGTGCCCGCCACCAGGTCCACGGGCAGCCCCTCCATATCCTCCGGATGGGTCTGGGGGTAACAGCCGCACAGGGCAATGAGGGCCTCTGGGGCACGCTTCCGGGCCTGGCGCACCACCTGCCTTGACTTTTTGTCGCTCACCGCAGTGACGGTACAGGAGTTGATCACATACACGTCCGCCTCCCCGTCGAAGGGAACCAGGGTATGCCCCCGCTGGGTAAATAGCCGCTCAAGGGCCTGAGTCTCATACTGGTTGACCTTGCAGCCCAGGGTGTAAAAGGCGGCTGTCATGCGCCGTGGGTTGGGATCATGGCCAGAATTACCAGGTCCTCTCCTCCGTCGTTGATCAGGCTGTGTTCGTGGCCCTTGGGGCAGTAGTGGCAGCAGCCGGGGGCCAGGGGCTCATACACCCCGTCGCACAGCACCTTGCCGGTGCCGGACAGAATGTAGAACATCTCGCTGTCCGTCTCATGGACGTGCAGTCCGATGGAACTGCCCGGTGTAAGCCTGCCGTACATGATCTTGGTGTCCTCGTTGACAAACATCCGGGTGATCATCTCCCCCTCGCCCCCCCGCATTTTGGGGATGACCTTCTCCTCGATTTCCTCAAAGTTCAGTAACATGTTGATTTCCTCCTCATTCTCTTTCCGAGGACAATTCCTCTAGGATTCCTTCCGCAAAGCTGCGGTTTCATACTGAGACCAGTCGATGTCCTCAATCATCTTATAGGGTTCTTCGGCTGTTATTGGGCGGTTTCCTCCAGATCCTCTGGTTTCAGCTCCATCAGCTGATCCTTAGTGGGCCCCTCCAGCTGGGCCACCCGGTCGGCCTGGCGGGCCACCGCCTGCTCAAAGAGGTTGCGCACGTCCCGGGCGTTGCCAAAGTTCTCGTCCCGGCTGTCGTACAGCTCCTGGAGGTCCTTCTCCATGAACTTCTCCCCCTCCTCCGAAAGGGTGTAGCCGTTCTTCCCACACATAGACCGGAAAATGTCCATCAGCTGCTTGCCGTCGTAGTCCTCAAAGAAGAAATATTTATTGAATCGGGACTCCAGCCCCGGGTTGGCGTGGATAAACCGCTCCATCCGGTCTGTGTACCCGGCCGCAATGACAATCAGGTCCTTCCTGTGGTCCTCCATGTTTTTGAGGATCACCTCAATGGCCTCATGGCCGAAGTCGTTGGCGTTTTCGGCGTTCACCAGAGCGTAGGCCTCGTCGATGAACAGCACCCCGCCGATGGCCTTCTGCACCGCCTCCTGGGCCTTCAGGGCGGTCTGGCCCACAAACCCGGCCACCAGCCCGGACCGGTCCACCTCCACCAGCTGTCCCTTGGACAGCACTCCCACCGCGTGGTAAATTTTTGCCAGCAGCCGGGCAACGGTGGTCTTGCCGGTACCCGGGTTGCCCATAAACACCAGATGGAGGGACATGGGGGGCACGGGCAGTCCGGCCTCCTCCCGGAGCTTTCGCACCTTCACCAAGTTTATCAGGCTCTTTACGTCCTTCTTCACCTTGTCCAGCCCGCACAGGCCGTCCAGCTGGGCCAGCAGCTCCTCCAGGGTTGGCTCGGGCTCTTTGGCGGGGCTGTCCTCCCCCTTGGGGCCGGGGGCCGCCTCCTGTTTGGGCGCGGCGGCAGCACCAGGCTTAGGGGCGGCGAACTGTTCCGCCCGTATGGCGGGGCGGTCGGATCGCAGGCCGTCTTTGTCGCACAGCTCCAGCAGGATGTCGCTGCAGGTGTTGACAAAACCCGCCTCACTCTCGCTGACCACTCCGTCCACCGCCGCGAACAGCAGCAGCAGCAGGGTGAGCTGGTCGGCAAACCGCCGGGCCAGGCTGGTCCCCTTCATTCTGTCGTACCGCCGCAGGTCCTCAAAGAAAGCGGGGGGCTGAAACAGGTCGAAGTTGGCCACTCCGGAGGCCACCTCCCAGTACAGGGCGGAGGGCACCGGATTGCCGGGGGACCAGATGGCGTTGTAAAACTCCACATGCCGGGGTGTGACGGAACTGGCGCTGTCCGCCTGCCAGATGCCCAGGGCATACTGGCGGATGTAGCTGTCCACCTGGCGGCTGAAGGTAACGCGCAGGGCCGGATCTGGAATCAGCTTGCGAAAGGCGGCGGCTACCTCGGTATATTGCCTGTGGACCTCGCTGGCGGTCATAACGGTAGACATGGCGGGCACACTCCTCACAATTGGTTTCTCCATTATAGTAAAAAGAGCCCTGCAGGTCAAGTAGGGAACGTATCCTTCCCTCACCACAACATATGGTGATCCCCCGGGGGCGATTAACATAAAATCGTGAATTTTTTGTTATTTCGACCGATAACCGTTGACGGGAAGGGAAATACCCTGTAGAATAAGAATAGTATTTACGAAACTTGGAGGAATCGACCATGGCAGATAGAATTATCCCCTCGTCCGGCGACAGCGGCGAGCGCCGTCCGGCCTCTCCTCGAGGGCCCGGCAGCTATGGGGAGCGCTCCGCTCCCTCCCGCCCCTCCGGCGGTTATCATGACCGGCCTCAGCCCTCCCGCCCCTCCGGCGGCTACGGCGACCGGCCTCAGCCTTCCCGCCCCTCCGGCGGCTACGGCGACCGGCCTCAGCCTTCCCGCCCCTCCGGCGGCTACAGCGACCGGCCTCAGCCCTCCCGCTCCTCCGGCGGCTACAGTGACCGGCCTCAGCCCTCCCGCTCCTCCGGCGGCTACGGCGACCGGCGCTCCTCCTCCGCGGGTCGTCCCCGGCGGGTGGATGTGATTCGCTGTGAGAACTGCGGCGAGGACTACTCCATCACTTATAAGCGCTGCCCCTTCTGCGACGAACGCCCTGGGCGGGGCGGCGTCTCAGGCAAGCGGGTGGCCAACACCCGGGGCGGCGGCTATGGCCGGCCCGTCAACCCCATTCAGATCGCGGGCCTGGTGGTCTCCCTGGCTCTCATCGCCAGCGCCCTGTTCATTGTATTCCGCTTTGTGGGCGCTCCGCTGTTTGGCGGGGGCAAGCCGGGCGCTTCCAGCTCTGACACATCCACCAGCCAGAGCGCCGGATCCAGCAGCCCCGCCACCAAACCTACTCCCCCTGCGCCCCAAGTGGTCCAGTCCATCTCCCTGAACAACACTGACTTCTCTCTGGACAGCGGCGCCACCTATCAGCTGGTGGCCAACCTGCTCCCGGCAGGAGCCTCGGGTACTGTGATCTGGTCCAGCAGCGACTCCTCCATCGCCACAGTAGACACCAACGGCCTGGTAACCAATCTGAACGCCTCCTCCACTGATGCCATGATTACCATTACCGCCGCCTGCGGCGACGTGAGCGCCCAAACCTCCGTCACCTGTAAGGCCAAGCCGGCCGGCGGCGGCACCTCCGGCCCGGTAGCGGTCGGTTCCCAGGGCAAAATTGTCAATGCCGATAAGGGTCTGAACATCCGCTCCGGCCCCGGCAAGAGCTATGATGTCGTGGCCAGCGCCCAGAACGGTGCCCGTGTCACCATCCTGGGGGAGGAGAACGGCTTCTATAAGGTGAAATACTCCGGTGAAAAAACCGGCTATGTCTCCAAAGACTACGTCTCTGTCGGATAATCATAAGCAGGGCCCCGCCTGATGGCGGGGCCCTGCTTTATCCTTCCTTCTGGCTGTCCAGATATTCATCGTAGGTCATCTTCCGGTCGATGAGCCTGCCGTCTGCGGTAAAATCAAATACCCGGTTGCACACCGTCTGAATCAGCTGGTGGTCATGGGAGGCCACCAGCACATTGCATTTCACGGCCTCCAGCCCCTTGTTCAGCGCGGCGATGGACTCCAGGTCCAGATGGTTGGTGGGCTGGTCCAGCATGAGCACATTGGCCCCGGACAGCATCATCCGGGAGAGCATGCACCGCACCTTCTCCCCGCCGGATAGCACCTTCACCGCTTTATATACCTCATCTCCGGAGAAGAGCATCCGCCCCAAAAAGCCCCGCAGGTACTGCTCCTGGGGATCGGGGGAGAACTGCCGCAGCCACTGTACCAGATTGTCGTCACAGTCCTGAAAATACCGGGTGTTGTCCTTGGGGAAGTAGGAGAAGGTGGCCGTCTGCCCCCATTTCACATTTCCCTCGTCAGGCTCCATCTCCCCGGCCAGAATTTTGAACAGGGCGGTGTGGGCGTTCTCGTTGTCCCCCACAAAGGCAATTTTCTCATCGTGGCCTACGATAAAGCTCACCTTGTCCAGCACCTTCACCCCGTCGATGGTCTTGGACACATCGGTGACAAAGAGGATATCCTTGCCCACCTCCCGATCAGGGGAGAAGCCCACCCAGGGGTAGCGGCGGGAGGAAGCCGGCATCTCCTCCACGGTGAGTTTGTCCAGCAGCTTGCGCCGGGCGGTGGCCTGCTTGCTCTTGGACTTGTTGGCGGAGAAGCGGGAGATGAAGTCCTGCAGCTCCTTGATTTTCTCCTCGTTGCGCTTGTTCTGGCTCTTGATGAGCTGCTGCACCAGCTGAGAGGACTCATACCAAAAGTCATAGTTGCCCACATACATCTTGATTTTTCCATAGTCGATATCCACAATGTGGGTGCACACCGTGTTCAGAAAATGCCGGTCGTGAGACACCACGATCACAGTGCCCTCAAAGTCCAG
Source organism: uncultured Bacillota bacterium (assembly GCA_947073765.1). Taxonomy (GTDB): domain Bacteria; phylum Bacillota; class Clostridia; order Oscillospirales; family Oscillospiraceae; genus Lawsonibacter. The sequence continues at coordinate 16,861 of CAMTMZ010000011.1, read as the reverse complement.
CAGAAAGTCCTCCAGCCAGTTGACGGCGTCAATGTCCAGGTTGTTGGTGGGCTCGTCCATCATCAGCAGGTCAGGACTGCCGAACAGCGCCTGGGCCAGCAGCACTTTCACCTTCAAACGGGCATCCAGGGTAGCCATGTCGTTGTAATGCAGCTCGGTGCTGATGCCCAGCCCCTGGAGGATGCGGCTGGCGTCGCTCTCCGCCTCCCAGCCCCCCAGCTCGGCATACTCCTCCTCCAGCTGGCAGGCCAGCATCCCGTCCTCGTCTGTCATCTCCTCCTTGGCGTACAGAGCCTCCTTCTCCCTGCCGATGTCATACAGCCGCTGGTTGCCCATAATCACGGTGTCCATCACGTTGTAGGCGTCGTAGGCGTTCTGGTCCTGCTTGAGCACAGACATGCGGGTATTGGGCAGGATGGACACCTGCCCGGAGGTGGAGTCCAGCTCGCCGGAGAGGATCTTCAAAAAGGTGGATTTTCCGGCGCCGTTGGCGCCGATGATGCCGTAGCAGTTACCCCGGAGAAACTGCAAATCTACATGGGAAAACAGCGGGGTGCCGCTGTAGTTCAAGCTCAGGTCGGTGACAGTAATCATAGTCGTTCTCCTTTTTGATGCTCAAATGATTCGTTGACCATCATACCACAAGGCCGGAAAAAAAGACAGCGTTTTTTTGAAAAACGCTGTCTTTTTCCTTCACCCCAACTCACTGCGGCGGTCAATCTTTACGTTCAGCTCCTGGTGATAGAGGGCAATCAATGCGCCCACCTGTTCCAGGCACTCCGGTCCGCCTCGGGTGCCGTCCTCCAAAACGGCCCGAATGGCCTCCAGTGTCCGCACCGCCCGTCTCTCCATGGCGTCCTGTATGATGGTCGGGTGGAGCCTCCCCACATAGTCCAGCACCATTTTACCAACCTCGGCCTGATACAGGGCAGTGGAAATGATGTCTTTTTCTTCCTTCATCGCACTCCCTCCAATTTAACATGTTTTAAACATGTATAAATTATAACATATTTTCTCATCATTCTCAAGTGTAAAATATGTTTATAGGAGGTTAATTTTATGGCTGACGAACAACTTAAAATTAAAGTAAGGGGTGATGATGGTTATCGAACCTTTTCCATTCGCCTCAAAGAACGAACCTTTCAGGGCATTGAGGAAATTGCCACACGCACCGGACACAGCCGAAATGAGCTGATCGGTCTTATGCTCGATTATGCACTGCCGCGTATAAAAATAGAGTCTGACGAAATGTAATTGAAATTCATTCTTATTTACTTCTTTTCCATGAAATTTTTTAAAAAAATGCAAATTTACTCTTGAAAACGTCTGACCCCTGTGATATACTATCGATGGTCGAAAGACCGCCTGTGCATATTTGTCCTTGCATTGCCGGCTGAGCCTCCTCTTAGCCGGCACCTAAAAACTCCGGCCCCCTGGAGCATACAGCTCCCGGGGGGCGTTTTTATCCTTACAGACTCAATCCGTAAACCCGGTTGGCGTTTTGGAAAAAAACCTTCTCCCAGTGCCGCTCCGGCACCAGTCTCTGCACAAAGTGGATATACTCCTCCAAGTTGACAATGGGCCAATCGGTGCCGTAGAGGATATTATCCCACTGTCCGATGGCGGTCAGCCAAGTTGCAAGCTGCCCGGCGTAGCCCGCCTGCTCCCGGAAATATTGGTCCAAATCCACCCTCCCCTCCAGCAGTCCGGACAGGTCCGCGGCCACATTGGGGTTCTTCTCTACCACCGCGGCGGCGCTCTCTAAAAACGGGTTTCCAAAGTGGCACATGACAAACCGGGTTCTCTTGTGGTCCGCCGCTACCTCGTCCAGAGTCAGAGGGTGGGCATATTTCAGGTGGGTTCTGGGGAAGGCCGTCAGACCCATATGCACGGCCACCGGCTTGTCATACCGGGCCGCCAGCTCATACACCGGCTCATATATGGCGTCAGAAAGCCACAGCCGGTTGTATCCCGGATACAGCTTCACCCCGCAGCAGTTTTCCCGTTTTAAATTTTCCTCCACTCTGTCCGCCAGGTCGGGTACAGGCCGCTCCCCCCGCCCCATCAGGGCGCTGTCCAGGCCGACGCAGTAGTGGAACAGGTCCTCCGGGTAGTTGTGGTACTCCGGCTCCAGGCTGCGGTTGCCCATCACCACCCCGTGTACTATCCCCAGTTTTCCAAAGACCTCCCGCAGGTGACCGGTAGAGTTCTCATGACCCACCGCCTCCGCCATAGCGTCAGTCTCCGGGGAGGGGGGAAACAGATGCAGATGGGCGTCAATTATCCTCATAGCTCCCACCTCACCGCCACTGCCTGCGCAGCATATCGATGTCCTCATTCTTTTTCAGCAGCACCCCCAGATAGGGCACCTCTTTCGCAATCCGTCCCACATCCGCGCCCCCGTGCTGCAGGGCTTGAATCCAGTCGAGAATCTCGCTGGTGGAGGGCTTTTTCTTAATCTGGGGCAGGCTCCGGATCTTATAAAAGGCCTCCAGCACCTGGCCCAGCAGCCGCCTGTCTATATCTGGATAGTGCACCCGGATAATCTCCCCCATCAGTTCCTTGTCCGGGAACTCGATGTAGTGGAACACACACCGGCGTAAAAAGGCGTCGGGCAGCTCCTTCTCCGCGTTGGAGGTAATAATCACCACCGGCCGGTGTCTGGCCTTTACGGTCCGCCCTGTCTCTGGGATGTAAAACTCCATCCGGTCCAGCTCCCACAGCAGGTCGTTGGGAAACTCCAGGTCAGCCTTGTCAATCTCGTCGATGAGGAGAATCACCTGCTCCTCATCGGTAAAGGCCTCCCCCAGCTTGCCCAGGCGCACATACTTTTCAATATCGTCCACCCCCTGGCCCCCAAACTGGCTGTCGTACAACCGCTGGACCACGTCGTAAACATACAGGCCATCCTGGGCCTTGGTGGTGGACTTGATGTTCCAGATAACCAGCTTCTTCCCCATCGCCTGGGCAATGGCCTCAGCCAGCATGGTCTTGCCGGTACCCGGCTCCCCTTTGATCAGCAGCGGCTTTTCCAGCACCATGGCGATGTTGGCCGCCCGGAGCAGCTCCTCCGAGGCCACATAGTTTTTGCTTCCCTTAAATTCACCCATACTGAGTTTCCTCCTTGATCTGGCGGCGTTTTTCATATTATAGCGCATATCCCGCAAAAAGGAAATAGAAAAAACCGGTTCTCTGGCTGCTCACTCCCTTTTCAGCCTCCCCATTCCCCAGTGGACCAGCGCCGCTACCGTAGATAGGCCGCCGCGATAAATAGGGAGCTTCCGTACCGGCACATCCGCCGGCTCACCGGCCTTTGTCTCACCTCCGGCCATTTCAGGACCGCTATCATCAGCAGCAGAACGGTGATCGGACAGTCCCACAGACCACTTGTGATATGCAGAAATACCGCACTGCAGATAGCGATACATTTAAACAGATCCATCCGATGATCGCGCATCCGGGCACACCTCTCTCAATAAAAATCCCGTTCCTGGCGGAACGGGATTTTTATTCTTTACACCAACTGGATAATCGCCATCTCAGCGGCGTCGCCCCGGCGGGGGCCGATGCGGACAACACGGGTGTAGCCGCCATTGCGGTCGGCGTACTTGGGCCCAATCTCCTTAAACAGCTTGTTGGCCACGTCCTCCTTGGTGATGTAGGACAGAGCCTGCCGGTAGGAGGCCAGGGTGTTGTTCTTCGCCAGGGTAATCATCTTCTCCGCCACGGGAGCCACTTCCTTGGCGCGGGTGACGGTGGTCTTAATCTGGCCGTTCTCCAGCAGATAGGTGACCATAGCCCGGAGCATGGCCCGGCGCTGGTCGCTGGTGCGGCCCAGCTTGCGGTTCTTCTGAGACATGATAAAGCACTCCTTCGATCCCGCGTGGCGGGATCCGTTTAAATTCGTTCATTAAGCGGAACGTTACATACGCATCGTGTGATACACCCCTGCTTGGGGATTCGGCGCTTAGTTGTTCTCACGCCTCGATCCCCTCGCGGCCGGGTCGCTTTCCCTCCGTCTCGGACTCGAAACAGCCGCCTTCGGCGCCTTGGTTTCTCCTCCTCACTTCGGTCCAAGCTCCCCTGCTCGGGGATTCGGCGCTTAGTTGCTTTCCTCGCTGGCCAAGGACAGGCCCATCATGGAAAGCTTGTTGATGACCTCCTCCAGGGACTTGCGGCCCAGATTGCGAACCTTCATCATCTCCTCTTCTGTCTTAGAGATCAGGTCCTCCACCGTGTTGATGTTGGCCCGCTTCAGACAGTTGTAGGAGCGCACGGACAGGTCCATATCGTCAATGGTCATCTCCATCACCTTGTCCCGCTGAGCCTCCGCCTTCTCCACTACAGTGGAGCGGCTGCCCATGGTCTCCGACAGGTCGGTGAACAGGGTAAAGTGGTCGCACAGGATACGGGCTCCCAGAGAGACGGCGTCCCGGGCGTCGATGGTGCCGTTGGTCCACACCTCCAGGGTCAGCTTGTCGTAATCGGTGGCGTCTCCCACACGGGTATTCTCCACTGTGTAGTTGACCTTGCGGACAGGGGTGTAGATAGAGTCCACAGGGATCACTCCGATGATGGACTGGGCGGGCTTGTTCTTGTCTGCGGAGACATAGCCCCGTCCGTGGGACAGGGTCAGCTCCATCGACAGGGAGGCGTCCGGCCCCAAAGTCGCGATGTGCAGCCCCGGGTTGAGGATCTCCACATCGGCGTCCGCTTTGATATCGCCAGCAGTCACCTTGCATTCCCCGGCGGCCTCAATGTGAACGGTCTTGCTCCCCTCGCTATAAAGCTTGGCGATAATCCCCTTCACATTCAGAACGATCTCCGTCACATCCTCCTTTACCCCCGGAATGGTGGTAAACTCGTGCTGCACCCCGGAGATCTTGATGGAGGTCACAGCGGTGCCGGGCAGGGAGGAGAGCAGGATGCGCCGCAGGGAGTTGCCCAAGGTGGTGCCATAACCCCGCTCCAGCGGCTCCACCACGTACTTGCCGTAGGAGGCGTCGCTGGGATTTTCAATACAATCAATGCGGGGCTTTTCAATTTCTATCATATGCTGGAATACCCTCCTTTTCTCGGCGGCGCCGCGCGCCGCCTCATTCAGCTCACCAATATCTGAGGGTTCTCTAAGTCTAAAACCGCCGGGCTGTCTGTGAACGCGGGGCCCGCCGCCCTCGACGGGTCATGTTCTGATCTGGATATGACCCGCCCGGTGGGCGGGTCCCACGCATGTTCTACACAGCACGCCCAACAACGAATTACTTAGAATACAGCTCGACGATGAGGTGCTCTTCCACGGGGAAGTCGATGTCGTCCCGGATGGGCATGGCAGCGACGGTGCCCTGGAGGGTATTCTTGGTGCGGTCCAGCCACTTGGGCACGTTGACCACGGGGGCGTCCTCGCCGGTCAGGCGCTTAAACTTAACGGAGGAGCGGCTCTTCTCCCGCACCTCGATCACGTCGCCCACCTTAACCAGGTAGGAGGGGATGTCCACCCGCTGACCGTTGACGGTAAAGTGGCCGTGGGTGGTAAGCTGGCGGGCCTCCCGGCGGGTCATGGCAAAGCCCAGACGGTACACCACGTTGTCCAGGCGGCGCTCGATCAGGGTCAGCAGGTTCTCGCCTGTCTTGCCCTGCATCCGGCTGGCCTTCTCGTAGTACATATGGAACTGCTTCTCCATGATGCCGTAAACAAACTTGACCTTCTGCTTCTCGGTCAGCTGCATGGCGTACTCAGACTGCTTCTTGCGCATCTGGCCCTTGGGGTTGCGGTTGGTCGTCTTCTTGGCATAGCCCATGGCGGCGGGAGACAGGTTGAGTGCCTTGCACCGCTTGGCGATGGGCTGCATATTTCTAGCCATCTGTCAAAACCTCCTTCAATCGATCAGACACGGCGGCGCTTCGGGGGCCGGCAGCCGTTGTGGGGCACGGGAGTCACGTCCTTGATGAGGGTGACCTCCAGTCCCACGGCCTGCAGCGCCCGGATGGCGGCCTCACGGCCCTGTCCGGGGCCCTTGACATAGACCTCAACAGTCTTCAGGCCATACTCCATCGCGGCCTTGGCGGCCGTCTCAGCGGCAGTCTGGGCGGCGTAGGGGGTAGACTTACGGGAACCGCGGAAGCCCAGGCCGCCGGAGGAGGCCCAGGACAGGGCGTTGCCCTGCGCGTCGGTCACAGTGACCATGGTGTTGTTAAAGGAGGAGCGGATATGCACCTGGCCCCTCTCTACGTTCTTGCGTTCGCGGCGCTTGCGCACCACTTTTTTACCTTTGTTCGCAGCCATGTGTATCCCTCCTTACTTCTTCTTATTGGCAACGGTACGCTTAGGACCCTTGCGGGTGCGGGCGTTGGTCTTGGACCGCTGGCCGCGCACAGGCAGCCCCTTGCGGTGGCGGATGCCCCGGTAGCAGCCAATTTCGGTCAGCCGCTTGATGTCCATCGCCACGTTGCGGCGCAGATCACCCTCCACGGTGTAGTCGTGGATCACCTCACGCAGCTTGGCCTCATCCTCTTCGGTGAGGTCCTTCACGCGGGTGTCGGGATTTACCCCGGCCTTAGCCAGGATCTTGTTGGCGCTGGTGCGCCCAATGCCGTAGATATAAGTGAGGCCGATCTCGATTCTCTTCTCTCTCGGCAGGTCAATACCGGCAATACGAGCCATTTTTTACAGCACCTCCAATTAACCTTGTCTCTGCTTATGCTTGGGGTTTTCGCAAATAACCATGACTTTGCCCTTGCGCTTGATGACTTTGCACTTCTCGCACATGGGCTTCACGGACGGTCTGACTTTCATTGTTAAAACCTCCTGAATGCCTAACGGCCCCGGTGGACTGGAGGCAAGGCTCCCGGCCCATCCGGTCGTTGATGCTTACTTGTCACGCCTCGCCTGTTCGCGACGCTCCCCTTCCCTCCGGCTCAGACTCGAAACAGCCGCCTGCGGCGTCTTGGTTTCTCCTCCTCGCTTTGGTCCAGGCTCGCTGCTCACGACGGCTCGGGCGCTTCTCACTTGTCACGCCTCGCCTGTTCGCGACGCTCCCCTTCCCTCCGGCTCAGACTCGAAACAGCCGCCTGCGGCGTCTTGGTTTCTCCTCCTCGCTTTGGTCCAGGCTCGCTGCTCACAACGGCTCGAGCGCTTCTCACTTAGACCGCCAGGTGATTCTTCCCCTGGTCAGGTCGTAGGGCGACATCTGGATCGTCACCTTGTCGCCGGGCAGGATACGGATAAAATTCATCCGCAGCTTGCCGGAAATATGTGCCAGGATAATGTGGCCATTTCCGATGTCCACATGGAACGTTGTATTAGGCAGGGCCTCAGTGACGATGCCCTCCAACTCGATCATATCGTCTTTAGCCAAGCGTAGATCCCTCCTTGAATGCGGCCAGCGCCCGTCTCAATGCCCGGTCGGAGACCGGTTCTCCCTTGTGCAGACTGCGGACCACAGGGTGGCCGAAAGGCCTCTGACCGTCGGTCAGAAGGGTCACATGACCCAGCTTTTTGGCCTTGGGGCGGGCAATCCTGCGCCGCTTCCCATCGGCCAGCAGCAGCCGGACTCCCTCCCGGTCCACTCCCACCACACAGAAGATACCTCCTTTGTCCCGGCCGGCGTCTGCCCGGACAATCTGGCCTGTGTACTCAAACATAGGCCCCGTCCTCTGTGACGGTGAGGACCTCCGGGTCCCCGTCGGTGACCAGGATGGTATTCTCATAGTGGGCGGTCAGGGAGCCGTCCTGGGATACTGTGGTCCACTTATCCTCCAGCACCCGCACATGCCAGTCGCCGGCGCACACCATGGGCTCCACCGCGATGGTCATCCCCGGCTGCAGCCTGGGGCCGTGGCCCGCGGGGCCAAAGTTGCGCACCTCAGGCGCCTCGTGCATCCTGGCGCCCACACCGTGGCCTACAAAATCCCGCACTACGGAGTAACCATGGGCCTCAACGTAGCTCTGCACGGCCTGGCCGATGTCAGTCACCCGGCAGCCCTTGCGGGCCTTGGCGATCCCCTCCCAAAAGCTCTGCTGGGTCACCCGAATCAGCTTCTCCGCCTCCGGGCTGACCTGCCCGCAGGGATAAGTGGCGGCGCAGTCGCCGTGGAAGCCTCCGATAAAGGCGCCCACATCCACACTGACGATGTCGCCCTCTTTCAGCTTTCGGGGCCCGGGGATGCCGTGGATAACCTCCTCATTGATGGAGATGCAGGCGGAGGCGGGAAAGCCGCCGTACCCCAGGAAGGATGGCTTTGCCCCATGGCTCTCAATAAAGCGGCGCACCGCTCTGTCGATCTCATGGGTGCTCACTCCAGGACGAACCATAGAGCCGGCCAGAGCCCGGGCCTGGGCGGTAATTCGCCCGGCCCGGCGCATAGCCTCAATCTCCCGTTGGGATTTCAGTGATATCATTTCCAGCGCCATCAGAGCCCCAGCGCCTCCATAATACCCTTGCTGGTCCCCTCAATGGTGTCCTGATTGGCCACGGGGACCAGGATGCCCTTGCCCTCGTAAAAGCCCTTCAGGGGCTCGGTCTCGGCATGGTACACCTCCAGGCGCCTGCGCACCGTCTCTGCCTTGTCGTCCTCCCGCTGGGCCAGCTGGCCGCCGCAGGCATCGCACACGCCCTCCTGCTTGGGTGGCTTGGCCTTCACATGGTAGGGCGCGCCGCAGCTCTGGCACACCCGGCGTCCGGACATGCGCTCCTCAATCTCCGTGTCGGAGATCTCAATGGACAGCACCTTGTCAAAGGTGACCCCCGCCTTGTCCAAGGCTTCGGCCTGGCCGATGGTGCGGGGCACGCCGTCCAGGATAAAGCCCCCGGCGCAGTCAGGCCGCTCCAGCCGCTGGGCCACAATGCCGATAATCACGGAATCGGGCACCAGCTTGCCGGCGTCCATATAGCTCTTGGCCTCCAGTCCGATGGGGGTGCCCTCCTTGATGGCGGCACGGAGGATGTTTCCTGTGGAGATGGTGGGGATACCCAGCTTGGCGCTGAGAATCTCGGCCTGGGTGCCTTTGCCGGCGCCGGGAGCGCCCAGCAGAATCAGTTTCATACCCATAGCCGTCTCCCCTTACTCCAGGAAGCCCTTGTAGTGGCGCATCAGCATCTGAGCCTCCATCTGCTTCACGGTCTCCAGGGCAACGCCCACCACAATGATAACAGAGGTGCCGCCGATGGCCAGGGAGCTGTAGCCCACCAGATTGCCGGTGATAATGGGGGCGATGGCGATAACGGACAGATACAGGGCGCCGAACATGGTGATCTTGTTGAGCACCTTCATGAGGAAATCGATGGTGGGCTTGCCGGGCCGCAGGCCGGGGACAAAGCCGCCGTTCTTCTTCAGGTTGTTGGCCACCTCAACCGGGTTAAACGCCATTGTGGAGTAGAAATAGCTGAAGCCCACAATCAGCAGGAAATAGATGATGCTGTAGAAGGGGGCTGCGGTGTCAAACAGCCGCATCAGGCCGCCGCCAAAGCCCTCGCTCTCCTTGGTGATGCCCATAAAAGCGCACACAGTGGCGGGCAGAGAAGCGATAGACTGGGCGAAGATAATGGGCATAACACCGGCCATGCTCACCTTCATGGGGATGTGGGTGGACTGGCCGCCGTACATCTTCCGGCCCACAACGCGCTTGGCATACTGCACAGGGATGCGCCGCTCAGCGTTGTTGATATAGACGATAAACACCACCAGGGCCAGCATGCCGATCACAATCAGGGCGATGACCCAGGGTGCCAGGGCGCCCTGCTTCATGATCTCAATATACTGCTGGGCAGTCTCCTCGGTCATCCCCTCGTTCTTGGCCATCAGGCCCTGGGCGCCGCCCTGAACGGTGAGCCAGCGCTGGAAGCCGTTTATCACGTCCATCAGCATCTGGGGGAATCGGGACACAATGCCCGCAAACAGGATAATGGAGATGCCGTTGCCGATGCCGAACTCGGTGATCTGTTCACCCAGCCACATCAGGAAGGCGGAGCCGGCGGTAAAGGACAGCACAATCACGGTGCCCACCCAGAACTTGTTCAGCTCGCCGCCGTTGACCAGGCCGTAGCTGTTCACCAGGGAGTAGTAGCCCAGGCCCTGCACCAGGGCGATGGCCACGGTGGTGTACCGGGTGATGGAGGCGATCTTCTTGCGTCCTTCCTCGCCGCCGTCCCGGGCCAGGCGCTCCAGCGCGGGGATGGCCACGGTAAGCAGCTGGATAATGATGGAACTGTTGATATAGGGCTGAATAGACAGGGCGAATACGGTAGCCATGGAGAAGGCGGAGCCGCTCATGGCGTTCATCAGCCCCAGGATGGTGCCGCTCTGGCTCTGGAGATACTGGTCCAGGGCGTTGCCGTCGATATAGGGCACAGGAATCGCGGAGCCAAGGCGGAAGATGAGCAGTGCCATAATGGTAAAGAGCATCTTCTTTTTCAGCTCGGGCACCCGCCACGCGTTGCGGATGGTCTGAATCATAATCAGACCACCTCCCACTTACCGCCGGCAGCCACGATTTTTTCCTTCGCGGAAGCGGAGAAAGCGGAAGCCTTAACAATCAGTTTCTTGCTGATGGAGCCGCTGCCCAGGATCTTTACGCCGTACTGGCACTTGGACAGAATACCCTTCTCCAGCAGCGCCTGGGCATCCACCACGGCGCCGTCCTCAAACTTCTCCAGGGCGGAGACGTTAATGGCCTCCAGGGGTTTGGCAAAGATGTTGTGGAAGCCCCGCTTGGGCAGGCGGCGGGCCAGAGGCATCTGGCCGCCCTCAAAGCCCACGCGGACGCCGCCGCCGCTGCGGGCCCACTGGCCCTTGTGGCCCCGGCCGGCAGTCTTGCCGTTGCCGGAACCGGCGCCCCGGCCTTTGCGGTAGGCCTTGGTGTTGGAGCCGGGGGCGGGGGAAAGTTCATGCAGATTCATCTCGTGCGCCTCCTCGTTAGTTTTCCTCGGACACCTGGAGCAGGTAGCCGATATGGGCGATCTTGCCGCGGGTAGCCTGGTTGTCAGGCTGCACGGTGGTGTCGCCGATCTTGCGGAGGCCCAGGGCCTCGGCGGTCGCCTTGTGCTTGGCGATGCGGCCATTGAGGCTCTTGACCAGCTTAATGTTCAGATTAGCCATTTTTGACCCTCCTTAACCCAAGATCTCTTCCACGCTCTTGCCGCGCACACGGGCCACTTCCTCGGGGGTACGCAGAGACTTCAACCCCTCAAAGGTAGCGGATACCACGTTCTGCGGATTGTTGGAGCGCAGGCACTTGGTACGGATGTCCTTAATACCGATGGCCTCCATCACGGCACGCACCGGACCGCCGGCGATCACGCCGGTACCGGGGGCGGCGGGCTTCATCAGCACACGGCCGGCGCCGAACTCACCAATCACCTCGTGGGGAATCGTAGTGCCGGACAGAGATACACGAATCATATTCTTCTTGGCGTCCTCAATGCCCTTGCGGATCGCCTCGGGCACCTCGGCGGCCTTGCCCAGGCCAAAGCCCACGCGGCCCTTCTCGTCGCCCACCACCATCAGGGCGGAGAACTTGGCCACACGGCCGCCCTTCACAGTTTTGGATACGCGGTTCAGATAAACCAGCTTCTCAATGAACTCGCTGGGCTCTCTCTCAAATCTAGCCATAGCTTTTTCCTCCTCCCTTAGAACTGCAGGCCGCCCTCGCGGGCGCCCTCGGCCAGAGCTTTCACGCGGCCGTGGTAGACATAGCCGCCGCGGTCAAACACCACGGTGTCAATGCCCTTGGCCTTAGCCCGCTCAGCCACATTCACGCCCACCTGCTTGGCGGCGTCGGACTTGGTGCCGTCTACCTTGAAGTCCTTCTCCAGGGAAGAAGCGGAAACCAGGGTAACGCCGTTCACATCGTCGATGATCTGGGCGTAAATATTGGTCTCGCTGCGGAAGACGTTGAGACGGGGACGCTCGGGCGTGCCGGAAATCTTGGCACGCACACGCTTGTGGCGCTTAATGCGCTGGGAGCGGGTATCGGGTCTGTTGATCATAAGTGGCACACCTCCTTATTACTTCTTGGCGCCGGTCTTACCGGCCTTGCGGCGGATGACCTCGTCAGTATACTTGATGCCCTTGCCCTTATAGGGTTCGGGGGGACGCTTCTCTCTCACCTCGGCGGCAAACTGGCCCACCTTCTGCTTGTCGCAGCCGTGGATGACAATCTTGTTGGGGCCGGGGACCTCAATGGTGATGCCGTCCTTCTCCTCCATGGTCACCTGGTGAGAATAGCCCAGGTTCATTACCAGCTTGTTGCCCTCCTTGGCCACGCGGTAGCCCACACCATTCACGTCCAGCTCCTTCTTAAAGCCGTCGGTTACGCCCACAACCATGTTGTGCAGCAGGGTGCGGGTCAGGCCGTGGAGCGCCCGGTTCTCCTTGGCGTCGTTGGGCCGGGCAACCTTCAGCTCGGCGCCCTCAACGGCAATGGCCATATTGGGGTTGAACTGCTGTGTCAGGGTGCCCTTGGGCCCCTTAACGGTGACAACGTTGTTGTCCTCTACCTTAATCTCCACTCCGGCGGGAATGGCGATAGGAGCTCTACCAATTCTAGACATTCCTATACCCCTCCTTACCAGACAAATGCCAGGACTTCGCCGCCGACATGGGCCTCTCTGGCCTTCTTGTCGGTCATGACGCCCTTGGACGTGGAAACAATAGCGATACCCAGGCCCCGGAGAACCTTGGGCAGCTCGTCGGCCCCGGCATACACCCGGAGACCGGGCTTGGACACCCGCTTCAGCCCGGAGATGACCTTCTCCTTGCCGGCATTGTACTTCAGGGCGATGCGGATCACGCCCTGGGTGCCGTTGTCGATGAGCTGGAAGTTCTTGATATACCCCTCATCCAGCAGGATCTGCGCGATAGACTTCTTCATGTTGGACGCGGGCACATCCACGGTGTCGTGCTTTGCGTTGTTCGCGTTGCGGATGCGGGTAAGCATATCCGCAATAGGATCGGTGATTTGCATTGCGTGTTTACCTCCTAATCAAGATTACCGGAATTGTCGCGCCTCACTTGCCTCAGCAGCTCGGCGCCTCACTTCCCGGTATAGACGGCAAGGTATCGCGGGTTAGGTCCTTCCCGCGACCTGTTGACCGCCCCGCGCCTGGTTGGGGCAGGCGCATTTTTATTATGCGGAAGTCCCGAAAAGCCTGTACACGTTGGACTTTTAGAGGTCTTCCTATCAAAACCGCCAGAGCGGGTTTGACCAATAGTGCCCCCGGAGAAACTTCTTTCGTCTCTTTACCGGAATAGGTTCTCTGAGACAGAGAGCTGGCAGCGGCGGAGCCGCGGCTGTGCATTCACCTCCCGCCCCCGGGTTATTATGTTTTCACGGCCGTGTCACTTTCCCGAGGAACCGGGAGTTTTCACGGTGCGCGGACATAAACACACGGCTGCGTGGAAGTTGTTTTCACCTGTCCCATTGGGACACAACGATTGATTATACCCCTGTCCAAAAGGATTTGCAAGAAATTTTTTATCCGAACACACGAACGTGTGGACAGAGATATGCCGGAACGGAGCTTTTTCAGCTCCGTTCCGGACATTTCAGCTCTTTTTACCAGGACGCCTTGCGCACACCGGGGATCTGTCCCTTGTAGGCCAGCTCACGGAAGCAGATACGGCAGATGCCGTAGTCCCGCAGATAGGCGTGGGGACGACCGCACAGCTTGCAGCGGTTATAGCGGCGGCTGGAGAACTTGGGCTCCCGCTGCTGCTTCAGGATCATAGACTTTTTTGCCATAACTCCTCCTCCTCTCAGCGGCCGGCGAAGGGAGCGCCCACCAGCTTCAGCAGCTCACGGGCCTCCTCATCGGTCTGGGCAGTGGTGCATACCACAATGTCCATGCCGCGGATCTTGTCGATCTTGTCATACTCGATCTCAGGGAAGATCAGCTGCTCCTTCACGCCCAGGGCATAGTTGCCCCGGCCGTCGAAGGCGTCGGCGGAGATGCCCCGGAAGTCACGGACGCGGGGCAGGGCCACATTAAACAGCCGGTCCAGGAACTCCCACATCTTGTTGCCCCGCAGGGTAACCTTGGCGCCGATGGGCATTCCCTCACGCAGCTTAAAGTTAGCCACAGACTTCTTGGCCTTGGTGATCACGGCCTTCTGGCCGGTGATGGTGGTCAGGTCGTTCACCACGGCGTCCAGCACCTTGGCGTTCTCCCGGGCCTCGCTGCAGCCCACGTTGACCACGATCTTCTCCAGGCGGGGAATCTGCATGGTGGACTTATAGCCAAACTTCTGCATCAGAGCAGGAGCGACCTCGTCCTGATACAGCTTCTTCAGGTTCGGTGTGTTAGCCATCTCGCTCCTCCTCTCTTAAATCTCAGCGCCGCACTTCTTGCAGACGCGGACCTTCTTGCCGTCGGCCAGCAGCTTGTGGGCGGGCCGGGTGGGCTTATTACACTTGGGGCACACGCGCTGCACCTTGCAGGCGTAGATGGGGGCCTCCTTCTGGAGGATGCCGCCCTGCTGGCCCTGCTGGCGGGGCTTGGTGTGGCGGGAGACCATGTTGACCTTCTCCACAACCACCTTGCCGGCCTTGGGGTCTACGGACATAACCTTGCCCTGCTTGCCCTTATCCTTGCCGGACAGGACGACGACAGTGTCGCCGCTCTTGATACTCATCTTGTTCATCGTGATTCCCCTCCCTTACAGCACTTCGGGAGCCAAAGACAGGATCTTCATATAGTCCTTGTCGCGCAGCTCACGGGCCACTGGGCCAAAAATACGGGTGCCGCGGGGGTTCTTGTCGTCGCGGATAAGGACGGCGGCGTTGTCGTCGAACCGGACGTAAGAGCCGTCGGGCCGGCGCACGCCCTTGGAGGAACGGACGATGACGGCCTTGACCACCTCGCCCTTCTTCACGGTGCCGCCGGGCTGGGCCTTGCGTACGGAGGCCACGATCACATCACCGATGTTGCCGAACTTCCGCTTGGAGCCGCCCAGCACCAGGATCGTCTTAATCTCCTTGGCGCCGGTGTTGTCGGCCACCTTCAAATAAGTTTCCTGCTGAATCATGCTGCCGACACCTCCTTATTTCGCCTTCTCGATGATCTCAACCACACGCCACCGCTTGTCCTTGGACAGGGGACGGGTCTCCATGACCTTGACGCGGTCGCCCACGCCGCACTGGTTGTTCTCATCATGAGCCTTCAGCTTATAGGTTCTCTTAACAATCTTCTTATACAGAGGATGGGCCACGCGGTCGGCGATGGCGACCACAACGGTCTTGTCCATCTTATCCGAAACCACCAGGCCGACTCTGGTCTTGCGGGAAGAAGTTCTGTTCTCCATCTTCTATTCCTCCTCTTAGCGGCCTGCGAGCTGCTGCTCGCGGATGATGGTCTTGACCCGGGCGATATCCTTTTTCACTTCAGCGATGCGCAGAGGGTTATCCAGCTGGTTGGTGGCGTGCTGAAGGCGGAGATTAAACAGGTCCTTTTTCAGGTCCACCAGCTTGGTCTGAAGCTCCTCGGCGGACAGCTTGCGCACTTCATTGGCCTTCATTACGCTTCACCACCCTTCTCAGTCTCCTCACGCTTGACGATCTTGCACTTGACAGGCAGCTTGTGGCTGGCCAGGCGCAGGGCCTCACGGGCGATCTCATCGGAGACGCCGGCGATCTCAAACATCACCCGGCCGGGCTTGACCACGGCCACCCAGTACTCGGGGGAGCCCTTACCGGAGCCCATGCGGGTCTCGGCGGGCTTCTCAGTCACAGGCTTGTCGGGGAAAATCTTAATCCAGACCTTACCGCCGCGCTTGGTGTAGCGGGTCATGGCGATACGGGCGGCCTCAATCTGGTTGCTGGTGATCCACGCGGGCTCAATGGCCTGCAGGCCGTACTCGCCGTAGCTGACAAAGTTGCCCCGGCTGGCCTTGCCCTTCAGGCGGCCGCGGTGGACACGGCGGTACTTGACTCTCTTGGGGAGCAGCATTACTGAGCGCCTCCTTCCTTAGGAGTGTTGTCCCCGGCGGGACGGGGGCCACGGTTGTTGTTAAAGCCTCCCTGTCCGGCGGGACGGGGGCCGCGGTTAAATCCGCCGCCCTGACCGGCGGGACGGGGGCCGCGGTCCCTGTTAAACCCACCGCCCCGGCGGTCGCCGTCCCGACGGTCCCGGCGGGGCCGGTCGCGGCGCTCCTGATAGGGCTTGCTGGTGTCCAGGGTGCGGGGGGTGGTGCGCAGGGCCTGGGTGAGCACCTCTCCCTTGTAGATCCACACCTTCACGCCAATGCGGCCGTAGGTAGTGGCAGCCTCGGCAAAGCCGTAGTCAATGTCGGCCCGGAGGGTCTGCAGGGGGATGGTGCCGTCATGGTAGTGCTCGGTACGGGCGATCTCAGCCCCGCCCAGACGGCCGGAGCAGGAGGTCTTGATGCCCTTGGCGCCGGAGCGCATGGCCCGGCCCATGGCGTTCTTCATGGCCCGGCGGAAGCCGGTGCGCTTCTCCAGCTGCTGGGCGATATTCTCCGCCACCAGCTGGGCGTTGGTGTCCACGTCCCGGACCTCAACAATCTTCAGGTCAACGGCCTTGCCGGTGAGCTTCACCAGTTGGGCCTCGATCTTCTTGATGTCCTCGCCGCCCTTGCCGATCACCAGCCCGGGCCGGGCGCAGTGCAGATAGATGCGCACCTTGGCGTTGTTGTCCCGCTCAATCTCAATCTTGGGGATACCGGCGCCGTAGAGGGTCTTTTTCAGGTAGTCGCGGATCTTCTTGTCCTCCACCAGCAGATCGCCCACCTTCTCGTTGCGGGCATACCAGCGGGAGTCCCAATCCTTGATAACGCCCACGCGCAGGCCGTGGGGATTAACTTTCTGTCCCATATCGTTCCTCCTCCCTTAGCGCTCGCTCACGGCGAT
>CAMTMZ010000010.1 GCA_947073765.1 uncultured Bacillota bacterium | reverse complement strand
TGGCAGCCACAGGCGCGGCCATCGCCGGAGCGGCGGGGGCAGCGGCGCCGGTCCTCTCAACGGAGACGTTGTAGACCTTGCCGTTGACAGTCACATTGTAATTCATAGCTTCTTTTTCCCCTTTACATTATTTTGGTCCTGCCTGGGACGCGGCCCCGGCGGAACACGGCTTGCGGTCCTCCCCCCGCTGTTCAGGCGGGAGGAGGGCCGAAATTGGGAACATTATACCATTTTTCTCTGAGAAGTGTCAAGCAAACAATGGACAGGCTTCCTGGAATTAAACGCTTTTTTTACAGCACATCGGCGAAGGCCTGAATGGCTGTGCTGGCCTGCCCGAAGTCCCGCATCTGCTGATCCACGCCCAGTTTGATGTGAGGGATGCCAGCGGCGTCCAAGGCCTTCTTCAGATAGGGATACTCCATCTCCTCGGGGTCGCAGAACTGCTGCATAAAGAGCACCAGCCCCTGAGCGCCAGAGTCCTTCACCTGCTTGACCACAAAATCTCCCCGGCGGTTTTGGCTGGAGAACTCGTCATAGAGCAGGATATCGTAGTCCTGGTCGGCAAACTGCTGGGCCAGGGCCATCATGGGATCGCCGGTCTCGGCGGCGTCCACCCGGATGGGACGGCTCTCGTGGGCCACGTCGTCAGCCGCAATGGCAATCTTGTTCTCGTCAAAGATCTGCAGCAGCTTGGGGTTGTCGCAGATGATGCCGGAGGTGACGATCTTTTTCCCCTTCCAGTCGCAGGCGGGCAGGGCCCTCAGCTCGGCGTTCAGGGCCTCCAGCTTAGCGGTGTGGTCGTCCTTAATCATAAACCAGGCGGCGCGCAGCACACCGGAACGGTTCACAGCGGATACCGCGTCGGGATGCTCCCCGGCCAGCTTGACAAACTCCCGGCGGGCGGCCCGGCTGCGGTTGTAGACTTTGATCGCCTCCCGCAGGGCCTCATCGGTGATGGTGTTGCCAGAGATTTTCTCCAGCTCGCTCTTCACATGCTGATACTGGTCCATGGTGAACTGTAAGCCGAACGCGGGCTTGCGCTGCTGGGGGTGGGCCAGGAAAATGCAGGGCAGCTTATCCTTCATAGCCACCCGGAAGTTCTGGCTCATGGGGCGCAGGGTATCGCAGATGGTGGGGGTAATCAGGCCGTCCAGATCGTCCAGGGTGCCGTCCAGCAGCATCTCCAGGGCCAGCTGGGCGATGGTGCAGTAGAAGGTGGCACAGTACTCCTTTGCCATGGAGATGGTCTTTTTGTTGCTGCCCCAAATACCCATGGGCACCATCCCGGCGGCGTACACCAGCTCCTCGGGGGCGTAGTAGGGTAAAACGCCGATAACCTTCTTTCCCTCGGCCTTGAAGGCCTCAATCTGGCGGTGGGGGTGCTCAGAAATCTCGGCAAATTCCTTCAGCAGGCTCTCAATCTTTTCCATGCTCATCGCTCAGCCCTCCTTGTTCTCGGCGTTGGCCTCCATGGCCTCCACCAGGCCCTGGACGCGGGTCTCATACTGGGCCTCGTTGAAGTTCCGGGGGTCTGCCTGGTCGCCGTCGAAGCCGGCGCAGGGGATGCCCAAGTCCTCAGTAAAGCGGCGCTGCATCTCGGCCATGTAGCCCGACCAGGGCTTGCAGGAGCGGTTGTAGTGGACCAGCACGCCGTCCACCTTGTTGTCCTTGCAGATACCCTCACGCCAGGACACACCCTGCTCGATACACACCGAGTTGGGGGCCTTGTAGTAGGCGCGGACCATCTCGTCCATGTTGTTGTAGACGAAGCCGAAGGCAGGAGCGTACACCACGGCGGTAACGTTGACACCGTGCTCCTTCAGGGGCTTGAACAGGTTGGGCAGCTTGGGCCAGCAGGGGATTCCCTCGAACATCACACGGTACTTCTCAGGGAAGGGTGTGGTGGACTTGCCTGTCTTCACGGCCTCAGCCAGGTCCTTCTCCAGCTGCTCGAAGGCCTCGGCGGCCTGAACACGGCCCCGGGCGGTGACTACGTCGGCCATGTGGTTGAACAGGTCAAAGCCGGAGTAGGGCGCGGGCTTGTACTGCAGGTAGTCGCACACCCGCAGCCAGGCGCTGGCGGTGCGGTTGGCGTTGGCGCAGGCCTCCTCAAACTTCTTCTCATCGAACTTCTTGCCGGTCAGCTCCTCCAGCTGCTTGATGGCGTGGTCGAACTGAGCCCGGACATAGGCCACGTTGGTGTCGTGAACCTCCACGGTGTTGTTGTAGGGGATGTCAATCATGATCAGGGGCACATTGCACATGCGGGCGATGTTCTCATACCACTTGGTCATGCAGTTGCAGATGTTGTTGCAGCACAGAACAAAATCGGGCTGGGGCATCTGCATCTGACGGTAGGGCTTAATGGCGGCCCGGCGCAGGTCCTTCTCCCGGCCGTCGGGCAGTGCCTCAATCTCATGGATATCGTCCAGCACGGTGTAGGGCTGCATGGTCTTGGGGTCCTTCACAGGCTTGCCGTCCTCCCCCATCACTACCTTGCCGTTCTCATCCTTCAGGGGCTTGCCGCTGTTGGGGTTGATCACATACTCGCCGGTCTCCAGATCCACCTTGCGGGAGGCCCGCTTGCCGGCGGCGTAGGCCAGGGAGATGCGGGTATAGCCGCAGATATCGTTGTCAAATCCCAGGTCCTCGGCGGCCTTGCACATGATCTCGCCATCCCGGTTAGCGGCGATTCCGGCGGCCTGGTTCTCCGGGTACATCACATTCAGGCCAAAGGCCTCGGCCAGCTCGCAGGGGAACTTGGAGCTGGACCAGCCCACCAGCTTGCCCTCCTTCTTGGCCACACGGGCGTCGGCGTACACGTCCTCTACGACTTTACGCAATGCCAGTACGCCAGGGCTAACTTCTTTTGCCATGGTAAATTCCTCCTAACTGAATTTTGTTGTGAGGTATTTAGGTGCCTTTTATATTAGGGGCGGCCATTGGCCGCCCGCCGCATTGGTTCATTTTTCCCGGGCAGCCACAGGCCGCCCCTACATATTAGATTTTCGTCACAACGGGCTTGCCGCTCTCGTCCAGAAGGGGCGTCAGACCTCCGGCATACCCGTCCTTACGCCAGACATAGTTTACGCCGGTTTCGCGGTCAACCCAAATCTCAATGATATTTACAACACCTTGGCTGTAAATCTTTTGAAAACGGTCCATTTCGCAGCTCTCCTTTACTTCTGTGCCTTCTGATACTTCTGATAGGCGAACAGGGCCGCGCCCAAAGCGCCGTTATACTGTGTCAGGGGCGAGGTATGGATAGTACGGCCCAAAGCTTCCTCCAAAGCGTGAACCACGCCGGTATTTTGGGCCACGCCGCCCGTCATGACCACCTGGTCCTGCACGCCGATGCGGTGGGCCAGGCCGGCCACACGGGATGCCACCGACTGGTGGATGCCGTTGATGATGTCCCGCTTGTCGGTGCCCATGGACAGCTGGCTGATGACCTCGCTCTCGGCGAAGACGGTGCAGGTAGAGCTGATGCCCACGTACTTGGTGGACTGGGCCCCCAGGGTGCCCAGGTCCTCCACGTCCACCTCCAGCACCCGGGCCATCACGTCCAGAAACCGGCCGGTACCTGCGGCACACTTGTCGTTCATCTGGAAGTTGGTCATCACGCCGTTTTCCACCCGCATGACCTTCACGTCCTGGCCGCCGATGTCAATGACGGTCCTGACCTCCGGGAACAGGAAGCCCGCCCCCTTGCCATGGCAGCTCAACTCGCTCATCTGGCTGTCGGCGAACTCCTCCAACGAGTTGCGGCCGTAGCCGGTGGCCAGAATAAAGGCCATGTCCTCCCGGGCCTTGCCGGCCTCCTGAAGCACCCGGTCAATGGCCCGCTGGGGCCCGCTGGTGCCCGCCCCCACATCAATGAGAGACTTGGCGACGATCTCCTTACCGTCCTCCAGCATGATGCACTTGGAGGCGGTGGAACCGATGTCGATTCCCAGGGTATAGATACTCATACGATTGATTCTCCTAAATTACTTATGGCCATCCTCATAATCCTTGATGGTTCTGGGCAGCAGCATCTGGTGGAAGGGGCAGATGGAGGCGGGATTCTGATAGCAGGAGTCGGCGAAGGCCACGATGTAGTTGCGCATCATGGGCATATCCACCACCTCGTCCACCAGACCGGCCTGGGCGCAGAACAGGGGCTGAGACTTCACGTTGTAGTCGTCGATGAGGGCGTTCATCTTATCGATAGTAGGCTGGAGATCCTTGCCCGCCTTCTGGTCCTTGGCCAGACGGCCGGTGTACATGGCGTTGGCCGCGGTCTTGCCGTTCATGACGTTGATCTCGGTGGCCGCGGTGCCCAGAGAGAAAGCGTTGTTGTCGTTGCCCTGGGGTCCGCCCAGCACGTAGTGTGCGGCGGCAGTGCCCCGGCGCAGGGTAATCTCCATCATGGGCAGGCCGGAGGACTGGATGGAGTAGATCAGGGACTGGCCCAGGCCCAGCAGCTCGGCGACCTCGGCGTCGTCGCCCACGTCAATGCCGGTGGTGTCCTGAATCCACACCATAGGCAGGCGGTCCCGGGCGCAGAGGGTGACGAACTCGTTCATCTTAATCAGGCCCTGACGGTACAGCTTGCCGCCCGCGCCCATAGCCTGGCCATACTTGGCCATCTTATATTCGGGGTAGTTGGGGAACACGCCCTGCTGGTTGGCTACCACGCCCACCAGCAGGCCGTCCACCTTGGCGATGCCGGTGATCATCTCGGGGCCGTAGCCCTTCTTGTACTCCATAAACTGGCTACCGTCAAAGAGGCGGCCCAGCACAGAATACATGTCGTAGGGGCGGTTCTTGTTGTTAAGCACCAGGTCGTACAGCTCCACATCGGACATAGCGGGAGACTGGGGGGTATCCACCCGGAAGAACTCCAGATCGAAGGTGGGCAGCATGTCAACATACTTCTTGATGCCGGCAATCACGCCCTCCTGCTCGGTGTAGACCTCGCGGAAGAAGCCGGTCTCGCCGTAGTGGATGGAGACGGATCCGGGAGGATCGGCCCGCAGGCCCTTGGTGGCCTCGATCTGGGCCAGGGCGGCCTCCATATCCACATGGGGCTTGGGGTTCATGCCGCCCACAATGCCCGCGCCGCCCACAGCCATATTGGCCTTCTGGTGGGCCACCAGCACGGTGGGAGAGATGGAGTGGTAGCCGCCGCCGGCGGGGTTGGTGCCGTGGATGCCCACGATAACGGGGATGCCCATCTGGTTGAGCTCAGAGTTGCGGTAGAAGGGGGTGCCGCCGCCCCGGCGGTTGGGGTACACCTTCTCCTGTTTGTCCAGCTCCACGCCGGCGCACTCCAGCAGATAAATGAGGGGAATGCGCAGCCGCTTGGCCGTGTCGCTGCCCCGGAGCAGGTTGTCCGCCTGGCCGGGCACCCAGGTACCAGCGTGCTTCTTGTTGTCGGAGGCAATGATGCAGCACCATTTTCCGTTCACCCGGCCCAGGCCCTTGACGATGGAGGTGGAGCCGTTCTTGTTGTGCTCCGGGTTATACAGGCTGTTCAGGGGGCACCAGGTGCCCTCGTCCACCAGCAGGGCCACCCGCTGCATGGCGGTGAGCTGACCCTTGGCGTTCATGTCCTCGTCGGCCTTGCCGCTGGACAGAGCGTCCACAATGTGGGCGTGGATGTCGTCCTCAATGGCCCGCAGCTCGTTGACGTTCTCGGCGTTGGCCTTGACAGGCTTGCCCACTGTGGGCATGTTCTGGAAATACCGGGGCATGGAATAATTACCCAATGTAAACTCCTCCTATTTTTCCTATGGAGCCCCGCCCGGAGGGCGGGGCATCCCATTACTATTTGTTTCGCAGGTTCAATCCGATCCAGCAGCATCCGCCGCCACAGCGGAAATGAGCAGGTTCTTCATTCTTACTCCTTGGGAATCTTGATAAACGCCTGGCCGGGGTCAATCTCCTCGCGGATGATGCGCAGAATCTCCTGGTCGGGGTCGGGGAAAATCTCAGCCTTGGAGCAGTCGATCTCAAAGCCGGTGTTCTCCTGAACGATCTCAGGGGTGACGCCGGGGAACATGTAGGCGCAGTACATGCGCTTGGTCTGCTCGTCAAACTTCATGATGCCCAGGTCGGTGACCACCATCTGGGGTCCCCGGTTGCCGGGCAGGCCCACCTTCTCACGGCCGCCAGGGCCGTCCATCCAGCCGCAGGAGGTGATATAGTCGATGTGC
Organism: uncultured Bacillota bacterium; assembly: GCA_947073765.1. Taxonomy (GTDB): domain Bacteria; phylum Bacillota; class Clostridia; order Oscillospirales; family Oscillospiraceae; genus Lawsonibacter. The sequence continues at coordinate 53,551 of CAMTMZ010000010.1, read as the reverse complement.
TCCATGAAGCGGCGCTTCTGATGCTGCATCATGATGATGGTGTTGCAGTAAGTAGCGATGCCGTTAGCGCCGCCGGAGCCGGTAAAGCGGGTCATGGGCTTCACATAGTCGCCCTTGCCGTAGATGCAGGTAGAGTTCACGTTGCCGTAGGGGTCGATCTGGGCGCCGCCGATGAAGGCGATGAGCCGGTCCTCGTTGTGGAGCCATTCGTTGGCCTCAAAGCCGATGAAGCGGATGTTGGGCCACTGCACGGCGCAGTGGGCCATAAAGCGGTTGTCGCCCACAGAGCGGGGCACCTCCACAGGGGCGCAGTCCATCAGGCCGCTCTCCACGATGGGGTGGCAGGAGGGGCAAACCACCCGCTTGGCCAGGGAGGCGCCGATGAGGGGAAGTCCGGTGCCCACGATGACGATCTGATTCTCCTTGATGTTCTTGGCGATGGCGTAAGCCTGACGCTCCTGCTTGGTGATCTTATACTCAGCCATTTTTCTGTACCTCCCTATTGATTAGTGGCGGGTGGAATAACCCAGGTGGGGCTCGTTCTTCAGCCGCATCAGGCGGGAACCGCCCACTTTATCCAGCAGCTCTTCGTGGTCCTTCACGCTGTAGACCCACTTGTCCAGATAGTCCTTAAAGGTCTCGGGGATGGCAGTGCCGGCGGCCGCGTCGTCGGCAGCCTTCTGGGCCTTGGCAGCGGCGGCGGCAGCCTTCTCGTCGCCGGGCTTGGCCTCGGCGGCCTTCTGGGCCTTGGCGGCGGCTTTGGCCAGCTGCGCCTTGGCGTCCTCGGCGTCCTGATACTTGCTGGCCTTATCGTACTCAATCAGGGCGTGGGAGTCGTTGTCATAGTAGTTGTAGCACTGGGAAGGCCAGGCGCCGTAGGGGGCGTGGACCACCGCGCTGACGCACTCTCCGAAGATGCGGGTCAGGGTGGGGTCTCGGCGGATGTACTCATCGCTCACCAGCTCCTCGCAGGTGACGATCACCTTGCGGGCGGCCACGGCCACGTCAACGTCGTGGAACTCGTCGCCCTCGATGATGCAGGTGCCGTCGGGAGAGGCCTTCTGCACGTGGATGACGGCCAGGTCCAGCTTGGGGGTAGGCACGGCCACCACCTTCTCGCCGGGGTTGAAGGGGTTTTCAATCTCAACGCACTTCAGGTCGTCCACCTTGTCCAGGGCCTTGCGCTGCTCCTCACTGATGCCCCAGTATTTCATCAGACCGGAGCCCTGCATCAGCCGTACGGGCAGGAAGGGCAGGCCCAGGGACGCGGCATGGAGCTGAAGCATCAGCACGTCCTGAGAGTAGTCCTCATAGGTGAGCTGGCCCTTCTCAATGGCGGCGCGGAAGCGGCGGGATACGTTGGTGTAGCCGGAGTTGGCGGTGTAGCAGTTGATGTAGGCCTTCACACGGCCCTCGCCAATCATCATGTCCCAGTCGCCGCCGGCGGGGCCGGCCCACACGGTAAAGTCCTTCTGGCCCTGGCGCAAGATCTCACTGACCACGGCGTAGGGCTTGCGGTTGGTGGTGAAACCGCCGAAGCAGACACAGTCTCCGCTCTCGACAAATTTCGCCACCGCGTCGTGCATGGAATATACTTTGTTCATAGTAATACCCCCATTACAAAATATTGTTTTGTTTCTTTTTCTGCCGCTCTGGTTGTCAAGGTGCCGCAACACGCTTTTATACGTCAGCCATTCTACCACAAATCCCACAATTGGTCTAGCCTGTAATTTAGCATAAAGTTTGCATATCTTGTTCTGGCGTGGTATAATGGGGTCAGCTTTTTCGGGAACGGCCCCGCGCCGCCCCGTACCCCCTCACAAAGGAGGCCGTTCCCATTGACAAACGTAGAATTTCATCTGCAGCTCAACCACAACGAGACCTGGAACATGAGCCGCCTGCACTTTCATGACCACTGCGAGCTGCTCCTCCCCCTGGTCAGCCCCGGGAACATCTTTGTCAGCGACCAGGTTTACCCCCTGCGGCGGGGCACGCTGTACCTCATCGGGGAGAACACCCTCCACCGCACCATGGCGGAGGGCTTTCACGCTCGATATGTGCTCCATATCAGCAAAAAGTCCCTGGCCCGGCTGTCCACCCCCCAGACCGACCTCACCCAGTTCTGCGGCGCCTCCTTCCGCCGCTCCGAGCTGTCCGGCGGCGAGTTGACGGAGATTGTCGAGCTGTTCCAGGCCCTAGAGCGCAACAAAAACGATGGCTCCTTCGGCAGCGACCTGCGCCAGATGGTGGCTCTGCTCAATCTGCTCATCCGGGTGGCCCCCACCCTCAACGTAGCGGATGCCGGCGAGGCCGTCCACAATAAGGATTTCCTCCGGGTTGTCCCCATTCTGGACTACATCCGGAACAATCTCTCCCGTCCCCTCACCCTGGACCAGATCGCCGGGCAGTTCTACATCAGCAAGCACTATCTCTGCCGCGTCTTCAAGGCGGCCACCGGCTTTTCCGTTATGGAATACATCATTTACAGCCGGGTGCTCAAGGCCCGCCAGCTGCTTCAGGAGGGGATCAGCGTTCAGCAGGCGGGGGAGCTGTCCGGCTTTTCCGATAATTCCCATTTTATCCGCACCTTTGGCCATCTCACCGGTCTTACCCCCGGCCGCTATGCCCGTGAGTACCAATATGGAGATCAGGTCCTCCTCCGAGAGGGGCTGAAACCCTGATCTTATGTCAACATCCGCAAATCCCCCCTCCGCCCCGGCCGGCGGACATTTTCACCAAGGAGGACCTTTACCATGAGAAACAAAAAATTGCCCGCCCTGCTCCTCGCCCTCGCCCTGAGTCTGGCACTGACTGTCCCCGCCGCGGCCTACGACTCCGCCCGGGCCGGCTATAACCAAACCATCAGCGGCGGCGGCGGCGAGAGTTTTGTCATCGACGACAGCGGCACCCTTTGGGCCTGGGGCGCCAACGAGTGGGGCCAGCTGGGTGACGGCACCACCATCGACCGCACCTTCCCTGTCAAGGTGCTGGAAAACGTACGCTCCGTCAGTGCCGGTGACTCCCACACCTACGCCGTGCTGGAGGACGACACCCTCTGGGCCTGGGGCCGGAATGTGAGCAACTCCTTCCCGGACTCCGATATCGTCTCCAGCCCCACCCCCCTCAAAATCATGGACGATGTGAGGATGGCCAGCACCGGCGTACTCACCCACCTGGCCGTTAAAACTGACGGCACCCTGTGGACCTGGGGCCGCTACGTGGGAGACAGGACCAACAAGCAGCGCTCCTCTCCCACCCAGATTATGGAATATGTAGCCTCCGCCTGTACCGGATTCGGGCACAGCCTTGCCCTGCGCAACGACGGCTCTCTCTGGGCCTGGGGGCAAAATAACGACGGTGAGGTGGGCAACGGCACCGGCCGGGAACGTCCCACCCCCGTCAAGGTGCTGGACGGCGTAACCCACATGACTGCCGGCTACGGTTTCAGTGCCGCCGTCAGACGGGACGGCACCCTATGGACCTGGGGCCGCAACTGGCAGGGTGAGCTTGGTGACGGCACCATCTGGAGCTGGGGCCCCAATTGGGACTGGTCCTCCCCCGATGCGGAGGAAAACGCCTTGCTTCAGGGCACTCTATCCGCCTGGATTGAAAAGTGGGGCCCCCAGGCCAACCGGGATCACTCCGTTCCCACCCAGGTTCTGGACCAGGTTACCGGTGTCTACGCCGCCAACAACAACTGCTACGCCCTGCGCACCGACAATTCTTTGTGGGCCTGGGGCTCCAATGTCTACGGCGCCGTAGGGGACAATACGGTCACAGACCGCCTCTACCCCGTCAAGGTGATGCAGGGAGTCACCGATGTAGCGGTGGGCTGGAACCATGTTCTGGCGAAAACCACCTCAGGCCACCTGTGGACCTGGGGCGGCAACATGAGCGGCCAGCTGGGCAACGGTGAGAGCGGCTTCTACAACAGCGAGCTCTATCTCCCCCGTTTCTCCTCCAGTCCTCTCCATGTGGCGGAGGTGACCAGAACCGGCCTGTCCACCCGGGAGCTTCATTACACCCCCGCCGGCTGGGCCCAGGCCGCCTATCATGAGGCCAACGAAAGGGGCTTCCTCCCCCGCTGCCTGTGCACCCCCCTCTACGACCTGACCATCACCCGGGGGGAGTTCTGTGCCTTGGCCGTCCAATTTTATGAGACCTTCACCGGCCGCATCATCACGGAGCGCGTCTCCTTCTCCGACACCGACGACATCAATGTGGAGAAGTCCGCCGGGCTGGGCGTAGTGTCTGGAGTGGACAAGGATCTGTTCGCCCCCAGCGAGCCCCTGAACCGGGAACAGGCCGCCGTCATCCTCTCTAACCTGGCCCGGGCGCTCAACGCCCCCCTCCCCCAGGCCCAGCACACCTTTGCCGATGAGGACATCAGTCTCTGGGCACAATCCGCCATCGGCCAGGTTCAAGGCGCCGGCATCATGAACGGCACCGGCGACGGACTTTTCTCCCCCCAGGAGACCTACACCCGGGAGCAGAGCGTGGTCACCATCATGAACCTGTACCGCCTGATTGAGAAATAATACAGCTTCCTCTTAGCCGACGCACTGTCAGAAATCTACATTGTGTCCGCCCTACTCTTCAAATGTCACCTTTGGCCATTGCTCTCAAAAACCGTACAGGGGCGCATCATATGCGCCCCTGTACGGTTTTCTTATCGCGTCTCCCTTTATGAAGGAGCTTTTTAATCTCTTGGCCGCCGGTAGAACTTGCCCACCACCCGCTCAGTGCGCAGCACATTGACAAAGGCCTTTGGGTCGGACTGGCGGATGTTTCGCGCCAGGTTTCGCACCTCGCTGTCAGACACCACCGAGTAAATCATCACACAGGGATCTCCGTTGTACAGCCCCACTCCCTCAATCAGGGTGGCGGTGTGGTTGGTCTCCTGAATCTGGGCGCATACTCCCCCGGCGGTCTCCCGCCCGGTAATAATCAGCAGCGTGGCCCGCCTTCCGTCCGGGTCCAGCATCCGGATCACCTGGGTGGTTGTGTACTGGAACAGCATGGAATACAGTGCCTTCTCCCATCCAAACAGCGCCCCGGCGATCATCAGCATAATCACATTGCCGCACAGGATGTAGTTCCACGCGTCCACATTCTTCCGCTCCGACAGAGCGATGGCAATAAAATCGGTACCGCCGCTGGTCACCCGCACCCACAGGCACAGGCAGCCGGCAAAACCGTTGATAATCCCGCCAAAGATACAAATCAGCAGCTTATCCTCAGTAATGGCAAAAGCCGGAATCAAGTCGGTAAAAATACTGGTGAGCACAATGGTCAGGCAGGAGTACAGAGTAAAGCGCTTTCCCACCAGCTTAAAACTGATAAAGGCGGGAATCGCGTTGAGGGCCAGATTGATCGGGCCGAAGGGCAGCTCAATTCCGGCGAACTCCAGAGCGCAGCGCTGAATCAGCCGGCTGATGCCGGTAAAGCCGCCGGGGAACAGGTCCCCCGCCGCCACAAAGCTCTTCAAATTGACGGCCACAATCAGGGAGGACAGGGCAATCATTCCCACCCGGACCACAAATTCCCTCAGTCTGGCCCTCTGGTCAGTTGTTTTCATGGGCATCTCCTTCTATTTGGCCTCAGCCAGCACATCCACGTTCTTCATAAAGTATTCCACCCCGGAATAGACGGTGGTCAGCACAATGACCGCGGTGCAGATCTCGTTGACGATATCCGGCAGGGGCAGCAGCATTAAAATTACGCACACCATGGTAGCGGCGGTTTTCACCTTGCCCGACCAGCCGGCGGCGATCACCCTGCCCTTGTCGGCAGCCACCATCCGCAGACCAGACACCCCAAATTCCCGGACAATCACCACCAGCAAAGCCCAGGCGGGCATCTGTCCCACCTCCACAAACCACAGCATGGCGGCGGTTACCAGGCATTTGTCGGCCAGGGGATCCATAAATTTTCCAAAGTCGGTAATCTGGTTGTAGTGCCGGGCAATGTAGCCGTCCAGGGTATCGGTCACGCTGGCCGCGGCAAATATGGCCAGTGCCCAATAGTTGGCCCAGGGCACATCTAAATACAGCACCAGCAGAAAGGCCGGTATCATCACCACCCGCAGGATGGTCAGCTTGTTGGCAGTATTCATTGTATCTTCACTCCTCAATCTCACCTGTCAAATCCCCGTCGGAGACCCCCGTAATCCGCACCTTGACAAACTCTCCCGCCGGTATCAACCCAGCAGCGGTAAACAACACCCTGCCATCGATGTCCACTGAGTCGGCGTAGGTGCGGCCGGCGTAGCAGCCCGCCTCGCCGTCAAAGCCCTCACACAGCACTTCCATTACAGTGCCCAGCCGCTCCTCGTTGTACCCGTCCATAATCCGGGACTGCAAATCCACCACCAGCTCCACCCGGCGCGCGGCCGTCTCCGGATCCACCTGGTCCTCCATGGCGGCGGCCAGGGTGCCCTCCTCCGGGGAGAACTGAAACACTCCCACTCTCTGCAGCCTCTGTTCCCGCAAAAAGGCACACAGCTCCTCAAACTCCTCCTCCCCCTCTCCGGGCAGGCCGCAGATGAGCGAGGTGCGGATAATCAAATCGGGCATCGCCTTCCGCAGCTTAGCAAACAGCCCTTCCAGCTCCACCCTGGTGCTCCTGCGGCGCATCCGGGTCAAAATGGCGTCGTCACAGTGCTGAATGGGTATGTCCAGATAGTGGAGAATCTTAGGCTGAGAGGCAATCACCTGAATCAGCTCATCGGTGATGGCCTCCGGATAGAGGTAGTGCAGGCGAATCCAGTGAAAATCAAGTTTACATAACTCAAGAAGCAGCTGTGCCAGCGTAGCCTTCTTCGGCAGATCCTGCCCATATCGGGTGATATCCTGGGCTATCACAATCAGTTCTCTCACCCCGGAGGCGGCCAGCGCTCCGGCCTCCTCCAGCAGGGCGTCTACATCCCGGCTGCGGTACTTACCCCGCAGCTTGGGGATAACGCAGAAGGCACAGCCATTGCTGCACCCCTCGGCAATTTTCAGGTAGGCGGTGTAGGGCGGGGTGGAGACCAGGCGCTCGCCGTCCTCATAAGTATGGTGAATATCGGCAAAGTATTCCGGCCGCTCCCCCGCCATCAGCGCCTCCACAGCTGAAACCACATCGGTGTAACTTCCGGTGCCCAGCAGTCCGTCCACCTCAGGCAGCTCCTCCCGAATGTCATCTGGGTATCGCTGGCTGAGACAGCCGGCCACCAGCAGCTTCTTCAGCTTTCCGGCCTTTTTCAGCTCCCCCAGGCGGAGGATATGGTCGATTGCCTCGCTCTTGGCCGACTCAATGAACCCGCAGGTATTCAGCACCGCCACGTCGGCCCCCTCCGGATCGCCGGTAACGGCATGCCCCGCCTTGCGGCACAGGGCCATCATCTGTTCGGTATTCACCAGATTCTTGGCGCAGCCAAGGGAGATAAACGCAATTTTGTATGCCATGGTATCGCTCCCATTTTTGTTGGTATTTTTACGTCCCTATCCCGCTGGCGTCAGAACGCCTCTGGGACCTCATGCCCGAAGGCTTAACCGGCTAATCCCAGACCTCCATGCCGTAACGCCGCAGAGCGTCGCTGATCTCAGACCAGGAGAAGCCCCGGCGGGCCAGGGCGTCGGATGCCCGTTTGATATCCTTCGGGTCATGGCTTCCCTTCAGCTTTTTCTCCAAAAAGGCGTCAATGGCCTGGGAATTGTCCTCAAGCTGATCCAGAGCCTCGTCCCACAGCTCCCGGGGCACTCCCCGGCGGTAGAGCTCGTCCCGGATTTTTCGCGCGCCGTAGCCCTTGCGGGTGTAAAACGCCGCTACCTCGGCGGCGTACCGCTTATCGTCAAGGTAGCCCAGCTCCTCCAGCCAGTCGGCAATTTTTTCCGCCTGTTCCGGCTGGCAGTCTTTCTCTTCCAGGATTTTCAGCAGCATTTTTCGGGATTTCGGGGTATCTGTCACAACCCGCAGGGCGTAGGAGCGGAAATTCTCATTCTCGACCGCTTCTACAAGCCGATCCGCCTCCTCGTCCGACAGCTCCCGGCCGGCGTATAGGGCAAAATCCGCGATCTGATTTCTGCTCAGGCGCAGGATAGATCCGTCCTCCAGCACCGCAAGCCACCGGTCCCGGACCCGCTTGGAGGGCTTTAATTCCTGGATGACCATTTACGCCTCGTCCGCGCCGTCGTCAAAGTCGTCGGCGGACACATCCACCGCCCGCCCGGCGGCCTTGGCCGCCGCCTGAGACTGCTTGCTCATCAGCTTGAAGGAGTTGGCCCGGACCTGGGCCTCCACATCGGCGGCCACGTCAGGGTTGTCCTTTAAAAACTGCTTCGCGGCGTCCCGGCCTTGACCGATGCGGGTCTCCCCCATAGAGAACCAGGATCCGGACTTCTGGATAATATCCAGCTTCACAGCCAAATCCACCATCTCGCCCCACTTGGAGATCCCCTCGCCGTAGAGGATCTCAAACTCCGCCTCCCGGAAAGGCGGGGCAACCTTATTCTTTACTATTTTGGCCCGGGTGCGGTTGCCAATCAGTTCTGTGCCGTTCTTAATTGCCTCAATCTTGCGCACATCGATGCGAACGGAGGAATAAAACTTCAACGCCCGGCCGCCGGTGGTCACCTCCGGATTGCCGTACATCACGCCCACTTTCTCCCGCAGCTGATTGATGAAGATCACAATGCAGTTGGTCTTGGCGATGGAACCGGCCAGCTTACGCAGCGCCTGGCTCATCAATCGGGCCAGCAATCCCACATGGCTGTCGCCCATGTCGCCCTCAATTTCAGCCCGGGGGGTCAGGGCGGCCACTGAGTCCACCACCACCACGTCGATGGCGCCGGACCGCACCAGGGCCTCACAAATCTCCAGCCCCTGTTCCCCGGTGTCGGGCTGGGAGATAAGCATAGAGTCGATGTCCACTCCCAGCGCCCGGGCGTAGCTCGGGTCCAGGGCGTGCTCCGCGTCGATGAAGGCCACCTCGCCCCCGCGCTTCTGGGCTTCGGCCACGATGTGCAGGGCCAGGGTGGTCTTGCCGGAGGATTCCGGGCCGTATACCTCGATAATCCGGCCCTTGGGCACACCGCCGATGCCCAGAGCGATGTCCAGGGACAGCGATCCAGTGGGGATGGCGTCCACCACCACACCTGTGTTCTCCCCCAGCCGCATTACAGTGCCCTTGCCATAGGTCTTGTCCAGCTGGGCCAGGCAGGTTTCCAGCGCTTTCTTCTTATCCGCAGCCGGCGCGGCCGACTCAATCATGGGTTTTTTCTGTGCCATGTCAATCATCCTTTCCCGCCGGCATCTTGCCGCGCCGGCCTGTCGCTGTTCCATATATTACGCTTTTCTATGTCCCATAAAACGGACTTTTCTCCAGAGGCTCCATACGCCCCCTCAGTGGCTGCTCAGTTATTGATGGTCCCCTCCACCACCCGCAGGATGTTCTGCGTATCCGGAAGGGATTTAACATCCTCATAACCGTTTTTCTCCAAAATGTCCTCCACGGCCTCGGCCTGGCCCATCCCCACCTCAAAGATCAGGGTTCCCCCCAGGCGCAGGGCGGACTTCCACTTCGCGGCGATGGCGTGGTAATAGTCCAGTCCGTCCTCTCCTCCGTCCAGGGCCATGTGGGGCTCGTAATCCTTCACCGACACATCCAGCCCCTGAATATCTCCGGAGGGGATGTAGGGCGGGTTGCACACAATGGCGTCAAAGTCCCACAGGGTGGAGCTGGGCGGCTCCAAGGCATCCACCGACAGGCAGGTAACCCGGGCATTGAGCTCATTTCGGCGGACGTTCTGCTTGCACACCCGCAGCGCCCCCTCCGCCAGCTCGGCCAGAACCACCCGGCACTCCGGGGCGTTTGCGGCGATGGCCAGCCCCACGCAGCCGCTGCCGGCGCACAGATCCAGCACCCGGGCCCCCTCGCCGGACTCCCGGGCCTTCAGGATGCCCCGCTCCGCCAGCAGCTCGGTGTCCAGCCGGGGGATGAGCACGTCCCGGGAGATATCCAGCGACAGGCCGTAGAACTCCCACTCCCCGATGATATAGGCCACCGGCTCCCCGGCCAGGCGGCGCTGAACCAGCTCCTCCACCCGCTGCTCCATTGCCCCTGAGACATACAGAGACATATCCCGGTAAAACTGCTCCCGGCTCTTATCGGCGGCAAAGCAGATAATCTCCCGGGCCTCCAGCTGGGCCGACTCCACCCCCGCCTTTTTCAGCCGGGCGCGGGTGTCCAGGAATAGGTTGTTGTAGGTGGTGGCCATGAAATCACCTTCCTGATGTTTTTGCCTTGCCGCTATGTGGGGCCCGCCGCCCTTGGCGAACCATCCTCTCAAGGCTTAAATACTTCACAAATGACCCACCCAAAGGGTCAGATCCCGCCAGCACTTCTTCTACCACGCGTCCTCGCCCCGCTTCTCCGGCAGCACCAGCTCCAGGGCCGTGATGCCCACCTCAATCATGGAGTCGTCCGGCTCAAAGGTGGTAAAGTTCTGCAGCCACAGTCCCGGCGCGGTCAGAAATTTGGTAACGGGCCCGTCGTGGCGGCCGGCCCAGCGGTTAAACTCATAGCTGATCCCCACGATAATGGGCAGCATGACCAGGTGGGCCAAAAAGCGCAGCAGCGCGTTGTACACCGGCCAGATGGCGAATACCACCGTTGACACCAGGATAGACACGGCGATCACCATAAACAGAAAGCTTGTCCCGCATCTGGGGTGATGCCGGGGCTGTTCCCGCACATTTTCCACTGTCAGGGGCAGCCCGGCCTCATAGCAGAAGATGGTCTTGTGCTCCGCCCCGTGGTACGAAAATACCCGCTTCATCTCTCCCATGTGGGAGCACAGCGCCAAATACGCCACAAAGATGAGCAGCTTCAGCGCGCTCTCCGCCAGGTTGCGTACGAGCATATTCCCGGGAAACACCAGGCTGACCGCCCCGCCCAGCACCGTGGGCAGGAAAAAGAACAGTCCTATGGACATGGCCAGCCCCAGCAGCACCGCCAGAGTGGTTATCAGCGCGGTAAACTTTTCGCTGCCCAGCCTGTCGTTGAGCCAGCTCTCGAGTTTAGAAGGCTCCCCTTCCTCCTCCCCCTCCTCGGGGAAAAACTCAGCGGAAAACATCAGGGCAGTCACTCCGTTGTACATGGAGTCGGCAAAATTGACCACTCCCCGGATGAGGGGCCATCCCAGAACCGGGAACCGGTCCTTGATGAACCTGAGCTCCTTCTCCTGAATCTCCAGCTCGCCGTCCGGCTTGCGCACCACGACAGCCTGCTTTTTCGGTCCGCGCATCATAATACCCTCAATGAGGGCCTGTCCGCCGCACATCGTCTTAAATTTAGGACATTCGCATCTTTGTTTGGACATTTGGGTTCTCCTTATTACCAGGGTATCTCCCCCAGGGGCGGCCTTCGGCCGCCCGCCAGGCGGATTTCACGCATTCGGACTGCCGAGGGCCGCCCCGCACATTCTACCAGACCCGCCCCTAATTTTCAACCGGAAGGCGGATTGTAACCTGAAAGCCGCCGCCCTCGGCGTTGCTCACATCCATCCGGCCCTCGTGGCGGACCACAATCTCCTCGCACACAGCCAGTCCGATGCCGGACCCTCTGGCCTTGGAGCTGCCCTTATAAAATTTGTTTTTCAGGAAGGGCAGCTCCTCCTCCGGGGCGCCGGGGCCGTAGTCCCGGATTCGGATAGCCGCCGTCTCCCCCTCCTGACGAATGGACACATCAATGCGCCTGCCTGCCCCGCCGTGCTTGGCGGCGTTGTCCAGCAGATTACAGAACACCTGTCTCAGCCGCTCCGGGTCCCCGGAGATGGGAACCATCTCCTCCGGGCAGTCGAAATACTCCAGGGTGATTCCCTCCTTGCGGAAGAACTCGGTGTAAGTATAAACGGCGTCCTCCAGCTCCGCTTTCAGATCCAGAGGCTCCACAGACAGGGTAAACCGGCCGTCCTCCATGCGGGAGAACTCCAGCAGCTCCTCCACCATGTTGCTCAGCCGTTTGGCCTCCGACACAATAATCGACATCCCCTTTCGGATATCGTCAGCGGAGCGGGCCTCTCCATTCTGGATGGTCTCCGCCCAGCCAGTGATAGCGGTCAGGGGAGTGCGCAGTTCATGGGATACGGAGGAGATGAACTCGCTCTGGGTCTTCTCCGCCTGGCGTATCTTCCGGGACATATCGTTAATGGCGTCGGTGAGCTCACCGATCTCATCGTCGTACTTCTTTTCAATCTGCACCCCGTAGCTGCCATCAGCGATAACCCGGGCAATCTCGGTGATGCCGGCCAGAGGCTCCACAATGGAGCGGACAAAATAGAGGTTGGAAAAGTACACCATGGCGAAGATGCCCAGGGCAATCACCGCGATCACCGCCATGGCAAAGACAAACTGCCGGTCAATGTCAGACAGGGAGGTGACATACCGAATCATCCCCACCACCTCTCCCTGGTAGATCACCGGGCAGGAGGCGGCCAGGATACGTTCCCCTGTGGCGGGATCCCGGCCGTTCCAGGAGCGGGCGGTCAGCTCACTGAGAGCCTGCTGAATCTCCGGCGTACCTGGGGTAGAGCCGGCAGTAAGGTCGTTCCCTGAGAAAATCACCGCCCCGGTTGAGTCCAGAAACTGCAGCTCCAGGCTGCTCTTGTCCTCATAGCTGCTCACGGTCTGCTGGGCCGCCGCCCGGTAGTCCGAGCGGGTATACATGCGAAAGCCGTTGGCGGAGGAGGTAGCCTTGCGCATCAGATCGTCTGCGGTTCCGGTATAATAGTAGCTCCACAGCATGGCGGCAAAGGCTCCCACCGCCAGAGTCAGAATCAGCAGCACAATGGCCACACTGTTCAGCAGCCACCGCCGGCGAATTCCCCTGATCTTTACCTGATCCTGGACCTTTGTGGTCTTGGCCATCGCACGTTCACCTGCCTTTCCCCCGCGTTTTCCGGGACAGCCTCCGGCCGTCCCCGCCGCGAAACAGCTCTAGCTCCCCCACTTATACCCATAGCCCCACACAGTGTTCACAAACGTGGGCTTCTGGGCGTTATCCTCAATCTTAATGCGCAGCCGGCGGATATTCACATCCACAATCTTCAGCTCACCGAAATAGTCCTTGCCCCACACAGTATCCAAAATCTCCTCCCGGGACAGGGCCTTTCCGGGGTTCTCCATAAACAGCTTGACGATGGAGTATTCCACCTGGGTCAGCTTTACCCGCTGGCCGTTCTTCTCCAGGGTGCGGTTGCGGGTGTTGAGGAGGAAGGGCGGGTCGCTGATCTCATCCGGGGAAGCGGGGGTCTCGTCTCCCCCGGTGCGGCGGAACAGGGCGTCCACCCGGGCGGTGAGCTCCGCGGGAGAGAACGGTTTGGTCACATAGTCGTCCGCGCCGGTCATCAGGCCGGTCACCTTGTCCATCTCCTGGGTGCGGGCGGTGAGCATAATAATGCCGATCTTATTATCCATGGCCCGCAGGCGGCGGCAAACCTCAAAGCCGTCGATGCCCGGCAGCATGATATCCAGCAGCGCCACCTTGATATCCGGGTTATCCCGGATGGCCTCCAGGGCGGCCTCGCCGGTGCCCGCTTCCACAGTCTGATACCCCGCCCGCTTCAGGTTGATTACCACAAAGCTGCGGATATTTTCCTCGTCCTCCAGGACCAGTACCTTGCGCATGATGTTCCCTCTTTTCCAGCGGAAATATTCTGTCGCAGGGGGCGGCGTGGGGGCCGCACCCTACTCGTTGTACCAGCTTCTCTTAATGGTATCAAACCGTTCCAGCAGATCCATCTCATCCAGGCCTGAACTCCACCCATCCCTGTGGAAAAGGGCGGCGTAGGTAATATTTTCCTCCTCTCGCAGCACCATCCAGCCGTCCTCCTCCAAATCCGCGGTGCGGCTGCTGGCCATGCGGTAGATGGACAAAAAGGGCTCTGGCTCCCGCTCCTCCCCCAGCCAGTGGGAAAAGACTACTTCCCGCCGACCGGTAACCTGATCGTTGCGGGAGATGGTGATCTGATCCCGCCAGCTCTCCGGGATGGTGAGATACCAGCCATCACTTGCATTGTGATAGGTGGTAAGCACATGGTTTCGGTTGCCCCGGTCGTCATATTGAGCCCAGTCGATGAGCCAGAAGTTGCTGGAGGAGCTCTCCCCGTAGCTGGGCAGCTGGTAGGGGGACGGCAGCTCGGCCACCATATCCCGGTTGATGTCAGATGGGCTTACCTCGGTATAGCCCTGGAGCAGCTCCCGGCTGATTCCCTCCGGCCCCATCGACACATTGGTGAGTCTTCCGCCCAGCCACGCCACCACATCGATCACCCGCCCCCCTTCAGCCAAGGTGCTGGTGACGTAGAGAGCAGGCTGGTTGTAGCCCCCGGCCAGGTAGTTGGTGCGGATGCGGTTGATGGCGTTCACCCCGGCGGACAGGTCGGTAATTCCCAAGGAGGCCATAGCGCCGTCCTCCCAGCCATATACCTCCACCTGGCTGCTGGGCCCGCCGGCGTCCATCCGGGTTACCAGTACCTCCACCCGGCCGTCCTTGTCCATATCCAGCAGACGGCAGCCGCTGGATCCGTCGCTGGCCACGCTGCACCGGGTAAGCAGCCGCTCGGTGCCCATCAGGTCGGCCCGGGACATGGCCCGCAGGCTGGCCAGGGCCTGCTCTCCGTCCATGTCTTCGCCGGGCAGGTCCGCATCGTCCAAGGTATATACGCCCAGCTGATAGGCGCCGGTGCTGATCTGCCAGTTGACCGCCAGCTCCCGGCGGCCCGCGCCGGTGAGCTGGGCGTAGTCGATGGCGTATATGGCGCTTCCCTCGCCCTCTACCACCCCAGTTACCACATATTCCTCGTCAATCTGGGTAAAAATATAAATTTTGATGGGTTTTTCAATGCCCGGCACCCGAAAAAAGGTAACCGCGCTCTCCCGAAGGCCGTCTCCGTCCAGGTCCTGAAGCTGGATGCTGGCGGTGTTGTCTCCGGCCATGATGGTTACATCCTCCACTCGGACGGAAAATTCCGCCTCCAGGCCAGTGCGCACCGCCCGAATCGCACCGTTGAGCTGCTCATAGCCGGGGGATTTCTCCGGCTGACGGTATAAATCGTCTGGCGAGCGGAACAGACAACCGCTGAGAGTAAGCGCCATGATCAACACCAAAAGCGGCACTGCCCAACTTCTTCTCATCCTGTCTGCCCCCTCCCTGGTCCCGCTGTCTACTACATACGGGTGGTATTTATCATCATATCACAAATTAGAAAAAAAGCCATAGGCTTTTGCAATTTTTCCGGGAATAAAAAATCTGCCCGCCCCGGATGGGGCGGGCAGGCGGCAAAAGAGCGGGCCGTGAGGCATGTCTTTGTCAATTGGCCTGGGGCAGGGTGACCATGGCCTTGAACAGGTCGCCGTCTACGGCCAGACCGAAGGAGCCCCCCTGCAGCTCGGTGAGGGACCGGGCGATAGACAGCCCCAGCCCAGAGCCCTCGGTAGACCTGGACTCCTCCCCCCGGACGAAGCGCTCCATCAGCCGTTCGGCGGGGACGTTCAGCGGCTCTCGGGAGATGTTCTTCACCGCCAGGACCACCTGTCCCTTTCCCCGCTCCAGGTCCAGGTACACCCGGGTGCCCTCCATAGCGTACTTGGCGCAGTTGGACAGCAGGTTGTCTATCACCCGCCAGAGGTGGCGGCCGTCGGCATAGACCCAGGTCTCCCCCTCCGGCAGGTTGGTCACCAAAGTGAGGCGGCGATCGCCCAGCTTCTCCTCCCACTCGGCCAGGGCCTGATCGATGAGCTGAGACATGCCAATTTTCTCCCGGCACACCGACAACACCCCCGTGGACGCCTTGGAGGCCTCCACCAGGTCCTCCGTCAGCTTCTTCAGCCGCTGAGATTTCCGGTCCAGCACCTCAATATACTCCACCGCCTTGGGATCAGACTGTTCGGTTGACTTCAAGAGGTTTACATAATTTATAATTGAGGTGAGCGGCGTTTTCAGGTCGTGGGAGACATTGGTGATAAGCTCCGCCTTGAACCGCTCGCTCTTCATCTTCTCCTCCACCGCCCCGGACAGTCCCACGGAGATATTGTTCAGGTCCTCCGCCTGGAGGCGCAGATCATAGGGCATCCGCTTGGTATCAATCTGATACTCCAGATCCCCCCTGGCGATGGTCTTGGTCCCCTGGCGCAGCCGGTGGTAGCCGTAGGCCCACCAGGACAGGAACAGCAGCAAAACCAGCTGCAAGCAGAAATACATCAGCATAAACACACCATCATACCTCCCCACCAGAATCAACCAGAAGGTGAAGATCACATAGGCCCCGAAACCCAGCACCATCTTCCAGGTGAAGGGCAGGAAGCGAACAAAGTCATGGACGGTCCTGGCCGTCCATGCGACCACCCTGCACAGCAGGGTGGTTTTAGCCAGCGTCCCCGCCTTGATTCGGACAGCCAGGGTCCGCAGCAGCAGCGCGCCGCCCCCCACCCCGGCGGTAAAAAGAGCGGCATCCCCCATCATGCCCAACTTGTAGAAGGCGGCGTAGTTATCACTGCGGACGGTATAGAGGCTGGCGGAGCTCCTGTAGAGCTGCTCCGCCCCCCAGACCGTGCCGCTGGCCAGGAATATCACCGAGGCAATCATAACCAGGGTGTACAGGTCAAACCAGATTTTTTCCTGCCAGGTGGTGACGATTTCCTCGGTTCCCGCTTTGTGGCCGGCGGTCCAGAGCACCCAGATCAGGGCCAGGAGGGTAAGTGCCCCCAGGTTCAAAAAGCCGATGAGGTACTGGTCGAAGGCCGCGCGGTCCACATTCCACATTCTCCAGATTTGGCAGAACTCGTCCTGGATGGATTCGTTAACCTTCTCAGGCACACCGTACTCCAGCACCAGCTCTATCGGCTGGACGGTCTCCCCCTCCGGATTCAACTGAGCCGTGGGCGGGGCGGAAAATCCGGTTTCTGTATCCGGGTCATAGTAGTACACATCGGTATAGATACTCCCGTTCTCGAGCCTAAAGGTCTTCCGGTTCACGTCCCGCACCGCTTTAAGCATGGACTCTCCCTCCGCCAGGTTGGAACCCATCACCTCACCGGTATTGGCGTTCATCACCCGGAAACGGAACCATGTACTTTGCCGGGAGAAACGCCGCTCCACGTCCTCCCGTGCCTCCCGGAGGGCCTCGGCGTCGGCTTGGAGGGTGGCGTCAATGTTGCCCTCTTTGATCCGTGTTTCCAAAAGCGCCAGTTGGCAGGACAGATCAATACCGTCCATCAGCTCCCCCTGACGGTTATTCAAGGCGCTGTAGTATCGGGAAGACCCCTGCCAGCTGTCGTCGATTACCGAACCGACGCTGAGTACCGCCTGCACTCCGAAGATACCCGCACCGAAAGCAGCGGCCAGCAGCACAATCCAGGCGCACACCTTGGCGGCAGCGCTTCCTTGCAGCTTTTTCATAGGCTCACCCCTTCTCGATCTTGTAGCCCAGACCCCAGACCACCTTTAAATACCGGGGCTCGGCGGGGTTGATCTCGATCTTCTCCCGCAGGTGGCGGATGTGGACGGCCACGGTGTTTTCCGAGCCGTAGGCCGGATCGTTCCACACCTGCTCGTAAATCTGGGCGGAGGAGAACACCTGCCCCGGGTGGGACAGCAGCAGCTTGAGGATATTGTACTCAATGGGAGTGAGGGAAATGGGCTCGCCGTCCACTGTGACCACTTTTGCGGCATCGTCCATGGCAATGGGGCCCGCCGTAATCAGGCCGGGGCCCTTCTCTGCCCCGCCCAATGCCGTATACCGCCGCAGCTGGCTCTTTACCCGGGCAATAACCTCCAGAGGGTTGAAGGGCTTGGTGATATAGTCGTCCGCCCCAATGTTCAGCCCCAGAATCTTGTCTGTGTCTTCGCTCTTGGCGGTGAGCAGGATAATGGGCACATTGCTCCCCTCTCGCAGCTTGGCGGTGGCCCGGATGCCATCCAGCTCGGGCATCATGATGTCCATGAGGATCAGGTGGATTTCATGGCTCTCCGACGCCCGCAGCGCCTCCCGGCCGTTGTAGGCCTTCAGCGTCTGGTAGCCCTCGCTGGTGAGGTAGATATCCAGCGCGGAGACAATATCCCTGTCGTCATCGCAGATCAGGATGGTGTACATTTGACCGCTCCTCCCTGTATGTTTCTAATCCTAGCATAGCACAGACAGTTTAAATCTCAAGTGGGAAAATCTTAAGAACATTTTAAGTTTCCCGCCGCAGACGCCGCACCCCGGAGAGCCGATGCTCCCCGGGGATATCTTTCCCTATTCCCTGCCAAATTCTGTTTTAAAGTAGTGGAAAATTACCGAAGCGGACAGAACAAAGGCAAACAGATCAGCCACCGCCTGGGCGCCCTCCAGTCCGGACAGGCCCCACCGGGCGGTCATGAGGCACACCAGCGGGATATACAGCCCCTGCCGGCACACCGCCAGCAGCACCGCTCGCCAGGACTTGCCCAGGGATTGGAAAAACATGTTGGAAAAGACCAGAACCGCCCCCAGGGGCAGTGTAAGGCACTGATACCGGAAGGCGCGGGTGCCGATGGCGATCACCAGGGGGTCATCCCGGCGGAATACGGCTACAATGTGGGGAGCCAGCCCAAAGCCGATTACAGCTCCCACCGCCAGGATGATCGTACAGGTGCGCACGGAGAACCACACCGCCTGCCTGACCCGGTCCAGCCGCCGGGCGCCGTAGTTGTAGCCCAGTACAGGCTGGAATCCCTGTCCAAAGCCGATGACGATGGACTGAATCAGATTGAACACCTTGGTAACGATTGACAGGGCGGCCACCGCCGCGTCGCCGTAAATGCGGGCGTTGTAGTTGGCCATCATGGTGGCGGCGGACAGCACCCCATGGCGGAAAAAGGAGGGCATGCCCTGCTTTAATATGTCCA
Source organism: uncultured Bacillota bacterium (assembly GCA_947073765.1). Lineage (GTDB taxonomy): Bacteria > Bacillota > Clostridia > Oscillospirales > Oscillospiraceae > Lawsonibacter. The sequence goes on along the minus strand of CAMTMZ010000010.1, from coordinate 34,641 downwards.
GAAAGACACGGGGGGAGCGGGACACCCGGCCGGGGGTGACGCACAGGTCGCTCTTCCCCCGCAGAAAAAAGGAGGTGAGTATGCTCAGGCTGACGCACTGGCTGAGGAGGGTGGCCGCCCCCGCCCCGGAGATCCCCATGTCCAGGCCGTAAATAAACAGGGGGTCCAGCAGGATGTTCAGCACCCCTCCGGTGGCCAGGCCGAACACCGACAGGTTCGCCTTTCCCTGCCAGCGCAGCAGGTTGTTGAGTGTAAAGGCCAGCACCATCACCGGCGCGCCCAGGATGATATAAAGGGCGTAGTCCATGGCATAGGGGTAGATGGTGGGGGTGCTTCCCAGCAGCCACATGACCTCACCCCGGAATATCAGCCCCAGCACAGCCATAGCCGCCCCCAACACCAGGGCTTCCGCCACGCCGGTGGAGGCGTATATGTCGGCCGCTTCCTTCCGGTCCTGGCCCAGCAGCCGGGAGGCAATGGAGCCCGCACCCATCCCCGTAGTAAAGCCCACCGCCTGGATAATCGCCATAAGGGAGAACACCACTCCCACCGCCCCGGATGCGCTGGTGTTCAGCTGGGAGACAAAGTAGGTGTCCGCCATGTTGTAGACCGAGGTGACCAGCATGCTGACAATTGTGGGGGCCGCCAGGGTGGGAATCAGCCGGTTGACAGGAGTTTCCAGCATCCTTTTCCGCTGATCCGGCGGCTGCTTGGGGTGGTTCTGGTGAAAGTGGGGCACACGCCTCACCTCCTAACTATAGTATTTCTCAGGCCGGAGGAGGTATTTTCCAGACGCTCTGTCTGGGAGGCATTCCACCGCCACCCCGGTTCTCCCTGGGCTGCCCGCAGAGCGGCGAGGCAGCCGTCCGCATCTGGAAACCGGCGGCCGGAATCGGGCCTGTTTTTCCCCGCGTTGCACATGCTTCAGCCTCCCCTGACATGGACAGAAGGGCCGCCCCGGAGACGGCCCTTCCTGTTGTCAAGCTTACAGTCCCAGTCCGCCCAGGCCCAAGCCGCCGGTGATGGACTGCATGGTGCTGGCGGCGTCCGCATCAGCGGAGCGCATGGCCTCGTTGACGGCGGCCACAATCATATCCTGGAGCATCTCCACGTCCTCCGGGTCCACGGCCTCCGGGTCAATCGTCAGGCTCTTCAGCTCGTGCCTGCCGTTGACCACCGCGGTCACCACACCTCCGCCGGAGGCGGCCTGGTACTCCTTCTCCTGGAGCTCCTGCTGCATGCGCATCATATCCTGCTGCATCTTCTGGGCCTGCTTGAGCATGTTCATATTCATGCCGCCGCCCATGCCGGACATCCCCCGGCCGCCAAAACCTTTCGCCATATCAAAAACTCCTTTACCCTCAAAATTTAACCGTGCGCCGCGCAAGGCGGCGGCCTCTACCGTATGGTAATGTTGTCAAACTGTCCGCTGAAAGACAAGAGCTCGTCCAGGGGGTCCTTTTCCGCCGCAGGGGGAACAGGCGCCGGGGGCAGCGGAGCGGCATGGGATTCTCTCCCCCCAGAAGCGGGCTTGCCTGTGACCACGCTGACCTGGGGCTGACCGCCAAAGGAAGCGGCCGCCGCCTGGGCCAGTCCCTCCAGAACCGCCGGCTTGTTGAGCATGGAGCGGGTAAACTCGCTGTCCACCCACAGAGTGAGCTGTCCGTTTTTCCACACGCCGGTTACCTTGGCCGGGTTGTTCAGATAGGGCATCACCGTGGGAGGCACCTTACCCCGCAGGCCCGCCGAAAAGGAGGGCCAGAAGGTGCTGTCGCCGCCCGCCGGCGAGCTGGAGGGAAGCGGATCAGGGGCCGCCTGGGGCGGCACGGGCGCAGGCGGAGCCGCGGGGGGATCGCTCTCCACAGGGGGTTGAAGGGCGGCGGGGGCCGGTTCGTCGAATACATAGTCCGGCTCCTCCGGCGGAGGCTCGTCGGGGGGCGGAGGGAGCTCCTCCTCCCAGGGAGGGCGGTCCTCCGGCCTGCCGGACACGGCAGCCTCGAGGGGCGGCCTGACGGCCCTCTCTCCCTCCCGCTTGCATTTCACAGCGTGGACTGGATCGGGTCCCTGGGCAAGGCGCTCCTCCAGCCGGGCGATGCGGGCGGACAGGCCGGCAAAGGATTCGTCCATCTCCTCGTCGCTGATACGGATGAGGCACAGCTCCGCGTCAGTGCGCCGGTTGGCGCTGCGGGCCAGGCCGGCGGCGGCCTCCTGCAGCTGCGTGAGCATCTGCGTCAGCCGCTGGGCGGACAGCCCCTCCCCAAGCCGGCGGAGCGTGGCCTCATCATACCCTCCGGCCATCAGGGAAGTCCCTCCCCGGGGCGCCGTCTTGCGCAGGAGCAGGTCTCGGGTGAGGCAGGACAGCTCCCCCAAAACCGCGCCCACGTCCTTACCGTTCCCGTAGAGGCGGGCCAGGGCGTCCAGAGCCCCGGCGGTATCTCGGGCGGAGATGCGCTCCATAAGCCCGGCGGTCTCCACGTTGCCGGCCAGGCCCAGGGTGTCCAGAATGGCCTGCTCGTCCACAGTCTCCTTTCCCCCGGCGCACTGGTCCAGCAGAGACAGGGCGTCCCGCATGCCGCCGTCGGCCAGCCGGGCCAGGAGGGCAGAGCCCTCAGCGGTGAGAGGGATTCGCTCCTGCCCGGCCACATACTCCAGCCGCTGGGCGATCTGGATGGGAAGGATACGCTTAAAGGCAAACTGCTGGCACCGGCTTTTGATCGTGGCCGGCACTTTGTGCAGCTCGGTGGTAGCCAGAATAAAGAGAAGGTGGGGCGGCGGCTCCTCCAGAATTTTCAGCAGGGCGTTAAACGCCGGGGTGGACAGCATATGCACCTCGTCTACAATGTACACCCGCCTGGCGACGGCGGCAGGGGTGTACACCGCCTCGTCCCGCAGGGCCCGAACCTGGTCCACCCCGTTGTTGGAGGCGGCGTCCAGCTCCAACACATCCAGAATGGAGCCGTTTTCAATACCCAGGCAGGCGGAGCAGGTGTTGCAGGGGTTCCCATTCTGGGGATTTTGGCAGTTTACCGCCCGAGCCAGAATCTTGGCGCAGGTTGTCTTACCCGTCCCGCGGGTGCCGGTAAACAGATAGGCGTGGGACAACCGGCCCGCCGCTACCTGACGTTTTAATGTGTCGGTAATGTGCTCCTGCCCCACCACGTCGTCAAACGTCCTGGGCCGCCACTTCCTGTACAGCGCCTGGTACATCTCCTCACCTCCAAGTCAGCTCAACCCCGTATTTCTGGATCGCTATTTTACAAAACAGTCAGCTTCCCCGTCCAATCAGCACGAAAATCCACCAAAAGAATCTGCTGTCCTGCCGGCGGAGCCGCAACGGCACAATAATTTCACAGCTCTTCTCACTGGGAACTTCACCTTACTTTGTCAAGCTTATAAAAATTCCCGGTACGGAGCAAGACCGCACACCGGCCTTTGAAGCGCGGGACATACCCGTTACCTGGACAGCCGGCTCAAGAACAGTAACCCCGCGGCACACGCGTCTATATGCTTAGTGCTGCTCGGTTCCCCGCCTGACACGGTTCACATCAGACACGTTGCGCGGGACCGGTCTATCATCACTGCTTATCCAGGGCAGACGATACAGCCTCACGTCCGGGGGCCGGGATTCATCCCCGCTGTAGCGGATTGCGGGTACAGGGCACCGCTATCTCCCCAACTAGTGCGGCCTTGCTCCACACCGGGGCGGAACAAAAGCTTTTTGTATTGTACTATATTTTTTCCAGTTTCGCAACGATTATTTTTAAAAGTTTTTATGGGAACGGTATGGCAAAGGGCCGCCAAAACGGCGGCCCTCTGCTTAAATTATGGTTTGGGATAGGCGTAGACGATGGGCCGCACCTCTGGGGTGAGGGCCTCCAGGGTATAGCCGGCGCTCTGGTAGCCCTCGATAATGGCGGGCAGGGCGGCTACGGTGTTTCCATGGCTCCAGCTGTCGTGCATAAGGAGGATCACTCGGCCGGAGGTATCCAGCTTATCCAGGGCATTTTTGGTCAGAACAGAGGCAGATGGAGAATTGCGCACCGCGTCACCGGCGGCCCGGTTCCAGTCGAAGTAGACGAAGCCCCGGCGGATCATCTCGGCCACGATCTCCTGATAGATATGGCCGTTATAGGCGTTGATGCTCCCCCCGGGAAAGCGGAAAATCTGAGGCGCGGCGCCGGTGGCCTCCTCAATCAGGGCGTACTCCTGGGCAAAGTCGTCCAGGTAGGCCTCCACCGAATCATAGATCTTCCGGTAGTCGTGGGTGTAGCTGTGAACACCGATGGCATGGCCCCCCTCCGCAATCTCCCTCATCCATCGCCGGGACTGCTCCGTGTCCTTGCCCACCACAAAAAAGGTGGCCTTGGCTCCATAGCGCTCCAGAATGGACAGCACCTCCGGCGTGCGGGCAGAGGGACCGTCGTCAAAGGTCAGATAGCACACCTTGTTCTTGTCCACGGTGTTCAAGTCATGGGGCTGCGCGTAGAGCTCCGGGTACAGCTGCTGATAGGCGGGGATCTCCGGCCCGGGAGACTGGTCCTCTTTCCCCTCCTTCACCAAGGGCCCGCCGCCGGCGGTTCCGGGCTCCTGGTCGTGCATGACACCGCCGTCCGCCGCCGGGACACCCCCCTGCCGCGCCTGGCTCAACTCCGCCCTGGCCTGAGAGAGGGAGGACTGCAGCCCAATGGCCAGTGCGGTTGGAACCAGAATGGCCAGAGCCAGAACCGCGGACAGTACCCCCCGCAGCAGTCCGCCGGGAAGGGACTGTCTCAGCCGGGCGGAATATCCTCTGGCATTCTGTGGCCGCTCCACTGTGATCTCTTCAGGCATGGGCCCATCCCCCCTCATATATTCGGCAAAATTCGACCTTCTCTGCCTTCTATTGTAGTCCCCTCCGTCCCCGATGGCAAGTCCTTTATATATGAAATTTTTATGAAGAACAGGCAGAAAAAGGCCCCGCCGGGAGGCGGGGCCTTGCCGCTTATTTCATCCAGTCCCAGACGGGCCTGCTCACGCCGTTGCTCCGGCCGTAAAGGGCCTTGTCCTTGAAGTAGTTCAGGGGATCATTCCGGGTGCTGCCCTGGCGGACTTCAAAGTGGAGATGGTTGCCTGTGGAGCGGCCGGTAGAGCCCACGTAGCCGATCACGTCCCCCTGCTTGACTGTCTGACCCTGCGTGCAGCCAATGCGGCTCATATGGGCATAGAGGGTGTTGGTGCCGTTGCTGTGGGAGACGATGACATAGTTGCCGTATGACCAGCTGCTTCCGGTGCCCTTGGCGGCGTGGATAACCACCCCGCTCATGGCGGCGTAAATTTTGGTGCCGCCGGGGGCGGAAATATCGATGCCAGCGTGGTTGCCATATTTGCCGGTGACGGGGTGGACCCGCCCCCCCGCAAAGGAGGTAATGACGTTATATCCCCCCGGCAAGGGCCACAGGTAGCCCGACTCGCTGGCTACGTTGGCAATCTGCGCGGCGTACTCCCGCTCCTTGGCCTTGATCTGCTTATCCAGATCCTTGGCCGCCTTTTCCAGCTCCTCCTCCATGGCCTCCAGCTGGTCCTCATGGGCGTTGATCTCAGCGATGAGCTTGTCTACCTCCGCCTCTTGGGCTTCCAGCTCCTCCTGGGCGGCCAGCTGGTGGGCCTTGGCGCTCTCCTGCTCCTCCTGGGCCTGCTCCAGACCAGCCCGGTCAGCAGACACCTTGGCCTGAAGGGCCACCAAGTTATCAATCACCCGGTTGTCATACTCGATGATCTCCTCGATCATCATATAGTTGTCCAGCAGCTCAGTGAAGCTGGCGGAGGAAAAGAGAATGGACCAGTAGGAGACCTCGCCCTGCTCCTCCATGTGGCGCATCTGCCGGCAGAACAGTGCGAACTGCTCCTGCTCCTCCGCCTCAGCCTGCCGCAGCTCCGCCGTCTTTTCGTTGATGAGCTGATCGTACATCTCAATCTGGGCATTGATGTTCTCGATCTCCTGGCGGATGAGGTCGATCTGGTCCTCGATGAGCAGCTTCTTGTTCATGGCGGCGTTTTTATCCGCCTTTACCGCCTTCAGCTGGGCCTGGAGGTCCTTCTTCTGGTCAGCCAGCTTGCCGGCGTTGTTTTTCAACGCGTCGATCTCCGCCTGCGTAACGGCGGAGGACTCCAGCACTATCCCAGGCCCTGTCAGAGGCAGTACCATGGCCAGCACCAGCACCAGGCCCAGCACCTGCCGAAACAGCTTCTTTCTGTTCACAGCCGTCCCTCCTCTCACAGGAGTGTAACAATATTGGCAAAGATGGGCAGCAGCATCAGCAGCGCCAACAGTCCCGCCAGAATAGAGATAAACAGCTTCTGTCTTTTCTGTCGTTTCATAGAACAGTCTCCCCCATTTTTTTAAGACGTTTACACCTGCAGGAACTTCCGAATGGCGAACAGTGAGCCTATCACCCCGATAAACACCCCCACCCCGCAGAACACAGCCAGGATGGTGGGGGCCATGGAGCCGTAGCTGATCATGTGCACCAGGGACAAGCCGTTGCCCTGCACGGCGAATTTGGCCACCATCTGATACAGTCCCCACTGGCCCAAAAAGGCGATGAGGGCGCCGGTGAGCCCCAGCAGCATCCCCTCCACCACAAAGGGCCACTCGATAAAGCCATCGGTGGCGCCGCACATCTTCATGATGGCGATCTCTTCCCGGCGGTAGAAAGTGGCAAGCTTAATCGTGTTGGCGATAATGAACAGGGAGACCACCATTAAAATTCCGATGAGCACCATGGCCACGGCGGTGGCGATGTTGCGCACCATGACAAAGCCGTCGGCAATTTCGGTAGCAGCCTGAACATCTCCCACCCCAGGCACCTGCTCCAGGGCAGCTTTGGTCTGGGCCATCTTTTCAATGTCCACCACGTGGACCCGATAACGGTCCCGCAGGGCGTCGTCAGGCAGGTCGTCCATAACAGAGATATCGTTGCTGTGCCTGGCCTTGAAGTCGGCAAGAGCCGCCTGCTTGGTAACAAAGGTGAGACTGGCAACATTCTCTATCTGCGACAGGATTGGCTGGAGGGCCCGGGCCTGATCCTGGGTAAGGGCGTCGTCTATGTATACCAGCATCTCGTTCTCATTCTCCAGATCGCCCAGAGTGTTGTCCAGATTTACCGCCAGCAGGGTGAAGGAACCCATAATGATCAGGCAGGCCACGATCATGCAAACCGCGGCGAAGGACATAAAGCCGTGGGTGAAAATGGAGTGGAACCCCTCGCTGACGTAGTATCCCGCATTAAACTTTCTCGACATTGTAGTAACCACCTGTCTCGTCGCTGATGATCCGTCCGTTTTCGATGGCCACCACCCGCTTGGTGAAGCGGTTGACCAGATTCTTCTCATGGGTTACCACCAGCACGGTGGTGCCCAGCTCGTTAATGCGCTCCAGCAGCATCATAATCTCCAGAGAGCGCTGGGGGTCCAGATTTCCGGTGGGCTCATCGGCGATGATCATGCTGGGGTTATTCACCAGCGCCCGGGCAATGGCCACCCGCTGCTGCTCGCCGCCGGAGAGCTGGCCGGGAAAGCGGTCTCCCTTCTGGTCCAGGCCCACCAGCTGCAGCACATAGGGGATGCGTCGGCGCAGCTCCCGGTTGGAGGCGCCAATGGCACGCATGGCAAAGGCCAGATTGTCATACACCGACTTCTTTTCGATAAGACGGAAGTCCTGGAAGATCACTCCTAAAGTGCGCCGCATCCTGGGCACCTGGCGAGGGGTGATGTTGTTCAGGTTAAAGCCGTTGACCATCACCCGGCCGTCGGTGGGGGCAATCTCCGCCGTGATGAGCTTGATGAGGGTGGACTTCCCCGACCCCGACGGCCCCACCAGAAAGACAAACTCCCCGTCGTCTATGCGCACATTGACCCCTTTCAGGGCCTTGGTGCCGTTGTCGTATTCCTTAAATACGTCAATAAAGCGAATCATACCGCGCTCTGCTCCCCGCTCAGCCATTATTTCTGTAAGGCTACTGGCTTTTTAGTGTATCACAAATCAATTTTCAAGTAAATACTAATCTGTAAACCGCCCGTCCCTTTTTCTGTCGGGCTCCGTCGATTTTTACCAGTTTGTCATTTTTGTAACCTTATTGTAACTTATTTTTTGAGAAATGGCAAGGGGGTTGAAGGGATTTTTTGCGAAAAAACAGCGCCGCCCTGCGGGCGGCGCTTGAAAGGTCCGATTCAGGACTCGATGCCCCGGGAGATCAGGTACTTCTTGACCATCAGAGCTACCTTAAAGGTGATGGCGTCATCGAACTCCCGCAGATCCAGGCCAGTGAGCTTTTTGATCTTCTCCAGGCGGTAAACCAGGGTGTTCCGGTGGACAAAGAGCTTCCGGGCGGTCTCCGATACATTCAGGTTGTTCTCAAAGAACTTATTAATGGTAAGCAGAGTCTCCTGATCCAGCGCGTCGATGGGACTCTTTTTAAAGACCTCCTGAAGAAACATCTGACACAGGATCGTGGGCAGCTGGTAAATCAGCCGGCCGATGCCCAGGTTCTCGTAGTTGATAACCGTCTTCTCCGTGTCAAACACCTTGCCCACATCAATGGCCACCCCGGCCTCCTTGTAGGCCCGCGCCAAGTCGCGGATATGGGGCACAATGGTGCCAATGCCCACCACTACCTTTATCCCCAGATCCTGGTTGACCGTGGTGACAATCTGTTTGGCAATCTTGCCCAAGTCCTTCGCGTCCGCTCCCTCCGGCAGCTGCTTGATGAGTGCCACGTCGGTCTCATTGATAGAGATGACAAAATCGGTCTGTTTGTCGGGAAAGAGATTCTGGATAACATCAATGGCGGATACGTCGCCGGGGCCCAGCTGCCGCACCAGAAAGGCGGCCCGGGGGACCTCGGAAATAAAGTGGAGCTCCTTGGCCTGGGTGTAAATGTCACCCAGGAGAATATTGTCTGAGATGATGTTTTTGACGAATGTGGCCTTATCGTGCTTCTCCTCATAATAGGTCTTGGCGCCGTTGAAGGCCACCACGGCCATGGCGCACAGGGAGGCGGCTATCTCGTCCTCTCCCTTGACAAAAGCGGCGTAGTCAAACTGGGCCCCCCAGCCCGCCAGGGGCTTGAAGGTGCGGCCATCAAACCGGGCCAGATTGTTGTCCGCGCTGTTGATGGCGGTAACGGCCCCGGACCAGTGTTCGCCGATGCAGGCGAGCTCACTGCAGGCGACTACGATCCCCTCCGCATCCACCACACCTACTGTGCGGTTAATGCTGTCTTTCATCTGGAGTACGACACCCTGGAACATCCTGCTAGACACAGCGATCCCTCCTACGTTGTCTTTTGTGACTGATACCTTATTATAACGGCTGACCCCCCTGTTTGGCAAGGGTTTTTTTCGATTTTTTTGTTCAAATCGACTAATATTTTTGGCCGCTTACCCCAGCCTGCGCAGTTCCTCTCCCTCCTGGGGGGTCAAAAACCGCCATTTTCCAGGTTTTAGCTCCTCGTCCAGCGTCAAAGGCCCCATAGACAGCCGGTGCAGTGACAGCACCGGCTTTCCACGGGCGGCCAGCATCCGTTTTACCTGGTGGTATTTCCCCTCTTGAAGGGTGACCAGGCACAGCCTCCCGTCCCCCAGCGGCTCCAGTCCCGCGGGCAGGCAGCGCAGGCCATCCCCCAGCACCATGCCGGCAGCCAGAGCCCGGACGTCATCCCCGTCCACCGTTCCGTCCACCGCCGCGCGGTACACCTTATTCACGTGCTTTTTGGGGGAGAGCAGCCGGTGAGCCAGCGGGCCGTCGTCCGTGAGGAGGAGCAGGCCGGTGGTATCCCGGTCCAGCCGCCCAACGGGAAACAGCCCTCGCCGTCTCAGCTCCGGGGAGAGCAGATCCAGCACTGTAGGCTGTCGGGGATCCTCGGTGGCCGACAGCACTCCCGCTGGCTTGTGGAGCATGATGTAGACAAACGGGGCGCAGTCCACTGCCGCCCCGTCTACCGTAAGCGCCGCGGACGCCGGGTCCGCCTTCTCCTCTGGACGGATCACCACCCTGCCGTTGAGCAGCACCCTGCCTTGGCGCACCAAGTCCTTTACCTCTTTGCGGCTCCACCTTCCTGTGGAGCACAGCAGCTTGTCAATACGCTCCATAGCCGCCTCTTTTCCGCATATCTCTCCGTCCGCTTGCATATGGTAAAGGGAGAACAACCCACGGAAGGAGATATGTGCTGTGTTGATCATGACCGCGAAGATGCCCAAGCGAAAATTGACGCTGGGGGTGGGGCTGGCCGCTCTGTTGTGCTGCTGCGCCATCGCCCTGAATTTCGGCCAGGTCCGGGAGACCTCCGCCTCCGCCCTGCCCAACCCCAAGGGAGTGAAGAGCAATCAAGACCGGATTGACTATCTCTCCGCCTACGGCTGGCAGGTGGGCGCTGATCCCCTGGCCATTCAGGAGCTGCTTATCCCCCAGGAGATGGATGAAAGCTACACCGAATATCTGGCTCTGCAGACAAGCCAAGGCTTTGACCTGAACAAATACGCCGGAAAACGGGTGAAACGCTACACCTACGAAGTACTTAACTACCCCACCGGGGAGACAGGGGTGCAGGTAAACCTGCTGATCTGCAAAAATACGGTGGTGGGCGGCGAGGTCCTATCCCCCCGGCTGGACGGCTTCCTGCACGGGCTGGCTATGCCTTGAACCCCCAAAGGCACAGGGGCAAAACTGGTTTCTAGGGTGGAACTCACCCCTGGCTCAAACCGGCGCGGAGTCCGTTTCCCGCTGCTTTACAATGTGCACATTCAGGTGGTCGTAGGTCATCTCCACCCCGTGGCGCGCGAAGGACTCCCGCACCCCCTCCAGAAGGGCGTAGTACACGTCCCAGTAGTCTCCGGAGAGGGTCCACAGCCGGGTAAGATACTCGATGCTGCTGGACTGATACTCAGATATATAGACCACTGGGGCGGGGTCGTCCAGGACGCCAGGGATGGAGGACAGCACCTCCTCAATGGCGGAGCGAACCTGGGCGGTGGGGGCGTCGTAGGAAGCTGTAAGCTTCAAGTCCATCCGCCGCCGGCCCAGGGTGTTGTAATTGATGATCTTGGCGGCGGACAACTGACTGTTAGGGACGAATATCTCCTTGTTGTCCGGCGTAACAAAGGTGGTATAGGCCAGATTGACGGCGGCAATGGTACCGCTGATGCCATCGGACTCCACATAGTCGCCGGATACAAAGGGTTTGGTCACCAGCAGAACCAGGCCCCCCGCCAGGTTGGACAGGGTGTTCTGCAGCGCCATGGATACCGCCAGGCCCGCCACGCTGAGCATGGCGATGATGGAGGTAACCTCCACCCCCAGAGTTCCAGCCAGCATCAAGGCAAGCAGAAACCAGAGGAAAACGTGCAGAGCTGTGTGGATATAGGCCCGGATGGCGGACACCGACTGGGCCTTGTCCAGCATACGGTCGGCCATACGCATCAGCAGGCGGATCACCAGCCAGCCTATCAGTATGATAAGCGCTACCCGCATCAGACCGCCCAGGGTCAGGTCCTGGATACCCACGGCCTTTCCCACCGAGCGCAGAACCTCCTTCAGGTCTTCCATCCGTCATTTCCTCCTCGCAAAACAGCCGGCCAGAGGCCGGCTGCTGCTGTTTCCAGGCTGTCGCCCGCGCTCCGCTCCCCAGGAGACAAAGCGGGTCAATAGTTCATCTGCTTGCGGCGGGACAGGTTCATGGTGCCGTCCTGCATCTGGTCCAGGCTGTCCAGGCTCTTGCCCGTGCCGAAGGCCACGCAGGAGATGGCGTCATCGGCCACATGGGTCTCGATGCCGGTATGGGACTGGACCAGCTTGTCAAATCCCCACAGCAGGGAGCCGCCGCCGGTCATGACGATGCCGTTGGTGGAGATATCGGCCACCAGCTCAGGGGGGGTGCGCTCCAAAACGCCGTGGATGGCCTCCAGGATGGAGGCGGAGGTCTCCTCAAAGGCCTCGATCATCTCGCTGGAAGTGACGTTGAACACCCGGGGCAGTCCGGTCATCAGGCAGCGGCCCTTGATCTCCATGGCCACTTCCTCCGGCCGGGGGAAAACACATCCAATGCTGATCTTCAGCTCCTCGGCGGTGCGGTCGCCGATGAGAACGTTGTGCTTGCGGCGGATGTATTTTACCACCGCCTCGTCAAACTTGTCGCCGGCCACCTTGATAGAGGCCGACTCCACCACGCCCCCCAGAGAGATGACCGCAATGTCCGCCGTGCCGCCGCCGATATCCACCACCATATGGCCGTCCGGCTTGGTGATGTCGATGCCGGCCCCGATGGCCGCCGCCACCGGCTCCTCAATGAGGTAGGCCCGCCGGGCGCCCGCCTGGATTCCCGCGTCTACTACGGCGCGCTCCTCCACCTCGGTGATGCCCGAAGGGACGCAGATCAGCAGACGGGGCTTGAACAGGGAGAAGGAGGTCACCTTTTTCATAAACTCCTTTAGCATCCGCTCGGTCATGTCGTAGTCGGAGATGACTCCCTCCCGCAGGGGACGCATGGCCACAATGTTGCCCGGGGTGCGGCCCAGCATAGCCTGGGCCTCGGTGCCCACCTTCAGCAGCTTGCCGGTATTTTTGTCCATGGCCACCACAGAGGGCTCACGGAGCACCACGCCCTTGCCCTTTATATATACCAAAACTGAGGCTGTGCCCAGGTCAATGCCGATATCCTTACTAAAGAAACCCATGTTCTGTTCCACCTTATCAATATATTATATAATTACCAAAACCGCCCGGAATCGTGCGGCTCTTACACACCACTTTGTATTATAACCTGACTACGGCTGGTTTTCAACCGTTTTTTCCAACAATTTTCCCCTTTTTTTCCGGGAGGTCTGTATCAAAAAGACAGCCGCCTCCGGCGGGCGGCTTCAAGTGTTTTCCACAGGGCGCAGCACAGGCTCCTCTCTGTCTGGTCAATCCCCTCTGGCCTGAGCCAGGGTGAGGCACCAGATCTCCCTCGCGCCGGCCTGACACAGCAGGGCAGCGCACTCACCAAGGGTGGAACCGGAGGTAACTACGTCATCCACCAGCACTACCCGCTTCCCCACCATGTCTGTCCCAGGCAGCAGGGCATATGCTCCTCTGGCGTTGGCCCGGCGGGCGCCCTCCTCCTCCAGCTCAGACTGGGGGACGGTGTTCCTCTGCTTGCTTAGCACCGGCTCCACCGGGATGGACGCCAGGCGGCCGACCTCCCGGGCCAGCAGCTCCGCCTGGTCAAAGCCTCGCTCCCGGCGTCGCTGTTTTGACAGCGGCGCCCAGCAGATCAGGTCCGCTCCTGTGGACAGGCGCTCCTCCAGGCACTGGGCCATCAGCGCCCCAAAGGGTCTGGCCAGTGCCCGCACCCGGCTGAATTTAAACCGGTGGACCGCCCCGGGCACCGGCTCACGATATGCCAGCGGAGAAAAGCATCCAGAGGCGAAATCCACCCTTCTCTCCCCCGCCCGCCCGGACAGCCAGGGCAGCTTGTCCCGGCACGCCGGGCAAAAAGACGCCTGGGGGATATCCAGAATTGTCTGGCAGAAGGGACATTTGGGCGGGAACATCAGGTCCAGCAGCCGCTCCCCCGCCCTCATTTCAGTTCGTCCTCCGGGATGGGGCCGTGCTCTTTCTCAAACTCACGGATACAGGACAGGATCAAATAATACGCCTGGCCGTTGATGGTACGGCCTTCGTACCTGGCAATATACCGCAGCTTTTTATGAACCTCCGGGCTGACCCGCAGGCCGATATTTTTTATGTTTCGTTTCTCCATATCATCCGCTCCGCTCTCTGCTCTTGATAAGCACATAGTATATGATCTGCAATCTTCCGCGTTGTTTTGCGTGCAATTTATATGCTGATTATTATTATCTCATCCACACCTTTTCTTTTCTCTTCCATTCTTCATCCCAAGAACAGCAGGGACGGCGTCAGCCGTCCCTGTCCCTTTGCCTATAGCATATACTCGGCCCAGTCATGCTCAACCTGGTCGATTTTCCGCTGGGCAGATGTGGCCCAGCCAGGCCGTTTTTTCTCCCAGGGGGGAGCAGCCGGTCCAGCAGCTCCTTTAGCCGTTTCCGCACCAGACGGATCCCGTCCCTTTTTAAAATCCTTTCTGACTCCACTTCGCTTCCTCCCTACGACAACAGCGGCACATGAAAACCACGTGCCGCTGTTTGATGTTACATGGCCAGCAACTCCAGCTTCTCCCCGTCGGAGACCGCCTTCAGCTGGGATACAGGATTCTGCCACCCTTCGATGAGGCGGATGGCAATGGCGTCCTCCAGCTCCTTCTGGATGAGGCGGCGGAGATTCCGTGCGCCGTAGGCGGCGGAATAGGACTTTTTTACCAGGTAGTTCAGGAGGGTATCGTCCCAGGTGAAATGAATATCCTTCTCCCCCAGGGCTCCCGCCAGCTCCTTGAGCATAAGCACAGCAATGGCCTTGAAATTTTCCTCGGTCAGCTGGTTAAAGTAGACGATCTCGTCCACCCGGTTGATAAACTCAGGGCGCAGGAAATCGTTGAGCGCCTTGAGGGCACGGTCCTTGCCCTGCTCGTTGGCGGTGCGGCCAAAGCCCACAGATCCCACCTTGCTGCCGCTTCCGGCGTTGGTGGTCATAACGATTACTGTGTTCTCAAAATTCACTGTCCGGCCGTGGGCATCTGTGATGCGGCCGTCGTCCAGCACCTGGAGCAGGATGTTAAGCACATCCGGGTGGGCCTTTTCGATCTCGTCAAAGAGAACCACAGAGTAGGGCTTGCGGCGGATTTTTTCGGTGAGCTGGCCCGCCTCGTCATAGCCCACATACCCCGGCGGGGAGCCAATGATGCGGGAAACGGCGTGCTTCTCCATAAACTCAGACATATCCAGCCGGATAAGGGACTCTGGGGAGTCGAACAGGTCGGAGGCCAGCTGCTTGACCAGCTCTGTTTTTCCCACGCCGGTAGAGCCTACAAAGATGAACGAGACCGGCTTGCGCTTGGGAGAGATCCCCACTCGGCCCCGCCGAATGGCGGCAGAGACCGCCTTGACCGCCTCATCCTGACCGATGACATGGGCTGAGAGCCGCTCCTCCAGACTGGCCAGGCGCTGGAACTCCTGTTCCTGGATGCGGCTGGCGGGGATGTTGGTCCACAGCTCGATAACATTAGCCAGATGCTCCTGGGTTAGGGCGGGGTGGGCCTCCCCTTCCAGTTCCTTTTTCTCCTCAGCCAGGCGCAGCTCCAGACTCTTGATGTCCGCCAGGCGCTTATAGGACTCCTCCGTGGCGGCGGCCATCATGACCTCCTTCTCTTTGGCCAAGTCGGCCAACTCCTTGTCCACTGCGTTGAGGCGGGCCAGAGCCTTGTTGTGGAGGTTCACGTTGGAGCAGGCCTCGTCGATGAGGTCAATTGCCTTGTCAGGGAGGTAGCGGTCAGTGATGTACCGCTCGCTCATAACAACGGCCAGGCGGCACATAGCCGGGGAGACGGCCACCTGATGGAAGGACTCGTAGTAGGGGGCGATGCCCTCAATCACCTTTACACTGTCCTCAATAGAGGGCTCCTCCACGATAACCGGCTGGAAGCGGCGCTCCAGGGCAGTGTCCTTTTCAATGTGCTTGCGGTACTCGTTGAGGGTGGTGGCGCCGATCACCTGGAGCTCCCCCCGGCTGAGGGCGGGCTTGAGGATATTGGCGGCGTTCATGGAGCCCTCGGCGTCCCCCGCGCCCACAATGGTGTGCACCTCGTCGATCACCAGGATGATGTTGCCCAGCTTCTTGATCTCCTCAATAAGGCCCTTCATGCGGCTTTCAAATTGGCCCCGGAACTGGGTGCCCGCCACCAGAGCGGTGAGATCCAGAAGATAGACCTCCTTGTCCAGCAGCTTGTAGGGTACGTCACGCTGGACGATGCGCTGGGCCAGACCCTCGGCGATGGCGGTTTTGCCCACGCCGGGCTCACCGATGAGGCAGGGGTTGTTCTTCTGCCGGCGGTTGAGAATCTGCACCACCCGCTCCAGCTCCCGCTCCCGGCCGATGAGCTTATCCAGCCTGCCCTCCTGGGCCCGCTGGGTCAGGGAGATGCAGTAGTTGTCTAAAAATTTCCGCTTGGCTGGCTTGGCGGCCCCGTTTTTCTCGCCCCGGGGCTGGGCGGCGGATCCCTCGCCGGAGGAGGGGGCAGGGGTGGAGGAGGAGCCGCCGCCAAACAGCTGGTTGAGGAAAGGGAATGTGGCGGTGCGGCCGTCGTCCTCGTCGTCATCCTCGTCTTTGGCCGGGGACATCATCCCCTCAATGCCCTCAGCGCCGCCAAAGGCGGACATCATCTCCGAGGTGAGGTTGTCCAGATCCTCATCGCTGATGCCCATCTTTTTCATCATATCATCGATGGGCTTGATGCCCAGCTCCCTGGCGCATTTGAGACACAGTCCCTCGTTTTTGGAGGAACCGCCCTCTAATTTTGTAATGAAAATCACCGCAACGTTTTTGCCGCAGCGGCTGCACATGGTAGGCTGCATGGTAAATACGCTCCTTTCGGGAAAAGTCCACGTTTGGGGAGATGGTACACCCTAATTATGAACTGGGTATGAACTTTCCCCTGAGAAATACAGGGTTTACAGGAAAAAAGACAGGGGATTGGCGGAGGCGAAGAATTTCAGCAGCCGACTCCCCTCCACAGCCTCGGGAGGGATGTAGCTGCCCCGAAGCAGCCAGACGGCGATGAACACCACCAGCGACCCCTTCACCAGCCCCACAGCACCGCCGCCCCAGCGGTTGGCGGTGTAGAGGACGGGCAGCCTGACCACCAGGTCCAGGGCATGGCTGATAAAACGCCAGGCGATGAGAACCGCGAAAAATGCGGCAATAAAAATGATGATTCGGGCGACCTGTATCGCCACAAAATGGGCCAGTGCCTGGGCGATATTGGCAGTTGCCTCCGCGATTCCCTCGTCCACCGCCCTCTGGAAGGTCTCCGCGTAGCCTTGGAAGAACCTGGACTCCCTCAGTGGCTCCAGAAGCTCCTCCAAAGGCAGCTGCTCCAGCCAGCCGGCCTCGTCCTGGGATGCGGCATCGAGTGCGGGGGTCCGCTGGTGGTAGCTGGTAACGGTATCGTGAATTTGATTGGCAACGATGGGCTCCACCATCTTCGCCGCCGGCTCGGCCAGGGCGTTGGAGAGGATGGAGGCCCCGATCAGAGCCACAAAGACCGCCAGCAGCGAGCAAAGGGTAAGCACAAAGCCCCGCCGGTACCCCATCCAGGCAAACAGGGCCAGAACGGCCAGGATTACCAAATCATAAGTGAGATAGGTCATGAAACGCCTCCAAAATATTACGGAATGTACAGCCAGGCCCGCTGGTCGTTGGCCAGCACGGCCGAGCCGTTGGCGGACAGGGCCACATGCCGGGCGCCCTGAGAATTTTCCACCCCGGCGCAATATTCCAGACTGCCGTCGTACACCGACAGTTGGCCGCCGGTGAGCAGGGCGCTGAAGCTGCCGGCGGCGGAGTAGTCCAGTACCTGCCCGGTGAGGGGGATGGACTGTGCCACCTGGGCCGAACCGTCTATCCGCAGGGCCTGGGTGGCCCCGCCGGAGCGGTAGCGCCCCACCAGCACAAAGGCAAAGCCGTCGCCTCCCAGGGAACAGCCCTTCAGGTAGTTGGGGGCAAAATAATAGGTTCTGACCACCTCTTCCTCCCTTTCCAGAGAGACGGTAACCAGGCGGTCCTCTCCCACCAGCCAGACCAAATTTTCGTCAAAGTCCATATCCAGCACCGTGAGGCTGCCCAGCGCTACCTGCGCGAAGGGCTCCTTCTGATTCACCCGGTAGAGCAGCAGGCGGCTGAAGAAGGCGCCGCCGGACTGGCCGATGGTAACCACCGCCACCGTCTGTCCGTCGGGAGAGACAGCGGCATCCACCACAAACGTGGAAGACAGGCTGATCTGAATCACCGGCTCCCCCCGCCGGTCATAGACGGTGACCGCCCCTTTGTAGCCGCTCTGCTGGGCGGTGACGGCCATCCAGCCCCCTTCGTTGGGCCTGGCCGACAGCAGGTCGGCCCCGCCCTCCAGGTCGAGCTTGAAAGACTCCTCCCCGCCCCGGAAGGCAAACAGCGCCTGATTACCCGCGTCATAGGCTACGGCGGTGGTGGGGGAAGCGGTAAGCACCGGGTTCTCCAGGGCGTGCACCTCCTCGGCCAGCTGCTGGCCGTCCAGGGTGTAGTAACGGGCCCCGGAAGCTGAGACCGCCACCACGCCGCTGTCCAGATAGGCGATGGCGAGCTTGTCGCCCCCGGCGTGGGAGAAGGGGGCCGTCTCGCCGGTCTCGCCGGTATCTATATTCTGGTAAGCCATCCAGCGCCTGAAGGCGTCCAGATTGATCGTGTCTCGGTAAATCACCAGGATCATAGCCCCCAACACCAGCGCCGCCGTAACCAGCAGAGCCAGCAGGCGGAGCAGGCGGTTGGGCCTTTTCAGCCGTTTTGGAGTGGGCGGATTTTTGTTCTCATCCATACTTACTTATAAAACGTCCTCTTCATACCACAATTTTGTCATGTACAGCCCCCCCGGCGGGACAGTGGGCCCGGCCAGGGTACGGTTGCCCGACTCCAGAATCGCGGGGATATCCTCCGGAGCCAGCTTGCCTTCGGCGGCGTAGACCACGGTGCCCACCATGGCCCGGACCATATTGTATAAAAACCCGTTGGCGCACACCCGGCAGGAGATGAGCTCGCCCTGCCGCTCTACGTGAAAGTAGTACACAGTCCGGACGGTGGTTCTGGTCTCCGTCCCCACAGAGCGCACCGCCCGGAAGTCGTGGGTGCCCACAAACTGCTCCGCCGCCCGGGCCATAACGGCTTCGTCCAAGTGTTTGGGGTAAAACCAGGCACGATTTACATAAAATGGATTGCCCAGGCGGGAGTTGTAAATGCGGTAGGTATACTCCTTCTTTTGGCAGGAACCGATGGCGTTGAAGGTATCCGGAACCTGAGCGGCTCTGATCACCACGATATCCCCGGGGAGCCGGGTGTTCACCGCCAGGGGCAGCTTGTCCAGGGGGATGCGGGAAGAGGTGCGGAAGCTGGCCACGTAGGTTTCCGCGTGGACCCCCGCGTCGGTGCGTCCTGCCCCGGTGACACGCACCGGGTGACCCACTGTGGCGGCCAGGGCCTTTTCCAGGGTCTCCGCTACGGTCACGGCGTTCTTCTGCACCTGCCAGCCGTGGTAGGCTGTACCGTTGTACATCAGCCGCAGAGCAATGTTGCGTTCCATCAAAAACCCCCATCCCGCCCTTCAGGTGGAGCCCCTTTCCAATAGGGGCTTTTCGTGGATAATCCGGACCTGGGCGAACATAACAACCGCTTTTTATAAAAAAGCCCAGAACATATCGCCGCTTGGCCTGTTCCAATAACCTCTATTATCTCTTCAGCCTGGGCTTGCGTCAAGAGGGGTCGTCATCATTCGTCCTTTAAAGACCAAAATAACCTAAAATCCCTACGCCTGCAGTGACAGCCAGGAACAGCAGCAGGGTAACATAGTCGGCCGGCTTAAACTTCAGCTGCCGCAGGCGGGTGCGGCCCTCGCCGCCATGGTAGCAGCGGCACTCCATGGCGGTTGCCAGCTCGTCGGCCCGGCGGAACGCAGAGATGAACAGGGGCACCAGCAGGGGCAGCAGAGCGCGGGCCCGCTGGATGAGGCTGCCGCTCTCAAAGTCCGCCCCCCGGGCCCGCTGGGCGGACATGATCTTGTCCGTCTCCTCAATGAGCGTCGGGATGAACCGCAGGGCAATGGACATCATCATGGCCAGTTCGTGGACAGGGACCCTGATTTTTTTCAGGGGGCCCAGCAGAGACTCCAGCCCGTCGGTGAGCAGGATGGGTGAGGTGGTGTAGGTGAGCAGAAAAGTGCCGGAGATGAGCATCATAATCCGGACCACCATGAAGAAAGCCCGGTACACCCCTTCCAGAGTGATGGTAAAGATCCAAAAGCGGGCCAGCACCATGTTCCCCGGCGTGTAGAACAGGTTGAGCACAGCGGTAAAAACCACGATAAACAGTACCGGCTTCAGCCCCCGGAGGATGGACTTGGGGGGTACCTTCGACGCGGCCACGGAGCCGGCCAGCACCAGGAACATGACCACGTAAGAGACAAACCAGCTGGCCAAAAACAGGGCCACGATATAGAGCACCACAGCCAGCAGCTTGGTGCGGGGGTCCAGGCGGTGAACCACGGAATTGCCGGGGAAATACTGACCCAGGGTAATGTCCTTCAGCGCCATTTATACCGCTCCCCCTCTCAGCTTTTCCAGAATGGCGGCCTTGGCCTGCTCCAGGGTGTAGACAGAAGAGTCAATGTCCACCCCCATGGCTCTCAGACGGTGGAACACCCGGGTCAGCTGGGGAACGCCCAGTCCCATTTGTTCCAGCTCCTCCCCGTGGCGGAACACCTCCCGCGGCGGTCCCTGAAAGGAGATTGTGCCGTCGTTGACCGCCACCAGCCGATCCACCGACCGGGCCACCTCCTCCATGGAGTGGGATACCAGAATAACAGTGGCGTTGTGGTGGTCGTGGTATTCCCGAATGTTGCTCAGAATGGACTCCACCCCCTCCGGGTCCAGGCCGGCGGTGGGCTCGTCCAGAACAAGAACTTTCGGCTCCATAGCGATCACCCCGGCGATGGCCACCCGGCGCTTCTGCCCCCCGGACAGCTCAAAGGGTGACTTTTCCAGCTGGTCGTCCCGCAGCCCCACGAAGTAGGCGGCGGAGCGCACCCGGCGGTCGATCTCCTTTTCGTCCAGCCCCATGTTTTTTGGGCCGAAGGAGATGTCCTTGTAAACCGTCTCCTCAAAGAGCTGGTACTCCGGGTACTGAAACACCAGCCCCACCTGGAACCGGGTCCTCCGGGTGATTTTGGGGTCAGACCAGATATCCGTGTCCTGAAAGAGCACCTGCCCCCCGGTGGGCTTGAGCAGGGCGTTGAGGTGCTGAATGAGAGTTGATTTGCCCGACCCGGTATGACCGATGATCCCCAGGTACTCCCCAGGATAGGCGCAGAAGTCCACGCCGCTCAGCGCCGTGTGCTCAAAGGGAGTTCCAGCGGAGTAGATGTGGGTAAGATTTTTGGTTTCAATAATGGGGTCCATAGAGATACATCCTTACTGAAGCAATTTAAACAGTGCCTGGGCGCACTCCTCATCGGAGAGGGCATCCAGAGGGACATCGCAGCCCGCCTGACGCAGCTCCCACAGCAGCCCCACTGTCTGGGGGACGGTCAGCCCCACCTTGTGCAGCTCCTCCACCTGGGCGAATACCGCCTTCGGCGCGCCATCTGCCACCACTTTGCCCTTGGCCATAACCACAAGCCGGTCCGCCTGGGCCGCCTCGTCCATGTGGTGGGTGATGAGCACCACGGTGACCCCGCGCTCCCGGTTCAGCGTTTTAATGGTATTCAAAACATCCCGTCGTCCGATGGGATCCAGCATAGCGGTTGGCTCATCCAGCACGATGCAGCGGGGACGCATGGCGATGACCCCGGCGATGGCCACCCGCTGCTTCTGTCCTCCGGACAGAAGATGGGGAGCGTGTTCCCGGTAGGGATACATGTTGACCGCCTTCAGCGCGTCGTCCACCCGCTGTCTGATTTCCTCCGGGGGCACTCCAAGGTTCTCCGGGGCAAAGGCCACGTCCTCCTCCACCACGTTGGCTACAATCTGGTTGTCCGGGTTCTGGAACACCATCCCCACCGTGCGGCGGATATCCAGCAGCCGGTTTTCGTCTGCCGTATCGATGCCGTTCACATAGACCGTTCCTCCCGTGGGGAGGAAAATGGCGTTCATATGCTTGGCCAGGGTGGACTTTCCCGAGCCGTTGTGGCCCAGTACGGCCACGAAGGAGCCCTCCTCTATGGAGAGGGTGACGCCGTCCAGCACCACCGGGGTAACCCCCTCGGCCGCGGGATAGGAGAAGCGGAGGTCCTCAGTTTTGACGATTGCTGCCATAGTTTCACCTTTTTCTAATCCTGGGGTTCGATGTGGAGAATGATAGCGCCTTGTAAATCTCTACGATTCCGGGCGCAGTCCAGCATAACAGGGAAAGAATCGATATGGGGAGCGCCTCTATTCCCGAACCCACCGCCCCGCGGCCCCGCAGGGGAGGGCAAGTCCGGTCTGGGTTACGGGCAGGCCCAGCTCGTCAGAGACAGTATGTCCGCCATATTTTTTGGACACCAGGCTCTCCAAAATATAGGTGGCCACGCTGGGCGCCAGGCCGGTGGTATAGGAGTTGAGAATGATAAACAGCGGATTGTCAGACAGCACGCCGCTCACCAGCTCCACAAAGGGGTAGAGGTTCTCCTCCAGCTTCCACACCTCACCGGTGGGCCCCCGGCCATAGGAGGGGGGGTCCATGATGACGGCGTCGTACCGCCGCCCCCTACGGATCTCCCGCTCCACAAACTTGGCGCAGTCGTCCACAATCCAGCGGATGGGGGCCTCCTCCAGCCCGGAGGATTTGGCGTTTTCCCGGGCCCACTGTACCATACCCTTGGCGGCGTCCACATGGCAGACGGAGGCCCCGGCGGCGGCACAGGCCACGGTGGCCCCGCCGGTGTAAGCAAAGAGATTGAGTACGCTCACCGGGCGCCCCGCATTTTTGATCTGCTCCATAGCGAAGTCCCAGTTGGCCGCCTGTTCGGGGAACAGGCCGGTATGCTTAAAGTTCATGGGCTTCACATTAAAGGTGAGAGGACCATAGGACACCGTCCACCGCTGGGGCATGGAGCGGTTGAGCCACTGGCCGCCCCCGCTGGAGGAGCGGGCGTAGCGCCCGGCGTTTTTCTTCCAGCCCGGATGGGAGCGGGGCGTGTTCCAGATGGCCTGGGGATCGGGCCGCACCAGCAGCTGGCCGCCCCAGCGCTCCAGTTTCTCTCCCCCGCCGCAGTCGATAAGCTCATAGTCTCTCCACTTGTTCGACAGCCACATGCTCCAGTCCCCTCCCCCAATCTTTCGTAAAACGAGATCAGTATACCATCCGAGACGGGGGCCGTCAATGAAATAGTGATTGTATTTTGCCGAAAGCTGTGTTAAAATATTTAGATGAAAAAAATCGTCGGCCTTCTGGCCGCGTTTTGAGAGAGGTGCGAAATAATGGACCATCCCTTCCGCTCCGCCGCCCTGGGCGGCTTCAATAAGCAGGACGTTCTGTCTTTTTTGGAGGAACAGGCCGCTCAGGCCGCCGCGGCCCAGCAGAATTTGCGGACACAGATGGAGGCCGTCCAAAAGGAGCTGGCCGATCTGGAGCGGGAGCGGGACGCGCTTTCCGGCCAGCTGGATCAGGCCCGGCAGGCCCTGGAGGCCGGCGGCCAGGAGCGGGAGAATCTGGCCGGACGGCTGGAGCAGACTGACCTGGCGCTGGCGGAGAGCCGGACACAGGCAGAACAGTCCGCCCGGGCTCTGGAGACGCTGCGCCGGGAGCGAGACGGGCTGGCCCAGGAGCTGGAGTCCCTTCGGCCCGACGCCCAGGCCTACCGGGAGCTGAAGGAGCGCGCCGCGGGGGTGGAACTGGAGGCCCACCGCCGGGCTCAGGCCATTCAGGAACGGGCGCAGGGCGATACCCTCCGCCTGCGCCAGGAGTTGGAGCTGTGGCTCCGGCACCTGCGCCGGGAGTACGACGCCCTGCGCAGCAATGTGGAGGCCACCGTGTCCCACGCCGCCAGCCAGCTGGGCCGGGCCAGCGATGAGCTGGATCAGCTCCTTCAGCTGGTTGGCAGCCAGGAGGAGGCCCTCTCCGGCCTGGACCGCATCTGTGACGCCGCCTCCTTTGGGCGGCCCGATCTCCCAAACAGCGAGCGCTGAGCAAACTGTCAGCCCGCCGGTTACCCGGCGGGCTGACAGTTTTGTCTGGATATTTACAGTGTCAAAGAATCAGTCGTCATAGTCAAATTCGTATTCCAGGATAGCGCCGGTGGAGCCGTCAATGGTGTACCCATACTCGGTCCAGCCCACATAGAACTCCACCTCGTACTCCAAGCGGCCGTCGTCCCAGTCCCGCTCCACCTTGAGCCTGGAGGTCTGGCCCTCCGTCACGCCCGCATGATTCAGGGCGGTGGACTTGGCGGCCTCCCGGCCGATGTCAGTGGCGCTGCCGGTGACACCGTTTCCGCTGTGGTAGTCCGACTCCTGCTTCAGCACAGCGCCGGTCTGGCCGTCGATGGTGTAGTCGTACTCCGTGGTTCCGCTCCAGAACTCCACCTCATACTCCAGGCGGCCGTCGTCCCACTCCCGCTCCACCTTTGTCCAGGTCGCCTGAGCCTCGGTGACCCCCGCGTGATCCAGCGCGGCCTTTTTGGCTGCGTCCCGGCCGATATCACCGCTCTGCTGGGTGGGAGCGGTCACAGCGGGCTGAGAGGCAGGCGCCTGGGTGTCGGGGGTTGGGGGCGTGGTGTCGGGAACCTGGGGGACGGCCGGCGTTGTGGACGCCAGGCTTACAATATCCCGCTGACCCTGGAGAACTTCGCCGGTAAACGCGTCTACGATATACTCAAACTCGCCCCAGGCAGTCTCCAGATCGACCTCATAGTGGGGGGGATACTTGTCCAGTTCCGGATCCACGTCGGCAATCACGGAGCTGATCTCCAGCGTGCCGGCGTAGGTCTCAGCGGCGCTGGCGGCAGCGGCCTTGCCGATGGGGATGCGCTTCTCCCCTGTTTTGAGCAGATCGTTCAGCTCCTCCACCGACAAAACCGCCAGCTTATCAAAAACGGCGCTGTCGCTGCTGCCGCTCATTTCCATCACCCGGTACACCATGGCGGCCTTGCCGTTGGAGATATTGCCTCCGGCCCATGTGTACCCCGCTCCGGCATCCTGGGCGACCACCTGACTCAATACAGAGGTGTTGGGTGCCTGAACCCGGAGAACGCCGTCTACAGAGGCCACGACCTCCTGCTGGATACGGGCGGCCCGGGCCTGGTCGTTATCCTCCACGGAGATGAGGATGGCGGAGGAAATACTGTCCAGATAGCCCTCCCGCACAAGGGCGCCCACAATAGCGTTCACCGCCACGTCCAGCTTGGTGCCCTTCAGGTCGGCTCCGCCGTTCATGTCAAACAGCACCGCCGCCGCCTCGGTGTTCAAAGCGGTGCAGGAGATCACCTTTTCATTCCGATTCACCTTTAATTCGATGCTGGGGTTGACGTCCAGCGATACCACAGAGGCCACGGCATGGCTCCGCTGATATGCCAGTCCGCCCCCGCCGGCCCCCAGCAGCACCAGCGCCGCGCAGGCGGCAGCCAGCCAGCGCCGCGCGCGTTTTCTGGGCTTTATCTCAATAACATCTACATCCACTGGACCGCCGCTTCTCTTCAGCTCTTTCATTTCTATCGCACTCCCGTTTTGCACACCGCAGCGGGAGAGGATCGCTTCCAGGTCATCGGGAGCGGTGCGCTCCAGGGCGTCTGCCAGGCGCAGTTCCAGTTCCCGGTCGGTCATCGGTCGCTCTCTCCTTTCATCAGGCCTCTCAATTTTTTAAGGCCGCGGTGGTATTTGGACAGGACGGTGGACAGCGGCTGTTCCAGCAGCTGGGCAATCTCCCGATGCTTCAGGCCGGTGACGGCGTGGAGGAGGACAATCCGCCTCTCCTCCGCCCCCAGCTTAGCCAGGGACTCCTGAAGAAGCTGACGGTCCTCCGGAGAGACAGACGGGTCCTGGGCTGGGATGGCGTTCCACTCCGCCTCCTCCAGATTCACCTGCCGCCCGCTCCGGCGCAGACGGCTCAGCGCCAGATTTTTGGTAACAGTCAGCAGCCAGGCCATGGGCGAGCCCTGGGGCCGATAGGCCGGGGCTGTTTCCCACACTTTGACAAAGGTGTCCTGGGCGATATCCTGGGCCTCATGGCTGTTGTGCAGCAGAGACAGCGCCAGGGCATACACCGCCCCCCTGGTCAGACCGTACAACTGAGTAAAGGCCTCCTGACTGCCCTGCCCCACCTGGATCAGAAGCTGCTCCAGCAGCTGAGCACGGCGGTCCGCCTCCTCTTCTGTTGTTTGGACGCTCAGCAACGCAAGCATAGTCCACTTCTCCTGTCGTTATAGGAACGCGCACGGGGAGTGTTTTATTGCACGCTCTATAAAAAAATTTTTTCCTTTGAAAAAAGAAAAACACCGCACTTTCATGCGGTGTTTCTGCCCTGCACCCGAATACAGGATGGTGCGCGAGGCGGGAGTCGAACCCGCACGCCCTTGCGAGCACTGGCACCTGAAGCCAGCGAGTCTACCAATTCCACCACTCGCGCATTGAGTGGCGCTCCTTAGCGCAAGAGAGATATTACCACATCCCGATCCTGGTGTCAACACTTTTCGCAAATTTTTTCTTTTCTTTTTTACATCGCTTGTGTGAAAAAAACTGCGGCTTTTGCCGCTCCAGGCATTGACACAGCCCAGCCCCCTTTGCTATACTGATTTAAAACGCCCGGCAGGAAGCCGCGGCCCGGACCAGAAGGTCCAGCCCCTGCAGACACAGCAATCCTTTTCCCAGTCAGGAAGGCTGGGATTCTGCCAGAAGGCATACCGCGTTGGTATGTCTTTTTTTGATGATTTGACCAGGAGGAAATCTCTATGACGCTGGAACAGTTTTTTCAGGACAATCCCCAGGGAGCGCTGGCCTTTTCCGGTGGTGTGGACTCCGCCTTCCTGCTGTGGGCCGGCCTGCGGGCGGGAGCGGATCTGAGACCCTGTTTCGTCAAAACCCCCTTTCAGCCCCAGTTTGAGCTGGAGGACTCCCGGCGGCTGTGCGCCTGGCTGGGGGTAGCGCTTACAGTGATTGAACTTGACGTTCTGGATGATCCGGCGGTGTCCTCCAATCCTCCCGACCGCTGCTACCACTGCAAGCGGCGGCTGTTCTCCCATCTGATTGACTGGGCGGCCGGGGCAGAACTGCCCCTGGTGCTGGACGGCACCAACGCCTCCGACGACGCCGGAGACCGCCCTGGCATGCGGGCACTGGACGAACTGGGAGTCCGTTCCCCCCTGCGGGAGTGCGGACTGACCAAGGAGCGGATCCGGGCGCTGTCCCGGGAAGCGGGGCTGTTCACCTGGAATAAGCCCTCCTATGCCTGCCTGGCCACCCGGATTCCTGCCGGCCGGGCCATCACCCGGGCGGACCTGGAGCTGGCAGAGACAGGGGAAGCGCTGCTGTCCGGGCTGGGGTTCCGGGACTTCCGCCTGCGGCTGAGTCCAGGCGGATGCAGGCTCCAGGTGGCGCAGGGGCAGCTCCCCCTGGTTCTGGAGCGGCGGGCGGACATCCTCGCTGCCCTGGGCCCTGTTTTTTCTGAGATTGTCCTGGACTTAAAGCCCAGGATCCCAGCGGACTGAGGAGGTATGTCACATGGACAACCGGCACGATATTTTACAGCTTCTGCGCCAGGTGGCCGACGGCTCCTCCACCCCGGAGGAGGCCCTGTCCCGGCTGAAGCGGGAGCCCTTTGAGGATCTGGGCTACGCCAAGGTGGACTTCCATCGCGGGATTCGCCAGGGGGCGGCGGAGGTCATCTACGGGGCGGGCAAAACTCCGGAGCAGATTGCCGGCATTGCCGGGGCCATGGGAGAGCGTGGCTGCAAAAATGTCCTGATCACCCGCATCGCTCCCGAGGCGGCGGATCTTGTGGCCCAGAGCCTCCCATTGGACTACTACCCCATCCCCAGGCTGGCCGTGGCCTTCCCCGGGGAGCGCAGGACGCTTGGACACATTGTGGTGGCCACCGGCGGCACCAGCGACATGCCCGTGGCGGAGGAGGCCGCCCTTACCGCCGAGGTGCTGGGCAACCGCGTCACCCGTCTGTACGACGTGGGCGTAGCGGGACTGCACCGCCTTCTGGCCAGCCTGGAGCCGCTGATGGACGCCCGGTGCGTGGTGGCGGCGGCGGGCATGGAGGGGGCGCTGGCCTCCGTCATCGGCGGGCTGGTGGACTGTCCCGTCATCGCCGTGCCCACCAGCGTGGGTTACGGTGCCAGTTTCGGCGGACTGTCCGCCCTGCTGGCCATGCTCAACTCCTGCGCCTCCGGATGCAGCGTGGTGAACATTGATAACGGTTTTGGAGCCGGATATCTGGCCAGTATGATTAACCAAATGGAGGGAATTGTATGAAAACCTTATATTTAGAGTGCTCTATGGGGGCGGCGGGAGACATGCTCACAGCCGCGCTGTACGAGCTGCTGACGAAACGCCAGCAGGAAGAATTTCTCCACACCATGAACACCCTGGGTCTGCCTGGGGTGGAGGTGGCCGCCATCCCCGCCAAAACCGGCGGCATCGCGGGCACCCACATGAAGGTAACCGTCCACGGCCGGGAGGAGGATGAGCACCATCACGGCCACCACGGGCATCACGATCACCACCACGCCACACCGGGGCACATCGGGGAGATCATTGACAGCCTGGCTCTGCCCGGGGCAGTAAAAGCCAAGGCCCGGGCTGTCTACGACGCCATCGCCCGTGCGGAGGCCCAGGCCCACGGCTGCGGGGTGGGAGACGTCCATTTCCACGAGGTGGGGGCCCTGGACGCGGTGGCCGACGTGGTGGGGGCGTGTCTGGCCATCCACATGCTGGGTCCGGACCGGACCGCCGCCTCTCCCGTCCACGTGGGCAGCGGAACTGTGAGATGCGCCCACGGGATCATGCCCGTCCCCGCTCCCGCCGCCGCTATCTTGCTGGCGGGCATCCCCGTTTACGGCGGAACCGTGCGCGGGGAGCTGTGCACCCCCACCGGGGCTGCCCTGCTGAAAACCTTTGTCCAGTCCTTCGGCCCCATGCCCCCCATGGTCACGGAGAAAATCGGGTACGGCACGGGGACCAGGGAGTTTGAACAGGCCAACTGCCTCCGGGCCTTCTGGGGAGAGAGCCAGGAGGGCAACCGCGGGGAAATTGTGGAGCTGGTGTGCAGCATCGATGACATGACCCCCGAGGCGCTGGCCTTCGCCTGTTCCCGGCTGCTGGAGCTGGGGGCGCTGGACGTGTACACCACCTCCGGCACCATGAAAAAAGGCCGGTCCGGCCATGTGCTTACCGTGCTGTGCGAGCCGGAACGTGAGCTGGAAACCGCCCGGCATATTCTGGCCCAGACCACTACCATCGGCCTGCGGGCCCGGCGGTGCGGGAAATATTTTCTCACCCCCGGCGCGGGCCAGGTCCAGACCCCCTGGGGCCCGGTGCGGGTGAAGCTGGCCCAGGGGTTCGGCGTGACCCGCGCCAAGCCGGAGTTTGAGGATGCCGCCGCCCTGGCCAGGTCAAACAACCTGCCCTATCAGGCCGTGCTTGAGGCGGCAACGGGGCAGATGGACGCGCAATGACACCGCGGGCGGCCCCCAGCCGCCTCAACCGGGAGGTCTCTATGAAAAAAACGCTGTTTCTTCTTTTTGCCCTCTCTCTGCTGGCCGGCTGTCAACACAGGCCAGTGGGGACCTTTTCTCCTGATCCTGGGACATCCAAACCGCTGACGGTAGTTCTTCCCACCACCGCGGAGCCGGCGGCGGGCTTCGACCCCGCCTTCGGCTGGGGGGCGGGCGAGCATGTCCACGAGCCGCTGATTCAGTCCACCCTGACGGTGACCAACGCCGATCTGACCATCGGCTATGACCTGGCTGACTCTATGGAAGTCAGCGGAGACGGCCTGACATGGACGGTAAAAATCCGGGATGATGTGAAGTTTACCGATGGGGAGCCTCTCACCGCGGAGGACGTGGCCTTCACCTATAATACGGTGAAAGCCGCCAGCTCGGTCAGCGACTTCACCATGCTGGACTACGCCGAGGCCGCAGACGGGACTACCGTCCTATTTCACATGACCCGGCCCTTTTCCATCTGGCCCTACACCATGGCCATCACGGGTATCCTCCCGGAGCATTCCTACGATCCGGCCAGCTACGGCGCAAACCCCATCGGCTCCGGGCGGTACATTTTGCAGCAGTGGGACAGGGGCCAGCAGGTCATTCTGGAGGCAAATCCGGCCTACTACGGGGCCCAGCCCCGGATGGAGCAGGTAACTATCCTGTTTATGGAGGAGGACGCCGCCTTTCTGGCCGTCCAGGCGGGCCAGGCCGACCTGGCTTACACCTCCGCCGCCTACTCCGACCAGGGCGTGAACGGCTTCTCCCTGCTGTCCGTCCGGACGGTGGACAATCGGGGGATCAATATCGCCCTTGCCGATGGCAGTCCTTTGGACGCCCCCGCTGTCCGGGCAGCGATCAACCGTGGAATTGACCGTCAGGCCATGATCGACCATGTCCTCAACGGCTACGGCACTCCCGCCTACAGCGTGTGCGACGAATTGCCCTGGTATAATCCGGTCAGCGAGGTGGCGTATGATCCGGAGGGAAGCAGGGCCGTTCTGAACGGGAAGGGAATCAGCCTGACGGTCCACTATCCCGCCGGAGACTCTGTCCGCCAGGGGCTGGCCGCCGAGCTGGCCAATCAGCTGGGTGAACTGGGCATCGAGGCGGACATCAAAGGGGTGGGCTGGGACACCGCCTATGATGACGCCCGATACAATCCCCTGATTTGGGGCTGGGGGACCCATACGCCTATGGAGCTGTATAATCTGCATCATTCCGGCCCCACCCAATACGTCCTCTACTCAAGCAAAGCCGTGGATGCATATATGGACCAGGCCCTGGCCTGCACTGATTTGGAGGAGTCCTACGCTCTGTGGCAGCAGGCCCAGGAGGAGATCGCCAGGGACGTGCCCTGGGTGTGGCTGGTGAACGTGGATCACCTGTACTGGGTGAGAGGCGGCCTGCACGTGGCCGAACAGAAGCTTCACCCCCACGGCCACGGGTGGTCCATCGTCAACAATGTGGATCAATGGAGCTGGGAATGAGACACCGACTGCAATTTACCATAAAAAAATTAGTCCGCATGGCCCTGCTATTGCTGGGGGTGAGCCTGTCCGCCTTTCTTCTGATGGACGCCGCCCCTTTAGACCCCCTCCAGACCAATATCGGGCAGGCGGCCCTGGGCTCCATGAGCCCGGAACAGCTCGCCCGGCTGGAGGAATACTGGGGGGTAAACACCCCGGCGGCGGAGCGTTATCTGGCATGGCTGAGCGGCGCTCTGAGAGGAGATTTTGGCGTCTCCCTTCTCTACCGCCGGCCGGTGGCCGAGGTCATCTCTCTGCGGCTGGGCGCCTCGGTGTGGCTGCTGCTCTCCGCCTGGGCGCTGGCCGGGGTGCTGGGACTGACCCTGGGGGTACTGGCCGGGGCAAACCGGGGCCGGTGGCCGGACCTGCTGATCCGCGCGGCCTGCCTGACCGTCTCCAGCACTCCCTCCTTCTGGCTGGCCCTGCTGCTGCTCATGGTCTTTTCTGTCTGGCTGGGCATCCTGCCCATCGGGCTGGCCGTCCCTATTGGTACGGCGGCGGCTGATGTTACACTGCCGCAGCGGCTGCTTCACGCCCTTCTCCCGGCTCTGACCCTGTCAGTTGCCGGGATGGCCAACATCGCCCTCCATACCCGGGAGAAGGCGGTGGATGTACTGGACAGCGACTACATTTTCCTCGCCCGGGCTCGGGGGGAGCGGCACATTCTCATCCGGCATGTTCTGCGCAACGTGACCTTACCCGCCATAACGCTGCAGTTTGCCTCCATCGGAGAGATCATCGGGGGCTCCGTACTGGTGGAACAGGTATTCTCCTACCCCGGTCTGGGTCAGGCGGCGGTGGCCGCCGGGCTGGGGGGAGATCTGCCTTTGCTGCTGGGGATTACTGTGATCACCGCCGTCCTGGTATTTGGAGGCAATCTCGCCGCCGATCTGCTCTATGGGGTGGTGGATCCCCGCATCAGGAGGGGGGCGGCCAAGGGATGAAAAACCGCCGCAGAAACACCCTGTTTTTCATTATTCTGGCGGGAACGGCCCTGTGCTCCGTCACATTGGCGGGGGGGCTGCTGTATGAGGGGGCCGCAGCGGCTGACTTTGCCCAAAAGAATCTGCCCCCCTGCCCCGCCCACCCCTTCGGCACCGACTGGATGGGCCGGGATATGCTCAGACGCACCCTGGCGGGTCTTTCCCTGTCTGTGCGGGTGGGGGGGCTCACCGCCGCTGTCAGCGCCGCCGCCGCGCTGGTTTTAGGGGGGGCAGCCGCCGCGTTTGGCGGGTGGGTGGACGCCCTCATCTCCTGGATAACCGACCTGGTTATGGGCATCCCCCACATTCTGCTGATTATCCTCATCTCCATCGCCTGCGGCCGGGGCCTCTGGGGGGTAACCATCGGGGTGGCCCTGAGCCACTGGACCTCCCTGGCCCGCCTGATCCGGGGAGAGGTGCTCCAGCTGAAGGGGGCGCCATACCTTCAGCTGGCCCGGCGGCTGGGGGTTTCCCGGGGAAGGCTGGTGAAAAACCATCTTCTCCTTCATCTGATGCCCCAGTTTTTGACCGGACTGATCCTGCAGTTTCCCCACGCGATTCTTCACGAGGCCAGTGTGACCTTTCTGGGCTTCGGGCTGTCTCCCGAACAGCCGGCCATTGGGATCATCCTGGCGGAGAGCATGGGCTATCTCACCACCGGCCGGTGGTGGCTGGCCCTGTTTCCGGGGCTGTCTCTGGTTGGGGCGGTCATGCTGTTCGCCCTGGCGGGGGAGCGGCTGCGCCTTCTTCTCTCCCCCGCCACCGCCCAGGATTAAGGAGGACGCCATGGAGCCGATTTTGACTGCAGATCACCTGTCTGTTGCCTTCACCCGATATGGGCGGGGACTGTCCCGGATAGCGCTGTCCGCCCTGACGGACTTGTCCCTGACAGTGGACGCCGGGCGTGTGACCGCCCTTGTAGGGGGAAGCGGCGCCGGAAAGAGCCTGCTGGCCCACGCTGTTTTCCACCTGCTCCCTCGAAATGCCCATACTGCAGGGACAATTTGCTATGATGGCGCTCCCCTTACCCCAGCGCGTGCCCGGGCCCTGCGGGGCCGGGAGATCTCCCTCATCCCCCAGGGGATTACCTATCTGGACCCCATGATGAAGGTGGGGCCCCAGGTGCGCCGGGGACGGCGGGACGGCATGTCCCGCGCCCGCTGCCGGGAGATACTGGCCCGCTATGGCCTGGGATCTGAGGTGGAGGAACTCTACCCCTTTGAGCTGTCCGGGGGAATGGCCCGGCGGGTGCTGATCGCCTGCGCCGTGATGGACAGCCCCCGGCTCATTGTGGCCGACGAGCCCACACCCGGCCTGGACAGCCAAACCGCAGGGCGGGTCCTGGCACACTTTCAGGAACTGGCTGAACAGGGAACCGGGGTGCTGTTGATTACCCATGATCTGGAGCTGGCCCGCACCGTGGCTCATAAGATTGTGGTCCTGCGGGAGGGACGGACAGTGGATGAGGTCCCCGCCGCCCTCTTTCAAACCGGCGAGGGACTGACCCACCCCTACAGCCGTGCCCTGTGGCAGGCGATGCCGGAAAATGGTCTTATCGTTGACAGGGAGGTGTCAGTTCTTTGATTCTGGCAGGAAAAAACCTCACCTTCCGCTATCCCCGGCAAAAGGGCCCTCCCCCGGTGGACGGCGTGAGCCTTACCCTGTCCTCCGGGGAGCGGATTGGGCTGGCCGCCCCCAGCGGGCGGGGCAAAACCACCCTGTGCCGGCTGCTGGCCGGGTGGGAGAGGCCGCAGGCCGGCCAGGTTCTGCTGGACCGCCTCCCCCTCGCCCAATACCGGGGCTTCTGTCCAGTGCAGCTGCTGTGGCAGCACCCAGAACAGGCGGTGGACCCCCTTCTGAGGCTGGGGACAACCCTGCATGAGGCCGGACCGGTGGACCGTGGCATTCTGGATGGTTTGGGCATCCGGAACAGCTGGCTGGAGCGGTATCCCTCGGAGCTGTCCAGCGGGGAGCTGCAGCGGATCTGTCTGGCCCGCGCCTTGGGGCCTGGTCTGAGATTCCTGCTGTGCGACGAGTCCTCCGCCATGCTGGACCTGATCACCCAGGCCCAGCTGTGGAGCTTCCTGCTGTCCCAGGCGGAGGAACGCAACTTGGGCCTGTTGGTGGTCAGCCACCACGCCGCTCTGCTGGAGCGGGTGTGCACCAAAGTGGTCTCCTGGGCGGAGCTTGTTGAATCATCCACATCCCCCGGCACAGCCGGGGGATGTGGATGACTTTAGTGTTTCGCACGGCATCCTTTGCAGGACATGCAGTCGCCGTTACAGCTTCCGCCTTCTCTACGGGATTTCCACAAGGATCGTACCGCCAGAACCACAACAGCGGCCAGCGCGGCTGCCACAATAACATTTCCCAATACGGCAGACATGGTCATCATCTCCTTTCCGTGCCGGATCAACGCGAGGCGGCGGCCACAGAGCTCAGCCTCTGAAGCGGCTCCTCGCCCCGATACCCCTTGCGGGCCAGCAGGAAAATGACAGCCGCCAGAGCCGCCAGGGCAACCGCCGTCCAAAATCCGAAGCTGACGCTTCCAGTAAGCAGTCCCCCCAGCTGGTAGACGATCAGGGAGGAGGTATAGGCGAACACACACATGTAACCGATGGCGAAAGCGGTCCATCTGGTATTGTTCATCTCCCGCTTGATGGCTCCCATGGCGGCGAAGCAGGGGGCGCACAGCAGGTTGAAGATCATGAAGCTGTAGGCGGTGATGGCACCGAAGTCCGCCCCCACCAAGGCCCAGATCTCCTCGCCGTTCTC
>CAMTMZ010000009.1 GCA_947073765.1 uncultured Bacillota bacterium | reverse complement strand
ATGGCCCGTTGGTCAAGCGGTTAAGACGGCGGCCTCTCACGCCGCAAACATGGGTTCGATTCCCGTACGGGTCACCATTTTAAAGTTTTTCTTGACATTTTGAAAAAAATGGTTATAATACTTACTGTTGAGAAGATGGTAAGGAGAGAAAAATATAATGTTTTCTTTGCTTACTTTCTTTTCAAGGAGAAAGTTATAGTTGGTGTTGATTAGGGCGAGGGTCCACCCGTTCCCATTCCGAACACGGAAGTTAAGCTCGCTTCTGCCGAAAATACTTGTCTGGAGACGGACCGGGAAGATAGGTAATGCCAACACAAAGCAGGACAGTCGATTGGCTGTTCTGCTTTTTTATTTTAGTGAGCGGGGGGAATTGGCATCCTCGTAATGTAAAGCGCTCATCCGGAATACTGGATGAGCGCTTTGGTTTATTCAGATAAGCTTCCCGATCCGCCCATTAAAATAGTGAGCTTTTCGATATGCTCCAGCGGAAAGGGAGGCAGAGTGAGAGGCTTCAGGGCGATGGACATCAGCTTCATGGGATTGTCGTCGGCGGCGATACGGTTAGAATCCAGCTTGCCGCACCGTCGACACCGGTGGATGACCGCCCATTCGCCTCCTTTTCGGACCCAAACACCGATGGGGTCCATAATACCGCCACAGCTTGAGGCCCGGTCGCCGGGCTCCTCGTCTACGTGCAGGCTGCTCAGGCAGTTGGGACAGTGGTTGCGGTGCGCGCTGCCCGCCGCATCGGGGGCTACCGGTCTGCCGCATACCTTGCAAATAAAGCTATCATGGCAGGGATGTGTTTTATAATAACCTTTTTTAAATGTTTTTCGTTTATTCTCCCGGTTCATGGGAATTTCCTCCTAAAAGTTTTGATCCTTTCGGGAGGCCGCTTTTGGGTGCAAACCTCCCGGTTTAACCCACAAGCACCGAATTAAAATGATATTTCATAAATTTTCCTCATTGTAGTTTTTTATTATGCCAACTGCAACGTAAAGTATTGTAGCATAGTCTAAAACACTTTGCAATACCGCAAATCGGTAAGTACCACGCTGGGCGTCAGGGATACCTCCAGGCTGTGACCGTCCCAGGCGAAGCCGTGCTTTTCATAGAACCGCCGAGCGCGGTTGTTCTCCCGAAGGACGTAGAGAAAGCAGCCGGGGTATCCGGCGGTTTTCATACGGTTCAGGACCTCCTCCATTAAAGCGGAGCCGTACCCCTGTCCCCAATAATCCGGGTGGACGTAGAGGGAGACCAGCTCCCCCCAGTGGGATAGGTCAGGGGAGCTGAAATTGCAGATGGTGTCTCCAGCGGCCTGATCCACCCGGGCGGGGCCGTAGGTGGCGCAGCACAGGGGTTGCTCCATGTCGTACAGCAGGAGGCCATGATAAATGCCTTCTTTGTAATTTTGGCGAAATACCGGCACCCAGCGGCCATCGGTAATCTCACGGGCCAGATAGCTGGCCGGGATGCTGTCCCGGTAGGCGGCCCGCCAGCCTAGGGCATGGAGGAGTGACATGTCTTGGAAGTGCTGTTCTCGGCAGGCGTCAACGATGTGGAATTGTTCCATAACGGTACCTTTTTAGCCTAATCTTACAATTTGTTCAATGGGCAGAGAACACAGAGCCGCCTGTGCTTCACTGCGAAGACCGTGCTCTGCGTTGATAGCTTCCATAATTGGGCCACGCAGACTGGTAGGAACTACGATCGCTACAATTTCCCGCTCCGCTTTTAACTCCACCTCATAAGCCTGTTCCAGCTCCTTCCGCCCAGAGAGGCGCCCTTTAATAACGGTTCCGCCTCGGGCGCCGTGGGCCTTGGCTGTGGACATAACATCATCGGTGCAGCCACGGGCACATACCACCAGAATCAGGCTGTTTTCAGTACGCTCCATCTCGTTTCCCTCCTCTTTTTCCTTTAAGCTCTCGGCGTGATAGGCAGCCAGATTGGCCACCAGACTGTTCAGCCCGGATATGGGGATGGAAACCACAATACCCGCGCCGCCGGTGTGCCCCCGAAGCTCATTATCCAGGCTGTGAAGCAGGTTTTTAGCGGCGGACGTGGCGGAAAAGCTGAGCAATATGTCTTTTTCACTGGAGCCCAGACCTAGGATGTCCATAATTTCTGAGGTGGCGGTGCCCTTGCCGGCACACTGTAAGTGAATGGGCACATGCAGTTTGCGGTATAGCTTCAGCATGGCGGCCCCTTGGCCACGCTCTACAATGGAGAGAATCACTTTCATAGCTTCCATAGTAGCTGCCCTCCTAATCAAAGTAGAGGATCGCATCCTCAACGCGGTCCATGCGGGAACGCAGGCGGCGGCGGGCCAGCTTGTGGCGTACGACACTGGAAAGACCCATGACCTGTATGGTGACCAGAGGAGTCATGGCGACCATAGCCACAATGCCAAAGGCGTCGGTCATCATGTTTCCCCCCATGGAATGGCAGGCGCCTTGGGCGAAGGGCAGCAGGAATGTGGCGGTCATAGGACCGCTGGCGACACCGCCGGAGTCGAAAGCGATGCCGGTAAAGATGTCTGGCACCAGGAAGGTGAGACCCAGAGAAATAGCGTAACCGGGGATCAGCAGCCAAAAAATATTCAAACCGGTGAGCACACGAACCATGGCCAAGCCCACCGAGACGCACACACCGATGGACATGGCTAAGCCCATGGCCCGCTGAGAGATGGAGCCGTTGGAAATCTCCTCTACCTGTTTGGTGAGAACAGTGACAGCTGGCTCTGCCTTGACAATGTAGTAGCCGATAAGCATGCCAATGGGGATGAGAAGCCACTGCCGAGTTCCAGAGGCGATGGTAGCGCCGATCAACTGGCCAGCGGGCATGAAGCCCACATTAACGCCGCATAGAAAGAGGACCAGCCCCAGATATGTATACAGCAGTCCCGCGGCAATCCGCATGATCTGCCCCCGCTTAAAACGGCGGGTGAGGAGCTGGAACACTAAAAATAATCCTGTGACTGGGAGAAGCGCCATAGCCACCTCCTCCAGGTAACCGGGGAAAGACTGAATAAAGTATTGGGCGGCCTGAGCGGTAGTGGGGATGGTGGGAATGACGCTCAAATGCGAGGCGGCCTCCTGAGGCTTATAAATTATGCCCAGAAGCAGAACACACAGGATGGGGCCGATGGAGCAAAGAGAGATGAGGCCGAAGCTGTCGCTGGCAGAATTTTTATCACTGCGGGTAGAGGCGATGCCCAGACCCAGTGACATAATGAAAGGGACGGTGATAGGCCCGGTGGTAACGCCGCCGGAATCAAAAGAGACTGGAATGAAATTTCCGGGGGCCAGAAAGGCCAGAACAAAAACGACAAAGTAGAGCGCCAGCAGCATCCGCCGCAGAGGGATGCCCTTCCGGATGCGCAGAGTGGCGGCAACCAGGAAGAGTCCTACACCCACTGCCACGGTGGTGATGAGTACGGTGCCGTTGATTGCGGGGACCTGCTTGGAGAGCACCTGGAGGTCCGGCTCCGCCATAGTGGTGAGCATACCCAGCAGGAAATAGACCGCGATGGGAATAATCAGATGCTTGCTCTTGCTGAGCGTGGAGCCGACTCCCTCCCCCATAGGGATCATGGACATGTCCACCCCAAGGGTAAAAAGCCCCATGCCGCCCACCAGCAGAATTGCCCCGAAGAGAAAGAGTACCAGCGTGCCCGGGTCCAGGGGGGCGATGGTGATGGACAGGAGGAAAACAATGGCGGTAATAGGGAGTACAGAAGCCATGGACTCCCGGGTTTTTTCGATCAGCTGTTTGTTAAGACGCAATGGCCTCCACTCCTTTCCAGATGTCTACTAAGGGATGAGATTATTATAACGGAGACAAGAGAGGCTTCATAGGGGCTTAACATAATCTTAACATAAGCCCGGCTTATTTAACACTAGGCGGAGCAGAAAATAAAGATTGTATTTCTCTGTCAAAAGCAATATAATGGATACAGAGCTTGGCAATAAGAGAAAGGAGGATGAAAGAAATGGCAATGGAATATAGAAATCTGATGGAAGATATTGTGTTGCAAAATTTAGATCGCGTAATTGGACAGGAAGGCGGCTGCACTTGTGATGCCTGCAAATCAGATGTGGTGGCTTTTGCGCTGAACCACCTGGAGCCCCACTATGTGGCCACCCGGCAAGGACGGCTGATGGTGAAGCTGCAGAGCTATGAGCTGCAGTCCCGGGCCGATGTGGTGGCCGCCATCAGTGAGGCGGCGATCATGGTGGCAAAAAATCCCCGCCATGGAAGGGAATAAGGAAATCGTCCCGCAAGCGGGGCGATTTTTTATCGAAGAAACAGCCGGAGCAGGCTGTCTTTTATCGGTGTGTAGGGGGCATACCGAACGGGCAGATCCAACAGAGTAGACTTTTTTACGATACTTTTCTGGTGGGAAAAGGTGTTGAAGCTTTCCTTTCCATGGTAGCTGCCCATGCCGCTGTGACCGATGCCGCCGAAGCCCATGCGGCTGGTGGCCAGATGAATAATCGTGTCATTGATACAGCCTCCGCCAAAGGCGGCCCGGCGGAGGAACAGATCCTGGGTGGATTTTTCCTGGGAAAACAGATACAGTGCCAATGGGCGCGGCCGGGCGTTGACGAACTCCAGGGCCTCTTCCACACGATGAAACGTGAGCACGGGCAAAACAGGGCCAAATATCTCTTCCCGCATCACTGGGGCGTCGGGGGAAACATGATCCAGAATGGTGGGCTGTATTTTCAGCGTATCCGGGTCACAGCGGCCGCCGAAGATGACCTTTGCAGGGTCAATGAGGCCTGCCACCCGATCAAAGTGTTTGCGGTTGACCATGCGGACATAGCCGTCGTTATCCAGGGGCTCCGCGCCATACATGACAGTGATCCACCGCTTTACATAGGCCAGAAAGCGGTCTTTGACCTGGCGCTGGATGAGCAGGTAGTCCGGGGCCACACAGGTCTGGCCGCAGTTGAGCAGCTTGCCGAATACCAGCCGCTTGGCCGCCAGGTCAAGCCGGGCGGTGGAATCCACAATGCAGGGGCTCTTGCCCCCCAGCTCCAGCGTGACGGGGGTGAGGTGTCGGGCTGCCTTGGACATGACCTCTCTGCCAACCTCAGCTCCGCCGGTAAAAAATATATAGTCAAACTGCTGGTCCAGAAGCGTCTGGTTTTCTGTTCGGCCCCCTTCCACCACCGAGACGAGCTCGGAAGGAAAGCACTCCGCTAAAATTGTCCGCATAACCGATGATGTGGCGGGAGAGTAGGCTGATGGTTTAACAACACAGCAATTTCCAGCGGCAATGGCACCGATAAGGGGTTCCATGGTGAGCAGGAAGGGATAGTTCCAGGGAGACATGATAAGGACTACTCCGTAAGGCTCTGTCACCGTAAAGCTTTTGGCGGGAAACTGAGCCAGAGGAGTGAGGTGGGACCTGTCCCTGGCCCAGCCGGCCAGCCGCTTCTCCACGAAGGACAGCTCGGACAGAGTGAGCCCTACCTCGCACATATAGCTCTCAGTGGCAGATTTGTTTAGGTCGGCCTTGAGGGCGGCGCAGATGTCGCCCTCTCGGGCTGTAATGGCCGCTCGCAGCCGTTTTAAGGCCGCTTTGCGGGCGGACAGGGGCAGGGTGGCCCCGGTATTGAAACAAGTCCGCTGGGCCGCCACAAGGGCTTGGATGTCCATAGACGCGCCTCCTCAAGGCCTCCCTTGAAAAGGGAGGTTTTTTTCAGCATACCATAAAATTGCCGGGCCGTCAAAAATTTCTCTTGACAAGATTCGTGGGAACAAGTATTATAATTTTAGCAGTAGTATATTTTTGATAGTATTAATTTTTCAGCAGGACTCAAGGAGGGTGATTTTTATGGGCAAACTCAAAAATCTGACCCAGGCGCAATACCTGGCCAAATTCAGCCGGGCGGTGCGGTGGAGGCTGCCGCCCCAGGAGGCGGAGGAGGCCATATCCGACTACCGGGAGCTGATTTTCCAGGAGGAGCGGGACGAGAGCAAGTTGGTAGAGGAGCTGGGCGAGCCAGTCCAGGCGGCCCACCTGCTTACCGACGTAAAGACCTATCGCCAGTGGCTGAAGGTATTCGCTGTGCTGGCCCTGGGGTTATTCCTGCTGGCCAAGTGGGACTTTATGGGGCACAGTTCGTTCTACCTGAGCAGTTATGACCAGTGGTGGTACCCTGTATGGGTGATGGCGATAGGGCTGCCCCTGTCCCTGTACTGGTTCCGGCGGCACGGGCAGAAAAACGGGCCGCTGTCCAAAGGGCTGCTGCTGTCGCTGGGGACGGTGCTTGCTCTTGGGGTGGTCATCATGGCGTGGACTTGGCATGTCACGGACCCGGCGTTTTTGGATTATTACGCGGGATTTGGCGGCATACCGTGGCATATCACCCTGCAGCGATACCTGATTACCTACGGTGGGACGGCCTGCGCCCTGGCCGCTTTGCCCGGCCTGGTGCTGGCCAAGTGCTATGACCGCCGGTGGCTGGCCCTGTATACGCTGGCCCTCACGGCGGCGGCGATGTGCGGCTTTGTCATCTTTATTTTCAAGAGCATGGACCTGAGCGTTGCGATTCGCGGGTCGATCCAGGCGTATATCTTCGCCCGCATCATTCCCATTGGCGCGGTGGGCCTGGTCGGAACGGGGGTGGCTCTGTGCTGAAAAAGGACCTGCTGGAGCTGTGCCTGCTTCAGCTGCTGGCCGGGGGGGACAAATACGGTTACGAGGTGCTCACCCCCCTGCGCACCGCCTTTCCGGACACCCAGGAGAGCGCTATCTACGCCCTGCTCCGGGGGCTGGGCAAGGAGAAGCTCACCGAGTGGTATATGGCCCCCGGTGGAGGCGGACCGAACCGGAAGTACTACAAGCTCACTCCCGCCGGCCAGGCCCGGCTGGAGGAGCTGAGGTCCGACTGGCGCCACATGCGGGACGCCATTGTCTCTTTCGGGGTGGAATAATTACTTTGCTGCGTTAATTTGCCAAAATATATTTACAAGGCCGGGAAACCGTGATATCATATACAGTCGTGAATATTTTCTTCGCGCAAATGATATGAAAACAAGGAGTGTTCCTTTATGAGCCGTATAGTCGGTACAGTTTCCCGGGGGATCCGCACCCCCATTATCCGCAGCGGTGACAATCTGGTAGAGATTGTCACTGGCTCCCTGCTGGAGGCCGCCAAGGAGGACGGTTTTGCCATCCGAGACCGGGATGTGGTGGCCATGACCGAGGCCATCGTGGCTCGGGCTCAAGGCAACTACGCCACTGTGGACGACATCGCCGCCGACGTCCGGGCCAAGCTGGGAGGCGGCACAATCGGCGTCATCTTTCCCATTCTCAGCCGTAATCGCTTCGCCATCTGCCTGCGGGGCATCGCCAAGG
The DNA here is from genome assembly GCA_947073765.1 of uncultured Bacillota bacterium. Taxonomy (GTDB): domain Bacteria; phylum Bacillota; class Clostridia; order Oscillospirales; family Oscillospiraceae; genus Lawsonibacter. Next base: position 58,230 of record CAMTMZ010000009.1, on the reverse strand, counting down.
GCTGTAAGAAGGTCGTCCTCATGCTCAGCTACCCCTCTGACGAGGTGGGCAACCACCTGATCAGCCTGGATGCGGTGGATGAGAAGGGGGTGGATCCCTACAAGGATGTGCTCACCCTGGAGCGGTACAGGCAGCTCTTCGGTTATGAGAAGCACCCGTTCACCGGGGTGGACTACGTGTCCTATTATCAGGAGCTGATTGAGGGCTGCGGGGCCCAGGTGGAAATTATATTTGCCAACGATCCACGGGCTATCCTGCCTTATACAAAGGATGTGCTGTGCTGCGACATCCACACCAGGGTACGGACCAAGCGGCTGCTGAAGGCCGCCGGGGCGGCGCGGGTGTTTGGCCTGGATGAAATTATGAACGCCCCGGTGGAGGGCAGCGGCTGCAACGAGAAATACGGGCTGCTGGGCTCCAACAAGTCCACTGAAGACCAGGTGAAGCTGTTCCCCCGGGACTGCCAAGGGTTGGTGGAGGCCATCCAGAGGAGACTGCTGGAGGAGACGGGCAGTCATGTGGAGGTTATGGTCTATGGAGACGGTGCCTTCAAGGATCCGGTGGGCAAGATTTGGGAGCTGGCTGATCCGGTGGTCTCCCCGGCCTATACCGCTGGCCTGGAAGGCACCCCCAACGAGCTGAAGCTGAAGTATCTGGCTGACAATGATTTTGCTCAGCTGTCCGGCGAGGCGTTGAAGGAGGCCATTAAGGACCGCATTCACAAGAAGGATGGGGACCTGGTGGGGCAGATGGTGTCGGAGGGTACCACCCCCCGCCGCCTCACGGATCTGATTGGTTCCCTGTGTGACCTGACCTCCGGTTCGGGAGACAAGGGCACCCCTGTGGTCTTTATCCAGGGGTATTTTGACAACTATACCACGGAGTAAATTGAAAAGTCCGCCGCCCAGCTGGGCGGCGGACTTTGGCTTTTGATGATGTGCCGCCCAGATGGACGACAAAATGATGGGGATTACCGGGGATTGGCAATGGCGGCCTGAGCGGCGGCCAGGCGGGCGATGGGCACACGGAAAGGGGAGCAGGACACATAGTCCAAACCGATGTCATGGCAGAACATAACGGAGGAGGGGTCGCCGCCGTGCTCGCCGCAGATGCCCAGATGGACATTGGGGTTGGTAGAGCGTCCCCAGCGGGAGGCGTTGGAGATCAAGCGGCCCACGCCGTGCTGGTCCAGCCGGGCGAAGGGATCGCTTTCGAAAATCTTCTTTTCGTAATAGGCGTCCAGGAATTTGCCCGCGTCATCCCGGCTGAAGCCGAACACCAGCTGGGTCAGGTCGTTGGAGCCAAAGGAGAAGAAGTCGACCAGGGGGGAGATGTCATCGGCGGTCATAGCCGCGCGGGGAATCTCAATCATGGTGCCAACCTTATACTTCATGGAGGAACCGGCCTCAGAGATAAGCTTGTCAGCGGTAGTGGTAACGATGCCCTTTACATAGGCGAATTCCTTAACCTCGCCCACCAAGGGAATCATAATCTCGGGGACCATGGTCCATTCGGGGTGGCGGGCCTGAACGGCCAGGGCGGCCTTGATGACAGCCTTGGTCTGCATTACGGCGATCTCTGGGAAGGTAACGACCAGGCGGCAGCCGCGGTGTCCCATCATGGGGTTGAACTCGTGGAGGTTGGCAATAATGGCCTTGATATCAGCTATAGATTTGCCCATGTCCTTGGCCATCTGCGCAATATCCTCTTCTTCAGTGGGGACAAACTCATGCAGCGGGGGGTCCAGGAAGCGGACGGTCATGGGACGGCCCTCCAGGGCCTCGTACATAGCCTCAAAGTCACCCTGCTGCATGGGCTCCAGCTTTGCCAGGGCCTTTTCGCGCTGCTCTACGTTGTCGGAGCAGATCATCTCCCGAATGGCGGGGATGCGGTCGGCTTCAAAGAACATGTGCTCGGTGCGGCACAGACCGATGCCCTGAGCCCCGAACTTGACGGCCTGGGCAGTGTCGCGGGGATTGTCGGCGTTGGTGCGGACTCCCATCTGGCGGTACTTGTCAGCCCAAGCCATGATACGGCCGAATTCGCCGGAGATGGAAGCGGGCACGGTGGGGATGGCCTCGCCGTAGATGTTGCCGGTGGAGCCGTCCAGGGAGATCCAGTCGCCCTCTACATAGGTGCGGTCACCAAGCTCAAATTTTTTGTTCTCCTCGTCCATCTTAATGGCTCCGCAGCCAGACACACAGCAGGTGCCCATACCACGGGCGACCACGGCGGCGTGGGAGGTCATGCCGCCCCGGACAGTGAGGATACCCTGGGAAGCCACCATGCCCTCGATATCCTCGGGGGAGGTCTCCAGGCGGACCAGACAGACCTTCTCGCCCCGGGCGGCCCACTCCTTGGCGTCGTCGGCGGTAAAGACAATTCGGCCGCAGGCGGCGCCGGGAGAGGCGGGCAGGGCGGAGGCGACAGGGGTCGCCTTCTTCAGGGCGGCGGGGTCAAACTGGGGGTGAAGGAGGGTGTCCAGATTGCGGGGGTCGATCATGGACACAGCCTTTTTCTCATCGATCATCCCCTCGTCTACCAGGTCGCAGGCGATCTTCAGGGCGGCGGCGGCGGTGCGCTTGCCGTTGCGGGTCTGGAGCATGTAGAGCTTGCCGTGCTCCACGGTGAACTCCATGTCCTGCATATCCCGGTAGTGGTCCTCCAGCTTCTGGCACACGTCGGTAAACTGGGCGAAGGCCTCGGGGAACTTTTCCGCCATCTCCTGAATGGGCATGGGGGTGCGTACGCCGGCTACCACGTCTTCGCCCTGGGCGTTGGTGAGAAACTCGCCCATCAGCTTCTTCTCGCCGGTGGCAGGGTTGCGGGTGAAAGCAACTCCGGTGCCGCAGTCGTCGCCCATGTTGCCAAAGGCCATGGACTGCACATTGACGGCGGTGCCCCAGGAGCCGGGGATATCGTTCATACGGCGGTAGTAGATGGCCCGAGGGTTGTTCCAGGAGCGGAACACCGCCTTGATGGCGCCCATCAGCTGTTCCTTGGGGTCAGAGGGGAAGTCGGCGCCGATTTTCTCCTTATATTCGGCCTTGAACTGGCCGGCCAGCTCCTTCAGGTCATTGGCGTCCAGCTCCACGTCCTGGGTGACGCCTTTCTTCTCTTTCATCTGGTCGATGAGCTGCTCAAAATACTTTTTGCCCACCTCCATGACCACGTCGGAGTACATCTGAATGAAGCGGCGGTAGCAGTCCCAGGCCCAGCGGGGGTTATTGGACTGCTTGGCGATGACATCTACAACCTGTTCGTTTAACCCTAGATTCAGGATAGTGTCCATCATTCCAGGCATGGAAGCCCGAGCGCCGGACCGGACAGAGACCAGCAGGGGATTTTCCAGATCGCCAAACTTTTTGTCGGTGATTTTCTCCAGCTTGTCGATATACTCCATAATCTCGGTCTGAATCTCGTCGTTGATTTTCTCGCCGTCCTCATAATATTGAGTGCAGGCCTCGGTCGTGATGGTGAAGCCCTGGGGAACCGGCATCCCGATATTGGTCATTTCAGCCAGATTGGCGCCCTTGCCGCCCAGCAGGTTGCGCATGTTGGCACTGCCCTCGGAGAAGAGGTACACGTATTTGTTAGCCATTGGTAAACATCATTCCTTTCTTGCGTATACGGTCAGAGAGGGGGACTAGAAAAATTGTCCGTGTTTTCTGTAATACCGTGCATAATATTATACAGACGGAAGGTTAACATTTCAAGATGGTTTAAAAATTTTTCCATAGAAAATACAGATAAAAATTTGTTGAAAAAAGCGGATAGGAGAGGTATCATTTTATTTGAACACAAAACATAGAAAAAGGAGCGGTTTAAGGTGGCCAAGGAGCTGTGGCAGTTGTTGCGGCTGTATCTGCTGGCGATGAATCTGGCGGCATTTGCCGTTATGGGTTTTGACAAAAAACGGGCTAAGAGCGGAAAATGGCGCATCTCGGAGCGAGCCCTGTTCCTTCCGGTTCTGCTGGGGGGCGCGCCAGGCGGTACGGCGGGGATGTGGCTGTTTCACCATAAGACAAGGCACTGGTATTTTCGCTGGGGCTTTCCAACTCTGTTGATTTTACAGCTGGCAGGACTAATCTGGCTGGTACGGAATATAGGGTAACAGCGCGCCTTATCCATGTCCCCACCAGAATCCATGCCGCTGACGGCCAAAATTACGCCGGTTGGCTCCCCCTTTGCCTGGCAAAGGGGGAGCCAGCTCAGCTTGGGCATTGCCGCCCGGTGTGGTCAATGGTGTACGCCCCGGTAAGAATGATTTGAGAGATAGGTACAAAGGTATAGCCCTCCTGGAGGAGACTCTGAATAATGGCGGGGAGTGCCTCCGGAGTGTGGAGAGCGGCATTGTGAAACAGGACGATGGAGCCGGGCTGTACCTTGGAGGTTACCCGCTGGGTAATTTCACCCGCGGAGAGGTCCTTCCAGTCCAGACTGTCAACATCCCACTGGATGGGCTCCATGCCGATAGAGCGTACAGCGTTGATGGAGTTGTCATCATAATCACCGTAGGGCAGGCGGACCAGGCTGGGGCGGACCCCGGTGACCTGTTCGATTTTGTCATTGCAGGCGTTCAGATCCGCCACCACCTCGTCGGTGGAGAGTTGAGGGTAGTGGGCATGGGTGTTGGAGTGGTTCATCACCTCGTGGCCTGCGTCATGAAGGGCTTTTACCGACTCTGGGTATTTGTCTACCCACTCGCCTACCACAAAAAAAGTGGCTGGAATGTTATACTGACCCAAAATATCGATAAGCTGCTGGGTGTCCTCATTACCCCAGGCGGCGTCAAAGCTGATGGACACCAGCTTTTGGTTCCGCTGAACGCAGTAAATAGGCAGTTGACGGGTGGTGGCGGATACCCCCACCGCGGCGGGCCAGTTGACGATATAGAACATCGCCGCTGCCAGGCACAGACAGGCGGCGGCCCGCCACCATTTTTTTTCGATATAAAAAATTTTAATTTGTTCCCGTTTTCCAGCCATAGCAAAGCACCCCTATAAGCAAATAGATTGGTGTCCTCTAAGCAGAGGGCCCGTTGTAATAAGACTATATGAAAACCGCATCCGGAACATGAATATCCGGATGCGGTAATGTGCTGGTATGAAGAAATAAAGCATGTGACATCGCCAGAACAGCGTTACGCCCATTGCTGCAGGGCAAGGCTGCAGTTTTCATGTCTTAATAGAAAGCGCTTTCGCTCCAGCCCTCCGGCGTAGCCGGTGAGGGAATGATCAGAACCTACCAGCCGATGGCAGGGGATGATAATGGAAATAGGATTGTGGCCCGCCGCGTTTCCGACTGCCCGGGCGGACATAGAGGGGCGGTTCAGGCCGTGGGCCACCTGTTGAGCTAGTTGTCCATAGGTCATTGTCTGTCCATAGGGAATATCCAGCAAGCACTGCCACACAATCTGGCGGAAGGCGCTGCCCTCTGGCGCCAGGGGAAGCTGTTTCGGATCGGGCCGATCTCCGGTGAAGTAGTGGTCCAGCCAGCTTTTCGCCTGAGAGAGCACAGGGGAATCTCCGGAAACCATCTCCCCGGAAAGGGAACCGCCAAAGTATTTCTGCCCCTCCAGCCACAGACCTACCAGATGATTGTCGTGGCAGCACAGGGTCAGCTCGCCAACAGGAGAACTATAATTTGTGTGGTAATACATGAAAATGCCTCCTTATGAATTGGAATCAGCCGGAAAAAGAAGAGATTCCACCCCTGGCCTCTGTCTCAGCTCGCGGTGCAGACAGGTGAGAAAGGAGCGCGTGAGCTCGTCCTTCCGCCGGGGGCCCAGCAGATAATAAATGATTTCATCGGGGGGACCGCCTTCCAATTGGCGCAAGGTCAGTCCCAGCTTTTTTGACAGGGGGGCTGCCACTACGACAGGAGCTACAGCCCAGCTGTCCCACCAACTGTCCTGCCAGGAGAAGAACTCCTCCAGGAGAGACATCTGATCCAGTACCGCTCGGGGAGAGACGGCGGCGCTGAACCAGAAGGTGTGCCACAAGTCGTATTCCGGGTTCCAAGGCAGGCGCAGCTCCCTGGCCGGGTCCAGCTGAGACGGGCGGACCGTCTCCGGCCAGTCCAGTCCTGGTCCGGTGAGCAGCACCATAGGGGATCGGAAGGCGGGAACAGTCTCCACCTGAGTGTGGTACATATGGTCGGAGATGAGGGCGATGTCTGTGAGCCCCTGGGCCACATATTCATAGGCCTCGCGAGAGTGGTAGTGGTGAAAGGTGAGGGCCCGGCCGGGGGTCAGCAGAAATTCTCGAAACACCTGGGGGAGCAGGTAGGTGCTGAGGCTGCCCACTGAGGCCACCCGTAAGGTCTGGGTCCGGTCCTGGCTGGCAACCTCCTGGGTCTCCTGCCACAACAGCCGCCACTTTTCCGCCACCTGAACAAAATCCCGTCCCTGATCAGTGAGCTCTATGTTCCGTTTGCCCCTTCCCCGGATCACCAAAGAGCATCCCATCCCATCTTCCAGGGTCCGCAGATGCCGGCTCACAGCGGGCTGGGTAATGTATAAGGCCTGGGCCGCAGCTGACACGCTGCCCAGCCGGGCTACCGCGAGAAAGACCTCGATCCCTTGCTGGTTCATGGGACCACCTCCGAATATAGTATCAATATTATACCGGAAGAGTGGAATAAGGGCAAGAGGCTGATGGTTGACGCAAGGTATCCGACGCAATATAATAGAGGAATCAGAGTTGAGATACCCTGTGCTGGAATAAAAGAGAACTGATAGATAGGGCGGAGAGGAGAAAGCGCGATGACTGGTAGCGAGATTGTGCCTGGGACAGAGGCAAGACTGGGCCCGGAGCTGATGGCGGAAGTATGCAAAGCCTTAAATTTTGATCCCGCAGCTTTTGCGAAGCGTCACGGGGAAGAATTTACCCACCAGTATCTCCGGGTAGACGGGATGCTTGGCTATGTGGGGGAGGAGATCCTGTCTTATTTAGCTAGGCGGGTAAACGAGTGCCTGTCCAAGGCGGAGTATGCGCTGCTGTCTTACATTGAATATGCCGGGCGAGGCGCGAAAGAGGGGAGTTCGGACTGCTTTGCCGAGGCGGTGGCCCGCTTTTTAAAGGTCAGGCGGAAGGTGGGAAGCGGCTGGGTCTACGCTTTTGAGGATGAATTGAGCAAGGGACGTTGCCTAGAGGTCTATCCCCAAATGTATACCATGGCAAAGGCTATGTATGCCTTTGCCAGAGAGACCGGGGAGTTTAAAGAGATCTCAAAAACCGACGGGCCGGAGACCTGGCCTGATCCCCAAAAAATGAGACGCTGATCCCTTGGCGGCGCAGAGCAATCTGCGCCGCCATTTTGCCAAAAAATGACGCATTTCCTGCAAAATCTTCTTGTAAAGTGACGGATGCTGTGTTAAAATCATAAGGAGCGAAATGATATCCAAATTACATACAGAGAGGAGAAAAACAGCCATGTCCAATGGAATTTCCATGGAGCGGGTGGAGGAGATTATTGACGGTTACGGCTGTCAGGTACATCACCTGATTGCCATTATGCAGGATATCCAGGCAGAATACAAGTATCTCAGCCCTGCGGTGCTGGAGCGTATCGCAGAAAAACTGGGGGTGGGGGTGGCCAAAGTATACAGTGTGGCCACCTTTTATGAGAACTTTTCCCTGGAGGCCAAGGGTAAGTACATCATCAAGGTGTGTGACGGCACTGCCTGCCACGTGCGCAAGTCCCAGCCAATTTTTAATGCCATCAGAGAGTATCTGGAACTGGAGGGGAAGCAGAAGACCTCCGCCGACGGCCTGTTCACCCTGGAGACGGTGGCCTGTCTTGGGGCCTGCGGCCTGGCTCCGGTGGTGACGGTAAACGACCAGGTCCACTCCAAAATGAGCCCGGAACTGGCCATTGAACTGCTGGAGGATCTGAGAAAGGAGGATGCCGCCAATGGCTGAGATGAATCGTGAACGGCTGGAGGTCCGCCGGGTAAAGGCCAAGCGGGCTCTGTCCTATCAGAAACGGCAGATTCTGCTGTGCGCGGGTACCGGATGTATTGCCGGCGGTTCGCTGAAGCTGTACGACTATTTTAAGGAGGAGTGCGCCCGCCGGGGGATGGACGTCTATGTGGGTCTCACCCAGGAAAACGAGATGGAGGACGTTACCGAACCCAAGGGAGACGGAGTCTATCTGAAAAAGAGCGGCTGCCATGGCTTTTGCGAGATGGGGCCTCTGGTCCAGATTGAGCCTGAGGGCATCCTGTACACCCACGTGCAGCTGGAGGACTGCGACGAGATCATTGAGAAGACCATCCTGAAGGGGGAGGTGGTGGAGCGGCTGCTCTACGAGCTGGACGGGGTGAAGTACACCAAGCACAGCGATATCCCCTTCTACCACAAGCAGCACCGCGTTGTGCTGGAGAACTGCGGCACGACCGACGCCGAGGACATTGATGAGTACCTGGCCAAGGACGGCTACGCGGCCTTTGAGAAAGCCCTGTTCGAGATGACTGATGAGGCTATCTGCAAAGAGATCATGGACTCCGGTCTGCGGGGCCGGGGCGGCGGCGGCTTTCCCGCGGGCCGTAAATGGGACAGTGTGCGCAGGCAGCCCAAGGGCAAGAAATATGTGGTGTGCAACGGCGACGAGGGTGATCCCGGCGCCTTTATGGACCGCTCCATCATGGAGGGCAACCCCCACTCCATCATTGAGGGGATGCTCATCGCCGCGCTGGGAGCGGGGAGCGACGAGGGCTACATCTATGTTCGGGCGGAGTACCCCCTGGCTGTGGCCCGGCTGAAAACCGCCATCAAGAAGGCGGAGGAGATGAATCTGCTGGGAGAGCGCATCCTGGGTACAGAATTCTCCTTCCATCTCCATGTCAACCGTGGCGCGGGGGCCTTTGTCTGTGGCGAGGGCTCTGCCTTGACAGCCTCCATCGAGGGCAATCGGGGCATGCCCCGGGTCAAGCCACCCCGGACAGTGGAGCACGGCCTTTGGGCACAGCCCACGGTGCTCAACAACGTGGAGACCTTCTCCGCCGTGCCCCTGATCATCCGAAAGGGCCAGGCGTGGTTTAGGTCCATCGGAACTGAGAGCTCCCCGGGAACCAAGGCCTTTGCCCTGACGGGCAACGTGGTGAACACCGGCCTGATCGAGGTGCCCATGGGGGCCACCCTGCGGGAGATCATTTTCGACATCGGTGGCGGAATCAAGGACAGGAAGAAATTTAAGGCTGTTCAGATCGGCGGGCCCTCCGGCGGCTGTCTCACTGAGGAGCATCTGGACATGCCGCTGGACTTCGATTCTCTGAAAAAGCTGGGGGCCATGATCGGTTCCGGCGGACTGGTGGTTATGGATGAGGACACCTGCATGGTGGAGGTGGCCCGGTTCTTCATGAACTTTACCCAGAATGAGTCCTGCGGGAAGTGCGTCCCCTGCCGGGAGGGCACCCGCAGGATGCTGGAGATCCTCACCCGCATCGTCAATAACGAGGGCAGCCTGGAGGACCTGGAGCTGCTGGAGGAGCTGTCCGCCACCATCAGCGAGACCGCCCTGTGCGGCCTAGGCCAGAGCGCCTGCAAGCCGGTGCAGAGCACCCTGAAGTATTTCCGGGATGAGTACCTGGCCCACGTGGTGGACAAGCACTGCCCCCACTGCAACGGACGGAAAAAGGTGCTCCAGATCGACCCGGAGCTGTGTAAGGGCTGCGGAAAGTGTATGCGGCAGTGTCCCATGGAGGCCATCACCGGCCAGATCCGGATGCCCCATGTCATCGACACGGAAAAATGTATCAAATGCGGCGCGTGCTGGGGCTGCTGTCCCTTCGGCGCTATTCGGGAGGAGTGAGCGGTATGGCAAAGGGAATTATGTTTATCGACGGCCAGCGGGTGCCCTTTGACGGGGAGCCCAATGTTCTGTCCGTCATCCGGAAAGCGGGCATTGAGATGCCTACCTTCTGCTACTACTCCGACCTGTCTGTCTACGGTGCCTGCCGGATGTGCGTGGTAGAGGACGAGCGGGGGAAGATTGAAACCTCCTGCTCCATGCAGCCCCGTGATGGGTTGAAAATCCGCACAAACACCGCCAGGCTGCTGAAGCACCGGCGGATGATTCTGGAGCTGATGCTGGCCTCCCACAACTGCTCCTGCACCACCTGCGAGAAGAGCGGCGACTGCCACCTCCAGGCGCTGGCTGTTCAGTTTGGTGTCCACCATGTCCGCTTCCAGGACAACCGGGAGTGCGGGGAGTTTGACGACTCCAGCCCTGCTATTGTCCGGGACCCCAGCAAGTGCATCCTGTGCGGAGACTGTGTGCGGGTGTGCAGCGAGAACATCGGTATGGGCATTATCGACTTTGCCCAGCGCGGCTATCAGATGCAGGTTACCCCCGCCTTCAACCGGAAGCTGAGTGAGACCAAGTGCATCAGCTGCGGCCAGTGCTCCGCCGTGTGCCCTACTGGAGCTATTACGGTTTACGACCAGATCGGAAAAGCATGGAGAGCGATCCACGATCCGAAAAAGCGGGTGGTAATCCAGATTGCCCCTGCCGTTCGGGTGGCGGTGGGCGAGGCTTTTGGCTTGGCCCCGGGACAAAATGTGCTGGACCAGCTGGTTACCGCGTTGAAGTTGATGGGGGTGGACGAGATTTATGACACCACCTTCGGCGCGGACTTTACCACGATTGAGGAGGGGACCGAATTTTTGGAGCGGCTGGAGAAGGGCGGACCCTTCCCCATGTTTACCTCCTGCTGCCCTGCCTGGGTAAAGTATCTGGAGAATGAGAACCCCAAATACCTCAAGCACATATCCACCTGCAAATCTCCCATGCAGATGTTTGCTGCTATCTTGAGAGACCGGTACAACGTTAAGGATCAGGAGGATGGCCGCACCACCTATCACATCGCCATTATGCCCTGTACCGCCAAAAAGATGGAAGCTGCCAGGCCGGAGTTTGTCCAACCTGACGGTGCCCCAGCGGTGGACCTAGTGCTCACCAGTCAGGAGATCATTCGGATGATTAAGGAGTCAGGCATCCAGCTCACCAAGCTGGAGTATGAGTCCCCTGACCTGCCGTTCGGTCTGGGCTCTGGCGCCGGTGTGATCTATGGCACCACCGGAGGGGTGGCCGAAGCGGTAGTTCGTTTCTGCCTGCCGGACAAGTCTAAAAATGTGCTGCGGGAGCTGAAATTCTCCCCCCTTCGGGGCAACCGGGCTATCCGGGTGGCCGTGATCAAGGTGGGAGAGCGGGATATTCACCTGGCGGTGGTTCATGGTCTGGCTAACGCGCAGAGGCTGCTGAAGGAAATTGAAGCGGGCAGCGCCTACTTTGACCTTGTAGAGGTTATGACCTGCCAGGGCGGCTGTGTGGGCGGCGCCGGTCAGCCTCACGGCATGAAGCAGGATAAGGAGGAACGGGCCGAGGGCCTTTATACCTTGGACCGCTCCGCCCCCTTCAAACGGGCTGAACGCAACCCGGTGGTAGGAACCTTCCTCAAGGATCTATCTGAGGAGCGCCGCCATGAGCTGCTCCATGTGGACTATGTGAAGGAATAAAAAGACGTATCAGAATAAGTTGTTCGTAAAACGGGAGCGGCAAGGTTTCAGCCTTGCCGCTCTTTTCAGGGATTGGAACACACTTACTGATAGGACTCCGCCAATGCTTTGAATTTAGGCAGGGACCGGAGAATCATGTCAGTCTGGACGCAGTAAGAGATACGCACATGTCCGGGGGCGCCGAAGCCTGCGCCAGGGGCCATAAGCAGGTCAAATTCCTTCTTAGCCCGCTCGCTGAAAGCCAGATCGTCGGGTTCCAGAGTGCGGGGGAAGAGATAGAAGGCTCCGCCCGGCTCCACCACATGGTAACCCATCTCACGCAGGGAGGACACCAGCAGATTGCGGTTTTCCTCATAAACCCTGATGTCAGAGGTCAAGTCGCAGCACAGGGAAGTGACCTGCTGGAACAGGCTGGGGGCATTCACATACCCCAGGGAGCGGCCGGCCCCCGCCACCGCGGCGTAAACATCGTCGGCGTCGGTGACGTCATCTGGAACCAGCACATAGCCGATGCGCTCTCCAGGGAGGGACAGAGATTTGGAGAAGGAATAGCACACAATGGCGTCCCGGTAGATGTGGGGCACCCAAGGAACCTCCACCCCGGCATAGACGATCTCCCGGTAGGGTTCGTCAGAGATGAGATAAATGGGGTGGCCGTATGCCCGGCTCTTCTCCGTGAGGATAGCGCCCAGCTGTTCCAGGGTCTTTTTGGAGTAAACCACCCCAGAGGGGTTGTTGGGGGTGTTGATGACCACGCCTTTGGTGTGTTGGTTGACAGAGCGTTCGAAGGCGTCAAAGTCGATCTGGAAGGTCTCAATTTCTGCGGGGACAAGCGTCATTTTAGCGCCGGCGCCCTCGATAAATACTTTATACTCCGGGAAATAGGGGGAAAACACCACAAATTCGTCTCCAGGACAGGCCAGAGCGTTAAACACACAGCACAGAGAGGCGGCGGCCCCTACCGTGAGGTAGAGCCGGTCGGCTGTATAGCTGCTTCCAAAGCGGCGGTTGAGAGAGTCGACGAAACGTTCCCTGGCGTCGGCGGCGCCCTGGGCGCTGGTGTAGGCATGAATCAGGTCAGGCTGCTCGGTGAGCAGGCGGACAGCCGTCTGATTGACGGCGGCGGGCGCTGGAACACTGGGATTGCCGATGGAAAAGTCAAAGACATTCTCCGCGCCAATCTGGGCGGCACGGACCTTACCATATTCGAACAACTCCCGAATTACGGACCGGGCAGTTCCCAGCCCCTTCATACGTTCAGAAACCATAATAAAACCTCCTGAATTTTGGGTTGGCTCCATTATAGCACAGCAGTTTACTAGAGTAAAGCGGAAAATCGGGTGAAACCGGCGCGCAGATAGGCAGAAAATTGTTAATTACTGCCAATTGGTGAGAAATTGAACAAGAAAACTTTTGTAATGATAACATATTTGGAAAAATCTGACCTTTACAAAGCAAGGGCAGAGGAGATATAATTTTTTAAACTACTGAGATGATATCTTTCTGCGCGGGGGGAGGCGAAGAGATGCAGCTTTTGAAAGGCAAGGCCATCATGGAGCAAATTGTGGCTGGACGTCTGTGTTTCTACCGCCGGCCCGCGCCCCAGGTCCAGCTGTATACCCAAGGGGACTGGCGGCAGGAAATTAACCGCTTTCACCGGGCGCAGCAAATGGCCATTTTAGAGCTGACCACCTTATACAACCGTGCGCTGAATCAGGTAGGAGATGGTGTGGCCTCTATCTTTCTCATTCATGGGATGCTGTTAGAGGATCACGACTATGTGGAGACAGTCCGGGGACTGATTAACGGCCAAGGGGCTACGGCGGAATACGCTGTGCAGATGGCGGAGATCAGCTTTTCTGCTGCTTTTGCGGCCATGGACAGCCCCTATATGCGAGCCCGGGCGGCAGACATCCGGGACATCTCCCAGCGAGTGCTCCGGGCGCTGATGGGCGGACGGCAGACACTGCTGATGGATGAGCCCGCCATTTTGGTGGCTGACGACTTTCTGCCCAGTGAGGTTATGGATTTTGATCAGCACCGTCTGCTGGGGCTGATTACCCGAAAGGGCAGTCTGGACAGCCATACCGCTATGCTGGTGCGGGCCTACCACATTCCGGCCATTGTGGAGGTACCCCTCACACCTGGAAGTGAAGGACACCTGGCTCTGATGGACGGTTACACCGGCGACGTATACATAGATCCGGATCAGGAGCAGCTGGATCGGCTGAGAGAACTCTACCAGGCTAACGGGCGTCCTAAGGGGCATGCCCTGAGTGTGAAATAAACGCACATAGTCCCCGGCTTTAAGCCGGGGACTATGTGCGTTTAATCCCCCTGTACAATAGAGCATACTGGGTGAAACTGATGGACGGATTCTCCGCCCTGGAGGATACGCAGGGCACCCAGAGCCAGGGCCTCCATCTCATTCTCGCCGGGAATGACGACAACCCGGCAAAGGTTGTGGAGATAGTCAATCACTTTGCCTGTGAGCATTTTGGAGTTGGCCAGTCCACCTGTAAGAATCACTCCGTCGATAAGCTCTGTAAAGCAGCTGAGCATTGTGCCAATCCCCTTGGAAATTTGCAGAGCCTGAGCTTGATAGACGAGTGCGGCCCACTCATCCCCCTGGGCAATACGCCGCTCCACTTCCTGGCAGTCGTGGGTGCCCAGCAGGGCGGACATGCCCCCCTCGCCCCGAAGCTTTTTCAGCATCTCCGCCTTGGTGTATTTTCCGGAGTAGCACATGTCCAGCACGTAGAGCATGTTCAGACTGCCTCCCCGGTCGGGGGAGAAGGGGCCGGCGTCATCAGACACCGAGTCGATGATCCGCCCATGGCAGTGAGCGGATACGGAGATACCGCCCCCCAGGTGGGCTATCACCAGATTCATCTCCTCATAGCGCCGGCCCATGGCCTGGGCGTACTTGTGGCCGGTAGCCCGGGCGTTAAGCACATGACAGAAGCTGGTGCGGGTAACCTCTTTAAACCCGGTGACCCGGGCCTCGGGAAGCAGTTCATCGCTGGTAACGGCATCATAGATGTAGGCGGGAATATTTAAGGGTACGGCAAATTCCCGGGCCATCAGTCCCCCCAGGTTGGAGGCGTGGTCAAATACAGTGTGGTGAAGCAGACAGTCCACCAGCGCCTCATCCACCAGGTATCCCCCGGAGACGATGTTGGGAATGATGCCGCCACGCCCTACTACAGCGGACAGCTGGGCCAGATCGTATCCCTCCAGTGCCAGCCAGCTGCGCACCATGCCCACCCGGTAGTCCAGCTGATCGTTGAGAACAGGGTAGGGGGCGAGCTCCTGGTTGGTGTGAATCATGCTCCGGACCATCAGGGGGTAATTATCCCGGTATACCGCCGCCTTAGTGCTGGTAGAGCCGGGGTTCAAAACTAAAATATCGTATGACATGGTGACCTCCTAATTCATCGCGGCACAAATGAGGATAGACCAATATTTTTCCTCTGCCGTGGCGCCCCGGGAGTTTACGGTAATGGGGACAGACGCCCCCAGCACCACACCGGCCATCTCACCGCCAGCCAGCCCGTATAGGGATTTGCCCAGCAGATTGCCTGCTGAGATAGAGGGGGCCAGCAGTATATCGGCATCTCCCGCCACTGGGCTGTGGTAGCGCTTTACCTGGGCCGCCTCCCTGTCGGTGGCCAAATCCAATGAAATAGGACCCTCTACAATGCAGGGGCCGAAATCGCCCTGTCCGCCCGCCTCCTTGAGAGCGGCGGCGTCAATCGTCTCTGGCATGGACGGATTGACCGTTTCTACTGCGCACAGCGCCGCCGCCTTAGGGCAATCATAGCCCAAAAAGCGGCAGAAGTTGATGGCATTCTGTAAAATATGTCGCTTTTGCTCCAAATCCGGGGCAACAACCATGCCGCCGTCGGTAATATAGAGCAGTTTGTGGTAACTGGGGACATCCAGAATGGCCACATGAGACATCACGGAACCGGTGCGGATACCGGATTCCCGATTGACAACTGCTTTAAGCAGGGTTCCCGTGGGGAGCATGCCTTTGATGAGCATGGATCCGTGTCCAGCGCGGATGAGGTCCACCGATCGGGCCGCGCAATGTATGTCGTCCGCTGCGTCCACCACTTGGCCGGAGGCGAGCTTCTCTCCAAGCCTGCGGGCAATGGACAAAATTTCCTCCTGGTGTCCTACAAGAAGTGGGCGTATCAGACCATCCCGCTGGGCGGCAAAAACGGCCTGAAGGGTGTGCTCGTCATGGGCTGCTGCCACTACCGCTGTTTTTGGTGGTGCGCTTTGAAGGCTGGCTTTCAAAGCCGGAAATCCAGATATGACCATAGAGCATCCTCTTTTCTTTTGTCAGTATGTATATTTTAACATTAACATCAGAAAAAGTATAGCGGAAAATTACCTTTTGGCCTCTTGACGGATGATTCCCTCTCAGGTATAATGATACCCGTTCAATGTTACGTGCCAGCATATCTTCGTCGGTAGGGTTGGCTGATTGGCAACGGCAGAACGGGTTAGACAATCGTATTTGCTGATGTGGCTCAATGGCAGAGCATCTCACTCGTAATGAGAAGGTTGTGGGTTCGATTCCCACCATCAGCTCCATGTCGGAGCAAAGTCCGCTTTGCTCCGGCGATTTTTATAAAAATTGCCATCCGCTCCTGTGCTCCTCTTCTCCAAATCGGACCCGCTGTGTTGGGCTTCGGTTCTGGTGCGGACCAGAAAGCTGCATCTTTTTGGGTACCACAATCCAATGAACCCCGAATATTGATTGATATTCGGGGTTCATTGAAATTTTTTAATAACTTATATTTTCCTATTCTGTGCTGCTCTGAGGCAGAAAATCGGCTGCTGTACCTCAATTTTTCCGTATGAAATCAGGCAAGACTCAAAGCCTGACCCACATGGGGAAAAGTCAGGAAAGGACACAAGAGCGCCGGACATAAAAGCCAGCGCTCTTCAAGAATTTGTCTGTCTAACATATCAAAGTGTCCATTGCAACGATGTTAGTGAAATCGACGAAGTTATAAACCATAACATAAAAGGTAAAAGGGACTAAAAATCAAGGTAATCAGTGCCTTAACCTTGACCCACATTTTGACCCGCAACAGGAAAACTGGAGTGAAAACAGTTTTCTGGCGCTGAAGAAAACGTATCAAGCTCATTTCCACGGCGGAGAAACTCAGCGTGGCTTCTACCGGGCTGGCATATAAGATGACCTGCGAGACGCTAACACAGCCGGTAAAAAGAGGAGCTCCGCCTGGCACTGTGCAGGCGGGGTTCCTTGACATTATGAACGGATTGGCATAGAATATGGTTGTTAATAAACCTTTTTGCCGGATAAGGGGGCCGTTATGACACCGGATTACAATCAGATGGGAGATTGGTTGGAGGAGATTGCCGGCCAGTTTCCGGAGGCGTTTTTTCAGGATTTGGACGGCGGTATTCAGCTGGAGGAGAAAGCCCTGCCGGACCCAGAATTTCCCCCAGGAGAGATGTACATTATGGGGGAGTATGTCCACGACCTGCTGGGACGGTATATCCTGTTGTATTACGGATCCTTTGCCGCATTGCTCTCTAAGGAGGACGAGGCGGGGTGGAAGGCGGAAATTTTTGCTACCGTGGCCCATGAGTTCACCCACCATCTGGAGGAAACAGCCGGGCTCCATACCCTGGATGACAAGGATTTTGAATTTTTGCAGGAGGCTCTGGCGGAATATGGAGACGGGTAAGACAGTTGGACGCTTTGCCCCCAGTCCCAGCGGGCGGATGCACCTGGGCAATCTGTGGTCCTGTCTGCTGGCTTGGCTGTCAGCCCGGAGTGCCGGGGGCGGAATGGTTCTCCGCCTGGAGGACCTGGACCCAGACCGGTGCAGGCGGGAATATTGCGACCAGGTAATGCGGGATTTGGAGTGGCTGGGCCTGGACTGGGACAACACCCCCGTGTATCAGAGCCAGCGTATGGAGATTTATGAGGAGGCCTTTCAAAATTTGGAGAGACAGGGCCTTATCTACCCCTGCTTCTGCACACGGGCGGAGCGCCTGGCCGCCTCCGCCCCCCACCGGTCGGACGGGACGGCGGTGTACGACGGCCGCTGCGGCCGGTTGACAGCGGCGGAGGGAAGGGAGCTGATGAAAAACCGCCGGCCTGGATGGCGGGTGCGGGTTCCGGAGGAGGAGCGGTCCTTCTGCGATCTGCTCCAGGGGAGGTATCAGGAGAACCTGGCCCGGGACTGCGGCGACTTTATCCTCCGCCGCTCTGACGGGGTATATGCCTATCAACTGGCCGTGGTGGTGGACGACGCCACCATGGGTGTGACCCAGGTGGTGCGGGGGAGGGATCTGCTGTCTTCAGTCCCACGGCAGCTGTGGCTTCAGGACAGGCTGGATCAGCCCCATCCGGAATACGGCCATCTGCCCCTCCTGCTGGCCCCTGACGGCCGCCGCCTGGCCAAGCGGGACCGGGACCAGGAGCTGGGGCAGCTGCAGAAGATCTATACCGCGCCGGAGCTGGCGGGGCGGCTGGCCTTTTCCGCCCGACTGATCGACCGCCCCCAGGCCATCACGCCTCAGGAGCTGATCCCTCTTTTTTCCTGGGAAAAGCTGCCGAAAGACGATTTGGTATGGATGTGAGGAAAACGGGCGAAAGTGGGAACTTTGGATGGTGGCCTGCCCACCGCTCCTCTGCTATAATGACCTCATCACTTGTGAGGAGGATTGCGATATGAATTTAGGAAACAGCCTGTTTTCCGCCCGGAAGAAGAGCGGAATGTCTCAGGAGGAGGTGGCGGAGCGGCTGGGCGTCAGCCGGCAGACCATATCAAAGTGGGAAACAAACGAGACTCTGCCCGACATTCGTCAGTCGAAACGGCTGGCTGTGCTGTACCATTTATCCCTGGATGAGCTCATCGACTTTGATGTGGATGTGAAGGAGATTGAGGAGGTTATCCAGCGAACCAGTGAGGAAACCCAGAAGAAGATTGACTGGACGGGGGTGTGGGCAAAAAAATACCCCGTGTTGGCCGAGTATCCCGGTCAGGTCCGGGTGGAGGACTATTCCGTCCCACTGAGACAGCTGCTGGAGCGGCTGAAGCGGGACTGCGGCTACAGTGAATTGGAGGCCTTTCTGGTGCTGAAGGACATTTTGGGAAAGCTTTATCAATAAACAAAGCGCCCCGCTCAGGCGGGGCGCTTCGCGCTATTTATTCTCCTTGAGCTTATTCAGTTCAGCCATAAAAGTATCGATATCCTGAAATTCCTGATAGACGGAGGCAAACCGGACGTAAGCCACTTCGTCCAGTTTTTTCAGCCGCTCCAGCACGAGCTCGCCGATCTGAGAGGAGCTGATCTCTCTGTCCATCTGGTTTTGCAGCACCTGCTCAATTTCCCCTACCATTTTCTCCAAATCCTGATAGGAGATGGGGCGCTTTTCACAGGCCCGGATCAGCCCACCCATCACCTTGCCCCGGTCAAAGCTCTGGCGGCTGCCATCTTTTTTGATGACCATCAGGGGCAGGCTTTCCATCGTTTCATAGGTGGTAAACCGCTTGTGGCAGGATAGGCACTCCCGGCGGCGGCGGATGCTGGAGCCCTCGTCAGCGGGACGGGAATCTACAACTTTGCTCTCCAAAAAGGCACAGTAGGGACATTTCATAGCGGGTACCTCCTACTTGTATTGGGGGGCGATATCATACCTATTATACCACAATATGCGGGGGGCGCACAAGCCCCCTTGTCAATTTTTGGAGGGGAAATTTAAAATTCCAGCCCATCCAGGCCCGTCTGAAATACCAGATGGCCGGAAACCGGGGATGTTTTTTGTCACCGGAGGTTTGCACCGGGAACTTATACCCTATTTGGGGGCGGAGGGCAAGACATTGACTTCCGGAAAGGCGGTACCGTAGTCCTCCTGAAACTCGGTCATCATGGCCCAGTAGCGCTTGGGCATGTGGGTCATGCGGCACCGGGGATTATAGCGTTCCTCAATGGCGATAGTGTTGTAGAAGGCACGCCACAGCTTCCGGAAGGCTTGCTCTGCCTCTCCGGCGGGGCCCGGTGTAAAGTTGTCTACCGAAAGGATAGCCCATTTGCCGGGGCGATGGAACAGGGCCTCAGAGTGGATGCGGTCGTAAAGGACAAAACGCTCCTGGGGGTATCGGGAGCAGAAATGGGGCCGCAGCAGAGGGAGAACACGGTTTTTAGGCTCAATCTCCCCGACCAGCACTCCCTCCAGCTCAGAAAACCGGGTGAAGCCCTTGTACTGGTGGGTCTCGTGCTCCAGATGCCACACCGCCTTGCGCACCTTGTCCACTGTGGGGTCGGTGAGATTTTGAACCGCCTTTTTCCCCTGCCGGTAGCCAAGACGGAGAAATCTCCACAGCCATAGCTCCTTATCAGGCAGACAGGTGAGAAAGCACCGCACCGCCAGTTCCCGTCCCTCCCGGCCGAAATTTTCAAAGGACCGGTATACCCGCAAGGCGTGGCTCTCGTCGGTCTCCACTGTGCGAAGGGGGTAAAGGGAGCAGCACATGTCCTCTGGGGTGCGAAATTCTACCGGCTCTTCCCGGTTGACATAACAGTCAAACACACAGGAGAGAAAGCCGGGATAGGTGCCATCATACTGACAGCAGACCTGCGTCCAGAACATAAGCCACCTCCTAAACGGCGCTGTTAAATAAGGAAAGCTGCTCCGGCATGGGGGCAGCCAGGGCAGGGGCCTCCAGGGATACCAGGTGGCGCAGCAAGCTGTCCTCGCTGACCCGCAGACCGGCCATCATACGTCCGGAGCAGGTGAGAAAGTACTGGGCCCGCTTCAGCACCACTCCCAGCCGCTTAAGGCCCTCGAAGGTGAGAGGGCCAACCCGCCGGGCAGTGAGGATGCGCCGGGCGGAGCGCACCCCCAGGCCGGGGACACGGAGAAGGGCTTCGTAGTCAGCGCGGTTGACCTCCACAGGAAAGAAATCCAGATGGCGCAGAGCCCAGCAGCATTTGGGATCCATTCGGGGGTCCAGGTCGGGCTGGGACTCGTCTAAAATTTCCTCAGCCCGGAAGTGGTAGTACCGCAGCAGCCAATCGGCCTGATAGAGCCGGTGCTCCCGGAGCAGAGGGGGCTGAAAATGCTCGGGCACGGGAAGCAGAGGGCTGGAGGACACCGGAATATAGGCGGAATAGAACACCCGCTTGAGCTGGTAGCGGTTGTAAAGGGCCTGGGTGAGGGTGAGGATATGCCGGTCGCTCTCCGGTGTGGCCCCCACGATCATCTGGGTGGACTGCCCCGCTGGGGCAAACCGGGGAGCGTGGCGGTAGACGGCGATTTCCCGCTTGGATTGGGAGATTCCGTCTCTGATCTGGCTCATGGGGGTGAGGATGGACTCTTTTTTCTTGTCCGGCGCCAGCAGGGCCAGGCTGGGGGAGGAGGGCAGCTCAATATTTACGCTCAGCCGGTCGGCCAGCAGACCCAGACGACGGGTGAGCAGGGGATCAGCCCCCGGGATCGCTTTGGCGTGGATGTATCCGCCGAAGCGGTGCTTCTCCCGCAGGATGCCCAGGGTGCGGATCATCAGCTCCGTAGTATAGTCCGGATTCCGGATTACCGCAGAGGACAGAAAGAGCCCCTCGATATAGTTGCGGCGGTAAAAACCCATGGTGAGCTCACACAGCTCCTCAGGAGTGAAGGCTGCCCGGGGCACATCGTTGGATCGGCGGTTTACGCAATACTGGCAGTCGTAGACGCACAGGTTGGTCTGGAGAACCTTCAGCAGCGAGACGCACCGCCCATCTGCGGAGAAGGAGTGGCAGCATCCGGCCAGGGTGGTGCTGCCAATGGTACCCGGCCGCCCGGAGCGATCCAGCCCGCTGGAGGTGCAGGCGGCATCATACTTGGCGGCGTCGGCCAGGATATTCAGTTTGTCCAGCAGCTCCATAAGCGGGCCTCCTTGGCGAAAGTACGTTCTATAGAACTTTTGTACTATAATTATACCGCAAAAATGCCTACTGTCAAGAGAAATTTTCAGGAATTTTCGGAAAAGAAAACCTTGACCAGATAGAGCGGAATGTGTAGAATATTAAAATGTGTTTGAATTAAGGAGGCAAAACAGATGGAGAAACGAGAAACATTTTCTTCCCGCCTGGGCTTTGTGCTCATATCGGCGGGCTGTGCCATTGGTCTGGGCAATGTGTGGCGATTTCCCTCTATTACAGGACAGTATGGCGGGGCGGCCTTTGTGCTGCTGTATCTGCTGTTTTTGGTGATTCTGGGCCTGCCGGTTATGGTGATGGAGCTGGCGGTTGGCCGGGCCAGCCAGCGGAGCATCGCGCTGTCTTTTCAGCGGCTGGAGCACGCCGGTACCAGGTGGCACTGGTACAGCTATGTGGGCTTTGCGGGAAACTACCTGCTGATGATGTTCTACACTGTGATTGCCGGGTGGCTGCTGTATTACTTTGTGGAGATGCTGCGAGGCAGTTTCGCGGGTTTGGACGCCCAGGGGGTGGCGGAGCGCTTCGGCGGCCTGATGGGTCAGCCCTGGACTATGACAGCCTACATGACGGTGGTGATATGCGTTGGCATGCTGGTGTGCGCGCAGGGGCTGCGCAACGGCGTGGAGCGGGTCAACAAGGTGATGATGATATGCCTGCTGGCCCTGATGATGGTGCTGGCGGTCAACTCTATTTTGCTGGAGGGGGCGGAGGAAGGGCTGCGATTCTACCTCCAGCCTAACTTCCACAATCTGGTTTACGACGCCGAGGGCAACTGGATTTTGGGCGAGGCGGTCTTTGCGGCTATGGGGCAGGCGTTCTTCACTCTGTCGCTGGGCATTGGAGCCATTGCCATTTTCGGAAGCTATATCGGCAAGGAGCACCGGCTGGCCGGAGAGGCTCTGCGCATCGGTGTGCTGGATACCTGCGTGGCCTTTGTAGCTGGTTTGATTATCTTCCCGGCCTGCTCCGCCTTTGGTGTATCCACCGGAGAGGGACCCGCCCTGGTGTTTATGACGCTGCCCAATATCTTTAACGCCATGCCGATGGGAAGGCTGTGGGGAGCCGCGTTTTTCCTGTTCTTGTCTTTTGCCGCACTTTCTACGGTGATTGCTGTATTTGAAAATATTATTTCCTTCACAATGGACCGGTGGTGGATGTCCCGGAAAAAGGCAGTGCTGATCAACCTGGTGGGGGTGTTCCTGCTGTCTCTGCCCTGTGTTCTGGGGTGTAACCTGTGGTCCGGCTTTACCGTACTGGGGATGGATATCTCCGGCATTGAGGATTTTCTGGTGTCTCAGAATATTCTGCCTCTGGGTTCTCTGGTGTATGTGCTGTTCTGTACCAGCAGGAGAGGCTGGGGCTGGGATAAGTTTCTGGCTGAGGCCAACGAGGGCCAGGGACTGGCTTTCCCTAAGAACGTGCGGTTCTATGTCACCTATATCCTGCCCGCGATTGTTCTGTTTATCTTTGTCATGGGGTATTGGGATAAGTTTGGGCCGAAATAAACGTAAAAAATCAGCGTTCCCAGTGAGGGAGCGCTGATTTTTTTGTCAGCGGAAATATACCAGCGGGTCATCAGGAGGCTCAGCCTTCTCCACCGACTGGGCGTAGAGGACGACGCCCTCGTCCTCGTAGACATCGGCGTGTTCCCAGCGAATCTCAGCGGTGATGGTAATCCACTCCCCCTTGCGCAGAGCCCGGGCTTTGCCGTACTTGCACAGGAAGCCGAAAAAGCGGATGTCCTCCACACAGCAGGTCATAGCGTTGCGGCCCGGAACAAAAGCTCCTCGGGGCAGCTTCATCCCTGTCATGGCTTGGGCCTTGTAGGTGATGGTCTTGCCCACATAGCGGTCCGGGTGCTCCTGAATGTCCAGATACCAGATGCCGTAGTCCGGGTCCTCCAGGGTGATGTGGGGCTGTTCCAGAGAGTAGGGGAGAACATCCTCCACCTCCAGTTCCTCCCCGTTTACATCCTCAAAGACGATCTCACACATTCGGTTCACCGCCCGGACAGAGCGTTTCCAGCCGGACAGGGGCATATCCGGGGCACAGCGGTTAAACAGCACCATGTCCGCCTCGGTGACCATGTCGATGAACATAGACTGCATGTTGTTCAGATACATCTCAAAGGTGGAGCCATCCACCACATGAATGGCCTGATAGAGACCCCATGACTTGGGCAGGCGGCACTTACGCAGCACGTCCACCGGCCACATCCCGTTAAATTCCAACAACACCCGCTCTGGCTGATAGCGCCGGTCGAGCTCCTTGAGGAACTCGGTGTTCAGCTGTTCCTGGTCCTCGATGGGGATCAGGCGGCAGTTGCGCTGGGAGAGAAACTGCTGGTCATACGCCTCCTCACCGTCCTCGCACATAAGGAGCACGGTGCGCTGGCCGTCGTTAAAGTAGTCCATGTTCAGTGTGTCGGAGAGGAGGGTGGTTTTACCGCTGTCTAGGAAGCCGGTGATCAAATAGAGGGGAATCCGTGAATCGGGCATGTTCTCACCTCATCATGCCAGGAGGAACAGCTTTTCCAGCTGATCCTCTTTCAGCTCAGCGCCAATGACGCACAGCCGGCCGGTGTAGTCGGCGGGGCCGGAGCGGATTTGGAATTCCTCGGGCACCAGGTCGAAATGGAGCCAAGTCTCCCCGTCCTCGCAGGGGACCATCCCCTTGGCCCGGAGAATGTAGCCGTAGTCCTCCCCCAGAGCCAGGGCGGACAGGGCCTCCTGAAGCTCCTCCCGGCTGTACTTCCGGGGAGTCTCCCGGCCCCAGGAGGTAAACACCTCGTCGGCGTGGTGGTCGTGGTGGTGGTCGTGGCCGCAGCAGGCGGTACAGGTGTCACCGTGGTCATGGTGGTGGTCGTGGTCATGCTCACAGTGGCCGTGCTCATGGTCGCAGTGGGAGTGGTCGTGGCCATCGTGATGATGCTCATGATGATGGTGGTGTCCGTGATGCCCAATTTCCTCCATCAAGTCATGGGCCAGATCCCGGCCGCCCTCCATAGCGGTGAGAATCTGCGCCCCGGTGAGCTGGTCCCAGGGGGTGGTGAGAATGGCCGCCTTGGGGTTTTTCTCCCGCAGAAGGGAAACTGCCCCATCCAGCTTGTTCTGGTCAATTTTCTGGGTGCGGGAGAGGATGATGGCGCAGGCATGCTCCACCTGGTCGTTGAAAAATTCTCCAAAGTTTTTCATGTATACCTTGGCTTTGGCGGCATCTACCACAGTGACGAAGCTGTTCAGGTGCAGATCAGGGGCCTCGGCCTGGACCCGCTCCACAGCGGCCACCACGTCGGACAGCTTGCCTACCCCGGAGGGCTCGATGACGATGCGGGCGGGGGCATAGTCGGCCAGCACCTGCTTGAGGGCTGCGCCAAAGTCTCCCACCAGGGAGCAGCAGATACAGCCGGAATTCATCTCGGTGATCTCCACCCCGGCGTCTTTGAGAAAGCCGCCGTCAATTCCGATTTCACCAAACTCGTTTTCGATGAGGACAATTTTTTCGCCCTTGAAGGACTCGTCCAGCAGTTTTTTGATGAGAGTGGTTTTGCCAGCTCCTAAAAACCCGGAAATAATATCAATCTTGGTCAATTTTGTCATTCCTTTCTCACTCAGTCCCAAATCAAATGGATGCTCTCCATCAGCCGGCAGAGCATGGCGGCGGCGGCCTCCCGGGTGATCGGGTCCTGGGGGGCAAAGCCCTCTACCATGGCCTCCAGCACAGACAGGTTCCGGGCGGGGATTCTGGCCCAGTCGTCGTAGTTGTAGAAGTCCAGCAGCTCCTCGGGCAGGAGGGGGGTTCCGTCCAGCTCCCAGCCGTCCATGCTGGTCCAGGCGGCCATTTCAGACAGGACGGTCACCGCCTCCTGAAACGTGATGGGGTCCTCAGGGCCGAAGGTGCCGTCCCCATGGCCGGAGAGGAAGCCCATGTCGCACATGGCGCTGATGGCCTCATAGTAGGGATGGTCGGCGGAGACATCGGAGAATTTCGCGCCCTTGCCGGCGGGCAGATCCATAGCGTTGGCCACCATAGAGGCAAACTGCCCCCGGCCGATGGGCTCACCAGGCTGGAAGGGGGAGGAGTTGTTGAGAATCAGGTAAGCGGCCAGGGTGTTGATCTCCCGGGCATAGGGACTGTCCGCGGCGTCGGAAAAGACGCGGGGAGTGAAGTCCAGGCGCAGCTCCCGGGCCAGCTGGGCGGGGGTGATTTCGTCCCACATTTGAACGCCGGCCCCCTTGTACAGCTGGGCGGAGGGTGGAATGGCCTCCAGCAGCTCGGTGAAGGCAGAGCGGTTGTCCTCTGTGACGCCCTCCTGGAGATCGATGTAGAAGGAGTGGTCCGCGACATCCAAACGGCACCAGCCCGCGGCCCGCTGAGGGCTGGGATGGGCGAGCAGAAGGGCGGCGGCGGTGGTGTTCTCTGGGGAAATAAGCAGGGTTGGCAGGATACCAATGATGTGGTTGGTGGCGCCGTCAGGGGCGAAAAAGCGGTAGGCGGTGATCTTCAATGCCTCGCCGCCCTCCATAACGGAGCTGTTGGATTCGTCCACCACGATCTGGGCGGTGCCCTTGCCCAGGGTGCGCTGGCCCAGGGCGATGCCGGAGCGGTAGGTGCGGATGTCGCCGGCGAAGAGCTCAGAGCCGCTGGCGGAGTGCTCGCTGGTGAGGACAATGACCGGCTTTTGGGTGACGCCGGGGATGCCGGGGCGGTAGTAGTAGCTGCCGGCGCCGTCCCGGAAGTAGAGCATTACCTTGCCGCTGGTGAACAGGCTGGCGGCCACGGCGGTAGAGCCGCTGTCACCTCCGGGGTTGGAGCGCAGGTCCACAATCCACAGAGATACATCCTCTTCCAGATCCCGGATGGCCTCCAGAAAGGATTGGGGGGTGGTGGCGCCGAAACTGAGGCAGTCAATAACGCCGGCGTCTCCCACCCGGTCATAAGTGACGATGGGGATGTTTACTGCCCGGCGGGTGAGTGAGAAGTCCAGGATCTGGCCGCCGCGGTTCACGGTTAGAGTAAGGGGGATGCCCTCCTCACCCACGATGGGAACCCGGGGGTCCACCTCCGGGGACATGGGCACACCGTCAACGGCGGTGAGAATATCTCCCGGCTGGATGCCCGCCTCCAGGGCGGGGGAATCAGGCAGGACAGACATGACGCGGTAGCCGCCGTCATAGGCGGTCTCCACAGTGGCGCCAATCCCCACTACCACCCGGCCGTTGACAGCCTGTTCAAAGGACTGATACTGTTCTGGAGTCATATAAAAGGTGTAGGGATCGCCCAGAGCCTCCAGAATGGCGTCCAGGGAGTCCAGCTCCAGCACCTCAGGAGGAACGCCGTCCACATAGTGGGCGGACAGAAGCTGCTTGGCGTCCTCCAGGGTGAGGGCAGAGGCGGGCACGGCGGCCAAAGATAAGCTCAGGGCCAGAGCGAGAAGAGAGGAAATGAGTTTTTTCATGGTTTTCTCCTTTTGCGTAATTGACACGGATGAGTAGAGGGAGGGAACTGCGGCGGGACAGGGAGTTAGAGTCTGGCCGTTCGATAGGTCATCTCCTCCCGCCTGGGGCCAGTGGACACCATGGTGATGGGAGCGTCGATGTGCTGCTCCAAAAAGTCCACATAGGCCTGGGCATTTTTGGGGAGAGAGCTGTAGTCAGTGCAGCCCCGAATATCACAGTTCCAGCCGGGGAGCGTGGTAAAAACCGGCTTTGCCCGCATTAGGGCGGGGGTGGTGGGAAAGGAGCGGGTGACCTGGCCGTCGATCTCATAGCCGGTGCACACAGGGATCTCTTCCAAATAGCCCAGCACGTCCAGGCAGGTGAGGGCAACCTGAGTGGCCCCCTGGACCATGCAGCCGTACTTGGTGGCCACAGTATCGAACCAGCCCACACGGCGGGGACGTCCAGTGGTGGCGCCAAACTCGCCCTTGTCACCGCCGCGGCGGCGCAGCTCGTTCCCCGCGGGGCCGGTGAGTTCGCTGACAAAGGGCTCGGCGCTGGAGCCCACACAGGAGGAGTAGGCCTTAGTGACAGAAATTACGTCCTGGATAGCGGTGGGGGGAACGCAGGCCCCTACACAACCGTAGCCGGCCAGGGTGTGAGAGGAGGTGGTCATAGGGAAGATGCCCAGATCAGGGTCCTTCATGGAGCCTAGCTGGCCCTCCAGCAGAATGGTTTTGCCCTGCTTCAGGGCATCATGGACAAAGGTGACGGTGTTCCCCACCCAGGGGCAGACCCGCTCCCGCAGGGAGAGAAGCTGTTCCATAAGCTGGTTTGGGTCCACCGGGGGCTTGTGGTACAGATGGGCGAAGAGGACATTTTTCAGCTCCACAGCGGTGGTGAGCCGCTGCTGGAGCCGAGGTGTATCAAAGAGGTCGCACACCTGAATGCCCGTTTTGGCGTATTTGTCCGAGTAAAAGGGGGCGATGCCGCTCTTGGTAGAGCCAAAGGCCCGCCCTCCCAGCCGCTGTTCTTCATAGGTATCCTGCAGGACGTGGTAGGGCATGAGCAGCTGGGCCCGGTCAGAGACGATAAGCCTGGGGGCGGGCACTCCCTGAGCCTGGAGCTGCTCCAGCTCGTCGGCCAGTTTGGCGATGTCCAGGGCCACGCCGTTGCCGATGATGTTGGTGACGTGGGAGTAAAACACCCCTGAGGGGAGAGTGTGCAGGGCAAAGCGGCCATAGTCGTTTATGATGGTGTGGCCGGCGTTGGCGCCACCCTGAAAGCGGATGACAATATCGGACTGCCGGGCCAGCAGATCGGTGATCTTGCCCTTGCCCTCATCGCCCCAGTTGGCGCCTACAATCGCTTTTACCATATTTGTTACCTCCGGGGACCGGGATTCGCAGCCGCGAAGGGTTTGCCTTTTCCGCCCCCGTAACGGAGGTATTATACCCCCTTTTTTCTGCCAACGCAAGGGGTAAGAGACAGAAAAAGCGCAGGAAGGCCGCCCCGGTCCTAGTGGATGGGACGGCCTTTAAACATAGCTTAGTAGTTTTCCGCCTTGAGCTGGAAGTAGGCCTGAGAATGGGCGCAGACGGGGCAGACCTCCGGGGCCTTGGGACCTACGTGGATGTGGCCGCAGTTGGCACACTGCCAGATCATGTCGCCGTCACGGGAAAAGACGAGGCCGTCCTTCACGTTGGAGAGCAGCTTGCGGTAGCGCTCCTCATGCTCCTTCTCGACTTTGGCCACTCCCTCGAACAGAGCGGCGATATGGTCAAAGCCCTCCTCTCGGGCCTCCTGGGCCATCTTGGCGTACATGTCGGTCCACTCAAAGTTCTCGCCAGCGGCGGCTTCCTCCAGATTCTCAGCGGTGGTGCCGATGCCGTCCAGCAGCTTAAACCAGATCTTGGCGTGCTCCTTCTCGTTGGCGGCAGTCTCCTCAAAGAGCTGGGCAATTTGAACGTAGCCCTCCTTCTTGGCCTTGGAGGCGAAGTAGGTGTATTTGTTCCGGGCCTGGCTCTCTCCGGCAAAGGCGGTCCACAGGTTCTGTTCGGTTTTGCTTCCCTTCAGTTCAGGCATGTTAATCCCCACTTTCTTAACAGTAATTATTTGCATTAATGGTAAATGCATTATATCAAAGTGGGGAAAATTTGTCAATGCTTCTGAAAAATATTTTCTTACCAGTAGTGATATCTGCCGCGGTATCTCCAGATCAGTCCCAGGGCCACGGCCGCGCCCATGCCGTCAGCCACCACTACGGCCAGCCAGATACCGTCCAGGTCCAGTACCAGGGGGAGGAGGAGTACCATTCCTCCCCGGAACAGGAAGGTGCGCAGAAAGGAGATGAGAGCGGAGACAGGGCCATTGCACAGCGCGGTGAAGAAGGCGGAACCAAAGATGCCAAAGCCCACAAACAGGTAGCTCAAAGCGAAGAGGCGGAAGCCGTGGACAGTCAGCTCCAGCAGCTCCGGGCTGTAGCCCACGAAGGCGGCGGACAGAGGCCGGGCCAGCACTTCCGACAGGGCGACCATGGCCAGAGAGGCCGCTGTGACTACAGAAATGCTCTTTTGAAAGACATTTTTCAGCTCTTCCCGGTTGTTTGACCCAAAGTGGAAGCTGATAATAGGGCCGCTGCCCATAGAAAAGCCCAAAAACACCGCCGCGAAGGCAAAGTCCACATACATCATCACCGAGTAAGCCGCCACCCCTGACTCCCCGATGATGCGCATGAGCTGAAGATTAAACAGGATGCTCACAACAGAGGCGGAAAGGTTGCTCATCAGCTCGGAGGAGCCGTTGGAGCAGGCGTTTTTCAGCTCCCGCCAGTATAGCTTTGTCCGGCAAAGCCGCAGGGCCCCTTTGGAGGGGCGGAGAAAGTAGGCCAGGGGGAGCAGGCCTCCCACGGCATAGCTGAACACGGTGCCCCAGGCGGCCCCGGAGATGCCCATGTTCAGCGGGCCAATGAGCACATAGTCCATTATGATGTTGGCGGCGCCGGCGGCCAGAGAGAAGAAAAGGCCCGTTTTAGGCAGCTCGGCGGTGACAAAAAAGACCTGAAAGGCCACCTGGAGCATGAACACCACACTGCCGCCCAACAGAATCCGGCCATAGGCGATACAGTCATCCATCAACAGGTCGCTGGCTCCGGCCAGCCGGGCGATGGGCTGGATGAGAAGTGCGCCCCCCACTGAGAACACCATTCCAAGTGCCAGTGTTACCAGAACAATCATGGAGAAGTAACGGTTAGCCAGGTCAGGTTTGCCCTCGCCCATGGTACGGGCCACCACAGCACTGCCGCCGGAGCCCAGCATAAAGCCGGCGGCGGACAGGATCATGGACACAGGAAAAATAATATTGACCGCTGACAGGGCGTTTTCTCCCACCAGGTTGGAGACGAACAGCCCATCCACCACACTGTAAATAGAGGTGAAAATCATCATTACAATAGATGGCAGGGTGAAACGGATCAGCTTGGTGTAGGTGAAGTGGTCAGAGAGCTTGATTTGCATAAAAATTTATTCCTCCCGGGGGGTGTTTAACATTGGCTCAGACTCCAGGAGCATCAGCTCCAGATGGCGGCGGGTCAGGCGGAGAAGTCCGTCCTGTTCCTCCGGCGTCATGGCGAGAAAGGCCCGCTCCTCCAGTTCCAGTACCCGGCGGACGGTACGTGCTGTAAGAGCCTGGCCTTGGTCGGTAAGCTGGAGATATTTCTTCCTCCCGGGGCCGTCGGTGAGGCGGATGTGGCCCTCCTGCTCCAGCTGCTTCAGCCCGGAGTTCACCGTCTGTTTGCTGAGGTACAGCCAGCCGCTCAGGTCCGCCTGGGTCAGGGGCTGAGAACTGGCCTCCAAGGAGTAGAGGATCCAAAAGGAGGACTCGGACAGACCGAAATGCCGGGCCAGCCGGCGGTACAGGCTGTCATCCTCCTTATACAGGCGTCCATATTCTTCATTGAACTGTCGAAACTCCATAGCAGCTCCCCCTGAATGTTAAATGTCCGAAACCAGACTCATAGTGTAGTCTGATTTCGGACATTTGTCAAGGGGGACCGTTTCATTTAATCATTTTTGGTCTGTGCGCTCCAGTATGTAGTCCACGCTGACGTGGTAGAAGTCAGCCAGGGCGCATAGAACCTGGGGCGGAATCATCCGCTGCCCGCTCTCGTAGTAGGCATAAGTGCGCTGGGGCACATTAATAGCGGCCCCCACTTTGGCCTGAGTCAGATCCTTATCTTCCCGCAGGTCGCGTATCCTCCGGTATCGTTCCAAATTTTATCACCCGGTAACAGGATACGTCAGAACAATTTGTTCTATTGACAATTTGAATAAATTGTTCTAAATTATGGTAAGGGCAGAGCGTTACCCCGCCAATAAATCGGTATAGGATACCCCAAGCACCTTTGCCAGGGCCTGTAGTTCAATATCGGTTACAAAACGCTGCCCGCTCTCTATGCGTTGAACCGCGTTTTTGTCGATATCCAGCCCCTCCAGTTGAAGCAGATCGGCCAGGCCTCGCTGTGACGGGGAGGATGGCAGAGCTTCCCGGTACTTTTTTATGTTTCTGCCGCAGATATTGTTTGTTCCGTCGGGGGCTCTGTTTTTGTACATCAGATCCATCTCCAAACGACATTTACTACTTGTCATATTGGAGATTATATGGTAAAAAACTTTTATGTATGACATGCACTGAATGTTAAACGAGCAGGGTGCAACAGCAGAAGAGGTGAAAAAATGCCAGACTACCAGAAAATGTATTTGGCCTTGTTCAAGGCCAGCGAGGAGGCTATCAATCTTTTGATCGAGGCCCAGCGGGAGTGTGAGGAGCTGTACATGTCCGCGCGGGACGGGGAGGAGGAAGATACGGAGAACAGCGAGGAGCGGGTGTGATCCGCTCCCCGCTGCCCTGGATTAGTGCGTAAGTCCCACCGCGGCGTCCAGAATCCGGGCGGCGGCCTCTTCCTTGGACATGAGGGGCAGATCCTCCAGGCCGGTGGGGGTGATGATCGTGATCACATTGGTATCGCCGGCGAAGCCGGCCCCGGCCACCTTCAGGTTGTTGGCGCAGATCATATCCAGGTTTTTCTTCTCCAGCTTGGCCCGGCTGTTGGGCACCATGTCCCGGGTCTCCATGGAGAAGCCGCACAATACCTGTCCCGGGCGGCGGTGCTCCCCCAGGTGCTGCAGAATATCCCGGGTGCGTCTCAGAGGGATAGACAGCTCATCGTCCTTTTTCTTGAGCTTGTCGTCAGAATACCCCGCCGGGGTATAGTCAGCCACGGCGGCGGCTTTGAAAATAAAGTCGGCCCACTGCTGCCGGGTGGCCACCGCCTCAAACATATCCTGGGCGGAGGAGACGGGAACCACTTCCACAAAGGGGGGCGGTGTGACATCTGTGGGGCCGGTGACCAGGGTGACCTCTGCCCCTCGGAGCATGGCTGCCCGGGCGATGGCGTACCCCATTTTGCCGGTGGAGTGGTTGGTAAGATACCGCACCGGGTCCAGGGCCTCATGGGTGGGGCCGGCGGTGACCAGGATACGCCGGCCGGCCAGGTCATGGGGCAGGGCGATCTTCCGCAGAATGTGCTGGAGCAGAAGATCGGGCTCGGGCAGCTTGCCCGCTCCTACAGCGCCGCAGGCCAGCCGGCCGGCGTCGGGGGAGATTACCTCCCAGCCGTAGCTGCGCAGAAGCTCCAGGTTGTCCTGGGTGACTGGGTTTTCAAGCATTTTGGTGTTCATGGCAGGGGCGATAAGCTTGGGGCAGACGCAGGCCAGCACAGTGGTGGTGAGCATATCGTCGGCCAGGCCATGGGCCAGCTTGGCGCACACGTTGGCGGTGGCGGGGGCGATCATGACCAGGTCGGTCCGGTCTGCCAGGGCAATGTGTTCCACATGGTGGGTGAAGTTGCGGTCGAAGGCGTCCACCATGCAGCGCCTTCCGGTGAGCTGCTCAAAGGTGAGCGGGGTGATAAACTGGGTTGCGTGGGCGGTCATGACCACCTCCACGTTGGCGTGCTGTTTGACCAGCGCTGAGGCCAGGGCCGCCGCCTTGTAGGCCGCGATTCCCCCAGTGACTCCTAACAGGATGGTTTTGCCCTTCAGCATGGCGGTATCCTCCTTGGTGTTTTCTCCATTATACCTGTCTGAACCGCCGGCGTAAAGTTTTTTCTTGCATATCGGTCTGGCATCTTGTATAATGGCGGCTGAGAGAAGGGGGATGTCCCCGCCTCTTACAAATAATGCGCTGCATCCGCAAATGGCGGAGCGGCAGCAGGAGGTAATGTGAATATGAAAACCCGTAAGCGCGACACCCGCTGGCTGGTGGGAGTGGCCCTGTTTATGGCCCTCCAGCTGGTCCTGCAGCTCACTGGAATCGGCCTGATCCCGCTGCCCCTGATCCGAGCCACCACACTCCACATCCCGGTTATTGTGGGAGCGGTTGTGCTGGGCCCTTTGGCTGGGGCGGTTTTGGGAGGTGTATTCGGTGTGTGCTCCATGTGGACGGCTACTACCGCGCCCACGGCGCTGTCCTTTGCCTTTTCCCCCGTGTGGGCCGCTGAGACTGGCGGCGCAGCCGGGGCAGTCAAGGCGGTTTGGATCGCTCTGGGCTGCCGCATCCTCGTCGGCGTGGTGTCCGGCTGGCTGTGGATTGCCCTGAAAAAGGCAAAGGTAAACGACCTGATTGCCATGCCTGTTGTGGGAGTGGCCGGGGCGCTGACCAACACGGTGCTGGTGATGGGCAGTATCTTTTTCCTTCTGGCCCCTGAGTTTGCCGCGGCGCAGAACGTGGGCATGGAGGCAGTGCTGGGCATTGTAATGGGCATTGTTACCACCTCCGGGGTGGCGGAGGCCGTTGCCGCCGCTGTGCTGGTGGAGGCTATCTGCGGCGTTCTGCTCCATGTGCCCACAAATATGCGCCCTGTCCGGGTTGTGGTGGAAAAAGAAAAATAAACCGTTGAGGTGAGCAACATGCTCCTGGCCATCGACATTGGCAACACAAACATTGTCATCGGCGGCATCCGAAAGGGCAGGATCGCCTTTGAGGCCCGCATCGCTACTGACCGAATCAAGACCTCCGACCAGTACGGCGCGGAGATTAAAAGCATGCTGAGCCTGTTTGAGGTGAAGCCCCAGGACGTGGAGGACTGCATCATCTCCTCGGTAGTGCCGCCGGTGTTCAACTCGGTGCGCACCGGTATCGTCAAAGTGACCGGTAAGGCCCCTATGGTGGTGGGACCAGGGCTGAAAACCGGGCTGAACATCCGGATGGACAACCCCTCCCAGGTGGGCAGCGACCGGATTGTGATTGCCGTGGCCGCTTTGGCGGAGTATGAGCCGCCCCTTACCCTGCTGGACCTGGGCACCGCCACCACCATCGAGGTGGTGGGGGAGGGCAGCACCTACCTGGGGGGCTGTATCATCCCGGGGGTGCGGGTGTCTCTGGAGGCGCTGACCTCCCACACAGCCCAACTGCCCGGCATCAGCCTTGACAGGCCTCGAAGAGTGATTGGAAAAAATACGGTGGACTGTATGCGCAGCGGCATCATGTACGGCACCGCCGCCATGCTGGATGGTATGCTGGACCGGGTGGAGGAGGAGTTGGGCTTTTCCACCACTGTGGTGGCCACTGGGGGAATGGCGCAGTTTATTGTACCTCTGTGCCGCCGAGAGATACGGCTGGAGAAGGATCTGCTCCTAAAGGGCCTGAATATCCTCTACCAGAAGAACAAAAAGCCTTGACAAGACCTTTGTTTTTGCATATAATTGACCAAACAAAGGCAATGCGAAAGAGGAGTACCCATCTGCGGACCTCCAGAGAGGAGACGGACGGTGCAAGTTTCCGGTCCGGGGTGGAGAAGGTGGCTTTCGGGCCCCGGCCCTGAACATACAGTAAGGGGCGGCGGGACTTCCCGTTACAGAAGGCGAGAGCGTCTCCCTCTGGGAGAAATTCAGGTGGTACCGCGGTTTGATGATCGCCCTGAGTCCGTTTGGACTCAGGGCGTTTTTTGTGAGGTGAGGCAATGATCGCGATACAGACTACCATTGACCGAAAGGCGATGACCACCCTGGCCAGAGTGACCCGCAAGACGCTGCGCCGGGGCAGAAGCGCTCCGGTTCGCACCTTGGCATGGCTCATTGTGGCGCTGGAGACCTTTTTAACGGTGACCTATCTCCGGGGCGGCCAGGATGGCTGGCTGGTGAACGCCCTGCTGGGGCTGTTTATGCTGGGGTGCGTTCTGGGGGAGGATAGGGTCAACGGGGCCATCGGCCTGCGTCAGGTGGCCCCCGACAGCCGGGAGGTCAACGCGGCGTTTCAGGAGGGGCCCTGCTATGTTCACCGCACCCAGGCGGCGGAGAGCTGGTGGCCTTACAGTCAGATTCGGGCGGCGGTGGAGACGGAGAACTACTTTGTCCTTCTTCTGGACCGAAGTCACGGTCAAATTTATGACAAGAATGGCTTTTCCTGGGGCTCCACTGACGAGTTCCGGGAGCTGATTCGAAAGCAGACCGGACTGAAGCTGCAAAAGATGAAGTAGGAGGTACAAGATGAACAACCCAAAAACCGTTCCGGAGAAGCTGGAATTTCGAGGAACGGCGGCCCAGCTGGCAGAGGCGGGGGACTATATGATTCTGCTCAACTATGTGCGCTCGGTGCGCCGGGCCCGGATTATGGGGCCGCTGGTGACCATCTTTCTGGCTCTGGCGGTGATGGTCCAGTATCGAAGCGGCAATTCCGCCATGACCTTTGTCTACCTGATTCTGGCACTGTATGTGGGGATGACCGTGATGCGCAAGGTCACCGGTGATGATCCCGCCAAGGTGCTCCAGGCGAACCGAAGAACCCGGGCCGCGGCTGCCGATGAGGGGACGTATGATGGCCGGCTGCCCTTCCGCATTGAGCTGGAGGGAGCGCAGTGCAGGATATTCTTTGGAGAAAGCGATCAGCCAAACCAGATTTTTGACTGCAAAAAATTCCGCTCGGCGGTGGAGTGTGATGAGATCATCTGGCTGGCCGGAAAACGGGGGCTGGGCCTGCCTCTGCCCAAGGCCCAGCTGGTGGATGCCGACGCTGGCGATTTGCGCCGCTGGCTTCGGCCTTACGCCGCCATATGGAGCAGCTGCCACATCCCCGATAAGCTGAAAGAGTCAATGAAACAAAATGACGATAAGGAGAAATCTGCATGAAAAAAGAACTGCCGAAGGTTTATGAGCCCCAGGAGGCCGAGGGAAGAATTTACAGAAAATGGGAAGAGAGCGGCTGTTTTAAGGGCCAAAGAGATCCGAACCGAAAGCCCTTTACCATCGTTATGCCCCCACCCAACGTGACAGGGCAGCTCCACATGGGCCATGCCATGGACTCCACGCTGCAGGATATCCTGATCCGCTTTAAGCGTATGCAGGGCTATGCCGCCCTGTGGGTGCCCGGCACCGACCATGCGGGCATCGCCACCCAGATCAAGGTGGAAGAGGAGCTGCGCACCAAGGAGGGGCTGTCCCGCTACGACCTGGGACGGGAGAAATTTTTGGAGCGGGTGTGGGACTGGAAGCACAAATACGGCGGGCGCATCGTTCAGCAGCAAAAAAAGCTGGGCTCCTCCTGCGACTGGGAGCGGGCCCGGTTTACCATGGACGAGGGCTGCTCCAAAGCCGTGCGGGAGACTTTTTGCTCCCTGTATGAGAAGGATCTGATCTACAAGGGCTCCCGGATTATCAACTGGTGCCCCCACTGCGTTACCGCCCTGAGCGACGCGGAGGTGGAGTATCAGGACAAGCCAGGCCACCTGTGGCACATGCGCTACCCCCTGGCAGACGGGAGCGGCTATCTGGTTGTCGCCACCACCCGGCCCGAGACTATGATGGGGGACACCGGCGTGGCCGTCAACCCCAACGACGAGCGGTATCAGCATCTGGTCGGAAAGACCTGTATCCTTCCCCTGATGGACCGGGAGATCCCCATCGTGGCGGACGACTATGTAGAGATGGATTTCGGCACCGGCTGCGTGAAGATGACTCCCGCCCACGACCCCAACGACTTTGAAGTGGGTCTGCGCCACAGCCTGGAGACTATCCGTGTACTGGACGACAACGGCATTGTGAACAAAAACGGCGGTAAGTACCAAGGGATGGACCGGTACGAGGCCCGGAAAGCGGTTGTCGCCGACCTGGAGGAGCTGGGACTGATGGAGAAGATCGAGCCCTACTCCCATAACGTGGGCACCTGTTACCGCTGTCACAGCGACGTGGAACCGCTCATCTCCGCCCAATGGTTTGTCCGCATGGAGCCCCTGGCCAAGGAGGCCCTCCGGGTGGTCAATGAGGGGGAGACCAGGTTTGTCCCTGACCGCTTTGCCAAGACCTATACCAATTGGATGGAGAACGTCCACGACTGGTGCATCTCCCGTCAGCTCTGGTGGGGCCACCAGATCCCTGTGTGGTACTGTGCGGACTGCGGCCACATGACCGTCAGCCGTACCGACCCGGACTGCTGTGAAAAATGCGGCTCCCGGCACATCCAGCGGGACCCGGACGTGCTGGACACCTGGTTCTCCTCCGCCCTGTGGCCCTTCTCCACCCTGGGCTGGCCGGAGAAGACCGAGGATCTGGACTATTTCTATCCCACCGATGTGCTGGTCACCGGTTACGACATCATCTTCTTCTGGGTGGCAAGAATGATCTTCTCCGCCTGTGAGCACACCAAAAAGCCTCCCTTCCACACTGTATTCATTCACGGCCTGGTGCGGGACGACAAGGGCAGAAAGATGTCTAAGTCCCTGGGCAACGGCATTGATCCCCTGGAGATTGCGGACAAGTACGGCGCCGACGCCCTGCGCTTCAATCTGGTGACCGGCAACTCTCCGGGCAATGACATGCGCTTTTACACCGAGCGCTGCGAGGCTATGCGCAATTTCGCCAATAAGATTTGGAACGCCAGCCGTTTTTTGATGATGAACCTCACCATCGACAAGTGCGAGCTGCCCCAAAAGCTGGAGCTGGAGGACAAGTGGATTTTGTCCAAGCTGAACCGGGCCGTCTCTGAGATTACCGAGAACATGGACCGGTACGAGCTGGGGGTGGCCGCCCAGAAGATCTACGACTTTATCTGGGATGACTACTGTGACTGGTATATCGAGCTGACCAAGACCCGCCTGCAGGGGGAGGACGAGGACAGCAAGGTGAGGGCCCAGCAGGTGCTGTGCTGCGTGCTCACCCAGATGCTGAAGCTGCTCCACCCATTCATGCCCTTCATCACCGAGGAAATCTGGCAGGCTCTGCCCCACGGCGAGGAGGTGAAGGACGGCTCTTTCCTCATGCTCCAGGAGTGGCCCGTTACCGCGGATGCCATGAATTTCCCCGCCGAAGAGAAAGCCATGGAACTTATCATGGACGCCATCCGGGCCATTCGGGCCCGGCGCAGTGAGATGAACGTGCCCCCATCCAAGAAGGCCCATCTCACCGTGGCTACCGCAGAGACAGATACTTTTACGCTGGGTGTGCCCTTCCTGAAAAAGCTGGCTTACGCCAGTGAGGTGGAGATTGTTCCTGCCGGCGAGGCGCCTGCCGCCGGACAGGTGTCCATTGTCACCCACGCTGCCCAGATGTCCATCCCTCTGGGAGAGCTGGTGGACCTGGAGAAGGAAAAGGCCCGGGTGGAGAAGGAACTGAAAAAGCAGGGGGCGGAGCTGGAAAAGCTGAACGCTAAGCTGAATAACCCCGGCTTCGTCAACAAGGCCCCCGCCCAGGTGGTGGAGGCGGAGAAAGAGCGGGCTGTCCAGCTGGCTGAGCTGGTGGCCAAGCTGGAAGCTCAACTGAAGGGGATGTAATTGTGACAAACATTCAATTAGGTTCCACTGGCATCATCATTGAGAAAAACGGTTTTGGCTGCCTGCCCATCCAGAGAATTACCAGGGAGGAGGCCGCCTGCCTGCTGAGAAAGGCGGTGGACGGCGGGATAAACTATTTTGATACCGCCCGGGCTTACTCTGACAGCGAGGAGAAGATGGGCAGTGCCTTCGCCGGTATCCGGGACAAAGTTGTGATCGCGACCAAGACCCATGCCCAGACCGCCGCCCAGCTGTGGGAGCATTTGGAGACCTCCCTGAAAAACCTGGGTACCGACTATATTGATGTTTACCAGTTCCACAACCCCGCCTTTTGTCCCAAACCCGGCGGGGATGACGGCTTGTACGACGCTGCTCTGGAGGCCAAAAAGCAGGGCAAGATCCGCCACATTGCCATTACCAATCACCGCCTGGCCGTGGCCCATGAGGCCGTTGACTCCGGGCTGTACGCCCTGCTCCAATTCCCCTACAGCTATCTCTCCGGTTCCAAGGAGCGGGAGCTGGTGGACAAGTGCCGGACCAAAGGGATGGGCTTTGTGGCCATGAAGGGGATGGCTGGAGGACTGCTGGGCAACGGCACCGCCGCCGCTGCCTGGATGGCGGGGCAGGAAGGGGTGGTCCCCATCTGGGGGGTGCAGCACGAGTGGGAGCTGGATCAGTTCCTGGCATGCGTCCAAAAGACTCCACAGCTGACGCCGGAGCTCCAGGCCGTTATCGACCAGGACCGGACCGAACTCACCGGCGGGTTCTGCCGGGGCTGCGGGTACTGCATGCCCTGTCCCGTGGGCATCCAGATCAACCAGTGCGCCCGGATCAACCTGATGGCCCGCCGGGCTCCCGCCGCGGACTGGCTCAACGACTACTGGCAGGGTGAGATGAAGAAGATTGAAAACTGCCTGCACTGCGGCCAGTGCGCCGCCAAGTGCCCCTATGGGCTGGATACGCCCCAGTTGCTTCAGGACAACTTTAAGGAATACTGGACCCACTTTTAGTGCCGAAAAAGAAGGCCCCCCTGTACAGGGGGGCCTTGCACATTTAATATACCCGCAGCACGCAGATAGACTGGGCGCTGATCTGGGGCGGGATACTGGCGGTCATAACGCCGTTGTACACGATGCGCACCTGGTCGCCGGCAGCCAAGTTTCCGGTGGAGTAGTTGGTATTCACCAGAACCTGCTGTCCGTTGGCGTTGTCGGTGACCAGCACCTGAGTACCCCAGGCCTGGACAACGGTGGCAATCATAGTTACCATGGAAGTCACCTCCTGTTGGATTGAATCCACCCCATCCTATGCGGAGAAGGGGGGGAGGGTGCGCTGTCAGTGACCGGTACTTTGATACAGTGTCCACCATTGCCGCAGGCAGTCGTCCGTGCCGGCCGCGGTGTCGATAGGGTGGAGGTTGGGGAATTTGGACAGCCGTTCCGGGGAGAAGTCGGCCTGGTCGGCCAGGAAGCGGCGGCACACCTCGGCGTAGTCCGGGTGGGACTGCCCCTCCTCCCGGGCGATGCAGCGCAGCAGCCGGGTGTGGTCGTCCACGGTAAGGTAAAGGATGTGGACCGCCTGGGGGCCATAGCAGTCCATCAGCGCCGCGGCTCCCTCGAGGGTGGTGATGAGCAGGCGGTCGTGGTCTAAATCAAAGCGGAGGGTAAAATAGATCCACAGACCTTGGGTGGTGTGATATTCCCGCTTTTCGATTACCTGGCCCCCGGCCTCGAACTCCTCCAGCTGCTCCTGGGTGACGAACCGGTAGTTCTGGCCCTCCGTCTCGCCGGTGCGCCGGGGGCGGGTGGTGCAGGGGATGACAGGGACAGGCGCCGGCCGGCCTTCCGCCAGAATACGGGCGTAGAGGGTGTCTTTTCCAGAACAGCTCTTGCCCACGATGCAGAATATTCGGTTCACAGCGCAAATCCTCCGCTTTTCAAAAAAGACTCAATTTCCCGCCGGGCGGCCTGGAGGGACCCTTGGACAAAGCCGGGCTTTCCACCCCCGCGGCCGGTGAGGGCGGCGTTCATATCCCGGACAAAGTCCCGCAGGTTCCCGCCGGATTGGCCAACAGCGTACTTATAGCCGCCCTCCTCCGTTCCGGAGAAGCAGGCGCACCGGCCCCCGCAGGTATGAAGCACCGCGTCACACAGCCGGCGCAGGGAATCAGGCGACAAACCTTCCTCAAAGATAACCACGTCCCCTGTTCCGGAATATTGCCGGGCCAGCTGGGCAAAGCGGGCCTCCTCCAGGGACATGAGCCGGGATTTCAGGGCCTCGTTCTCGGCCAGCAGGCGCTCCACCGCCGCTCCCGTCTCAAAGACCTTGGCGGACAGAAAATGGGATACCTGAGCGTTCTGCTCCAGCGCCCGGCTGAGATACCGGAGGGCCCGGCCGCCGCACACCAGCTCAATGCGGACGCCCTCTCGGAATTTCTGCATGGACAGCAGCTTGATCAGACCCACCTGAGCGGGATAGGCTACGTGGGTGCCGCAGCAGGCGCAGCAGTCCGCTCCGGGGAACTCCACAATCCGCACCTGACCGGTGAGCTCCTTTTTGCTCCGGTAGTGGATGTTCGTCAGCTCCTCCGACGAGGGATAGGTGATGTTCACCGGCTGATTTACCTGCCAGAGGTGCCAGTTGGCGGTCTCCTCCAGCGCGGCAAATTGTTTTTCATCCAGGGGGCGGTCAAGGTCGATGGTGACCACCTCCGCCCCCAGGTGGAAGCCCACGTTCTCACAGCCCCACAGGTAGTGAGCCAGCCCGGAGACGATATGCTCCCCAGAGTGCTGCTGCATCAGGTCGAACCGCCGGTCCCAGTCGATGATCCCGGTGACGTCCGTCCTCGGCTCCAGGGGGTGGTTGCAGATGTGGATGATCTCGCCGTCCCGCTGGTGGACCTCCAGCACCTTGGCATCCCCCAGCGTTCCGGTGTCCCAGGGCTGGCCGCCCCCCTCGGGGTAGAAGGCGGTGCGGTCCAGCACGATATCGAAGCCCTTTTTCCCCTTTTCACAGGAAAGGACCTGAGCCTCAAATTTAATCAGGAACGCGTCCTGTTCGTAAAGCTTTTCTGTCATAGATAGCTCTCATCCCGCTCGGACCGCTTGGCCCGCTGCATCAGGTTCTCCACCACGGCTCTTACGTCCCGGCCCTCGTAGAGGACCTCATAGGCGGCCTGGGCGATGGGCATCTCCACCCCGGCCTTCTGGGCCAGGGTGCGGGCGTTGTTGGTGGCGTAGTAGCCCTCCACCACCGCGCCGATCTCCTTCACGGCCTGGTCCACCGGCCTGCCCTGGCCGATAAGGATGCCGCACCGGCGGTTGCGGGAGTGCATGGAGGTGCAGGTGACGATGAGATCGCCAACGCCCGCAAGGCCGGTAAAGCTGTCCTTGCGGCCCCCCAGAGCCACGCCGAGGCGAGCCATCTCGGCCAGCCCCCGGGTCATCAGCAGGGCCTTGGTGTTGTCTCCGTAGCCCATGCCGTCGCAGCAGCCGGCGCACAGGGCGATGATGTTTTTTAGGGCGGCACAGATCTCGGTGCCGATTTTGTCGTCGCTGGTATACACCCGGAAGCGCTGATTCATGAACAGGTCCTGTACCCTTTCCGCGATGGACAGGTCCTCGGAGGCCACCACCACGCCGGTGGGGATTTTCCGGCCCACCTCCTCGGCGTGGGAGGGCCCGGACAGCACCACCACCGGGCACTTGCCCTGGACCTCCTCCTCAATCACCTGGCTCAGGCGCAGGGAGGAGTCCTTCTCAATGCCCTTGGACACTGAGACCAGAATGGTGCCCGGGTCGGCCAGCTCCTTGAGCTGCTTCGCGGTGCTGCGCACCGCGAAGGAGGGGGTGGCCACCACCACCAGCCCGCAGCCGCGTACCGCCGCCATGTCGGTGGTGAGCTTCAGCTCCCCGGGCAGGGGGACCCCCTTCAGCATAGGGTTCTCCCGGGTCTGCCGGAGAACCTTGGATTCCTCCTCCAGGTAGGACCATAAGGTCACGTCGTTGCCGTTTTCCAACAGCAGGAGCGCCAGGGCCGTCCCCCATGCGCCGCTGCCAAGAACCGTGATTTTCATAGCAATACCTCCCAGTTATAATCGCCTCCCCCACCAGGGGGAGGCTTTTTTACATTTTCTTGTGGTGCAGGCCGAATTTGTTTTCGGTGCCAGTCAGCAGCCGGTGGATGTTCCCCCGGTGCATGTAGAGGATGAGCCCGCCGATGACGATAGACAGGATCAGAAGAAGAATATCGTGATAGACAAACCAGGTGGCGAAGGGGAAGGAGGCCCCGGCCCAGCAGGAGCCCAGGGAGACATATTTCGTCACCACCGCCAGCACGATAAACCCGCCCCACACCACCAGGGCGATGCGCCAGTCGATCATGATGGCGATGGTGCCGCCGGAGAGGATGCCCTTGCCCCCCTTGAAGTGGAACATGCAGGGGAACATATGGCCCAGCAGGCACCACAGCCCCGCCCAGTATTTGGCGTAGAGCGGATACATCCCATTGCTGCCAATGGTCAGGGAGACAATCAGCAATCCGATTAAGATGGCCAGGACCGCCTTAATCACATCGCACAGGATGACCCCCAGCGTCAAAGGCCCGCCGAAGGTGCGGTAAAAATTGGTCAGCCCCGCGTTGCCGCTGCCGTGGGTGCGGATATCGTCCCGCAGGATATATTTGGAGACAATCACCGCCCCGTTGAAGCAGCCGAGAAAATAGGCCGCAAGGGCGATAACGGCCATCCACATCAGGAGGTATGCAATGCCGATCGCCATGATGACGGTGTAGACAGGACGGAAAAGGGCCAGCGCGTCCTCCATAGTTACCCCTCCTTCTCGCCCCGCTCCCGGACGGTGAGGCGCACGGGGGTGCCCTCCAGACCGAAGGTAGAGCGGATTTGGTTCTCCAGATACCGCTGGTAGGAGAAGTGAAACAGCCGGGCGTCGTTGCAGAAGCAGACAAAGTGGGGGGGCTTGATACCTACCTGGGTCATATAGTAGACCTTGAGCCGCCGGCCCTTGTCGGTGGGGGGCTGGACCCGGGCGGTGGCGTCAGCCAGCAGGGAGTTGAGCATGCCGGTGGTGATGCGCATAGCCGCCTGGTTGTTTACGTAATTAATCAGCTCAAAGAGCCGGTCCACCCGCTGGCCTGTCAGGGCGGAGATGAACACAATGGGGGCGTAGGTCATGTAGGACAGGTCCCGCATCACGTCCTGGCGCATTTTGTCCATGGTCTTGCCGTCCTTCTCGATGGCGTCCCACTTGTTGACCACGATGATGCAGGCTTTTCCGGCCTCGTGGGCCAGCCCGGCGACCTTTGTGTCCTGTTCGGTGACCCCCTCCTGGGCGTCAATCATGATAAGGCACACGTCGGAGCGCTCGATGGCCATGGTGGCCCGTAGGACAGAAAATTTCTCGATCCGGTCGTCCACTTTTGACTTCTTCCGCATCCCGGCGGTGTCGATGAACAGGAATTTTCCCTGCTTGTTCTCAAAGAAGCTGTCCACCGCGTCCCGGGTGGTGCCGGCAACGTTGGAGACAATGACCCGCTCCTCCCCCAGGATTCGGTTGA
Source organism: uncultured Bacillota bacterium (assembly GCA_947073765.1). Taxonomy (GTDB): domain Bacteria; phylum Bacillota; class Clostridia; order Oscillospirales; family Oscillospiraceae; genus Lawsonibacter. The sequence continues at coordinate 13,897 of CAMTMZ010000009.1, read as the reverse complement.
CCAGGGAGGACTTGCCCACGTTGGGCTTGCCAATGATGGCCACCTTCACCACGTCGTCCTCTTCCTCCACCTCGTCCTCGGGAGGGAAGAAGGCGAAGCAGGCGTCCAGCAGGTCGCCGGTGCCGTGGCCGTGTACGGCGGAGACGGCGATGGGGTCGCCCAGGCCCAGGTTGTAGAACTCGTAGATGTCGGGGTTCTCCCGGCCGGTCTGGTCGGCCTTGTTCACCGCCAAAACGACAGGTTTGCCGGAGCGTAGCAGCATATTGGCCACCTCCTGGTCGGAGGCGGTCATACCGGTTTTGATGTCGCAGACAAAGACGATCACGGTGGCGGCGCCAATGGCAATCTCCGCCTGCTCCCGCATGAAGGAGAGAATCTGGTCGTCGGTGCCCGGCTCGATGCCGCCGGTGTCCACAATGTCAAACATGCGGCTGCGCCATTCGCACTGGGCGTACAGCCGATCCCGGGTAACGCCGGGGGTGTCCTCCACAATGGACAGCCGCTGTCCGCACAGCTTATTGAAGAGCATGGACTTGCCCACGTTGGGCCGGCCCACAATGGCAACTAAGGGTTTCATAGGCTCACTTCCTTTACGGATTATACCGGTAAAATTCCTCATTTTCCCAGGTCGGACGCTGCGTGTCGGGGGTGAGTTCAATACCGCAGATGGCGTCCAGCAGTTCATAGCCGTCCTGGGGGACGGGGACCACGGGCACCCCCAGCGCTCGCTCCACGTCGGCGGTGGTCACGTCGTCCAGAAAGACATTCTCCCCAGAACGAAGCATGGAGGCGGGGATAAGCAGACGCTCCCCCAGCTTCTTTCCACGGAGCTGATCAATAAGGTCCCTGCCGGTGACCAGACCAGCTACGGTGATGGTCTCGCCAAAGAAATGGTTGACGATGGGGTAGACCTGCCCCGCTATTGTACCACATTTTTCCTGGGCTTGTCCCACTAATTTTGCCAAAAACGGGGCGGCGGATACCCCTGTGGCGATGGAAAAGGGACGGGTGCGCTCCAGCTCTGACTGTTCCATTAAATCCAGCGCCCGGCCAAATTCCCGGCTGAGGAGGGTGAGCATCCCCACCCCGTTGTCCAGCTGGGTAAAATCCTCGAAGTAGTCCTCGGGAGGCAGATCCCGCCCAGCCAGGAGGTAGAACTCGTCGGAGCACCATACCAGCCTGGTCCCGCACTCCTCCAGGTGGCGGGCGGCGAAGGCCTCCACCTGGTCCACCAGGGCGGCGGCGGTATCCCGGGTGTAGATTTTCAGGGGGTAGAGCCCCTCCCGGTATTTGGTTACTCCCACCGGCACCACCGATACGCTGTTTACTGCCGGATACATGGCGGACAGGTCGGCCAGGGTCTTGTCCAGCTCCGGTCCATCGTTGATTCCGGGGCAGGAGACAATTTGGCAGTTCATGGTGATGTGATGTTGGGCAAACCGCTCCATGATATCAATACCTTCTCCGGACCGGGGATTTTGCAGCATCTCCTCCCGGAGGCGGCGGTTGGTGGTGTGGACGGATACATTGATGGGGGAGATGCGCAGGTCGATGATCCGCTGGACCTCCCGGGGAGAGAGATTGGTGAGGGTGAGGTAATTGCCCAGAAGAAAGCTGAGCCGGGCGTCGTCGTCTTTGAAGTAGAGGCTTTTTCTCATCCCCGGGGGCATCTGGTCCACAAAGCAGAATACGCATCGGTTGGCGCAGGACCGGGCTTTGTCCATCAGATAGGTCTCAAACTCCAGGCCCAGGTCATCCCCCTCGCCCTTGCGCAGACGCAGGGTGCGCACTGTCCCCTCTGGACTTTTTAAAGTGAGCTCCAGGCGGGGGTCGTAGCTGTAAAATTTGTAGTCCAGCACATCTACCACGGGATGGCCGTTGATGTGGGTGAGAGTCTCTCCGGGACGCACCCCTGCCCGGTGGGCCGGACTGCCGGGGTCCACCGATTTCACGGCCGTCATGCTCATGAAAGCGCACCTTCTTTTTCCAATATCAGCTTATTGTACTATAAATGCGGAACGTTTGCAAGGGGGGACACCCTGCCTCGCCGCTGCATAGGATAGGATAAACGGCGGAGAGCGTCCGCCGTTTTAGGAGGTATCACAATGCAAGCAACAGGAACCTTAAGCGTCCGGGTGTACACCTCCCAGGCGCAGATACCCCTGGAGGGGGCCACCGTTGTGGTGGCTGCCCCAGGGACAGAGGGCAGATGGAAGCTGCTCTCCGTTCAATGTACTGACAGCAGCGGAAAGATTAAAAACGTATCCATAGACACCCCAGCCCTGGGTGAGAGCACCTCTCCCGGCGGCCTGCCCGGTGATGGGGCTCCCTGCGCCCTGTGTTCGGTGTGGGCGGAGCAGCCGGGCTACGCCATGCTTCAGGTAGAGAATGTGCAGGTGTTCCCAGACGTAGAGACAGTGCAGGATATGGAACTGATTCCCCTGCCCCAGGGGCTGTGCAGCCTTCAGCAGCGGGACCAGCGGGACATCCCCGCCCAGAGCCTGTGAGGGGGAACCGCCATGCCCGTGATTATTCCATATGTGCCCCGTACCATTACGGTGCATCTGGGGCTTCCGGACCAGTGGGCGGAGAATGTTACCGTCTCCTTTCCTGACTACGTGAAAAACGTGGCCTCCAGCGAAATTTACCCAACCTGGGAGCCTGCCGCTATTCGGGCCAATATTCTGGCCATCATATCCTTTGCCCTGAACCGGGTGTATACTGAGTTTTACCCAAGCCGGGGCTACGATTTCCAGATCACCTCCACCACCCAGTATGACCAAAAATTCATCCGGGGAAGGAATATCTTTGAAAATATCAGCCAAATGGTGGACGAGATCTTTAACGACTATATCCGCCGTCAGGGTTTTGTGGAGCCCCTGGCCGCCAAGTTCTGCAACGGTACCACCTCTACCTGCGACGGTCTGTCCCAGTGGGGCAGCCAGGAGCTGGCACAGGAGGGGGCCAACTCCATGGAGATCCTGCGCCACTACTATGGGGACAACGTTGAGCTGGTGGTGGACGCCCCCATCCAGAATATCTCTCCCACCTATCCTCAGACGCCCCTCCGGCTGGGCTCTGTGGGCGTGAGCGTGACGGCGGTACAGACCATGCTCAACCGCATCTCCCAAAACTACCCCGCCATTCCAAAGATATCCCCCGTCACCGGTGTGTATGAGGAGGATACCAGAGACGCTGTGCGCACCTTCCAGCAGATTTTCAATCTGACCCCTGACGGGGTGGTGGGCAAGGCCACCTGGTACAAGATGGTCTACCTCTACACGGGCATCCTCCAGCTGGCCGAGCTGGTGAGCCAGGGGCAGACGATCGTCACGGTTCTGTTCCAGTTTGCCGGTCCCCTAGAGGAGGGGGACAGCGGACCCGAGGTGGGCATCCTCCAATATATGCTGGCCCTGCTGGCCCAGTTTGACAACTCCCTGTCCCCCATGACGGTAGATGGTGAGTTCGGGCCCTCCACCACCCGGGCGGTGCGCACCTATCAGCAGCTGGTGGGCCTTACGCCTAACGGCTATGTGGATGAGACCACCTGGAATTCCATCTATAATAATTTCGCCCTGGCGGACTACTTCCTCCGCCGGGATACGGTGCGGGCCCAGTCTCTGCGGGAGGATGCCATTCCCATACTGGCCCGAACAGATGGGACCCAGGCTGAGAAACCGGAATACTGGGACAACACCCCCAGGATGGGTCAGTACCCGGGCAGTCCCTTGATTTTGGGCCAGGTGGACGGAAAAGACGGACAGAGAGGAGTGGAGGTATGAGAGACAGCGCCGCAGGACGGGAGCTGCTGGAGCGGGAGATGCTTGCCAAGCCGGTGAGCAGCCTGCAATATATGCTCAATCAGCTGTCCCAGACCTATCGGTTTTTACCCCAGCTGGTGCCGGACGGCGTCTACGGTGAGCGCACCTTGGAGGCGGTGATGCGTTTCCAGAGGGAGGCGGGTTTGCCTGTAACCGGTACGGTGGACCAGGCCACCTGGGACGCCATCCGCAGCAGCTGGCTGGAGCAGCAGTCCAGAGAGAGCTATGCTCGGGCTGCCCGGGTCTTTCCCTCCGAAGGGATACAGGTCCATGAGGGTAATACAAAGGAATATATGATTGTTCCCCAGACTATGTTCAATGTGCTCTCCCGCCACTTTGAGGGAATTGTTCCCTGCCAGGCAGACGGGATCCACGGACCCGCCTCAGCAGAAAATGTGCGGTGGCTGCAAAAGGCTGCCGGCCTGCCGGTGACCGGATGCATGGATAAGGCCACCTGGGATGCCCTGTCCCATTTATACGAGATTTTCGTGGTCCAGGATTTGGATTGCCAGCCGGAATTTACCGGCGGCTGGGGTTAAAGCTCTGACCTTGAGGATAGTAATGAATACCAGATCCCCCCGGCAAGCCGGGGGGATTCATTATGTAACCCAGCAAATGATGGGTATGGAGGAAATTTGAATTTTCTGCACTGATTTTGTGTAAAACCATAGTATATCACATGTTTTGGAAAGAATTTTTCAGAAAAATTGATGCGGCAGCGGTAAAACATTAGCCATTTTTAATCTGGTGCCTTGGTCAAAAGTAAGGTATACTGCGTACATATTTTTTCAAGGAGTGAATACTTATGAACTTTTCGGATCTGGATTTCAGCACACTGCAGGATATTCCGCCCCATCAGCACAACTATGATACCCTGCGGATTTCGGTTACCGAAAAAGGACTTGTCTCAATGAACGGAGCCTTTCGGAGAAAAGCCGGCACGCAGAGGGAGTTTTGGATTCAGTCCAGTCCGGATGGCCGGTACTTGGTGTTCTATCCAATGGAAACGCCCAATATTCGATTTTCTGCCAAAGGAGGAAGCGCGACATATTTGGAGCTGGCCGATCATCTGGAAGAAAGAGGAATTTTACTGACCGCAGTCTATACCATGGCCTGGTGTCAGGAACGGCAGATATGGGTGGGATGCTGTGAAGAACTGTCTCAACCGCCGGCTTTATCAGGGCTGGTGAAGGGCAAAAAAAGAACCAAAGAAAAGAGGAGCGCATGAAATATAAGCAGCGGGATTTTTCTCCCAGAGAACAGCGGCTGATTCACAAATTTATTAAAGATATATTTTGTGATCAGCATCTTTCGGACAGCAACGGAGATTTGTATCAGTGTGCATGGGAGGCATTTCTCAGCGTATATCGGGATAATCCCAGCTCTTTTTCTTCGTCCAGCTTCCGCGGTTGGAAGAGGGCCTATTTAATTATCTGGGACGCGCTTGTGGAGACCAAGAGACAAAATAGTTTTTGGTTGTACAGCCAGGCCTCTTTGGATCAGGAAGTCAGTGAAGAGGTTCAAGTTTCGCGTATTCAATTATTGCAGGCGCCGCACGGCGATTTTCAAAACAGCGTGTGCTTTCATGACTATTTGCAGAATATGGATCGGGATATCCGCCGGACAGCTTACGGTTTGATCAACGGGGGATCAATAGAAGAAATTCGATCATACTATAACTGGGACCATGACTATTTGCTAATGTGCGATAAAGAAGTAATAGAAGTGTAAAAAATTTTGCCGTTCCTATCCGGCACTTAGGGCTGTGTCGGATAGGTCAGGCGTTAGGCTTCCGGCAAGTCTATCTTGCCGACAAAGCTGTAATAAATCTCAATGTCCTGCCTGCGGGTGCCGTTCTCGTCATAGCTGCACTCATGCACGACGATTTTCTCAATCATTTCCCGCAAGAGGGTGGGGGTCAATTCTTCAAAAGCAAGGTGCTTTCTCACAATCCCCATGAATTTCTCGGCGTTGACGGTGGCGGCCTGCGACTTGGAAAGTTCCTCCTGCAAAGCGGCAGCCCGGTCTTTCAGTTCCCGCTGCTCCTGCTCATAGTCCGCCGACAGCTCCATGAAACGCTCGTCGCTGATTTTGCCGCTTACATTGTCCTCATACAGCCGCTTGATAATGCGGTTCACTTCGGCAATGCGTGTCTGGGCCTGTTCAAGCTGCTTCGTGGCTGCGGCGGTCTTTCTCTTGCCGCCGATTTCGTTCTGCTGGATGAGCAGCTTTACAAAGCGGCTCTCATGCCTGGCGGCGTATTCCGTCACTTGCCGGAGATTGGAAAGCACGCCCGCCGTCAAAAGGTCGGTGCGGATAAAGTGTGCCGTACAGTCACGGGTACGCTTCTTGTAGCTGCCGCAGATATAACAGTCCTGCTTGCGGTTCTTGTTCTGATACCGCTGCTGATACAGCACATGGCCGCAGTCGGCGCAGAACAGCATACCAGAGAACAGCCCCACTTCATCATAGCGGTTCGGGCGTTTTCGCTGCTTGCGTAACTCCTGCACACGCTCCCATGTTTCCGTGTCGATAATCGGCTCATGGTGATTTGGGAAGATAGCCTGCTTCTCGATGGGGTTCTCAACGCTGTGCTTGACCTTGTAAGAGGGCTTCTCCGTCTTGAAGTTTACCAGACAGCCAGTGTACTCCCGGTTTTCCAGCAGATGGACGACGGTGTTTGTCGCCCACTTGCACTCATAGCCGGGGTGGTAGCGTCGGGTGCTGCCCGTCCTGCGGTATTCCAGCGTCCCCGGCGTGGGGATTTGCTGCTCCGTCAGCATACGGGCAATCTTGGTCGGGCCATTTCCCGCAAGGCAAAGCTGGTAAATCTGCCGGACAACCGGGGCGGCTTCCTCGTCAACGATATAGTTCTCGTCCTTGTCCATGAGATAGCCATAGACTGGCTTGCTGGTTACAGGCTTGCCGCTCATGCCTTTTGCTTTCTTTACTGCCTTGATTTTCTTGCTCGTATCTCTCACCAGCCATTCGTTAAATAAGTTCCGCAGAGGGGTAAAATCATTGTCCATGCCGCCGTTTGCGCTGTCCACGTTGTCATTGACAGCGATAAAACGCACGCCCTTTTGAGGGAACAGCATTTCCGTGTAAAATCCCACCTGCAAGTAATTACGCCCCAGCCTGCTCATGTCCTTGACTATGACGGTGCCGACTTTCCCGGCTTCAATGTCTGCAAGCATGGCTTGAAATCCGGGCCGCTGGAAGTTCGCACCTGAGTAGCCGTCGTCGGTGTACCAGCGCAGATTGGTAAAGCCGTTCTGCTTGGCGTAGGCTTCCAAAATCCGTTTCTGGTTGGAAATGGAATTGCTCTCGCCTTGCAATTCGTCCTCATGGGACAATCTCGGATAAAGGGCGGTAATGAGGTTTTGGGTGGCTTGTCTTAACATAAAATCCTCCGTTTCCGACAGCCAGCCCCACTATTCCGTGGTTTCATTGTACCACGGAACAGGGGCGGCTGTACAGCGGTAAAAGTGATAAATCTGCTTCTTTACAGCTTGTCAAATCGCCTTTTTTTGTGTAGCAGCGGCTTCCGCTTCCAGTACCCTCGCCATCTTGTCGGCGGCGGTGCTGGTGGTGTCTTTCTTGAAAAAGCCGGACACGACAAGAACGGTATTCCCCATGCGGATTTCCGTCACGCAGTCGGGGCGGCGGGTGGTACGGTGGTCGTGCTGCTTGATATTCTCCATAGGCAATACTCCTTTCATTCAGCCAGCAGTTTCTTCATGGTTTCCATTTTCCGCTTTGCGGTTTCCTGCCGGAAGTTGACGCCAGTAAAGCGTATCGGGACGCACATGGACAGCAGTCGGTCATAAATCCGGGAATGGGCCGTGTCTGTCGGCTTTTTCAACTCGTCCAGCGGGCGGTTGGTGGTGGCGATCAGCGGCTTGTTGCTGCGGTATCGGGTATCAATCACATGGAATACCTGTTCCAGTCCATAGTCGGTGCCACGCTCCATGCCGAAGTCGTCAATGATAAGCAGCGGATAGCGGCAAAGGCGGGAAATATACTCATTCCGGCCTGTAAAGCCGGGAGAGAGGTCGCCCAGGATAACGGCGAAGTTCGTCATATATACGGGGACTTCTTTCTCCATGAGGGCGTTTGCGATACAGCCCGCAAGGTAGCTTTTCCCGTTGCCGACGTTCCCCCAGAACAGGCAGCCGATGTTTTCGGCCTGCATTTCTTCCCAATGCTCCGCATACCGCCGGGCAATCCCGGTCTGCGGGTTTCTGCCGTTGTCGTTCTCGAATGTCCATTGCTGCATGGCTGAGTCGGCAAAAGCCCTCTGTTTCAGATTTTCCACGGCTTCCACATGGCGGCGGTGTTCCTCGGCGGCCTGCCGCTGCTCACGGGCGGCTCTCTGGCAGTCGCACTCTGCCGGGTGGCGGTCACGGCCAAACAGCTCCTTACCCTCCGGGAAGTAGGCTTCTTTCGGCGTATGGCACTTTCCGCAGTAAAGCAGTCCGTCCTCGCCGATATAGTCCTCCATCTCCGGGGCGGCGGTTGTCATGTTCTCCAAAATATCTTTGATTTCACTTGTCATAAGCTTTCTCCCTCCATACAGGTATAGTCGGGGATGCCCTGTTTTACGGCTCCCTTTTTGTCATTGGCCGCCCATCTGTGCAAGGCGGCGGCATAATTCTGGTAGGCTTTCCCGCTGGCGGCAAGGTAATGGCTCATTTCCTCAATCAGCCGTTCCAGCCTGTCCGGGTATTCTGCCTGTAACTCGTCATATTCGTCCTTTGACAGAAAAATATTCTCATATCGGCCATAAGCTGTGGGCGGCTCCCCACTCGCTCTCATTGTTTGGTTCTCTATTAAGTTGTTTATATTAGTTTTGTTAGGGGTCGGTTTTCCGACCATCATAGGGTCGGTTTTCCGACCGTCATAAGGTCGCTTTTCCGACTGTATGAGGGTCGCTTTTCCGGCCATCAGTTGGTCGGAAAACCGTACCACTGGGACAGGCGGCACTTTCACATAAAGCCGATTGGGTGCGGAGAAGCCCCGCCGTTCCCGTTCTAAAAGCCCGGCTGCGTCCAGTTCTTTCAAGGCTCCCTTGATGGCGGTACAACCCTTGTCCAGCATTTCCGCTATCTCCGCAACGGGGTAGACAATGAATATCCTGCCCTCGCCGTCCTGCCAGCCGTTCTTCTGTGACAGGGTGGAGCGGTCTAATAAAAGCGCATACAGCAGCTTGGCGGTCTGTGAAATCTCCATTTTCAGCAGGAAACGGGGGTATGGAAGATAGGCGGGCAGCGTGGTGTCTGCCCTGATATAATCAGCGATAGTATCACCTCCCTCTGTGTTGTGTCGTTTTTGGGCTTTGTCACGCATTAGGACGGCATTTCCGGGGGGAAAGGATAAATGTATCGCATACCCTTTGACACCCACGAAAAAAGCCTTGATTTATGCGGGTTTGAAAGGCTCTAAAGCGTGACATTTCTGCCTTTGTTTCCGCTTTCTCTCGGCGGCTTTGCGTTTCTTCATGCACCCGGCGCAGCCGGGGCAGTATTTCCCCCGGTTGGATTTGGGGACAAAGGCCGCCCCGCAGACCGCGCAGCGTTTCCGGCTCCCCCGGTACAAGAGGGCTGCGGCCAGCTCCCCGTCAAGGGGCAGGACAGCCACACGGAACCAGCGGCACATGAGGGAATAGGAAATGCTCTGGACGCACACGCAAGGCTCCCCGTCGTCTAACAGCAGGCAGTTCCCCTCGTCGTAGTTACAGCACTCATGCACAAGGCGGCGGGCTGCCTGGTGCTGGCGGTAGTCCATGCGGGACGGCTTATCGTTCATGGCTCTGCTCCTTTCTGCGGTGCGGCTCTTCCCGGCGCAAAATCTGGTCGATGTTCCGCTTGACGGTCTGCAACTCCCTGAACCGCTGCTTCTGTTCGTGATAGGTGTTGTACAGGCCGTCTTTCTCGGAGATAAGCTGCTCGATCTCGGCCTGCAACGCTTTTCGGCCGGGCAGCTTGGTAAGCCCCTGTGCCTTGAAATACCGGGCGGCGGCTTCGGCTATGATAAAATCGCTCTCGTTTGCCTGGCGGTATGCGGCGCGGGCTTTCTCGGATTTCTGCGCTTTCAGCCCCTCGCGGATGGGCTTGGTCTTGGCATAGGCAAGTACCTGTTGCCGCAACTCCCTTTTCCCTTGCAGCTTCGTTTCCAGTGCTTTCAGTTCGCCGCTGGTCTGGCGCATTTCCTGATAGGCGGTAGCAACGGCGGCTTCAAGCTGTTCCGGGGAAGAAAAGCCGTACTGTTGGTAGATGGTCAGGGTCTTGGCGGCCTGTTTCAGATTGTGTATCTTCGCCCATCGTTCATAGCCTTTGCCCTTGCCCTCGGCCATCTTCTGCTCAATGTCCACAAGCCGCTGCACACTGTCCTGTCTGGGGTCGATTTTCCCTGTCTTTTCGCCCTGTAAGCGGCCTTTCCCGGCGTGTAGGTATTCGGGTATGGCTGCGGTCTGTTCGGCGGCTCTGGCGGCTTGGTGCTGCGGGGTGTAGCGAACCGTTACGCCCCTCTGGGCGTTCTGCTCCAAAACGGCAAGGACGGCGGTGCGGTCAAAGTCGCCGCCCAGCTTCCGGGCGGTGATAGGCTTCGTCCTGTCTGGCGTGAGGTAGGACAGCCGCCCCCGGCTCTCCTTGACGGTCACACCCTCCCGCAACAGCAGAGAGGAAAACTCGTCAAAGCTGGCAGCGGTGGCAAGGGCTTTCCGTAGGGTCTGCCGCAGCTTCTCCTTGTTCGTTTCAAACTTGGTCTGCCGGGGCGTGATACCGCCTGCAATCATGGGGGCGTTCTGCTTGTCCAGTGCGGCCTGTCCCTTTTTCTGCGCCCAATATTCCCGGTCTGTGACACGGTTCTTGCTGCCGTTCAAGAGGTCGATTTGGTAAAGTCCTTCCCGGTGGCACATCTCCATGACCTCGGACTTGAAGTAGCGTAGGGCTGCGTCGGTGCAGCGGTGCTTGCACCCGGCTTTCGTGTCCGCTGGCCTGTCCATGTAGGGCAGGAACGGCACTTCCTCTATCCGCAGGCTGTTAATGACGATATGCACATGGATGTTGCCGCTGTGGTTATGCCCGTCCGGGTGGGTGCAGACAAGGGCCTGATGGCCGGGGAAATGCTCTTTACAGAATTGCTCCCCCAACGCCTGCGCCCGGTCTACGGTCAGGCCGTTGTCCGGCCCGTCCCGTGGGTCAAAGCTGATGATATAGTGGTGGCTTTTCACATCCTCCCGCCGCTGATTTTTCTCATAGCGGAGATTGGAGCGCATACACGCAACGGCAAAATCCTCGCCGCCGCAGTTCAGCGTGGACAAGCGATAATCCTCACGGGGGATAAGCCTGCCGTTTTCATCAAGGACGGGCTTCATAGTAAATTCGTCATGCTCAAAGAGCAGGTATTGTTCGGCGGCTCCGTAGTCGGCGTTCTTAGAGCCTAAATGCTTGAGTGTTGCCAACGGCGTCACCTACTTTCTTTAGGACTTCATACTTGAGGGCGGCAAGGTCGGCGGCCGCTTCCCGCAATTCCTTTGCCATAGCCGGGTAGGGGCTATGCCACTCGTTGAGGGTGCGGGCAATCTGGTTGAGATTGCCGCCAATCCTGCCGTACTCGGCTGTGAGCTTCCCGACAGCGGAGAGCAGCTCGTCATTGACTGACGACACATGGAGTACGGGGCGTATGGTAGTGCGCCGGATGGCCTGCCGGAGAAATTCGGACTGACTGATACCATAGGGCGCAAGCCGTTCTGTGAAGTCGGCGTATTCTTCATCGGTCAGCCGGGTTTTCACAACATGGCTGCGGTGGGGGGTGTTGTATCGCTTCGGCATGGGCTGTAAACCTCCTTTCACTTATCACAAAAAATGGGCTGGTCTGTTAGCTATTTTCGGGGCATTTCCTGTCTGCCGGACAGAAATATTTTTGCGGCGTAAGCCGCATAGCAGGGTTTGGGGAAGGCACTCCCCAACAAGTTTCCCGCGAGGGGCAAAACCGCAGAATTGCGGATTTTGGCACCGTGGTAGAAACTTGCTCTAAGTAAGCCGTAGATTTCCCCTTGCACTTACTACTCGTATAGCTGCCGCCTGTTTTGGCCGGATTTCTGCAAAAATCTTACGGCGTGGGGCGATTTTTACCCGCAGTTCTTTCTTTCCGCTAAAGATACATTTCAAAGGCCGCCAGCTACCCGCTTGCCGGGAATTTTCTCAAATTTTCCTTTGCCTTAGAAATACAGAAAATGCAGATTTGGCTACCGCCGCAGAAAATTTTTTGTTTCCGGCTTCACCTACCTACTACGGATGACTTTGCGATTTTGCCAAACGGATAAAGAAAAAAGCAGCAAATCTTTTTCAGACTTACTGCTTTCGCTGGCCGCCGATGGGCGGTGGATATTCAGTTTTGAAAGTTCAGGTCAGGTTGGCCCGATGATGGATAGCACAATAAATTCCTGTTTTCCCTTTAAGGCATTGTGCATTTTTTCTATTTCTCTTGATGATTATTTTTTTCATAATCAATCAATGTACCTATAACAATTCCAATCAACATTCCGATACCTGCACAAATAGAAATAGCAAAAAGATTTTGCAAAAACGCCCATGCCAACACACCTATGCAACCACCGACAATAAATCCTGTTAATAAGCCAATAGTTAAGTATTTATTACTTTTCATATTGCTATATCTCCCCTAAAAGTATATTTGTCGTTGGTTCTATTATACTATGACCTGCTTCCTTTAGGAATAGATGAATTGTAAACTGGCTGGAGTGAAACCGCTAATGACAGCCAGTGTTTGTTCTTTGTTTATCGGTCAAAGCGAAATTTGAACAGGGCGGCAATGAGCTGTTGCTTTATATGTTCCTCAACTTCGGCGTTGACTTTCCCGTGTACTTTGGAACAGTAGCGGATATATCCGGCATAGTGGGAAAGAATGGTGTCGATTGCGTCCGGGTCGCCCTCATGGGCTTTGACGATTGTTTCATAGGGGAGAAGTTTACTCATAGTCATTTCCCTCCATGAGCCGCCTTAACCGCTGCAAGGCAAGCCGGATATGCCGCCCCGCTGTGCTGCGTGTCCGGCCAATATGTACGCCGATCACTCGCTGCGGCTGGCGCAGGAAATAGTAACGAAAAATTTCTTCCTGCGTCTGCTCCGGCAAAAGGGCAAGGGCGGCGGCAAGCTCCGCATGATACAGAACGGCGGTCTGGCCGCAGGCGGTAAAAAGATATTCTTCAAGCTACTCCGGCTCGGCAAGCTGGACAAACTTTTCACTCATCAGATAATCAAGGGAAACTTCCCGTTCCCACCTCCGGCGCAGCTTCAAGATTTTATCTATGGCTGCGTGACGAATGACTACCTTGCAAAAGGCATTGAATGTGTACTGGATATGCACCTTGTAGGCTTCATCTTCGGTCATGGAAATTCCCCCTCTCTGAATAATAGTGCGGGGCGGCAGTACTCCTTGCTGTCGCCCCTTGATTGCCTACCAGCAAAGACGGGCGGGGCTGTCAACGACGGCGCGAAGCGGCGTTCATTTTATCGTTGACTGGCTCGGCTGGGTTTGCTATTTACCCGACAAACTTGAATTTATTTTAAGCTATCACGTTTTACCTTCTTAAGCCTTACTATCATTACCATAGGAATTTCTTTGTTGGTTTTGAAACATTCTTCATAAAATCCATCAATGACAAATCCAGCTCTAAAACAAAGGTTAAAAATATCTTGTATGGAACGATGATAATAAATCTGCTCTTTCGGTTGCCCTTCAATCGCTATATCATAGTAACTGTGCGGTGTCATATATTTTTCAGTCAACGTGACAAAACAAGGGTGTTGCGTTGCAAAGACAAAAATTCCGCTTTCCTGCAACAGTTCATAAACAGCCATAAGAAGTGGTTCAATGTCCGTAATATCCATAATTGCCATATTAGAAACTGCTTTCGTAAAGGCTCGATTTCTTTTTAATTCTAATATACTTTTTCTATCGGTCGCATCCGCCACACAAAATTCAATTTGTTTTGCATATTGTGATTGCCGTCTTTTAGCCAATTCTATCATTTTTTTGCTGTAATCAAA
>CAMTMZ010000008.1 GCA_947073765.1 uncultured Bacillota bacterium | reverse complement strand
AAGCCACGCTCCGCATAGAACTCCTGCTCACCAGCGGTAAAGGTGAACTCGTTGCCGCACTCTTTGCATACCAGGATCTTGTCTTCGTACATTGGATATTCCCTCTCTTTGACTTTTTGCCCGGCGAAACGCCTGGGCGTGTGATATTGCGATCAGCTCTCGCTGGATACGCCAGTTGAAATTTGCAGGGCCGTTTTGCGGCGGATGCGCTGAATGGCGTTGTCCACCGACTTCTGGGATCGGCCCACCCGCTGGGCGATCTCCCCGCAGGAGAGGCCGTTCAGGTAGGGGGATAGGATTTGCGCTTCAAACTTGGATAATCGGCCCTTGAGCACCTCCAGGCGCTCCTTCAGCTCTTCTCTGCCGATAACCACATCCTCCGGGCTTTCGGCACTGGAAAACAAATATGCGTTGGTTCCGTCAAAAAGAGGGGGCTCATAGGAAACACTGTGATTCAAAGGCGCATGCTTGCCGCCCTGGGCCGCCCGGACGGCGGTGTGCAGGCGGCTGCGGACGCAAACCTCAGCAAAGGTGCGAAAAGCGGCATCCCGCTCCGGATCAAAACTCCGGATTGCGGTGAGCAGACCCAAAAAACCCTCCTGAATCAGATCTTCGCTGTCACCCCCCGCCAGAAACAGGGGACGAGCACAGGCCCGGACCAGCCAGCCATATCGTCCTACCAGCTCTGTCTCCGCCCGAGGATCACCCTGGGCCGCACCCAAACACAGCTCCTCATCAGAGGCGTTTGGAAATATGTGTTCCATACTATTATCTCGGCTGTCTTTCATAATAAACAAAATGTTCAGACTTGTCAAGGCTTTTCCCAAAAAAGTTTGTTCATAATTTCCAGTCTGGAATAATTTTCCGCTTTACTCAAAGCGTCGGGATCAAGTCGGCCAGGCGTTGGGCGGTCTTCTGCGCGTCTTCCTGCGTCCTGGCCTCTACCATCACCCGCATGAGCGCCTCCGTTCCCGAGGGGCGCACCAGCACCCGGCCCTCGCCGGACAGAGCCTCCTCCTCCCGGGCCACAGCCTGGGCCAGCAGAGGGCTGGCCATGGCGGCCTTTTTCACATCGTTGTCTGCCACTGGAATGTTAATCAGCACCTGAGGATACCGGGGGCAGGCGCTGAACACCTCTGAGGCTGTCTTTCCGCTCTCCTTCAGCAGGGCCAGTATTTTCAGGGCAGTGAGCTGGCCATCGCCGGTGGTGGCGTGGTCCAGGAAAATCATGTGCCCCGACTGCTCGCCCCCCAGGCGGTAGCCTTTCTCCACCATGCGCTCCAGCACGTTCCGATCTCCCACATCGGTACACTCCAACTCCATGCCCCTCTCTTTGGCGTAGAGGCGGAAGCCCAGATTGGACATGACGGTAGCTACCACAGTATCTTTGGTCAGCCGGCCCTTGGCTTTCATATCTAAGCCGCAGGCGGCCATAATCTGGTCGCCGTCAATGAGACTGCCCCGCTCGTCCACCGCCAGGCAGCGGTCGGCGTCGCCGTCAAAGGCAATGCCGATGTCGTAGCCTCCCGCCTTCACCATGGCGGCCAGGGCGTCCATGTGGGTGGAGCCGCAGCGGTCGTTGATGTTCACCCCGTCCGGGTCAGCGTTGATGACATCGGTGCGCAGCTTGGAGAAGCGGTCAAACAGCCGGGCGGCGGTGGCCGAGGCGGCACCGTTGGCGCAGTCCACCAGAATGTGCAGCCCGCCCAGCGTGGAGTCGATGGTGCCTTCCAGGTAGTCAATGTAGTCCTCGCTGGCCTTGGGGGCCGCGTAGCTCACCTTGCCGATATCTGCCCCTGTCTTCATTGGCACGTTGTTGGAACCGAAAAGGACGATATCCTCAATCTTTTCCTCCAGTTCGTCGGACAGCTTGAAGCCTTCGCCGTTGAAGATTTTAATGCCGTTGTGCTCAAAGGGGTTGTGGCTGGCGGAGATGACAATTCCCGCGTCAGCCTCCTCGTCCACCGTCACCCAGGCCACCCCAGGGGTGGGCAGGGTGCCCAGGTCCAGCACATCCGCTCCGGCGGTGCACAGCCCCGAAATCAGCGAACCCTTGAGCAGGTCGCCGGAGATGCGGGTGTCCTTGCCGATGGTCACCAGGGGCTTGCCTCCCTTGTTCTTCGCCAGCACTGTGGCCACCGCCAGTCCCACTTTATACGCCAGGTCGGCGTCCAGGCCCGCGTTCACCACACCTCGAATGCCGTCCGTTCCAAATAACTTGCCCATGTCGATACACCTCAAATTTTCAACGTTATTCCATTTTACTTTATTTCAACAGACAGAAAAATAAGCTCCCGCACAATAAATATCCTCAAAACCAATATGGAGTTCAAATTCTGCGGGTTGAATGATTTATATCGCTTACCGCTTCCCCGCCGCAAAGTCATACGCCTCCCGGACCCAGTCCATAAGCTCATCGTCGATCTCCTCCACAGAGCCGATCACCAGGTGGTGGGTCCACCTTCCAGGATATGGCTCAGAAACCTGATCCATGCGTGGAGAACCCTCCCGACGGTTCAGCCCCACGGTTATCGTGAGATAGGGATCTGGGCGGTCCTTAGCCTTCCGGGCAGGAAGGAAAGACACCGCCCCGAACACCCGGCGGTTTTTCAGGGTGATCTGGCTCTTTTGCGGCTGGATCACCACCCCTTCCAGCTCCGACAGCAGGCGGCTCTCGAACACCTCGTACAGAGGAATGGCTTCCGGCCTTTTGTTAAAAAAGAACAGTGTATTTTCTTCCACGGCTCAGCCCTCCCTCAGATATTTTTCCATTACGTCCCACACCAGCACACAGCTGCCCTCTGCCTCTTCGCTCTGATGCTCCACTGTGCGGTAGCCCCGGCGTTCATAGAGCTGGACGGCGGGCAGAGAGGCATCCAGCCGGACTGTATCACAATCCTTTGCCACGGCCTCTTCCAGACGGTCCAGAATATAACGCCCGTAACCCCGCCCCTGGTATCTCGGCAGGACAAACACCCGTGTAATATGGTTTCCCTCCTGGCTGCCTGTTCCCACCAGGTTCCCGCCGTCGTCCAGCAAGACGCTCACCTGTCCGTCCGCTATAGCCGTGAACAACCGCTCCGGGCTGTGCCAGTCCACAAAAAAGTCCACACAGCCCTGAGGATAGTACCGGGGATATGTCGTGCGGATGGTATCCCGCACCAGATTCAGAACAGCCTCCAGATCTTCCGGACCTGCTTTTCGATACTCCACTCTTTTTCCCTCATAAGCTCAGCTGATCCAGCTCGTCTCCGCCAGGGACAGAGAGACCTAAATGCTGATAGGCCTTCTGGGTAACGCACCGGCCCCGGGGGGTACGGGTCAAAAAGCCCAGCTGCATCAGGTAGGGCTCGTATACGTCCTCCAGGGTGACGGACTCCTCGTTGATGGTGGCGGCTAAAGTCTCAAGTCCCACAGGCCCGCCCCGATAGTTTTCAATGATTGAGTACAGCATCCGGTGGTCGATGGAATCCAGGCCCAAGTGGTCAATTTCCAGCGCTGTGAGGGCTTCGTCAGCCACCTTTTTGGTGATAACTCCCCCCGCCCGCACCTGGGCAAAATCCCGCACCCGGCGCAGCATCCGGTTGGCGATGCGGGGAGTTCCCCGGGAGCGTTTGGCGATTTCCATGGCGCCGTCGTGCTCGATGGGCACCTCCAGGATGCCAGCAGAGCGGGTGACGATCCAGCTCAGCTCCTCCGGGCTGTACAGCTCCAGCCGCAGGGTAACTCCAAAGCGGTCCCGCAGAGGGGCGGACAGCTGTCCCGCCCGGGTAGTGGCCCCGATCAGCGTAAACTTGGGCAGATCCAGGCGGATGGAATTGGCTGACGGACCCTTACCGATGATGATATCGATGGCGTAGTCCTCCATAGCGGGATAGAGAATCTCCTCCACCGACCGGTTGAGGCGGTGAATCTCGTCCACAAAGAGGATGTCGTTCTCGTTCAGGTTTGTGAGCAGGGCAGCCAGGTCCCCCGCCTTTTCGATGGCTGGGCCGGAGGTGATGCGCACGTTGACCCCCATCTCGTTGGCGATGATGCCGCTGAGGGTGGTTTTGCCCAGGCCCGGAGGCCCGTGGAGCAGCACATGGTCCAGGGGCTCATCGCGCATTTTCGCCGCCTGAATAAATACCTCCAGGTTACCCTTGGCCTTCTCCTGGCCGATGTACTCCTTCAGCGTTTTGGGCCGCAGGGAGTACTCCCCCTCGTCCTCCCGGGTGAGAGAGGTGGTAACCAGAGGCTCCAGCTCCTCGGTGGAAAAATCTCCGCCGGAAAAATCGATGCTCAAAGCGTCACTTCCTTTACCAGCGTTGGGCCAGATCCCGGAGGACATCCAGGAAAGCCTCCTCACCAAAGGTATTGAATTTAAACAGTATTCCCTGGCTTCCTCCGGCTGTGATGCCGGAGAGTAACAGCTTCTCCCCGTCTCCCACAAGGGTAAGGGTCATGGACAGCCGGTTGCCGCCGGTCATGCTGTAGCGCTCATAGACCCGGACGGTACACCGCACGCCGCAGGACTGAAAGTAGCTCTCCTCCTCAAAGGATGCGGACATGCTGCCGTCGAGGATGCCGTCGTGAAAATAGTTCAGGGCCTGGTCGTAGTCGCCATGCAGGGTACACTCAAATTTTGCCATACTTCCTCCTAAATTACACTATCCCGGGTGTAGTCGGTTATGTCTCCGATCTTCTCAATCAGCTCTTGAACAGTCAGCTTCTTGTCCATAACAGCCTTCAATTCGGCGTCAGTAGCTCCAATAAGCTTGACAAAGTCCACCTTGCCGTTGGGCGTGTCGATAGTGCCCGCATCGTCCAAAGCAGTGACAAAGCCGGTGAGCTTGGACCTCTGGTTTACGTCGAAACCCAGTTCCTGACCGGTGTAGATGTACTCGTTGGGAAAAAACTGCTCTCCTTTCTCGAAGGTGAGCCGGGCCAGATCGTTGAAGATACCTATGATGCACTGCTGTTCAGCTATCTCCTCTCCCATCCCCTCCTTGCGCAGCTTCAGGGTAAATTCCAGGCCATAACCGCTGTACTCCGGGTCAGTTCCCTCCTTTTCATAGAGGTCGGACAGGCCGTAAGAGACGAAATGAAAATAATCTCCTCCATCGTAGGCGCTCACCCCCTGGAGGGGATCGGGCCCGCCCAGATGCCAGGAGATGAGGCAGCCGAAGTGCCGGGGATGGTCCTGTCCAGGGTACAGTTTGTCAAAGGCGGCGGTAATCGCGTCCCAGCCAGGGGCTGGATACTCCTCTTTCTGCTCCTGCAAGGATTTTTCTTTCGACTCTTTTTCTGTCATGGTCCGCTTCACCCCTTCACCATTTTTTTCAGGGCCTGCTTAATAATCTGCTCCAGCGGCTGGCTATCCAGGTCGATGCCCTTCAGGGCCAGGCTGATCTCCCCCTGGGAGTAGCCCAGCACAGCCAGGGCGGCGGTGGCCTCAGACAGCTTGTTCTCCGGGATGACGGTGACCCCTGTGCCGCCGTAACTCTCCCCAGCGGCGTTGATGGACTGGCCCTTGGCCAGCTTGTCTTTCAGCTCCAGAATCACCCGCTGGGCGATCTTCTTGCCGATGCCCTGGGCACAGGTGAGGGCCTTTTCATCCCCAGTGATGATGGACAGGGCCAAATTGGCCGGGTTGCTGGCCGACAGGATGGACAGCGCCGCCTTGGGCCCCACCCCAGACACAGAGATGAGCTGCCGGAACAGCCGCAGTTCCTCCGCTGTGGAAAAACCGTACAGCTCCATCCCGTCCTCCCGGACATTCAGGTGGGTAAAAAGCTTCCCCTTCTCCCCTTTTTTCAGGGTGGACAGGGTGTAGCTGGTGGTGCGGCAGGCGTAGCCCACGCCGCCACAGTCAATGACGGCCAGATAGGGCTCAATGTGGGCCACCGTACCATTTACATAATAAAACATTGACGTTACCTCGTATCGTATTTCTCCGGATCAAAGACCCGCTCCATATTCAGCAGGCTGGTGGCCGACCGGGCGTGGCAGATGGCGATGGCCAGGGCGTCGGCGGCGTCGTCGGGGCGGGGGACCTCCTTCATGGACAGCAGCCGCTGGGTCATAAGCATCACCTGCCGCTTGTCCGCCCCTCCGTACCCCGCTACCGCCTGCTTCACCTGCATGGGGGTATACTCAAAAACGGGCACCCCCAGTTTCTCCGCCGCCAGGAGGATCACTCCCCGGCCGTGGGCCACGGAGATGCCGGTGGTGATGTTCTTGGAAAAGAACAGCTCCTCCACCGCCATTTCGTCGGGGTGAAAGGTGTGAATCAGCTCCTCCATATCGTCAGAAATTTGCAGCAGCCGGCGGGATAGGGGTATCCCCGGAGGGGTGGTGATAACCCCATAGCGCAGCAGCTCATTCTTCTGCCGCGATCCCCGGATGACCCCAAACCCGATGGTCGCCACGCCGGGGTCGATGCCCAGGATAATCATATACGCCCTCCTGCCCACAATATAACATGGTAATTATAGCACAACTCTGGTAGAATGGGAAGAAAGTTTTTTGGGCCCGTGACAATTCGCCCCGCTTCTTTGAGTTATGGATGAAAGGAGGTCTTGCGTATGGAAGCTCTGCCGCTGCGCGCGGGCGGTGGGATGGAGGAGATCATAGACCGCTATCAAAATACGGTGTACGGCCTGGCTCTGGCCCGGACGGGCAGCCGGGCCGACGCCGACGACGTATTTCAGGAGGTATTCCTGGCCTACTATCAATCTGGAAAAAGTTTTCGGGACGAGGAGCACCGGAAAGCCTGGCTGCTGCGCACCACCATCAACCAGGCCCGGCGGGTGACCTCCTCCTCCTGGAGGCAGAGGACCGTTCCTCTGCTGGAGCGGGAGGACGCCCTGGTCCAGTTCCGGGAGCCCGAGGAAAACCGGGTTTGGGAGGCCCTGCAAGACCTGACCGAGGACTACCGCCTGCCCATCTATCTGTTTTACTTCCAGGAGCTGTCCACCCAGGAGATCGCCAAAGCTCTGGCGATCCGCCCCGGAGCCGTCCGAATGCGGCTCACCCGGGGCCGGGAACAGCTCCGGGAGAAGCTGAAAGGAGCGTATTTTGATGAATAAGGAATTGCTTGATTCCATGAACAAGCAGATGAGCCCCTCCCCCGAGGCCCGGGCGGCGCTCACTGAGAAGCTGACCCAGCCGGTGAAGAAGCGGCCCGTCCCCTGGATAAAATATGGGGCCATCGCCGCCTGCGCGGCGCTGGTAATCGGGGTGTTCCCCTTCTACCAGGCCATGAAGGGCCTGGACAATATCAACGGCCAGGAAATTCTTTGGACCCATCGGGCCGGCATGCCCCTCCACAGCTATGTGACGGTAGAGGGTTTGACGGGATATGCCACAGAAGACGCTGCCGTCAGCGACAAGGGCGGCGGGGGCCGGGAAAACTACTCTACAAGCGTCATTGATCGCGACACCTACGCGGGCGATATTCTGGACCGCCCCCAGGCCCCCAACACTGGCGGCCTGCCCGGCGGCGCCTATGTGGGAGACGTCCCGGTTCAGGAGGGGGCTGAGGACTACCAGAAACTGCTGGACCACTTCAACGGCGCCCTGCCCGACTGGTACGGCGGGGCATATTTGAACGACGCCGGATGGCTGGTGGTCCAACTGGTGGAAAGCGAGGACCCCGGGGACAAATCCCTGGAACTCCAGGTGCTGGACTGGACAGACGGCGGCCATGTGACATTCTCCTCCTGCAAGTACTCCCTGGCCCAGCTTAAGGAGCTGATGGACCGGCTCAACGCCCTCCCCGATTCCGACCCTGTGTGCCGCGATGTGATGGCAGGCTGGGGTGTGGACGAGGAGGCCAACCGAATCGAGCTGACCCTCACCGATGTGAACGACCACATCCTATCCGTTTTGGCGGAGCTGGACCCCGACGACGACGCAATTTACGTCCAGGTGGGCCAGAGGGCCGTTGCGGACGTGGGCAGCCGGGAACCTGCCGTCATCGGGGAGGACCCGGCGGTCCACCACGTGATGCCCGGCGGGGTCACCGTCCCGGAGGACGGCGACCTCATCGCCGAAGAGCCCGTCTATGACGGGGCCCACTACGACCTGGAGGATCTTCCGGAGAAGCTGCCCGAAGAGATGCGCCCCGCCGCCACCGTGGATTCCGTTTCCGAGCGGGACGTATCCACTTCCAGTTACAACCCAGACGCCAAATAGATATAAAAAAGCCGCCCAGTCGGGCGGCTTTTTTTAGTTCCTCCGGTTGCCCAGAAAACGCAGCAGATACAGGAACAGGTTAATAAAGTCCAGATACAGCTGCAGGGCGGAGAAGATGGAGGCCTTGGCCAGCATGTCGGGAGATGCGGAGTAGTAGCTGTAGAAAGCCTTGATCTTCTGCGTGTCGTAGGCGGTAAATCCCAGGAACACCGCGATACCGATCATACAGATGATCCGCTCAAACATCATCACGCCGGGGATAAATAGAGACAGCACCCAGAACACCAGCAGGAACCCCGCGCCGGAGATCAGGATAGTCCGCAGGCCGGACAAATCCCGCTTGGTGAAAAAGCCGTAGGCCGCCAACGCCCCAAAATAGACGGCGGTGAGCAGAAAACAGAGAACCAGCGCCGTCAGATCATAGAGCAGCAGATAGATGGACATGGTAAAGCCCAGAATAGCGGCATAGGCCACAAAGATACCCACCGCTGCGCCAACAGACATTTTCTCAATCCTGCGGACAAATACAACTGACAGTATAATGGGGGCTATCAGCGCGATGATGTGGACAGCGGGAATATACACCAGAGAATAAATAGTCGCGTCGGTGACCCAGCAGCCCACTGCCACGGCAAAGGTAATCAGCAGTCCCAGCATCATCCACAGGAATGTTTTAGCGGTGTACTGGCCCAAGGTGTCTCCCCGGCTGGAGGAGTAGCTGCGGTCAAACTCATAGGGATTAAAGCTCATAAAAAACGCTCCTTTCAGGTTCAGTCAGTTTGTTCCATGGTGCTCCATTGAGGTTGGTTCTATTATACCGCGTCGCAGAAGAAAAATCAACTGAAACCTCACGCCTTACCGCCCGCAGGCGGGCTTACTCCTATCCTCCAAAAACGATATCGTAGAAGTTATTCTCCACAATCATGGCGGTGGAGGCCAGCTTGTATCCCACCAGCTTCTTCATAGCGGAGACGTAGTTTTCCTGCTCCTCCACCGTCATAGACACCCCCTCGGCGGGGGTAAACTCGCCGGTAAAGCGGTTGTAGAAGCCCCGGTCGGTCATCCAGCACCGGGAAGTGAACACCACCAGCCCCTCGCTGTCAGACAGGATGTCACTGCCGTCCAGCATTCTGGAGTCGTATTCCAGCCCAAGCAGGTTGGACACGGTAGGCAGGATGTCCACCTGGCAGCAGGGCTTATCCACCACCACCGGCTCCTCCATGGAGGCCGACCAGAGGATGAGGGAATTCTTGTACACATCAAAATCGATAGATTTCTCGTTCAGGCTCTTCAGGGCGTCCGAGGTGCCGAACTTCTTTCCTGCCAGCTCCTCCAGCACCCCCACGTCGGCGTAGGGAATGTGGTCACCGGTAGCCACGATGAGGGTTTTATCCAGCTTGCCCGCCGCCTCCAGCTTATCCAGCAGCAGCTTCAAAGAGCGGTCAAACTCTATGGCGGTGGCCACATAGTTCTGGGTTGTCTCGCTGTAGGGCAGGGCCCGGACTGTCTCCTTGTAGGGGCTTACGACCCGGTTGGTAGAGTACGGGGTGTGGCCGCTGATGGTCAGGTAGTAAACGTGGAATGGTCTGTCGCTGTTCAAATACTCATCCACGCTGTTTTCCACCACCTGGGTGTCCCGGGCGGGCCAGGCGATTTTGCCCTCACCGGTGGTATCCACCTCCAGTCCGCTGTCAAACTGCCTCCAGTCGTAGCCCAGGTTGGTATGAGAAGCCTGACGGCCATACATGTTGTAGTTGCCGTGGAAGCCCATCACCAGGTAGTCCTCTCTCAGCAGCTGCTGGGCCAGGGAGAAGTAAGCGTTAAACCCTACGTTCTCCCCATTTTTCTTAAACTTTATCTCACCGGTGCGAGTCATGGTGGTTGGACTGCCGTCCTTGGGATAGAGGCCCAGCAGAGTTTGACACTCTCCATTGGAGGTGCTGGTGTAGTGCAGGGCAGTGTAGTAGTTATTGAACACAAAGCCTTCCTGAGTCAGCTTGTAGAGCGTTGGGGTGAGCTGTGGATCAATGGCGTATCCGGAAAAGCCCTCAATGACAATTTGAATCACGTTGTACCCCTCAAACATACCAGTATATTGGTTCTTTTTCGTGGGGGTGACACTGCCAAAGTAGTTGGCCAGCCACTTGATATCGTCATTCTTCCCGTTCTCAACAATAGCGGCCAGGTCCGCTCCGGTCACATTGGGGGACGTATCCACCACCGGGGCGGGGTCTGGCTCTGAGGCGCTGCCGGCGGGTTCGCCGCTGCCGCTGGGATCAGCGGAGGATGACATACCCGTCAACCCGTCCAGGCCGCTGAAGTCGGCGTCCAAATCGTTTCTGGGCGGGAAAAACATATGCTTAGCGTCCAGCCGCAGCATGGTGAGCAGCCCCAGCTGCTCCACCTGGTCATCCATATTGGTATCCACCTTGTACAGTATGGCGGGTGTCAGATCCCCCTTCCAGGGCAGGAGGGTGACACCGACGCCCAAGATGTGGCAAAGAACGCTCCCACCCAGTACCAAGGCGGCAAAGCGGATATCAAATCGCTCAAAGCCTGGAAAGCCCGCGCCAAAAACGCACAGTAAAACGGCAGGCAGCAGCAGAACCAGAATAATCGGGAGGCTGCGGATCACTGTGGAAACAATAATCTCCGAATAGTCGCTGAGGCGGTTGCCCGCCGCCAGCTTCAGCGCGCTGGGGCCGTAGTAGGTCTGAAGTATGGTCTTGGCAACCAATTCCACCGCAAAAATCAACGATATGACAACTGCCAGAACCTTGGTCAAAATACCATTCACCTCTGGCTGCCAGGCCAGGGTCAGCGCGGACAGAAACAATCCCGCCGCTGCGCTGAATACAAGATACACCGGGAGATAAGCCAGGGAGTTTTTCATGTAGATGTGGAGTACCAGCTCCAGGTAGAGCAGCATAACTGGGAACACCAGCACCCGCTCCAGAGTATGGAGCAGCACCGCGCCCTCGCTGCGGCGGGAACGGCTCCCGCTCATCCTTCTTCCGGTATAGCCCATTGCAATCGACCTCCCAAACACATGTCTGTTTTACCTAACTTACTTTACCCACTTGCACTACTGCAGTCAAGGGATTTTTCTTTAAAATTTCTTTAATTCAGAGGGTCTAAACAGCACCGAACCTCATCTGCAGACAAGCATGGAACACTATTTCCAGCGGAGCAGAGTTTCATCTAACAAAGGTCTCTTTTACCCAAACATGGAAAACAGATCCAGCTGGCTGGTCTCCGGCAGGTCACCGAAGGCCCCGGCGTCCTTCAAAAGCTGAATGTGGGTCTTAGACACCTTGGGGCAGGCGGCGGATACCTCCTCTATGGAGATAAACTCCCGTCCCTCCCGCTGCTCAGCCAGAGAGATGGCCGCTGTCTCCCCCAGTCCCGCCACCGACACAAAGGGGGGGCGCAGGGTGCCCTCCTCCTCGTCCACAGTAAAGCGCAGCGCCTCCGACCTGTACACATCTATACGGTCGAACTGGAACCCCCGCAGATAAAACTCGTAGCATACCTCCAAGGTGGTGAGCATGTCCTGCTCCACGGCGGTGGCCTCCTTGTCCTTGGCCGCAATCTCCCGCATTTTCTTCTGACAGACCTCCATCCCCCGGCACATGAAGGCCTCGTCGAAGGCCTTGGCCCGGATGGAGAAGTAGGCGGCGTAGAAGGCCAAAGGCCGGTGGACCTTGAACCAGGCAATGCGGAAGGCCATCATCACGTAGGCCACGGCGTGGGCTTTGGGGAAGAGGTAAGCGATTTTCTTGCAGGAGCCGATGTACCAGTCGGGCACGCCCGCGGCCTTCATCTCCTCCTCCGCCCCGTCGGGAAGGCCCCGGCCCTTCCGAACGGCCTCCATAATCTTGAAGGACCGCTTAGGGTCCATCCCCTTGGAGATGAGGAAGAGCATAATGTCGTCCCGGCAGCCGATGGCCTGGCCCACTGGGATACCCTGCTGGAGAATCAGATCCCGGGCGTTTCCCAGCCACACATCCGTGCCGTGGGAAAAGCCGGACAGCCGCACCAGGATATCGAACTGATTGGGCTGGGTCTCCTCCAGCATCCCCCGGACGAAAGAGGTGCCGAACTCCGGGATGGCGGTGCCTCCGGTTGGCCCCAGGATTTTGTCGTTCTCGTAGCCCAGGGCCTTGGAGGAGGAGAACAGGGACATGGTATCCGGGTCGTCCAGGGGAATTTCCCGGGCGTCCATCCCGGTAAGGTCCTCCAGCATCCGGATCATGGTGGGGTCATCGTGGCCCAGCATGTCCAGCTTCAGCAGGTTGGACTCCATGGAGTGGTATTCAAAGTGGGTGGTGATGATATCGCTGTTGGGGTCGTCAGCGGGGTGCTGCACGGGGCAGAAGTCGTATATCTCCTTATCCTGGGGGATGACCACCATGCCGCCTGGGTGCTGTCCGGTGGTGCGTTTTACCCCGGTGCAGCCGATAGCCAGCCGGTTCTCCTCCGCCTTGGAGGCGGTGAGCCCTCGCTCATCCAGATACTTTTTTACATAGCCGAAGGCGGTCTTCTCCGCCACCGTGCCGATGGTCCCCGCCCGGAAGACATGGGTCTGCCCAAAGAGCTCAAAGGTATATTTGTGAGCGCTGGCCTGGTACTCCCCGGAGAAATTCAGATCGATATCGGGTACCTTGTCCCCACCAAACCCCAAAAAGGTTTCAAAGGGGATATTAAATCCATCTTTGACATACTGGGTCCCACAGACAGGACAGACCGCGTCGGGCATGTCCGCCCCACAGCCATAGAGGTGGTCCGGGTTCTGGGCGTAGTCAAAGTCTGTGTGCCTGCACTTGGGGCAGCGGTAGTGGGCAGGGAGGGAGTTGACCTCGGTAATCCCCGACAGAAAGGCCACCAGCGACGACCCCACCGATCCCCGGGAACCCACCAGATAACCGTGCTCCAGGGAGTTCTGCACCAATTTTTGGGCGGACATGTAGATCACATCGTACTTGCAGCGGATAATGTCCCCCAGTTCCACCTCAATGCGGTCCACCACAATCTGAGGGGGATTTTCTCCATACAGCTCGTGGGCCTTGCCCCAGACAAGGCGCTTCAGCTCGCCGTCGGAGTCCTCCAGCTTGGGGGCGAACAGCCCCTTCGGCAGAGGTTCAACGGGGTCACACCAGCTGGCAACCAGGTTAGTGTTTTTCACCACCACCTCATAGGCCTTCTCCTCCCCCAGATAGGCAAATTCCTGGAGCATTTCATCCGTGGTTTTAAAGTAGATCGGCAGCTCCTCGTCGGCATCCTCAAAGCCCTTGGAAGCCAAGAGGATGTGGCGGTAAATTTCGTCTGGCGGGTCTAAAAAGTGGACGTCCCCAGTGGCACACACCGGCTTGCCCAATTCCTCTCCCAGGCGGACGATGGCACGGTTGAAATCCCGCAGGTCCTCCTCTGTCTTGGCTTTGTCCGCCCTGCGGAGCATAAACATATTGTTGCAGATCGGCTGTATCTCCAGGTAGTCGTACCAGGAGGCGATGCGTTTCAGCTCCTCCCAGCCGCGGCCGTCCGCCAGGGCCTGGAACAGCTCGCCCGCCTCGCAGGCAGAGCCCAGAATGAGCCCCTCACGGTTGGGCTCAATGAGGGACTTTGGCATAATGGGATACCGCTTGAAATGCTCCAGATGAGACAGGGAGATAAGCTTATATAGGTTGCGCAGACCGGTCTGATTTTTGGCCAGCACAATGAGATGCTTGGGCCGGCGCTTGACCTTTCCATTCCCCCGGAGCGTGAGCATGTAGGAGTTTACCTCCGATAAATTACGCAGCCCCTTCTCCTCCATTCTCCGGAAAAAGTGGGGGAGCATATAGGCCACCGTGGCTGCGTCGTCGCTGGCCCGGTGATGGTTGAAGGCCGGCAGACGCAGATGTTCCGCCACAATATCCAGCTTGTACCGGCCCAGCTCAGGGAGCAGATTCTGGGCCAGAATCAGGCTGTCTATGGAGGGGTTTTCAAAGGGAATTTGATATTTCTGGCATCCGGCAGCGATAAAGCCCATATCAAAGTCGGCATTATGGGCCGCCAGAGGCCGGTCTCCGGCAAATGCTAGAAAGGAGCGCAGCGCCTCCTCCTGGGAGGGCGCCCCCGCCAGCATCTCGTCTGTAATACCGGTAAGCTGAATGATCTGCGGAGATAGCCGCCGGCCTGGAGAGACAAAGGTATTGAACGTATCGGTAATCTCCCCATCCTTCAGCACCACCGCGCCGATCTCAATGATGACCTCATACTTTTTGTTCAGCCCGGTGGTCTCAATGTCAAAGCAGATAATCTCATCATTAAAAGGAGCATCCACATCCCCATGAACGGCTACCCGGTCGTCCACATCGTTGATGAAATACGCCTCCACCCCGTACAAAACCTTAATCTTCTTGGCGGAGTGCCAGGCGTCCGGGAAGGACTGAGCCACCCCGTGGTCCGTAATGGCGATGGCCGGATGCCCCCAGCTTTCCGCCCGTTTCACCACGTTTTTATCCGGTCCCTGTTTGGGACTCACGCTGGTCAGGGCATCCATGGAGGACATGGTGGTGTGGAGATGAAGCTCCACCCGCTTCTCCGGCGCAGTGTCCTCCTTCATTTGCTTTTCCGCCGCGGTAACGGCCACCGGCTCCAGCACCATGTCGCCGTAAAACCGGTCCATGTTCAGCCGGCCCTGAACCTTCAGGTGCATCCCCTTTTTGATGCCGTCCACCAGGGGCTTGCCCTCTTCCCCCGGAAAAAACTTGTTTACCCGGATGGAGCCGGTATAGTCGGTGAGATCGAAGGCCACCACCCAGGCCCCTCGCTTTTTCAGCTCCCGGTTTTCAACGGCAAAGACATCCCCCTCCACCACCACCATGCCCATATCCAGCTCCAGCTCTCCCAAAGGGGTCGGAGCCTTGGTGATGGCCTTGCCGAAAATCGCTTTGCCCTGGGGCTTTCTGTTCCCCTTAGGCGGAGCGGGGCGGGCGGCGTTTCTCATGGCCGCTTTCCGGATAGCCTCAGTCCGTGCGAAGGGGTCCTCCGCCGGGGTGAGCGGTGTTTTTGCGGCGGAGGAGGGCTCCACCTCCGGGGTGGATTGAAGAGCCTCAATTTTCACGCTGTTCAGGCCGTAGGCCCGGCACAGGGCCTCCTCAGCCTGGACGATGAGATTGGGGCCCGCTCCGGCGGCTCCCTCTACGGCAATCTTAGCGCTGCGGCTGGCCTTGTCAATGGCGGCGGACACAATGCTCCAGCCCTCCACCCCGTTAGACAGCTCGGTCCACTGGCGCAGAGCGGCAAACATCTGTAAAAATGGTATCTTCTGGGACATTTATTCCTTCTCCTTCTATCCAGGGTCAGCCTGAGGTAAATTTGCGACTGTAGGAACACATCACGATGCGACCCTATCCACGCGGCCGCTCCCAGTCATACTGGGGCCGGCCTCCTCCGCGCCAGATTTTAATCTCCCGCCGGCCCCAGCCCTTGGGCGAAATACTCCTCGCTGCGTCCCATGCTACAGCCCCTCAATGAGCTGGAACAACTCGTCCACCAGCCGTTCCTGAGGGACCTTCTTCACAATCTCCCCCTTTTGGAACAGCAGGCCCTCTCCGATGCCCCCGGCGATGCCGCAGTCGGCGGCAGCGGCCTCTCCAGGGCCGTTGACGGCGCAGCCCATGACAGCCACGGTGATGGGCTTGTCCACCGTCTTCAGCCGTTGCTCCACCTCATTGGCCAAAGCGATCAGGTCAATTCTTGTTCGCCCGCAGGTGGGACAGGACACCAGCTCCGGGCCCTCTTTTCGGATTCCGGCGGCCTTCAGGATATCCTTTGCGGCGTAAATTTCCTCTACCGGGTCGGCGGACAGGGATACCCGCATCGTGTCCCCCACCCCCAGGGCCAGCAGCCCGCCAACGCCCACAGCGGACTTGAGCGTGCCCATTTTCACCGTCCCCGCCTCGGTGACGCCGATATGTAACGGGTAGTCGCCCCGCAAGTGCATCTGCCAGTAGGCCTGCATGGCGGTCTGCACATTGGATGACTTCAGCGAGACGCAGATATCGTTAAAATCATACCGCTCCAACATTTGGATATTCTGGAACGCGGACTCTACCAGGGCTTTGGGCGTTATGCCGTATTGCGCCTTTATGTTACGGTCCAATGAACCGCTGTTGACTCCAATACGGATTGGAATTCCCCGCTGGCGGCAGGCGTCCGCCACCGGCTTCACATAATCTCTGCCCATGTTGCCGGGGTTGATGCGCACCTTGTCCGCCCCGGCGGCGATGGCTTCCAGCGCCAGCTTGTGGTCGAAGTGGATGTCCACTACCACGGGGATGGGGCTGCCCTCTTTGATTTTCCCCACCGCCCGGGCGGACTCCATATCAGGCACCGCCACCCGGACAATCTCACATCCGGCGGCGGCCAGTTCCCTGATCTGCTTCAGGGTGGCCTCCACATCCTGGGTGGGGGTGTTGGTCATGGACTGAATGGTGACAGGGGCACCCCCTCCGATGAGCACGCCGCCCACACTGATCTGTCTTGTCATAATTACCTCCCGATCAGCTTGCCCACATCGCTGAGAGTGACCGCCAGCATCAGGCACATGAGAGCAGCCAGGCCCGCCAGGTGGACATAGCCCTCATACCGGGCGTCGATCCTCTTCCGGAACAACCCATAGAGCAGTCCGTTGAGCAGCAGGAACAGCACCCGTCCTCCGTCCAGGGCCGGAAGAGGGAGCAGGTTCATCACCGCCAGATTGACGGCGATAAGGGCGGCCAGATAGCCCAGATTCCAGGCGGCGTCGTAAAGGGTGGGGGACTGGCTGCCCACTTCTCCCATCATGTTCACAATGCCCACCGGTCCGGACATATCCCGCAGGCCAACAGCCCCGGTGACCATGTCCCCCAGGCTCATCCATACCACCCGCACAAAATCTATGGCGGTATTCCACGCATAAGCCAGCTTTCCGAAAAAGCTGGTGGGGTCAGCCACAGCGGACATCGTGATCCCCCGCAGGCGGGTAAGGCTGCCGTTTTCATCCGTGCGCTCCTGATAAGGCAGGTGCACATCCTTCAGCTCCACCCGCTCTCCGTTCCGCTCCACCACAAAGTCGAGGGTATCCCCGCCCCGATTCAGGAAAAAACGGGCATTGCCATACACCAGCACCCGGTGGCCGTCCACAGAGAGGAAGCGATCTCCGGGCATCAGCCCGCAGTTCTCGGTGCCATAGCCGTCGATTGGCCCGCCGTAGACCTCCGCCCGGAATCCGGTGGCCGGGGCGTATAAAATGGCGATGATGACCACTCCGGTGACAAAATTCATCAGGGCCCCGGCACACAGAATGACCATCTTTCTCCACCACGCAGCCCGGCCAAAGGACCTGGGATCCGCGGACTCCTCATCGTCTCCCTCCAAAGCGCAGAAGCCGCCGATCGGCAGGGCCCGCAGGCTGTAGAGGGTCTCTCCCCGCTGACGCTTGAGCAAAGCGGGTCCCATACCCACTGCGAATTCGTTCACTCTCACCCCCAGCAGCTTGGCCGAGGCAAAATGGCCCAGCTCATGGGTGGCCACCAGAATACCAAAAATCAGGATCGCAATGATGATATACAGCATAGGACACAGACCTCCATAATTTACATAACTGTTTCCCGCGCCGCCTTGTCGGCGTCCAGGATGTCCTGCATAGAGGGCTCCTGCACCGCCTTAACCTGAGCCAACGCCCGTTCCACCCTGTCCGCGATGTCCAGGAACCTGATCTTGCCCCCCAGGAACAGAGCTACCGCTGCCTCGTTGGCCCCGCTGAGGATGGCTCCGGCGGTGCCGCCTCTTTTGGCGGCCTCCAGAGCTAGGGTCAGACAGGGGAATGTCTCCAAATCAGGGGCGCCAAAGGTGAGAGGTCCGCAGTTCCACAGATCCAGAGAAGCCGAGGGCCCCGCCACCCGCTTGGGATAGGTCAGGGCGTACTGGATGGGCAGTCGCATATCCGGCGCCCCCATCTGGGCCAGCATGGCATTATCACAGTATTCCACCAGAGAGTGAATGATACTCTCCCGGTGGATGACAACTGAAATTTTTTCTACTGGCATCCGGTAAAGGTGCATAGCCTCGATAATTTCCAGCCCCTTGTTCATCAAGGTGGCGGAGTCCACGGTGATCTTGGCCCCCATGGACCAATTGGGGTGCTTCAGAGCATCCTCCACCGTTATGTCAGCCAGTTCCGTCCGGTTTTTGCCGTAGAAGGGACCGCCGGAGCAGGTGAGGATGAGCCGCTTCACCTCGCCCCGGTCCCGGTTGGCCTCCAGGCACTGGAACAACGCGGAGTGCTCTGAGTCCACGGGGTAAACTTTAGCCCCGTAGTCCTTCGCCTCCTCCAGCACCAGAGGACCGGCACATACCAGAGTCTCCTTGTTGGCCAGGCACACCCGCTTGCCCTCCCGAATGGAGGCCAGCGTGGGCCGCAGGCCCGCCATGCCCATCAGGGCGGCGATGGCGGTATCGGCGCTGGAGATGGTAGCCGCCTCCAGCACCCCCTCCAGGCCGCTGAGAACGTGTACATTGGTGTCCGCCAACCGCACCCGCAGATCCGCGGCGGCTTTTTCATCCGCCAGGGCGGCGACAGCCGGTTTGAATTGCCGGGCCTGCTCCTCCATCAGGCTGACGTTGGAGTTGGCAGCCAGGGCGGCCGCCTCCATACCGCAGGCGGCAATCACCTCTAATGACTGCCGCCCGATGGAGCCGGTAGAACCTAATATGGTAACTTTTCTGCTCATAACCGTGTTCCTTTCATTTCCCTTCGTCCTCGTGCCCCGCCAGATAGTCCAGACTGATGCCGAAGCAGTCAGCTTGGCAGATCAAACCCGAAACTGTTTGGACAATTTTCGCCCACTCCTTCTGTTTTAGGCCATACTTCCTCCGCAGTTTCCACAGCCGGCCCTCGGAGCTTCAATTGGCCAAAACACCTCAAAAAGCTGGCAGAATCTCCACCAGCAGCAGGAGCGTGGGGGCGGCAAAGATAGTAGAGTCGAACCTGTCCAGCATCCCGCCGTGTCCGGGAAGAAGATGTCCGTAGTCCTTTACAGCATACTGCCGCTTGATAAGGGAAAACGCCAGGTCCCCCAGTTCTGTAACAGCTCCCCCCACCAGGCCGTAGAGAGCCATCACCGGCAGATTGACCGCGATTCCTCCGAACCGCCCTACCAGCCAGCCGTACAGAATCATGCACAAACAGCCGGTTACAATGCCGCCCACATAGCCCTCCAGGGATTTATTGGGGCTCACCTGGGTAATTCCCCGGTGCCGCCCCAGAAAAACACCGAAAAAGTAGGCCCCGATGTCGGTAGTAAAGGCACATATCACCGGGAGCAGCACATAGAACTTTCCATTTTCATAACTCTTCAGCTGCACCAGGGCGGATAAAAACAGAGGGATGCCCACTCCGCCGAAGAGGCACACCATGATGTGCTCAAATCTGATCTCTCCCCTAGTGCCGTATAGTTGAAGGGCAGGCAGAAACAGGGCTGCCATCAGCAGCAGCGCCGCCGCCCGGGCGGTCCAGCTGCCAAAGCCCACCCCGTGTCCCAGAGGAATCAGCACAGCTGCGGCGGCAGTGACAATATACATGCCGTTGTGGTGGGCCACCTTGGCCACCCGCAGCAGCTCAAAGGAAGCTGTCCCTGCGATAAAGGCCGCCACCACCGCCAGTCCTATGGGCGGCAGAAGAAACAGCGCCGCCAGAAACGCCGGGCCAAGGGCCAGTCCCACAATGATCCGTGTTGCCAACTTATACACCTCCAAACCGGCGGTCCCGGCTCTGATAGGCTGCTATGGCCCGCAGCAGCTCCTCTTTGGAGAAATCAGGCCACAGCATATCGGTGATATAAAATTCCGCATAGGCCAGCTGCCACAGTAAAAAATTGGACAGCCGCAGCTCTCCGCTGGTGCGGATGACCAGATCCGGGTCGGGCACGCCCCGGGAGTACAGGTAGCCCCCAAACCCCTCCGTCGTCAGGTGATTGGGGTCGGCCTTTCCGTCGATACAGTCCTGGGCGTAGGCCCGGGCGGCGCGTACAATCTCGTCCCGTCCTCCATAGTTGAGGCAGATATTTACCTGACAGCCCTCGTAGTGCCGGGATATCTCCCTGGTGCGCTGGCATAACTCCCTCAGTTCCGGAGCCAGGGGGGACAAATCACCAAAAAACTCCATTTTCACCCGGTCCCTCTCCATCCTGCTGACAGCCTCCAGCAGGTACTTTTTCAAAAGACCCATGATGGCCCCCACCTCCTCCTTCGGCCGTCTCCAATTCTCGGAGGAGAAGGCGTACACCGTGAGGTAGTCCAGCCCGATATCCTTGCAGTAGGTGGCGATGGTGCGGAAGTTCTCCGCCCCTGCGGCGTGGCCCGCCGTTCTGGGCAGACCGCGCTTTTTGGCCCACCGGCCGTTGCCGTCCATAATGATGGCGATATGCCCGGGAAGGCGGTCAAAGTCCACCCCAGTTCGCGCCGGATCGATCTTTTTCTGAAAGAGAACCATAGGCGGCTGCTCCTTTTAAGTGTTCATTTGCGGGGAAACGGGCCGGCGCAGGCGCCGGCCCGTACCTCTATGTTTATACTGCCATAAGCTCCTTTTCCTTTTTGGTGGTCAGGTCGTCAATATCCTTGCATCGCTTGTCGGTCATGTCCTGGAGCTCCTTCTCCAGCTTCTTCTGGTCGTCCTCAGTGAGCTCAGATTTCTTGGTCTTCTTCTTGATATCGTCCATGGCGTCCCGGCGGATGTTGCGCAGGGCCACCTTGCCCTCCTCGCCGTACTTGCGCACCTGCTTGGTCAGCTCCTTGCGGCGCTCCTCGGTGAGCTGCGGAAAAGCCAGGCGGATCACCCGGCCGTCGTTCTGGGGGTTGATGCCCAGGTCAGAGGTCTGGATGGCTTTCTCAATGGCCTTGAGCAGAGACATGTCGTAGGGCTGGATGGACAGGGTACGGGGGTCGGGAGAACCGATGTTGGCCACCTGGTTCAGGGGCGTTGGCGCTCCATAGTAGTCCACCGTGATCCGGTCCAGCACGCCGGCATTGGCCCGGCCCGCCCGGACGGCGGCAAAATTGGCCTTGACCACCTCGATAGTCTTCTGCATCTTTTCGTCATAACTTACGATCTCAGGGCTCATGGTCATTACTTCCTTTCTCGTTTTATTCTACGATGGTCCCGACTTCCTCTCCCATAACGGCCCGGATGATATTTTCCGGATCCTTAAGGGCAAAGAGGAGAACGGGAATTTTATTATCCATAGACAGGGAGGTGGCAGTGGTGTCCATCACCGCCAGGCGCTGGGCCAGAACCTCGCTGTAAGAAATACGGCTGTATTTTGTGGCGGTGGGGTCCTTTCTGGGGTCGGCGGAGTAGACTCCGTCGATGTTCTTGGCCAAGAGAATGACGTCCGCATTGATCTCCGCGGCCCGGAGGACGGCGGCGGTGTCGGTGGAAAAATAAGGATTTCCGGTACCGCATCCAAAGATGACCACCCGGCATTTCTCCAGGTGGCGGATGGCCTTGGAGCGGATATAGGGCTCGGCCACCGCCTGCATGTCGATCGCGGTCTGCACCCGAACCGGCACCCCTTTCTGCTCCAGCACATCGGCCACAGCCAGGGCATTGATGGCGGTGGCCAGCATCCCCATGTGGTCGGCACGGACTCGCTCCATAGCATCTCCGCCATCCTTGAGACCCCGCCAGAAGTTGCCGCCGCCCACCACGACGCCCATCTCCACGCCCATCTTCGCACAGCGCTTGATTGCGTCGCACACCTGGCCGATCACCTTAAAGTCCAGGCCCCGGGAATCCTTCCCCGCCAGGGCCTCTCCGCTGATTTTCAGTAATACCCGCTTAAATTTGGGCTGTTCCATTGGACACCACTCCTGTCTTTTTTCTGAACCCTATTTTAATATATTTTTTACCGTTTGCATAGGGGGAAAGACAAAGTTTTTCAAATTGTCCACAATTTGCCCAGCAGCCCATCCCCGAAAATTAGGACTTGCATTTTTCGCCGCGCTGCCGTATAATGTCTACAGACAACTGGATACGATGTCTTCAGGGCGGGGTGAAACTCCCCACTGGCGGTAAAGTCCGCGACCGGACACGGAAACGTGTCCGCTGACCCGGTGAAACTCCGGGACCAACGGTTACAGTCCGGATGGAAGAAGATGTGTGTAAAACAACACGCACTGCCTCGGCGTGCGTAAAAGCGCACCTCCTTGTTTGTTTTGACACCTGGAAGACAACGATCTTCCGGCGGTCAATATCAAAAAGGAGTGTTTTTTATGTCCAACCCTACCACTGTCACCAGAACCAAAAGCGCTATCTCCATCCGCGCGATCACCGTTACCGCTATGCTCTCCGCGGTAGCCTGTGTCCTCAACATCTTCGACTTTCCCATCCCCTTCCTAATCCCAACCTTTGTGAAGATGGACATTGCCGACCTGCCTGAGCTTCTGGCCGCTTTCTCCCTGGGCCCCTGGTACGGTGTAGCCGTCACCTTTTTGAAAAATCTGCTCAAGCTGGTAATTAAAGGCACTTCCACCGCCTACGCCGGGGAGTTGTGCAACTTTATTCTGGGCGCTTCCTTCTCTTTTACCGCCGGGCTGATTTATCACCGCAAAAAGTCCCGCAAGTCCGCTCTCATCGGCGCTCTCATTGGCGCGGTTGTAATGGCCCTTCTCTCAATCCCCTGCAACTATTTTATCTCCTACCCTGTTTATACCAAATTTATGGCCATTGATAAAATCATCGCCATGTATCAGGCGATCCGTCCCGGAGTCAATGGCCTGCTGGAATGTCTTATCATCTTTAACGCGCCCTTCACGCTGCTCAAGGGACTGCTGACCTCCGCGCTGTGTTTCCTGATCTACAAGCCCCTCTCCCCTATCCTTCACGGAACAGGGAAATAAAAAACTGCACGGGACAGGCATAATTGCCTGTCCCGTGTTTTCTGTCACTTTCCGTGGCTCAGAGCAGCTGTGAGCGTGTTTTCCATAAGCATCGCCCGGGTCACAGGCCCCACACCGCCGGGTACTGGGGTAATGTACGAGGCTATCTCAGCGATGGGACCGTAGTCTGCGTCACCGCAAAGCCTGCCGTCCTCACACCGGTTGACAGCCACGTCAATCACCACCGCCCCCGGCTTTACCATGTCGGCGGTAATGAGTCCAGGGCAGCCGGCAGCGGAGATCAGGATATCCGCCCGGCGGCACTCGGCGGCCAGATCCGGAGTCTTGGTGTGACAGACCGTAACTGTGCAGTCCCGGCGCAGCAGCAGCATTGCCTGAGGCTTGCCCACAATGTTGGACCTCCCCACCATAGTGCAGTTCTTACCGGCGGGGTCAATTCCGTACTCGGCCAGCAACCGCATTACCCCCGCCGGGGTGCAGGGCCAGAGAGAGTCCACCCCCAGAGTCAAATCTCCCACGTTGGAGGGGTGGACACAGTCCACATCCTTATCTGGCCGGATGGCCAGCTGAACGGCCCGGTCATCCAGATGCTCAGGCAGAGGAAACTGAATGAGAACTCCGTCAATCCCTTCCCGTTCGTTCAAAAATCGAATCACATCCAGCAGCTCCGCCTGGGGCACATCCTCCGGCAGGCGGTAGGTCTCATAATAAATGCCGCACTGCTGGCAGTCCCGCCGCTTGCCCGCCTCATAGACCTGAGCGGCGGGGTCCTCCCCCACCAGCACCGTGGCCATTCCCGGTTTGCGCTCCATCCGCTCCACCTGGAGACGCACCTGATCCTTAATTTTGGCCGCAAGTGCTTTTCCGTCCATTACAACAGCCGCCATGGCTCACTCCTCCTTCTCTTCCTCCCGGGCGGCCAGACGTTCCACGAACAGCTCCTTCCCGCCGCTCCGGTACTTCCACAGCGCCCAGACCAGCGTCACCCCGGCAATGACACCGGTAACCAGGGCAAAGAGCTGGGACACCCGGATGGGCACACCAAACAGCTCCCAGCCAAATAGATACAGGCTGTCAGTGCGCAGACCTTCGATCCAGGCCCGGCCCATGCCATACCAGAAAAAATAGAACAGAAAGCACTGCCCGTCGAACTTCCTCCTTTTTCCCATACAGTAGACGATTATCAAACCCACAAAATTCCAGGCGGACTCATAGAAAAAGGTAGGATGTACCCCCAGCGTTCCGCTGAGGATGGCCTCATAGCCTGCCTGATCCACAAAGCCATCCCGCAGCATCTCCACCGCGATAGACGGGCCACACATTCGCCAGGGCAGAGCGGTAGTGGAGCCGTAGGCCTCCACATTCACGAAATTGCCCCAACGACCGATAAGCTGTCCAATAAAAAGGCCGTGGACCCCCAAATCGGCGTAGGCAAGAAAGCTGAGCTTTTTGACCCGGCAGAAAATCAGCAGCACAATCGCCGAGGAGATAATGGCCCCATAGATGGCCAGACCGCCGTCGCTGTAGCGGAACACAGCCGCCCAATCCAGGGAGCCATCAGGGCGGCGGTAAAGGTCCAGATTGAATGCCACATAATAAACTCGGACGGCCACCAGGGCAGCCGGAACGGCGAAGAGCATCATGTCGATGATGTTATCCTCGCCAATACCGAACCGCCTGCCCCAGCGGAT
The DNA here is from genome assembly GCA_947073765.1 of uncultured Bacillota bacterium. Taxonomy (GTDB): domain Bacteria; phylum Bacillota; class Clostridia; order Oscillospirales; family Oscillospiraceae; genus Lawsonibacter. The sequence goes on along the minus strand of CAMTMZ010000008.1, from coordinate 41,021 downwards.
GCACAAATACACCGCTAATACAAGCCCGCTGGTAATGATAACAGCATACCAGAAAATAGGCCGGTCCAGAATTGGGACAGTAAAGGCTACCCGGTTCAGAGTAAACTCCAGCCCCAGACCGGGGAAGGACACGGTGTTAATCACGGCGCCCCTCCTCCTTGGCCCGGACTACTGACAAGGCGGCCCGCTCCGGCGTCACCCAACTGGCGATAAGCTCCTCCGCCTCTTTTTTGGTAATGGAGTCGTACAGCCCGGCAAAGTCCAGAAAATCATACCCCGAGAAAAATGCCTGGGCCTGACCCACGCACAGGTGCTCAAAGGAGTTCAGCCCCCGGACCCGATTGCCGTAGGCCCCCTTCTTTACCCGCTCCCAAAGTGACTTGTCCACCCCTTCCCGGCCAATTCGGGCCGCCTCGCCGGCCACCGCCTCCCTGACAGCCTCCGGGTCTTGGGACTCCCCGCTCGCCGCAAAAAAGGCGTAACCGGCATCGCCCTCATAGCCATAGCCGAACCCCTGATTAATCAACCCCTCCCGGTACATCTTGGCGTACAGGGGGCTGGAGTTGCCCAGCAACACCTCCAGAGCCAGCTCTCCTACCAGCTCCTGACGCAGGCGAGCCTCCCCACCTACAGGCGCCTCTCCTTTCCAGCCCAGATGGAAGATGGGGGCGGACACCTCCATCCGCTCCTCAATGAGGGACTGGGCGGCCCGGGGCTCCTCCTTCTCCCCATAGTCCTTGGCGGCAATGGGCCCCGCCTGTCTGGGGAGAATCTCCCGCGCCACTTCACAAATGCGCTCCGGATCCACCGGACCGGCCACGCACAGCGTCATATTGGCCGGATCGTAGAAGGCCTTGTGACAGGCGTACAGCGTCTCGGGGGTGATCTGGGCAATGGACTCCACGCTGCCCGCCACACTCACCCGAATGGGATGGTGTTTATAGAGGGCGGCCATCAGATTCATAAAGCATTTCCAATCAGGGTTGTCCTCAATCATGCCAATCTCCTGCCCGATAATGCCTCGCTCCTTGTCCACGCTCTCTTTGGTAAACCAGGGTACAGAAACAAAGGAGAGAAGAATGCGCAGGTTGTCCTCAAATTTCTCAGCGGAGTCAAAATAGTAGCCGGTGATAGTGTTGCTGGTAAACGCATTGGGGCTGGCCCCATTGGCGGCCAGATCCTGGAGGGCGTTACCCTCCTGGGTGTCAAACATTTTATGCTCCAGGTAGTGGGCCACCCCGGCAGGGGTGTTGTGCCATTCTCCATCCAGGCAGAAACGCATGTCCATACCGCCATAATTCGTGGCAAAAAAGGCGTATCCCTTTTGAAAATCAGGTTTGGGGAACACAAACACGTTCAATCCGTTTTCCATCTTCTCATGGTACATGGTCTCCCCAACCATAGCAAATTCCCGACGCTCCACGGCTCAGGCCCCCTTTCCTTTCAGGAAATAGATGGCATCCAGCTCCAGCCTTTGGGCAACGGCGGCCACCTGCTTCCGGGTAACTCTCTCCAGGCGGGCGGCCAACTCCTTTGGCTCCTCCTCCAGCCCGGCGGCGGTCTGTCCCAGCCAGAACTCCTCCTGGCGGCCCTGGTCGTCCAAAATGGCCATGCACGCCCCGATAAGGATCCGGCGGGAACCCTCCAGCTCCCAGTCCTCTATCTCCCCCCGCTTGACCGCCTCCAGTTGATCCAGAATCTCATCTCTGGCGGTCTGATATTTGTCAAACTCGATGCCGGAGGACACCAGCACCAGCCCTTTCATCTTCTCCAGGGTAGCGCTGGCATAGTAGCACAGCGACAGCTTCTCCCGCACGTTCATAAACAGTTTGGACAGGGTGGTCCCGCCAAAGACAGCCACACACATATACAAAGCGGGATATTCCTCTTCCCAGCAGGTAAGCCCTCCTGTGCGAAAGCCCAACGCCAGCTTGCCCTGACTTACATCCATAACCTCCTCGGTCACAATGGGCTCGGGACCGGCAGTCATCCGAACGTCACAGCCGGGATCAATTCGGTCTTCATTCACCGGCAGCCTGTCCAGCGCCCGAGCCAACACCTCCGCCACCTGGTCAGGCTCAGCGGATCCGGAATAATACACCTCCACCCGCGCGGTGCGCAGCAGCTCCTGATACCGCTCCCACAGACTCTCCGGGGTAACGGCAGCCACGCTCTCCTCATCCCCCAGCTTATCCGCGCCAAAGGCCTCATATTTACACATCTCCTGGGCAAGCCGCCGGGTGGCGTAGATGCGTTTGTCGTTGATCTGAGCCCGAATACGGTCAATGAGATTGGCTTTCTCTCTGGCCGTGTACTCCGAACTGAAAACGCCCTTTTCCGTATAGGGCTTGAGAAGCAGCTCACACAGCAGGCCAGCGGCGGGCTCCAGGATATTCTCCCCCTTCAAGGCATAAGCGTCGTCCAGAAAACTGGCCGCAAACCCCACGCACTGGGTCTCTCCCCGCTTGCGGACCATCGGCTCAATAGCCCCGCCGTACAGCTCATCCAGGGCAGCTGACAGCGCCTCCATGTCCGGATGGACCGACGTACCCTGGCGCAGGACCTCAGGGATCAGGGCGTTAGCTCCGGCGGTCTCCCGGCTCAGTGGGGTCAGCAGGGTCAAGGACAGATAAGAGCTCTTAAATTTATTGGTATGCACCGTGCGCAGCCATACCCCGGGAAACAGCTCCCGGTGTGTCACTTGTGACATATCGTTTGGTTCCTTTCTTTGAAAGAAAATTTTCCTTAACAGCTGAACTATCATACCACAGCCGGCACACAAAAGTAAAGTTTTTGAGAAAATTTTGCCAAGCAGTGGCAAACCGGGAGGGTCCGCGCTATACTGGCAAGAAAGGGAAAGGAGATGCTGACTATGCTCAATCAGCCCATGGAATTTTGGGATATGCGCGCCCAGACCTATGACCAGACCTCCGGCCGGATCTACGCCGAGACCTATGACAAAACAGCGCAGCACTGCGCCAAATACCTGAAGCCGTCGGACCAGATTCTGGAGTTCGCCTGCGGCACAGGGCTTATTACCTTCCGCCTGGCCCCCATGGTATCCCACATCCGGGGCATCGACATCTCCCCAAAAATGGCAGACATTGCCCGGAAAAAAGCCCAGGCCGCCGGCAACGTAGAGATCACCAACACCGATCTGTTCGCCCCCTGTCTGGAGCCGGGGAGCTTCGACGCTGTCGCCGCCTTCAACGTACTGCTGTATCTCCCCAATCTGCCCGCCGCACTGGCCCGAATCCGGGAGCTGCTCAAGCCCGGCGGGGTGTTTCTCTCCGCTACTGACTGCCTAGGATCCCGTCCGTCCCGCGCCGGTCTGAACAAGCTGGTAAAGAGCCGCACCGGCGCTATGCCGTATACAGCCTTTTTTACTCAGCGGGGTCTGGAACGGCACATCGTTCGGAGCGGCTTCGCTGTGCTGGAACGGGATAACCTTTTTCCCAACCCGCCCAATCTGTTCGTGGCGGCGCAGGTCAAATTGTGACCTCCAGCCGGTGCGCCCCGGACAGTTCTGCCAAAAGCACCCCCTCCTTGACGGTCTGCCCATCCAGGGCAGCGGAGTAGGACCCCGAACGCTTCACACAGATGCTCAGCGTTCCGTTTGGCAGCTTCCACCGGGCCTCATACCCGGGCCATTCCGGGGGAAGATTGGGCTCCACTGTCAGCCTGCCCTCGTTTACCTTCAGTCCCAGCAGCTCTTGCACCGCCGCCTGCCAATACCACCCGGCGGCCCCGGTGTACCAGGACCACCCCGCCCAGCCCACCCGGCCCGGGGCATAGGACACGTCGGCGGCAATGACGTAGGGCTCAGCCCTGTAGATCCGGGTGGGGTGGTGCTCCGGCAGGAGCGCCTTCAGGATGGCCCAGCCGTCCCCGGGGCGGTCCAGGCGGAAGCAGGCTATGGCCAGCCAGACGGAGGCGTGGGTGTACTGCCCGCCGTTTTCCCGCACACCGGCGGGGTATCCCTTGATATAGCCGGGGTCTTTCTCCCCCTGGCTGTCAAAGGCCGGGTCGAAGAGACGCACCACCCCCGCCTCCCGGTCAAACAGGCGGCCCAAGGCGGCGGAAACGGCCTCGTCCGCCCGCTTTCGGTCCGTCCCGGCAGGAAACAGGGCAAAAGACTGGGCAATGGAGTCAATCTGACACTGGCTGCTCTCTCGGGACCCCAGAGGCGTGCCGTCTTCATAATAACCCCGGCGGTACCACTGGCCGTCCCAGGCCTCTTGGGCAGCTTGGATCATCCTGTCTGCCTGGCGCAGCAGGTCTTCCGCCCGGGACTCCTCCTCCATCCGCCGTGCTGCCAGAGAAAAATCCTGCAAAACCGCCGCCAAAAACCAGGTGAGCCATACCGACTCGCCCCCCACCCGGTCCATGCCATCGTTCCAGTCACCACTCCCCATCCTTGCCAGCCCGTGGGGGCCCGTTCCTCGCTCCAGAGCACACCGGATGGCGGCCAGCCCGTGGTGGTAGAGGCTCTCCCGCTTTTCGCTCACCTGGGGGATCTCATACCGGTCTTTCTCGCCCGGCTCCAGGGGTTTGGCCGTCAGGTAGGGGATCTGCTCCTTCAGCAACGCCCAGTCCCCGGTGACGGCACAGTACCGGACTGTCACCCAGGGCAGCCACAGCAGATCGTCGGAAATACGGGTGCGCACCCCGGCACCCTGGGGCGGATGCCACCAGTGCTGTACATCCCCCTCCTCAAACTGCCGGGAAGCAGCCAGCAGCAGCTGTTCCCGGGTCCGCTCCGGCCAGGTGTACACCAGCGCCGCCGCGTCCTGGAGCTGGTCCCGGAATCCGAAAGCCCCGCCGTTCTGATATTGGCTGGTGCGGGCCATCAGGCGGCAGGCAATCACCTGGTAGAGGCACCAGCCTCCCAAATACCGGTTCAGGGCGCCGTCAGGGGTGCTGACAGCGAGGCCCGACGTCCGCTCCCGCCACCAGCACACTGTTTTTTCCTCCTCCCCGGCAAAGTCCTCCCGGAAAAACCGGGAGCAGGGTCTGCCCCCCTTGACCTGGGTCACCAGAGATGCCGCCTGCCCCTGGGCCAGGGCGGCGGAGACCGGCTCTCCCTCCCCCAGGCGGTACACAAGCCGTCCGTTCCCACCTGTCAGGATGACCCGGAGGATCCGTCGATCCTCCTCCAGGGGTACAAAGGCCTTTGTAGTTACCATAATGTCTCCCAATTTCTTTTCCCACTTCCCAAAGCCTGGGCCGTAGGTGACAGTGCAAGGAAGGCCGTCCCCGGCGGCAAAAGGGGAAACTCGTCTGCCGTCCAGCTCGACCACAATTTCTTCCTGCCCGCCCACGGCCAGAGGGTCGTTCGCCCAGTGGGTCAGCCTCCCCTCCCGGGCATTGCCGCCGGCCCACAGCAGCCCCGCCCCGGTCTCATCGGTAAGCCACCCGAAATTAGGATTACATAATATCTGACTCCACCCCACTGGCGGCAGCCCCTCCCCACAGTGAAGGATCAGAGTATCCCTCTCCATTTTCCACTGGGCGGGGGCGGCATCCAAGTGCACAGGGGGCGGAGGAGCAATTTCCTCCGACATATCCTTCTCTTCCAGGGGCAGCACAACCCCTGCCCACCCCAGCACTGCCGGGGCGGCCTCTGGCCCGGCCAGGTGCACTCCACCCTTGATGCCCAGAGCAGACTCCGCCTCCAGCTTTTTCAGCTCCTCTACCAGGGCTGAGCGGAAGGGCCGTCGGTAGTCCCCCCCTTCCTCCACCATCAAAATCAAGTCGAAGGGGTAGCCCGCCCGGGACAGCAGCTGGTGCCAACGGAGCCACAGGACAGCCTGCTTCACATCCTCTTCTCTGGACAGCTGTCCGGCGGCGATGGGCACGTCCCCGGAGATTCCGAAGGGCCATAGGGCAGACTGGGGCGGCTTCTCCCGCCCCGTCTCTGGAGCGGCCAGCCGGGCCAGCAGCTCGAAAGCTGCCAGTCCCTCTCCCTCACTGAGGGCAAGTTTCTGCACAATAGGGGCCAGGGAAGCCGGGCCGCCATCCTTCCCCTCCAGCATCCGGCGGGCTCCGTCCTGGGCGTCGGCAGAACTGTCCCCCAAGGAGAGAGCCAACGAAACCGCCTTCCGCTCCCCAGGGGCCAGAGAGACGGGAATGCGCACCATTAAACAGGGGTCAGGGCCCGCTTCTCCCTGGAGGGACCCCGGCTTTCGGTTGGGCAGGGCCCGCAGCCCGCCCCGGCCCAGGGCGGCGGAGCGGTCCAGTGCCACAGAGGCTCCCTCCCCCGTCCAGGCCGCAAACAGGCAGGGGCTCTCCTCCTCTCCCCTGGGCCGGCGGCGCATCAAAACGCCATCCCCTTCCTGCACACACTCCAGAAACAACCGGGAGAAGGCGGGGTGGGCGTCGAAATCCCGCTGGGGGCAGAGCACCGGCTCCAGGTAGATCAGCATTTCCCCCTCCAGCCGCTTCTTTCCTCTCCACGTCAGCTCAAATCGCCTCAGCTCACCCTTCTCCCGCCGGGGCACAGTCAGGGCAACCCGGGCGGACAGCTCCTCCTGTTCAAAGTACCAGCAGGCCCCAACCCCGTCAAATTCCCAGCGGTATGAGGGCCCTGTCTGGTACAGGGGAGCTGGTGTCAGTCCGGTCAAACCGGCACAGCTGCTGAAAAAGACGGACACTCCGGCGGGGGCATAGTATTCTCCCCGCCGGGCCAGGGTGACGGCCAGCTCCCCCGCTCGCGACATAGTAAGCCCGTTGTCGCAGGCGAAGACGCTGTAGCTGCCGTTGGAGATCAATTGACATTGTGGAAATTTCCGTCCAAAGCTCTCCCCCTTCCGGCTGAGGGCGGGGCCGGCGGCCGGAACAATTTTGGCCGGGAAGTCCCGCTCCTCCTGCTTCATAATGGGCGCCCCTACCGGCACCCGCTCCTGAAGCAGTTCCCGATAGGCGGACATATCGCAGTCCTTCATGAACCGCCTCTGCATCACGCCGTCCCGCAGGGCGTTATCGATGGCTGCCAGGCTCATCCCCAAGTGGTGGGACATATAGGAGCGGATCACCTCGTGGTCCTCTGTCCCGGTGAGGCGGGCGGGGGTGTAGTCCACCGCCTCATACAGACCGTACCGCCCCTCCAGTCCCATATCCCGCAGGCGGCGGAGGTTGCGCAGCGCGCTGCGCGGGGCCAGAGACAGAACCAGAAACGAGGCGTAGGGGGACACCACCAGCTCTGTATCCAGCCCCCGCTTCAGCCCCAGGGCCTGGACACCGTGGGCCTTATACTGGTAGCTCATCCCGGGGTCAAAGGCGTAGAACCCCGATTCGGAGACGCCCCACGGGCGTTTGGCCTTATATCCCCGGCGCTTCTGGGCGTAGACACAGAAGGCCAGTGTCTCATAGAGGAAGGAGTTAGGCTCACAGGGCAGCAGCAGGTTGGGCATGAAGTATTCAAACATCGTGCCCGTCCAGGAGGCCATGCCGCAGTAGTCGTTATCCCCAAGCAGCATCCGGCCCAGCCGCCGCCAGTGGCGGGAGGGCACCTCCCCCCGGGCCACAGAGATGAAGCTGGTCTGCCGGGCTTCGCTGGCCATCAGGTCATAATATCCATCGGTCAGCCGGTCCTGTTCCACCTCATAGCCGATGGAAAACAGCCGCCGCTCCTTGTCAAAGAGGGGGGAGCAGTCCATAGCGTCAGACAGCTTTTCCGACCGGCGGGCCAGCACATCCTCCCCCCACTGGTACAACCCCTCCCGCAGGGCGATGAGGCATCCCCTGAGATTGCCGCTGTCCACGGTTGACACATACCGGGGCCGCAGGGGGGCCAGAGTGGCGGTGTCGTACCAGTTATACAGATGGCCCCGCCACTTGTCCAGTTCTTCCACTGTGTCCAGGATGTGGGAAATCAGCTCCACCGCCCGCTTCCTGGGCAAAATATCCAGATCCGCCGCCGCCATAGTGGACAGCAGCGCCATACCGATGTTGGTGGGGGAGGTCCGCCGGGCCAGCACCGGGCCGGGCTGCTCCTGCCAGTTATCCGGAGGGAGGTAATGATCCTCCTCCCGGAGATACTTGTCAAAATACCGCCATATCAGGGTGGCCTGATGGAGCAGAAAGGCCCGGTCGGCGGGGGGCAGGGGCCGGCTCTGTCCGGAGGGCCGGCTCACTGCCCAGGCCAGCGCCGGGGCCAGCATCCAGACGATTCCAACCGTCTTTCCAAAGCGCAGCTGTGCCAGAATCAGGACCAGCAGCCCCACCGCCGCTGAAAACCAGGCCTTTTTATAGTAGAACCAGACGCTCCCCTTCCCCTTCTCCGTCTGGGCGGCTGTAACCCAGGCCAGCAGTTTTTTGTGGGACACTGTCATCCGCCACAGGGCGGAGGAGATGGCGGCAAGGGAAATATAGGCCTGATAGGGCAGGAAAATCAGCTGGATGGCGGTCTGCAAAATGACCCCGGCCAGACCGGCAATGACGGTGGAGTGGTATCTGCGCCGCTTGCCGGAACGGCGCACAGCCAGCTCCGCCCCGGACAGCAGCAGATTGGAGGCCGCCGCTACTACCGCCACCCCCCCTGCCCAGGCAAACACCCGCCCGGAAAAGCACATTCCCAGCACCAGCGTCATCAGGGTGAAAATGGGGGACAGGGACCGGCGGAGGTTATCAAAAATTTTCCACCGGGCCAGGGGCGGCAGGGGGTTGGCCTCCCGTCCGCCCCGGCCGTTGGATACCTGCCACCCCAGCCAGGGCAGCAGCTGCCAGTCCCCCCGAATCCACCGGTGGAGTCGGGCAAAATAGCTGTAGACCTGCCAGGGGCAGCCGTCGGTTAGCTCCACCTCCCCCAGCAGGCCCGCCCGGAGATAGCTGCCTTCCAGCAGGTCGTGGGACAAAATTCGGTTGTCTGGAAAGCGGCTGTCCAAACAGGTATAGAAAGCGTCTACCGAAAACACTCCCTTACCCGTGTAGGTGCCCTGATCGAAGAGGTCGTGGTACACGTCGCTGGCGGTGGAGCCGTAAGGGTCCACACCCCCCAGCCCCCCAAATATCTTGGCGAAGAAGGACTTGTTCGCCGCCTCCAGTTCCACCGCTACCCGGGGCTGAAACAGGGCGTGCCCGGCGGTGACGATCCTCTTTTGGGGATCGATCACTGGCTGGTTCAGGGGGTGGAGCATGGCTCCGGCCAGCTCTCGGGCGGTCCCAACGTTCAGGCTGGTATCCCCATCCAGGGTGATGACGTACTTTACGCCCCGCAGCCAGCTCTTCTCCCCCGCCTTCACCTCCAGGCCGGTGTGTTTCCCCTTCAGCAGGCGCACCAGCTCGGTGAGGGCCCCTCGCTTCCGCTCCCAGCCCATATACCGCTCATCCTGTTTGCTGAAGGCGGGGGTTCGGAAGAAGAGATAAAAGCCGCCGCCATATTTATTGTTGAGGGCCTCCACCGCTTTGCGGGCGCTGTCCATCCAGGCCGTCCCCTCCGCTCCGATGGGGGTATTGCTGTCGGGCAGGTCGGCTAAGATACCCAGGCACAGTTCCTTCCCGGCGTCCCGGTTGGCCAGGCGGTAGCGTTCCAACAGGGCAGACAGTCTGGGCCCGCTGTCCACCCCGGTGAGCAGGGATACCACGACGCACAGCGTCCGTCCCTCCTTGGGAATCCCCCCCTCCAGCTCCATCCGGGGCACGGGGCGGGGAGGCACCAGGCGGACCAGCAAAAAGTCCACGGCATTCTTCACAATATCGGACAGGGGCAGAAAGAGCAGCACAGCAGCCAGGGGGGTCCCAGCCGCCTTCCACAGGGACAGGGCGGCCAGCAGGGACAGACCCATCACCATCAATCCATAACTCACTCCGGACTGGGACTGCTTTTCCCTGCCCAAAGGCTCCCGGTAGAGATACCAGCCCACATGGCGGCGGGCGCCCTCCCCCTTGCCGGCCAGCTCCAGGGCCTGCCGCGCCGCCTGGCGCTCCTCCATGCGGTACTTTTTTGCCAGTTGGCACACCTTCTGCCGGTAGCGGCGGCGGGTGTCCTCGTCCATGCGTGGGTAGTGGCCGGACGGATCCTTCACCAGCACCCGCTCCACCCGGCTGGCTCTTTCCAGCAGGGCGCTCCATTCCGCCGATGACAGCGCCCGCAGTGCGGTAAAAACAGCCGCCATTTCCTCCGGCGGGACTTTCCCCTCCTTCAAAACGTCCCCATCGACGCACAGCCCGGCCAGCCTCTCCACCAGCGCTCCGGCCAGGGCGGGCACCAGCAGGGACAGCTCCCGCTCCGTCAGCGCACATACAGACTGAAAGCCATCCAAATACAGCTCCAGCCGCCCCTGGTGGAGATCGGGCACCGCCCACAAAGCCCCCTGGGCACAGCGCTGGAGCAGGGCGCCGCCATCCTTAGTTCCCCTGAGGGGTCTGCCGCCTTTCAGCGCTTCCCGGGCCCGCTCCCCCTCCCGGACGGCCATATAGTAGTTGTCCAGCAGCCATTCCACCGCCCCGGGCAATGTGGACTGTCCAGCGCTCCAGATATTTAACATCTCCCGAATCTGACCCGTCCGTTTCAGGCTGGTTTTCAGCCCCCGGGACAGGGCGCGGCAGGAGACCAGCCCCTCCGGCTTGGCGTCCCGAGCCGCGTTGACGGCGTATTTTTTCAGATGGGCGTCGTCCATGGGAACGTTGGGCGTATTGTTCATGAGGAAACCTCCTGAATTTGGGCCGGATCCAGCAAAAATGGCCTCTGTTCCCTTCAGTTTCCCCTCTCTGTTGTCGGAATATACCAAAGGCCCCTCCTTTCCTGTGAAGGAATTTGGCTTGACAAACAGGGCAAGCTGTGTTAGACTTACAAAATGTAAAGTTCATAGCCTTTACATTTTCTGTCTAAGGAGGTCTGCCAGATGAAAAACCAAGCCTACCGAATGTCCATGCTCTTCGACTTCTATGGCGATGTGCTGACAGACCGCCAGAAGGAATTTTACGACCTGTACTACAACGAAGACCTGTCCCTGGGGGAAATTGCGGAGAACTACGGCATCACGCGTCAGGGCGTTCGGGATGTCATTGTCCGGGCGGAGGCTGTGCTCACCGAGCTGGAGGACAAAACCGGCCTGATCAAGCGCTTCCACACCATGCGCCGTCAGCTGGAGCAGCTGCTTCAGAACGCCAACCGCATCGTTGAACTGAGCACCCAGCAGGACAGCGCTGAGCTGGAGTCTCTGGCCATCCAGGTCCGGGACACCGTCGGCACCCTATTGAAGGAGTAAGCCCATGGCATTTGACGGACTTTCCGAAAAGCTGTCCGCGGCTTTTAAAAAGCTGCGAGGCAAGGGCAGGCTGTCTGAGGCCGACGTGAAGGAGGCCATGCGGGAGATCCGCCTGGCCTTGCTGGAGGCCGACGTCAGCTTTAAAGTGGTCAAGCAGTTTGTCTCCCAGGTCACTGAAAAGGCGGTGGGGACCGACGTGCTGGAGGCCCTCTCCCCCGCTCAGCAGATTATCAAAATCGTCAACCAGGAGCTCACCGACCTGATGGGCGGCTCCGCCGCCAAACTGGAGATCGCCTCCAAGCCCCCCACGGTGGTAATGATGGTGGGCCTCCAGGGCGCGGGCAAAACCACCAATGGCGCCAAGCTGGCCGGGCTGATGAAAAAGCAGAACGGCAAGCGGCCTCTGCTGGCGGCTTGCGACATCTACCGCCCCGCCGCCATTCAGCAGCTGGAGGTGGTTGGCAGGCAGCTGGATATTCCCGTGTTCCAAATGGGCCAGAGCAACCCGGTGGACATCGCCAAAGCGGCAGTGGAGCACGCCAGAAAGCACGGCAACGACATGGTCTTTCTGGACACCGCCGGACGCCTCCACGTGGACGAGGAGCTGATGGACGAACTGCGCGGCATTAAAACCACCGTGGAGCCCACCGAGATCCTGCTGGTGGTGGACGCCATGATCGGCCAAGACGCAGTGAACGCCGCAAAGGCCTTTGATGATGCCCTGGACATTGACGGCGTGCTGCTCACCAAGCTGGACGGCGACGCCCGGGGCGGCGCGGCTCTGTCCATCAAGGCAGTCACCGGCAAGCCCATCAAATTTGTGGGCGTGGGGGAAAAGCTGGACCAGATTGAGGTCTTTCACCCCGACCGCATGGCCAGCCGTATTCTGGGCATGGGGGACATGCTCTCCCTGATTGAAAAAGCGGAACAGAATTTTGACCAGAAAAAGGCCTTGGAGCTCCAGGAAAAACTCCGGAAAAACAAGTTCACTCTCACTGACTTTTACGACCAAATGAAGCAGCTGAAAAACATGGGCTCTCTGTCTGACATCGCCGGGATGCTTCCCGGGGTCAAGGCCAGCGATCTGGAGGGAGCTTCCATGGACGAAAAGCTCCTCCAGCGGATGGAGGCCATCATCCTGTCTATGACCCCCGCCGAGCGGGAGGATCCCAAACTGCTCAACTCCAGCCGAAAAAAGCGTATTGCCGCCGGGTCCGGAACCCAAGTGGTGGACATCAACCGGCTGCTCAAGCAGTTTGATATGCTCCAGGCTATGACAAAGCAGTTCTCCGGCGGCAAGCTGCCCAAAAACCTGCGCCGGATGATGGGCAAAAAAGGCCGGGGAATGCCTGGAATGGGCGGTATGCCCTTTTGATTCAGTTGGCGAAGCGCCGCGTGCGCTTTCCATATAAACAAACAGATTCATTTGGAGGTGAAGATACATTGGTTAAAATCAGACTGCGCCGCATGGGCGCCAAGAAGGCTCCCTTCTACCGCATCGTAGTAGCCGACTCCCGCTACCCCCGCGACGGCCGTTTCATCGAGGAGATCGGCATCTACAACCCTGTCACCGATCCCGCCGAACTGAAGGTGGACGTAGACCGGGCCCAGGCCTGGATCAAGACCGGCGCTCAGCCCACCGAGACCGTCCGCGACCTGCTGAAAAAAGCCGGCGCCCTGTAATGGCTGGAGGTCATTCATGAAAGAGCTTCTCACCTACGTGGCCCAGAACCTGGTGGAGCACCCCGAGCAGGTGTCTGTCACTGAGGTCGAGGGCGACGGCGAGACCGTCCTTGAGCTCCGGGTCGCCCCGGAGGACATGGGCAAGGTAATCGGCCGCCAAGGCCGCATCGCCAAGGAGATCCGTATTTTGATGCGCTCCGCCGCTCAGCGGGCCGGCAAGCGCCTCAGTGTGGAAATCGTCGATTAATCACAAAAGGCGCGGGAGTCTTCCCGCGCCTTTACACTATGGAGGATCACGAATGTTACAGCAATATCTGGAAGTGGGCAAGGTAACCAACGTCCACGGCCTGATGGGCGAGGTGAAGGTTCAGCCCTGGGCCGACTCCCCCGACTTCCTGTGCCAGTTCAAAACTTTGTATGTGGACGACGCCCACTGGCCCATTCAGGTGGAACGGGCCCGGGTCCACAAAAATATGGTCATTATGAAATTCGAGGGCCCCTCTGACGTACCCAGCGCCCTGTCCCTGCGCAACGCCATTTTATATATCGACCGGGCAGATGTCAACCTCCCCGAAGGGACCTTTTTCCTGGCTGACATTCACGGCCTGGAGGTCCGAGATGCCGCTACCGGCGAAGTCCTGGGCAAAATTGCCGACGTGCTCACCCTGCCTGCTAACAACGTCTACGTGGTGAAGGGCGGCGCCCGGGAGATGATGGTTCCCGCCGTTCCCCAGTTCATTGCGGAAACCAACATAGCGGGCGGCTTTATCCGGGTAAATATGATGGAGGGACTATGAAGCAGGAATGGAAAGCTCCTCTGCGCATGGGCGCGGTATTGTTCGGGCTCTACTTGGCCGTCCACTACTGGGGGCATCTGTCTGCCCTGGCCGCTTTGGCTCTGAGCGCCGCCCTCCCTCTTGTCCTGGGGGCAATTATCGCTTACGCTGTCAATATCCTTATGAGTATGTATGAAGGCTGGTACTTCCCCAAATCTCAAAATCGGACTGTGGCAAAGAGCCGCCGTCCGGTGTGCCTGCTGCTGGCCTACGCCAGCCTGATTGGCATCGTTCTGCTTATTGTTGGCATGATCCTTCCGGAGCTTATACAGAGCTTCACTCTTCTGCTCCAGGAGTTGACCCCCATTCTCCGAAAGCTGAACGTCCTGCTCAATGAAAGTCTGGGGCCCAACCAGCTGGCCGCTCTGTCCGGCCTTCTGGCCGCTGACGGCACCGTCAACTGGCAGGAGTTGGCCGCTAAGGTAGTCAACTTCCTGCTCACCGGACTCGGCGGGGTAATGGGCTCGCTTGTGTCCCTCTTCTCTGCCACTGTGTCCGCTGCCTTTACCACCATTGTCAGCGTCATTTTCTCGATCTATCTCCTCATAGGCAAGGAGAACCTGTCCCGGCAGTGCGCCCTGGTGCTGAAAACCTATCTGAAGCCAAGCTGCTACGCCCGCCTTCTCTACTTCTTAGAGACACTTCACAGCTGCTTCCGCCGCTTTGTGGTGGGCCAATGCACCGAGGCGGTCATTCTGGGCCTGCTGTGCATGGGCGGAATGATGCTGTTCCAGTTCCCCTACGCCTCTATGGTGGGCGCCCTCATCGGCTTCACCGCCTTGATTCCGGTAGCCGGCGCCTACATCGGAGCGGGAGTGGGGGCGTTTATGATCTTCACTGTCTCTCCCATCAAGGCCCTGCTGTTCCTGGTGTTCATCTCCGTTCTCCAGCAGCTGGAGGGCAACCTGATCTACCCCAAAGTGGTTGGCTCCTCTATCGGCCTGCCCGGTATCTGGGTGCTGGCCGCCGTCACCATCGGCGGAGGGGTTCTGGGCATCGGCGGCATGCTTCTGGCCGTCCCATTGGCCGCCACTCTTTACCAGATCCTGCGGGATGATGTTTCCCGCCGCAGTCAATCATCCTCCGCCTCCAAACTTACACCCCCAGTGTAACATTGAAGAAACCTAAACTGACCACACCGGTCAATCCGGTGTGGTCAGTTTTTTCTCTTAAAATGGCATTTATTTCAAAATTTATTGTTCCACATATCTTTATTTTATATTATTGTGGTAATTTTCACTGTTATTTTTTTGTTTTCAATTATTTTTCATTTTTCTATTGAAATAAATTTCATTTTGTGGTATAACGGTGTTGCATTGGGAGTTTTCATCACAGCCGTCGGCCATATTGGATACCATTGGCCGTCCGGCACAAAATCAAGCTGACAGGAGGATACTCATGAGAGCGGTTGTTTTAAACGGACCAAACGACTTTACCACCAAAGACATTGCCAAACCAACCATCGCAGCGGATGAGATTCTGCTCAAGATGGAGCGGGCCGCCATCTGCGGCACTGACATTCGCATCCTAGAGGGAAAAAAAACAAAGGACATACGCTATCCTTCCGTCATCGGCCACGAGATGTGCGGACTCATTGACCAGGTTGGAGACCAGGTAACTGGCTACCAGGTGGGGGAAAAGATCGCAGTTGCCAACGTAATCCCCTGCGGCAACTGCTTCAGCTGCCTGTCCGGGCGTGAAAATGCCTGTATGAACCGCACCGCTCTGGGTTACCAGTATGACGGCGGCTTTGCCGAGTATGTCCGCATCCCCGCCTCCTGTATCCGGGCCGGTAATCTGGTCAAGCTGCCAGACTCCGTCTCCTTCACCGCAGGTGCTCTGATCGAGCCTCTCTCCTGCTGTATCCGCGGACTGAAAAACGCGGGAACCGGCTTTAATGACACTGTCCTGGTTGTGGGCGCCGGCCCTATCGGTCTGATGCACGTACAACTGGCCAATATCGCCGGCGCAAGAAAGGTGATTGTCAGCGAGCCAAACCCCTACCGCCGGGAGAAAGCGATGGAGGTGGGCGCCTCTCTGGTGGTGGACCCCACCGCCGAAGATCTGGCCTCCGCCATCAAGCGGGAGACAGACGGCGTCGGTGCCGACGTCATCATCGTCGCCATCGGCGTACCCTCCCTGGTCAACCCCACCCTGAAGCTGTGCCGCAAGGGAGGCACTGTCTGCCTCTTCGCCGGCTTTGCCGGAACCGGAGAGTGCACCGTTGAGGTTAACACCATTCATTACAATGAGATTAACGTCTGCGGTTCCACCGCCTATAAGCGCAGCGACTACCTGGCCGCAGCGGAGATGGTGAAAACCGGAAAAATTGATCTGGACAAAATTGCCACCCACGTATTTAAGCTGGACGATTTTCAAGAGGCCTACCAGACATGCAAGTCCGGATCCGGCCTGAAGATCATGCTGGAACCTTAAAACAGAAAAGGAGAAATGAAATTATGGCTATGTTAGGAAAAGAAGTACGCCTGAGCCGCCTGGTCAATCCCAAGAGCAACAAGATGATGGCCATTACTGTAGACCATGCCATCTCCCGCGGCATCGCCCCCATGACCGGCCTTCAGCCCATCCAGTCCACGATTGACAAAATCATCGCCGGCCGGCCCGATGCCATGACCATGACCAAGGGAATCGCGGAGCGGTGCATGTACCAGCACGCCGGCAAGGTTTCCATCCTGATGAAGGTATCCAACTACTCCCCCGTCGCCCCCACAAAAGACACCATTTTCGGCAGTGTGGATGAGGCGATCCGCATGGGAGCTGATGCTGTCTCCATGGGCGCTATGACCCTGGGGGATTTTCAGGGCGAGCAATTTGAGGCAATCGGAAAATTTTCGGAAGAGTGCTGCGCCAAGGGCATGCCCCTCATTGGTCACGTATACCCGAAGGGGGAAAGTGTTCCCGCCGACAAGCGCGCCACCTGGGAAAATATCGCCTACTGCTGTCGGAGCGCCTGTGAGCTGGGCATGGATATTGTCAAAACCACCTATACCGGCGACCCGGATTCCATGGCCAAGGTCATCTCCTGCGTCCCTGACAGCTTCCGGGTGGTGATCCAGGGCGGCGATGCCTGTAAGACCCTGGACGACTATCTGACGATGACCCGTGACGCCATGGACTGCGGCGTGGGCGGCGTGACCATGGGCCGCTTTGTATGGGACTATCAGGACGTCACCGCCCTTGTTGTGGCTCTGCGCTACATTATCCACGAGGGCTACAGCGTAAAGCAGGCTAAAGAGCTGCTGGCCCAGCTGGAGCACGACAAGAACTACGACCAGTTCTAAGCCGGCCCACAGCAAGACAGCAGCGGGTAACACCGGATGAAAAATTATCTATTGGGAATTGACATTGGCACCAGCAGCATCAAAGCTACCGCCATTGACGGCCAAGCCCGGACGGTGGCCGCCGCATCCGCCGGCTACCACCTGCGGGAGGATCAGCCTGGCTGGCGTCAGATAGACACCGGCAGCATGTGGAACGGCATTTTCGGGGCACTCTCCAACCTGGGACAGAAGATTGACCTGTCCCAGGTCGGAGCCATCGGCCTGTCCTGTCTCTGTCCGGGACTGGCCGCCTTTGATTCCACCGGAGCGGTTTTAGTCGACCCCATTATTTACTCTGACCAGCGCAGCGCCGCCGAGGCCAAAGAAATTTCACAGAAGGTTGACTCTCAAACGCTCTTTGCCCTGGCGGCAAACCTGCCCATGCCAGGCGCCATGTCCGCTACCTCCATGCTGTGGATCAAACATCATTTGCCCACGCTGTATCTGCGGACCTTCTGTTTCGGCCATATCAACACCCTGCTCGCGGTAGAGCTTACCGGTAATTTCGCCATTGACCGCTCCAACGCCTCCTACACCCTGCTGTTCGATACCGCCGGAACCCTCACTTGGTCCCAGGAGCTGTGCCGGCAAATCGGCATACCGCTGGACAAGCTCCCACCTATTTTAAGTTCCGCAGAGCCCGTGGGCCCTCTGCGCCGCGGTCCTGTCACCGCGCTGGGGCTGACCCCGGGTATTCCGGTCATCATTGGGGGCGGAGACACCGCCTGCGCCGCCCTGGCCTGCGGAGTGGTGCGGGATGGAGATGTATGCGAGTCCATCGGCACTACCGACGTGCTTACGGTGTGCACCAGCCGACCTGTTTTCCGCCGGGAGTTTATCAACCGCTGCCATGTGGCAGACGGCACATGGATCTATCAGGGCGCCATGTCCCACATTGGCTCCAGCCTCAGCTGGTGCCGGGACGTCTTATGTCCCGATCTTTGTCAGGGAATGGACACTGACCCCTTTGACGTATTGACAGATCGGGCTGGGCGGCTCTCCTGTCCCGGCGCGAATGGTGTGGTATTTCTTCCTTACATGATGGGTGAGCGCAGCCCGGTCTGGGACCCCAAGGCCCGGGGCGTCTTTTTCGGCCTGTCACTGAACAGCACCCGGGATGACCTGGTTCGTGCGGTGCTGGAATCCTCCGGTTATGGTCTGCGGCAGATGATGGCGCTGGCGCAGGAGATAACAGGACATAAGATTACCGCCTTTTCCGCCATTGGCGGCGGAAGCAGGAGCGACATTTGGGGCCAGATTAAAGCGGATATCACCGGTGCGGATATTGCCGCCTTACAGGTCAAGGACATGGCTCCCGTAGGCGCGGCACTGCTGGCCGGGGTAGGCAGCGGCGTATTTTCCGACGTGTTTGACGCTGCCTCCCGTGTCCGGCGGGAGGTCAGAACCACCTTTTTCAGCCGGCCGGGCGAGGAGGCCTATGACCGCCGCTTCCATACCTACCTTCAGCTGTATCCCAGCCTGAAGTCTCTGTATTAACTCTTGCAATTACAAAGGAGAGTGGGCGCAGCTTTCGCTGCACCCACTCTTTTCATTCGTCGTGTTAATTGATTCTGCGCCGCTCCACCGAGGTTGAGACCCGTTTGGCAATTTCACTGGCCGTGGCATAGGTCCGCATCAGCGTCCCAATCTGAAGGATGGACAAAACGCAGAACTCCTCCAGACGCGAGCCCTGAAAGTCACTCAAATCAAACTGATGGTTGATGTCACAGGCTAAAACAATGTCCGCATAGTCGCACACCGGCGTGCCATGGGTGCCGGTAATTGCGATTGTGGTCGCCCCACGTCTCCGGGCAGTGGCCAGAGCCTCAATTGTATTGGTAATCCGGCCGCTGTGAGTCATGCCAATTACCACGTCGCCCTCGCCAGCATACTCCGCCGCCATAATCTGCAGGGAGGCATCCACCTCCACACTGCAATAGATTCCCGTATGGATCATGCTGGTTTTGGCAAAATCGGCCATGCTGGCCGAGCCGCCCTCCGCAAAAATCATAACCTGCCTGGCCTGAACCAGGGCCTGACAGGCCCGTTCCATCTCCTCATCATCCAGAGCCGCGCGGAATTCCTCCAGCAGGCCGACGCTGTATTGGATAATCTTGTTTTTGATGGTGGAGATATCGTCCTCCTGCATAATTTGCTGCTCATTTTCCACCACATAGAGGACATTGCGCTCCATCTGATATTTAAAATCCATAAACCCGCGAAAACCGATGGTTCTGCAGAAGCGGACTACTGTGGCGCCGCTGCTGCCCGTCGCCTGGGCCAGATCCTCTACCGATGAGGAGAGCACCTCCTCCGGATGGGCAATCAGATACTGGGCAATTTTCTTTTCTGTCTTGCTGAAGCTGTTCTCATATTTTTGAATGTATCCCGCAATATCCCGCATGGTATCCCCTCAATGTACCCCACAATTTTCATTGGATCGGCTTGACAAAATGTCCGCTCACATGAATTCGGTCAGAAAAAACTACAAAAGCCTGCCGGTCCATTCCTCTCGTAAGCTCCAGCAGTGTGCTCCGCTCCGCTTTTGTAATCACCGTCGTCAGCCGGAAACAGGCGTGTCCATCGTCACTTCTGGCGGACAACTGTGTCACATGCCGGTTTAGCCCCCGTGCCAGCCGAACACACAAATCAGGATTCTCTGTCTCAATTTCCACCAAAAGCTTAATATTTTGATAATACACACGATCCAGCATCAATGATGTAATTGTACTATAAATAAAGGAATAAATCAATACTTTTAAATCAAAATAAATAAAACACGCCCCATAGACCAATATGCTGATCAAAATGGAAACTACTCCCACACTCATATTCGGGTGCTTTTTCGAAAGATATACCCCCAATACATCCTGGCCGCCTCCCGACCCTCCGGCGGTCAGGGCGATTCCAGCCCCTACCCCCGCCATAACGCCGCCCACAATACACACTGTCAGCGTGTCCTCCAGCAACGGGGCGGTGGGAACCGGAATCACCGCCATAAAAAAGCTTGAGATCACTGTAATGAAGAGCGTCCTCCAAAAAAAACGGCGTCCAATGCCAAACCAGGCCAGGAACAACACCGGGATGTTAAGCAGGCAGAAAATAATTCCTGTAAGATCCAGCCCGGCTGGCGGCTGTATCTGCAGGACACGCAGGCAAAACGTTCTCAGCAGCTGGGCAATCCCTGTAAAGCCCACACTGTAGAGGTTCAGCGGCGCGATCAGCACATTGACAGACACCGCAAACAGCAGACGTCCCACCACACACAGAAGCATATCCCAAATCACGCCCAGCTTCCGGGTCCGCTCCTGTTCTCCACTGTCCATATTCCATCCTCCTTCTTTCAGACGCTCAAAGCCCGTTTACACCCCCGTCAAACTGAGGCAGATACCGGGTCATGTACAGCTCCTCATAACGTTGGCTTCGCTCCAGATCCGGATAAAAGCGCCTTTTCTCCGTTTGCTTGTAGCGCCGCTCCGCCGCTTCGGGGATGGCGTCGTACCATCCGCAGGCTACGCCGGCCAGCAGAAAGGCCCCCTCCGCCACCATATCCCTTCCAGGGGCAATCTCAATTGTGCAGCCGATCGCATCGCTTTTCAGCTGCATCTCAAACAGGTTTTTCGTGTGTCCCCCCACACACCGGACAACCCTGTCCGGAGAGACATCTCCGCCGTGCAGTATCCGCTGAATGCCTCTCCGGCACTCAAAATACATGCCATCCCGCAGGGCCCGGGTGATACCCCGCCCATCAAAAACGGGAGAAATATTCCGCAGCTCTCCCTTCACCGA
The DNA here is from genome assembly GCA_947073765.1 of uncultured Bacillota bacterium. Classification (GTDB taxonomy): domain Bacteria; phylum Bacillota; class Clostridia; order Oscillospirales; family Oscillospiraceae; genus Lawsonibacter. Next base: position 20,162 of record CAMTMZ010000008.1, on the reverse strand, counting down.
GGGCAGCTGCGCCCGCTGGGGCGGCAGAAAAACCGGCCCATCCTCCGGCATGGGATACTCTCCCGCACGGTACTCCCGCATCGTCTCGCAGGCCGACTGATACACCCGTCCGGACGCCCCCACATAGTACACAGCCGCCGCCCAGCCGGGTAAAACCGCACTTTCCAGGTTGATCCAGCGGGCAGCCAGCTTTTCCGGCTCCTTTGCGCCGGCCGTCAGGCACTCCACCGCCTCAGATGTACCGGTGGAGTTGAGTACGATTCCCGGCCTGGTAATTCCGGCGCCGGCAATGGCACACATATGGTCGTGTCCTCCCAGAACAATTTTAGTGTCCGGCGACAATCCGGCCGCCCAAGTTTCCGGCGCCGCCGTCCCCACAACGGTACCGGCGGGCAGGGGCCTGGCAAGCCACTCCGGACTTACCTCAAAATACTCCAGAGCCGCGGGGTTCCAGCACCTTTTGTCGATGTCAAAGAGCATCGTCCGGGACGCCACCGAGTAATCAGTTACATATTCCTGTTCTCCTGTCAGTTTTCCATAGATCCACTCGCTGACATTCAGCCACTTGCTGACGGCGCGGAACACCTCGGGATGCCGCTCCCTCAGCCACCAAAGCTTGAATCCCGCGTACATGGGCAGGGGGTATTGCCCGCAGTTTTGAATCTGCCGCCCGTCACAAAACTCCTCCATGCACCCCTCCATATAGGGCGTACTCCGGGCGTCACCCCAGCCAATGGCCCCGCAAAGCACCTGTCCGCTGCTGTTCAGCGGGATAAAGCTGGCCGCCATGCTGGATACGACCACCGCGTCCACGTGCGCCTGTCCCCCGGCGTCTGACACCGCTCCCCGGCAGCAGTCCAGCACCCCCCGCCACAGTTGGCCGGGGTCAATTTCCATGGAGTTTTCCCCATAAAAAACAGGGGTAGACAGTGTCTTAACAGACACTGTCTCACCCGCTTCGTCCTTCAGGGCCGCCTTAATGTTGGTCGTCCCCAGGTCAATTACCATAATGGTATGCTTCATAATCCACCACCCCGTCAAAGGTTTAAAAGCGTGGGAATGGCAAGGGATATGGCGGGGACAAAAGCCACCAGCACATAGCAGATTACCATCACAATATAGAAGGGTACCGCCGCCTTTATCAGATTCTGCATGGGAATTCCTGTTACAGAGGCGGTGCTGAAGATGCACACACCGTAAGGCGGGGTGCTCAGTCCCAGCGCCAGGCCAAAGATCATGACAATCAGAAAGTGGCTGGGGTCTATATCCATCGCCAGGGCCGCCGGAATGAACAGCGGAGGAAAGATAATGGATGCGGGGCTTGCGTCCATTGTCATCCCGATCAGAATCATAATGATGATCACGGTAATTAAGAATCCATATTTTCCACCGGGCACGTGGGTCAGCAGCTGGAGCAGCAGCCGGGGAATCCCCTCAAAGTTCAGCACATAGTTCAGCAGCGAGCCAGAGGTGGCAATCAACAAAATTACCGACGTCAACTCCGCTGTCTTCAGACAGCAGTGCCAGATATCCTTCAGCCCCAGATTGCGGCCAATCAGGCCGTCTACCACCAGAATATACAGCACCGCCACACCGGCGCCCTCCGTGGGGGTAACCGCCCCGCTGAAGATGGAGACCAGCACAATAAGCGGCGCAATAATCGCCGTCAGACACCCCTTGGATTTGGAAAGAAATACCCGCAGGTTAAAGGGTTTCTTCACTCCATAGCCGTGCTTTTTGCTGATCAAATAGTTCGGAACACAAAACATCAGCGTCAGAATCACGCCGGGGCCCACCCCCGCCGCCAGCGCGCGGGAGACAGACTGACTACAGGCCGCCGCCGCCAGAACCATCAAAATACTGGGCGGGATAATGACGGACAGTGTGGATGTGGTCATGGTAATCGCTCCGGAGTAGTCCCGGTCATATCCCTCATCGACCATGCGGGGCACCAGAATAGAACCAAACGTGGCGGTGTCAGCCAGCGAGGATCCGGAAATTCCGCCAAACACCATGGATGCCACAATATTGACCACTCCCAGCCCTCCGGTAAGCCAGCACACAAAGGAGTTGACCCATTCAATCAATTTTTTGCCGATGGTTCCTCTCTCCATCAGGTTGCCCACCAGGATAAACAGCGGCACCGCCAGCATAGTAAAGGACACCGAGGCCTCGCTGAACAGCTGGGGCAGGATAATCAAATCGGGCACAGGCTTAAAAATCGCCACCGACAAAAAGGATGCCAGTCCCAGCGCTACCGCGATGGGCACACCGCAGATAAACAGCACCACACAAATGGCAACCAGCGTTAATGTCATAATCGGCATCTACTTCACCTCACTGTTCTGTTTCCGTGTCACTCAGGTGTGACACAGTGGTCAGCGCCACCAGGGCCAGGCGGATGGACGCAACGACCAGACCGATGAACATCGGCAGCTTTGTCCACTGCTTTCCCCACCGGAGAATCGTCGTGGCTGTGTTATTGGCGGCATAAAACTGCAGCATTCTCCAGGTGTAAAAGGCCAGAATACAGCAAAATGCCATGAACACCAGGTCACCAAACACCTCAAACAGCTTCTGCACTTTTTTCGGGAACATCTCCACAATCATGGTAAAGCGGATGTGGGCCTTGTGCTCAATTCCCTGCCCCAAGCCCACCCAGAGCATTGCGCACAGGAGAATACTGCCCATTTCCACCGTCCACTTCACGGCAATGGTATTTGGCGTGATGCGGGTTATCACCTGCAGCATCACATCTCCAAACACGAGAATCAAAAAGATTCCAGAGGCAATAACATCTAATCTCTTTACAATATCAAGGGTTTTTTTCATATTCACCACCATAATATTTCCCGCGGGGCTGGCCGCCACGCCCCGGCTATGCGGCTGACTGTATAACTTGGAGGCATCCGGAATACCGGATGCCTCCGGAGAGGGATCAAGATCAGCTCTTTGCCGCGTCCACCGCCGCCATCAGCTGAGACCATACCTCGGGGTCGTACAGAGCCTCGTACTCCTCATAGACAGAGGCGCAGGCATCCTTGCAGCGGGCCTGTTCCTCGGCGGACATGGTGGTAAACTCAATTCCCATCTTCTCGCCGGCGGCGTAAGCCACGTCAAAGTAGTCGTTGTCGGCCCCATAGGTAGTTTTCGCGAACTCTTTGCCCATATCCTGTAAAATCTGCTGCTCTTCAGCGGACAGGGAGTCGTAGAACTGTTTGCTGCAGAACATTACACTGCCGTCAGCGATATAGTTGCAGATGCAGAAGTATTTTACCACCTCCAGGGTCTTGGCGTCATACTGCTGTGCCAGAGAGTTGTCCTCGCCGTCCACTGTTCCCAGCTGAATCGCGGAGAAGATCTCACCGGAGGACATAGGAACCGCGTTAATTCCCAGCGCCTCCATGGCGGCCACAATCAGGTTGTTGCTGGGGGAGCGCAATGTCAGGTCGCTCAGGTCCTCCATGGTGCTAACCGGGTGCTTGGTATTGGAAATTTGCCGCATGGGGCGGGGCGCCATACCCAGAATCACAATCCCAACATCCTCAAAGGAGTTGATGATGCTGGTCCAGGCCTCGCTGTCGTTGTTCAAAAAGGCCTCTACCTGGTCATTATTCTCAAACAGGAAGGGCAGGCACAGGAAATTGACGTCCGGATTGATCGCCGCCAGGGCGGACATGGCCTCAACCCCGATCTGAATGGAGTTAGTCTGGGTCATCTCCAGCAGAATCTCCCAGTTGGACTGGAACAGGCTGCCGTTTGGATAGGAGGTGCCCACATATTTTCCACCCGTTTTTTCCGACAGATAGGCAATCGCGGCTTCCACACCCTGGTTCCAGGGCGACACCTCCGTGGAATTGTGGGCGAAAGAAACGCTGACCGTCTCGGTGTTGTTGGCGCCGCCGCTCCCGCCGGGCGCACCGGAGGTGCCGCCGGGCGTACCACTGCCGTTACCGCTTCCATTGGGTTGACTGGGTGTGCCGCCGCAGGCCGCCAGACTCAGCATCATCGCCGCCGCCAGCATACAGGATATTAACCTCTTTGTCATCTTTTTTTCCTCCTTAAAAATCTTTTTAAAGCATTGGGAGTGCTTCAAAACATATGTCCTCTACATACTGTAGGCCAGGGGCTGTCCGGCCAAAAACCGCTTAATCTCCTCCCCTGTCATTTCAATCCCCCGGGCAACCGTCTCTCTGCTCACCCCCGCCATGTGGGGCGTCGCGGTCACATTGGGCATGGCGCTCAGCTCCCGATAAAAGGCATAGGGCTCTGTTCCAAACACATCCAGGGCGGCGCCGGCAATTCTGCCAGCCTCAAGCGCGTCCCGCAGAGCCCGATAATCCAGCAAATTCCCTCGAGCCGTATTAATCAGCAGTGCCGACGGCTTCATCCGGGCCAGCTCCTCCGAACCAATCAGCCTCTCTTTGCTTCTGGCGTGGAGAGAGACAATATCCGCCTCCTCCAGCAGAGTGTTCAGGTCTCGGGGCTCCGCCCCCAGCTCTTGAATCTTCTCCCCTTTCATAAAGGGGTCGAAGGCCAACACCTCGCAGCCAAAGCCCTTCAAGATTCGGCACAGCCGCTGAGCGATGCGGCCAAATCCCACCAGTCCAAACCGTTTGCCCTCCAATTCATAGCCCAGCAAATTGTAGTCGCCGTAGCGCTGAATATACTGATCCCGGGCCAGGCCCTCGGTTCCGCTGGGGATATGCCGGATGTGGGCCAGAGCCAGAGCCACGGTATATTCCGCCACACCCTGCGCATTTTTCCCCGGGGAGTTTGTGCACTGTATCCCTCTGCTTTTGGCGCAGCTCAGGTCCAGATTCACCGGACCGCCCCGCATACAGCAGATCAGCTTCAGGTTTTTCGCCTCATCCAGAATATCGGCCGGGAGGGCGGCTCCGTGGATAATCAGGATGTCACAGTCGCTCAGCATCCCTTTCAGCGTATTATTTTTGCCATAGTATTCCCTTACACCCTTGGTTCCATAATCCTCATCCATATTGTGATCCCAGGCCATCCCAGTGGGCACCACATAGTCGTCTGACAGCGGGATATAGTCAATGGGATAGGGCAGCTTCACACTGTCAAAAACCAGCTGGCCGGAATAGTCCGATAAAATCTGCCGCAGGCGGGGAATCATAATCTCCGGCTGAAAATATCTGTCTCCGGCAATAAAAATTTTCACTGTTGCTCACCTTCTTTTCCAGAAAACTATTCCACTGTCCAGCCGCCGTCCACCGGCAAAATCTGGCCGGTAATAAAATCAGCGGCGGAGGAACATAAAAACTGTATGGCGCAGGCCACGTCCATTGGCTCACACAACCGTTTCAGGGGGATCTTGTCCATAAAGGACTGGTAGGTCTCCGGGTCGTTGATTACCGGCGCGGCAATCGCTGTACGGTTCAGGGCCGGCGCCACACCGTTCACATTGATATGGTACTGTGCCAAATCCAGGGCCATGGTGCGGATCATCTGAACCACAGCCCCCTTGGAGCAGGAGTAGCCCAAGCTTCCCTTCAGTCCCACCAGACCGCCCACAGAGGCGATATTCACAATTTTTCCGCCTCCCCGTTTGACCATGCTCCGGGCCGCGGCCTGGGCGCAGAGGAACACCCCCGTCACATTGACGTCCATAATCCAGCGAAAGGCCTTCTCGTCAAACTCCAGGGTGTCCATCCGCCGGGTTACCCCGGCGCAGTTTACATTGATGTCCACCCCGCCAAATTCAGCCTCCACCTTCTCAAACACCGCCTGTACGCTGCCGCTGTCCGTCACATCCAAGGGCAGGAAAAGGGCTTTGCCGCCGCCGGCGGTAATCTTTTCCGCGGTGCCGCAGCCCACATCCTCATTCAGGTCCGCAACTACCACAGTAGCCCCCGCCTCCGCCAGGCGCTGGCAGATCACAACACCGATTCCTCCGGCTCCTCCAGTGACCACCGCCACCTTTCCCTTCAGCTCAAAAGAGTACATACCGCTCCTCCTCAGCTTCTCTCAATCTCTTCCGGCCGGATGTTGTCCACCTGGCCATAGAAATACATAATTTCCAGGTAACCGCCCTCATCATACTCGAACACATGCCACTCCAGGGGCGGGAAATGCACCGCCATGTCGGGCTCCAGGGGAATGCGCTCCCCCAGCTGGTCTTTCTCCGGTCCAAATCGCATGTAGGCGTTTTTAGCCGCCGTGACGATAATCGTCTCCTCCGCGTGGTTATGGGGCTCCATGGGGCCGTATTCTTCAGCGTAACGGGTCCAGCCCAGGGTCATGCGCCCGCTTTCGGAGGGCGCCCCCTTCCCCACCGCTGTCCGGACACCCCGCCCAGGCAGTGGATTGACTGGTATATCCTTTTTTCTAATGATGTCCATAAAGTCTCTTCCTTTCTCAGTACGTGCCAACTGCCTCCACAATAGGGCCAAGATATTTCATCGCATTGCGCGCGGAGTCCAGAATACTGGGTTTGGGCTCTATCTCAACGGCCGCATACCCGTCGTATCCCATAGCCGCTAGGTCTTTGACTACCTCCACAAAATCGATACACCCCTCTCCGGGCGCCCGACGGTTGGAGTCCGCAAAATGCACATGTCCCATATACGGCATGCTGCGGATCAGCGCCGAAGGAATCGAGGGATCCTCCAGATGCATGTGGAACACATCGGGCAGCAGCCTGATCGGGTGGGTAAGCCCCTGGTTCATTCTCTTCAGCATGGAAATCGCCTGTTCTGTTGTGTTGTGATACTCCAGTTCAAAACGGTTCACCGCCTCATAGAGAATGGTAACCTGATGAAGCGCCGCGAATTCCCCGCACTCCCGCAGTCCTGTGACAATCATCTCCTCCGCCCGTTCCAGGGTTTCTCCCTCACCCAAGTGTCCCTGGAGCAGCCCCACCATCACGTTGGTGTGAAATGCCCCGGCCAAGAGGATAATATCCTTCAGCCGCTGAACCGCTTTGGCGCGGTTTTCCTCCTCCGGACTGGACAGACGCCAGCCGTTTTTGATGTAGACCGATCCGGAACGAAGGCCGGAGAGTTTCATTCCGTGGCGCTCCAAAATATGGAGAACCCCTTCCTGATCCACCTTGGCCGGGTCGTTAATCAGCGGCTCCACCGCCTCATACCCCATCTCCGCCACGGCGGAAACATACTTCTCAAACTCTGTCAGCTGCATGGCGTCCAGGTCTTTTGGAATCGCAAAACTGAGCTTCATGTTTTATCTCTTCCTTTCCCGCGCCCTTTTGAAAGAGCCTGTCCAAAAGGAGAAAGCTGTCAGCCAGGCTCATTTCCTTCCACCAGTTTGAAATTATTTTTTTCCTATTTTCGCTCTTATTGAAATTCATTTCACAAATATACTATCACGCTTTCGTTCCATTGTCAATGAAGAATTATCGGTCATCTCTCCAAATTTCCGCACCCTATTTTGTCTATTTTGCTATTATCATCTTTTCTTAACAAAAAATTTATGACGTAAACAGCAAAAATAGCCAGCTCCCCCCAAAATTCTTCCCTCAAATATATTGAAATAATTTTCAAATATTTTAGAAATAGGCTTGACTATTTCATTCTTGCGTGATACTATTTGAAATATACTTCAAGCGTCCACACCTCAATGCGATCCGCTCTTAAAATTCATTTCACTTTTTTCAAGATCTGCAGGAATACCTTAAACTTTACATTCGGGCTTACTTCGCTTGCGTCTGCCGCATTCTGGCAGCCGGCCCGGCCAGCCCTTAGGAGGTCGTACGATGCTGCAAAATAATAAGGTGCTCTCATTGGAAGAAACAGCGATCGCACTGAGAAAAACACTGCTTACCACAATTTATAAGGCCCAGTCAGGCCATCCCGGCGGCTCCCTGTCCTCCGCTGACTTGATGACTGTGCTCTACTTTGATGAATTGCGCCTGCGTCCCCACCAGCCCAAGTGGCCGGAGCGCGACCGCTTTGTCCTGTCAAAGGGGCATGTATGTCCGGTTCTCTACGCCTGTCTCGCCATGCGGGATTTTTTCCCCATGGAGGAACTGGACCATCTCCGAAAATTTGGCTCTATTCTTCAGGGCCACCCGGATATGAAGCGCACCCCTGGCGTAGATATCTCAACCGGCTCACTGGGTCAGGGCGTCTCCTGCGCGGTGGGCATGGCTATCGCCAACCGGCGGGACCAAAACCCAGGGCGCGTGTTCTGCCTTCTGGGAGACGGAGAGACCAACGAGGGCCAGGTCTGGGAGGCGGCTGAGACCGCGTCTAAATATCAGTTGGACAACCTGATTCTCCTCGTGGATCACAACGGCCTGCAAAACGACGGGACCTGCCAGGACATTATGCCGCCCCGGGATCTAGCTGAAAAATTCCGTGCTTTCGGCTTCCAAACCTATCAAATTGACGGCCACAGCATTCCCGCTATTTTGGACGTTTTTGAGCGGATCCGTGCCCACCAGGGCGGTCAGCCCTACGCCGTCATCGCCAAAACCGTAAAGGGCCGCGGGGTATCCTTTATGGAGAACGTAGTTGCCTGGCACGGTCAGGCCCCCAACGAGCAGGAATACCTGCAGGCCATTCAGGAAATTGAGGAGGGTTTATCATGAAAGCGCTGCGAGACGCCTTTGGTGATGAGATACTTGCCCTGGGCCGGGAGAACCCCAATGTATATGTGGTGGACTGCGACATTGGAAAATCCTGCAAAACTCTGGAGTTTGCCCGCCAGCTGCCTCAGCAGCACCTGAACGTAGGCATTGCTGAGCAAAATGCGGCGGGTGTCTCTGCCGGGTTAGCCACCTGCGGCAAAATCCCCTTTGTGTCCACCTACGCCGCCTTCGGCAGCATGCGCATGTGCGAGCAGATTCGCCAGGAGATCTGCTATCCCCGCTTAAATGTCAAGATCGCCTGCTCCCACGGCGGACTCACTCCAGCCAACGACGGCGCCTCCCACCAGGCCATTGAGGACTATGGAATTATGCGCACGCTCCCCAACATGACCATTCTGGTCCCCTGTGATTACTACTCCTGCCGCAGCTTGATCCGGGCGGCCTGCCAGTGGGATGGACCGGTCTATCTCCGCTTCACCCGCGACCCCGTCCCCTTTATCTACCGGGAGTCCGACCAGTTCGAAATTGGCAGGGCCCGCACGGTACGTGAGGGAGGAGACGTCGCCATCATCGCCGCCGGAGCTGTCATGAGTCTGGCCCTTCAGGCCTGCGATTTGCTCCACAGCCAGGGAATTGAGGCCCGGCTGCTGGACATGCACACCGTCAAACCCCTGGATACAGCTGCCGTCACCGCGGCCATCCAGGAGATCGGCCGGGTTGTCACCGTTGAGGATCACAACATCATCAACGGCATTGGCAGCGCCGTGTGCGAGGTGGCCGCCGGCCTTGGCCGGGGAGTCGTAAAGCGCATGGGGGTTCAGGACCAGTTTGGCGAATCCGGCCCCTATTTTGACCTTTTAGAAAAGAACGGTGTCACCGCTCAGTCCATCGCCGATACAGCGCGCTCCCTTGTCACGGGAGAAAACTGAGGGTCACACCCAATGAAAAACATATTTGGAGGCATACCATGCTGACAGAAGAGAGACGAGCTTTTTTAACCCAGCGGGCCAGGCAGGCCCGTGCGCTGACACTGGAGGCAATCTACCGTGTGGGGCGGGGCCATATCGGGGGCACCATGTCCATTGCCGAGCTCCTTATCGCCCTGTATGACGACGTGATGCGGGTCGATCCCTCTAATCCGTCCTGGCCGGAGCGGGACCGCTTGGTCGTCTCCAAGGGCCACGCCGCCCCCATTGTCTATGCGGTCCTGGCGATGAAGGGCTATTTTGACCCCAAGCTGCTGGACACCCTCAACGCTAACGGCACCACCCTGCCCAGCCACTGCGACATGAGAAAGGTGCCGGGAATCGACATGACCGCCGGCTCCCTGGGTCAGGGATTGTCTGCCGCGGTGGGCATGGCCCTGGCAAACCAGATGGACCACCGGGACTCCTACGTCTATGCCATAGTGGGAGACGGAGAATCCCAGGAGGGGCAGGTCTGGGAGGCCGTCATGCTGGCTGCCCAGAGGAAGCTGGAGCACCTGATCGTTTTCGTGGACGACAACGGCTGCCAGGTAGACGGCTTCACCGGGGATATTTTGAATATGCGCCCCTTTGACCAAAAGTACCGGGCCTTCGGGTGGCACGCCATCTACGTGGAGGACGGCCACAGCTTTGATCAGATTTTGGACGCCATTCACCAGGCCAAGCAGACACCGGACAGGCCCCATGCCATTATTCTCAACACCGTCAAGGCCAAGCATGTTCCCGGCGCGGAAAATACCTACCAGAGCCACTGCTTCTCCCTGACACGGGAGCAGCTGGACAACAGCCTCCGGAATCTTTGATGAGGTGGAACACTATGTTGGATAATATGGATATGAAAACCGCTTTGGGAGAAACTCTGGCGGAAGAGATGCGAAAAAACAGCTCGCTCGTTCTGGTGGGCGCCGACTTGATGGGGGCCAATGGCACCTGGCCGTTGCATGGGGAGTTTCCCGACCGAGTCATCAACGTTGGCATCGCTGAGGCCAATATGGTGGGCGTCGCCGCCGGTCTGGCCGCCTGCGGCAAGCTTCCCGTCTGTGACACCTTCGCCGCTTTTATGGCCCGGCGGGACTATGACCAGGTCTTTATCTCTGTGGCCTACGCGGGCCTGAACGTAAAGCTCATCGGCAGCGACCCCGGCGTCGCGGCCGAGATGAACGGCGGGACCCACATGTCCTTTGAGGACGTAGCCCTGATGCGGACAATTCCCACTATGACGGTAGTGGAGCCCTGCGACTGCGCCCAGCTTCGCCAGGCGGTAAAGGCCATGCTGGAAGTCAAGGGACCCGTATACCTGCGCCTCTACCGCAAAAAACCCCATAAAATATACGAGGACGGCTGCCGCTTTTCCCTGGGCAGAGCCGACTGCCTCACTCAGGGGCGAGACGCCACCGTCATTGCCGCCGGGATGATGGTATGGAATGCGCTTCAAGCTGCGGAGCAGCTGAATCAGGAGGGCATTCACCTCCGGGTTTTAAACATGCACACCATCAAGCCCCTGGATAAAGCGGCCATTATTCTGGCCGCCCAGGAGACCGGCGCCATTGTCACAGCGGAAAACGCCAATTATTTCAACGGCCTGGGCAGCGCTGTGGCGGAGGTTATTGCGGAAAACAGCCTGTCTGTTCCTTTCCAGCGGGTGGGCGTTCGTGACCAATTTGGCGAGGTGGGCGGCACCTCCTACCTGATGGAGCGCTTCCAGCTGACCGCTTCGGATATTGCCCAGGCTGTAAAGTCCTGCCTGAAAAGGCGGCAGATACACTGAATTCTCTGGCGCCTCAGGCTGATATCATGTATAATGAAAACGTCAACGCAATTGATTAAGGAGGGCTCACCATGAAAATTGTAATTCTGGACGGCTACACCGAAAATCCCGGCGACCTGAGCTGGGAGGAGCTGGGCCGTCTCGGCGCGCTCACCGTCTATGACCGCACCAGCCTCACCGATGAGAGGGAGTCCATCGATCGGATTGGAGACGCCGACATTGTTTTTACCAATAAAACCCCCATTACCGGCGCTGTCATTGACAGCTGTCCCAACCTCAAATTCATTTCCGTGCTGGCCACCGGCTACAACGTTGTCGACTGCGCCCACGCAAAACAAAAGGGCATCCCCGTCTCCAACGTCCCCACCTATGGCACCGCCTCTGTAAGCCAGTTCGCCATCGCCCTGCTGCTGGAGATCTGTCACCACATCGGCCACCATGACCAGACGGTCCACGCCGGCAAATGGGCCGGCTGCCAGGACTGGTGCTACTGGGACTACCCCCTGATTGAGCTGGAGGGCAAAACCATAGGCATTATCGGATTTGGCCGGATTGGCCAGGCCACCGGCACCATCGCCAAGGCCCTGGGGATGCAGGTGCTGGCCTACGACAGCCACCCCAGCGACTCAGGCCGCGCCATCGCCAGCTATGTGGAGCTTGACAGCCTTCTCTCCCACTCTGATGTTGTGGCCCTGCACTGTCCCCTCTTCCCGGAAACCCAGGGGATAATCAACAAAGATACCATCGCCAAAATGAAGGATGGCGTCATTCTTCTGAACAACAGCCGCGGCCCCCTGGTCGTTGAGCAGGACCTTGCAGACGCCCTGAATGCGGGTAAAGTGGCGGCCGCCGGTCTGGACGTTGTTTCCACTGAGCCCATTCAGGCAGATAACCCGCTCCTGAGCGCCAAAAACTGTATCATCACTCCCCACATCTCCTGGGCCCCCAAGGAGAGCCGGCAGCGCATTATGGACTGCTCCGTATCCAACGTAAAAGCCTTTCTGAAAGGCAGTCCCATCAATGTGGTGAACGGTCTATGAGCGCCCCATTTCCCAACACTCATCTTCAGCAGGCGATGCGTGCGGACGCCCGGCAGATTATCGAAAGCTCCATCCAGGCGGTCCTTCCAGACCAGGCAGTCCGCCGGGCCCTTCAGAACCGCACCTTCCCCGGCCGGGTGCTGCTGATCGCCGCCGGAAAGGCGGCTTGGCGGATGGCCGACGCCGCCAGTCAATGTCTGGGAAAGCAGATTACCGCCGGGGTTGTGGTTACAAAATACGGCCATGTGCAAGGTCCCATTTCCAACGTCACCTGCTATGAAGGCGGCCATCCAGTCCCAGACCAAAACTCATTTCTGGGAACGCGCGCCGCCCTTGCGCTGCTTCGCGACCTCACGGAGCAGGACACCATCCTCTTTCTCCTCTCTGGGGGCGGAAGCGCTCTGTTTGAGCTCCCCCTCATCCCCAGCGATCAGCTGCAGGACATCACCAACCAGCTGCTGGCCTGCGGGGCGGACATTGTGGAGATCAACATCATCCGCAAACGTCTGTCCCAGGTCAAGGGCGGACGGTTTGCGCAGCTGTGTGCTCCGGCTCGAGTTTTTTCCGTCGTGCTGAGCGATATTTTAGGGGATCCCCTGGATATGATCGCCTCAGGCCCCGCCTGCCCCGATCGCTCCACCTGTCAAGAGGCCCGGGAGATCGCCGCCCGGTATCATCTGTGCCTGAGCGGCGAGGCGCGGCAGCTGCTGGACCGGGAAACCCCAAAAGCGCTGGAAAACGTGGAATCCCATGTGGTGGGCAGCGTGCGGGAGCTGTGCACGGCGGCCTCATCGGTTTGCCGGAGCCTTGGTTACCAGCCTCTTCTTTTAACCGATTTGCTGTGCTGCCAAGCCAGAGAGGCGGGGTCCTTCCTGGCCTCCGTGGCCCGCAGCCACTCCGATACCGCCGTTCCCCTCGCCTTTTTGGCCGGCGGTGAGACTGTTGTCCGCCTGACCGGCTCCGGCATGGGCGGCCGGAATCAGGAGCTTGCCCTGGCCGCCGCTCATGGGATTGCCGGGCTGCCCAACGTGCTGATCTTCTCTCTTGGCTCCGATGGCACAGACGGCCCCACCGACGCCGCGGGGGGAATCGTAGACGGCTCAACCGCAGGCAGGCTGGCGGAAACAGGCCTTTCCATCCGCCAGGCTCTGGATAACAACGATGCCTACCACGCTTTGGAGCGCACAGACGGATTGATCATCACCGGCCCTACCGGAACAAATGTAAACGATATGTCCGTTGTGCTGATTCGTCCCAATTGTACTCAATAGACAGCGCGGCCCCGGATACGACAAAATCCGTATCCGGGGCCGCGCCTGTTTTGCCGCCCTCTATTGGGCCGGAGGATATTCATTACACAGCAGCCGATAGGGAGGCTCGTCCTCCTCAATGGATGGGAACCGGCCCACCGGGGGATTAAAGCGGTTATCCGTGTTGTCATCGTTGCACTGGCTTACCTCACCCAGCAGAACAGGTCCGCTCCCCTCCTCTACAGAGAAGTCATGGTACAGCCGCTGCTGGATATGAATGCTCTCTCCCGGAGTCAGTCTGACCTGGGTGCCGGCCGGAACGGTGTAAGTCCGTCCGTCTGTGTGAACGGTAACGTCGGATTGATAGTCGATCTCCTCATCGGGCAGGGAGTTGTATACCCGGATGAGCACGTTGCCCCCACCCCGGTTGATGATGTCCTCGGTCTTGTACCAGTGGAAGTGGTTGGGCGCGTACTGCCCCTCCTTCAGGTAGAGCAGCTTTTCGGCGTACACCTTGGGGTATCTGTCCGCCATGTCCCGGTTGCCGTTGCGGATTGTCACAAGTGAGAAACCAAAGTGGTCAAAGTCTCCCTTACCGTAGTCCGTGATGTCCCAGCCCAGCATGCAGTCCCGGATTTCGTCATACTCATGCCCCAGCTCCTGCCACTGTTCCGGTGTAAATCCGCAGAAGGGAGGCAGACAAAAATTGTGCTTGACGCACATGGCCTCCAATTCCTTTAAAGCTCTGTTAATCTCTGAACGCCGCATAAAACCTTCCTCTCCAATCCTTAAGATGTCTGCCGCTCCGCGCCGGAATCTCAACGCCAGGCTCTTCATGCTCCACGCGTTTTTATAAAAAGCCGCCGCAAGCGATATAACGCTTGCGGCGCTGTGGCGCAGTAGGAGGGATTCGAACCCTCGAGCCCTTATCAGGCTACACGATTTCCAGTCGTGCTCGTTATGACCACTTCGATACTACTGCATATAATGCACTGTTCCGATTGGTGAGACAGCATCATGTATTATACCAGTTTTTCTCTCATAGTCAACCCCTTTTCTCGAAAAAATCAAAAATTTTCCCACCGCTGATTTTACAGGGATTTTACACAGAGCGGCTTATGAATTTTACATTCCCCTGATAAACTATATTCATATCCGTAAACAAGAAAGGTTGGAAGGTAATGGACATCTTTCAAGCGCTGGCGCTGCTGGGTGGGCTGAGCCTGTTTCTGTTTGGCATGAGTCTGATGGGACAGGCGCTGGAACGCCGGGCGGGGAGCGGTCTGCGCACCCTGCTGGGCCGGCTTACAACAGGCAAGCTGGCCGGGCTGCTTACTGGACTGTGCGTTACGGCGGTAATTCAGAGTTCTTCCGCCGCCACTGTCATGGTGGTGGGCTTTGTCAACTCTGGACTGATGACTTTGAAACAGGCGATTAATGTAATTATGGGGGCTAATATCGGCACCACGGTCACTGCCTGGCTGCTCAGTCTGGCGGGCATTGAGAGCGGCAACTTATTTGTGCGTCTGCTCAAGCCCACATCCTTTACCCCGGTTCTGGCCTGCATTGGCATCGTGTGCTACCTGTTTTCCAAAGGCGGGAAGCGAAGGGACACCGGTATAATTCTGCTTGGATTCTCCACTCTCATGTTCGGCATGGAGGAGATGTCCAGCGCGGTAGCCGGTTTGGGACAAGTTCCCGCCTTTCAGGAACTGTTTCTCCTGTTCCGCAGCCCCCTGCTGGGACTGCTGGCCGGGGCAATCCTCACTGCCGTAATTCAGTCCAGTTCCGCATCGGTAGGTATTCTTCAGGCGCTGGCCGTGACCGGTCAGGTGTCCTATGCGGCCGCTATCCCAATTATTATGGGGCAGAATATTGGCACCTGTGTTACCGCTATGCTCTCCTCAGTAGGGACCAACAAAAATGCCCGGCGGGCCGCATTGGTCCATCTATCATTCAATGTGATCGGCTCAGTAGTCTGGCTGGCGGTATTCTGGGGAGTAAAGTCGCTGCTCTACCCCGCCTGGCTGGACAGCCCCGCAAGCCTATTCGGCATCGCTGTAGCCCATTCCGCCTTCAATGTGTTGTGTACCTTGCTGATGCTGCCCATGTCTGGATTGCTGGAGCGGCTGGTTATCGCACTTGTTCCTGACACCCCCCAGCGTGAGGTCCAGGTAGATCTGGATGAGCGGCTGTTTGCCGCGCCCTCTCTGGCGCTGGAGCGCTGCCAGGCAGTGGCTTCGGATATGGCTCAGATCTCCGTTGCCGCCCTGAAGGAGAGCTTGACAACTTTGGAATGCTATTCCTTGGATGTGGCTTCCTCCGTGCGGGAGAAAGAGGAGTGCAGCGACCGCTATGAGGATGCCCTGGGCACCTACCTGGTAAAGCTGAGCGGCCAGCGGCTCAGTGGGGAGGACCAGGCCCAGGCCGCCAAGCTGCTGAAGATGATTGGAGATTTTGAGCGCATCTCTGACCACGCCGTCAATCTGGTTCGCGCGGCGGAGGAGCTGCGGGAGAAGCAATTAAGCTTTACTACACCTGCGCGGGAGGAACTGGCGCGCCTGACAGGGGCGGTGAACGAGCTGCTGGGGCTGACATTGACCGCTTTTCTCCAGGACGATTTGGACAGTGCCGCTGCGGTAGAGCCTCTTACTCAGGTCATCGGACAGCTGAAAGAGCAGCTGCGCACCAGCCACATCCTGCGCATGCAGCGGGGGGAATGTTGTATTGAGGTTGGCTTTGTTTGGAGTGACCTGCTTACTGATCTGGACCGAACCGCCGGGCACTGCTCCAACATCGCCGGGTGTGTGATTGACATCGCCAGGAACAATATCAACCTCCACGCCTCTTTGCGTAAACTGCGTCATGACAATGAGGACTACCGCCGGCAGTTTGCGTCTTTTGCCAGCAAGTACGCCCTAAGCTGAGGATGAGCCTGTTTTTCTCCCGGTGAGCTTTTTTCTAAATTCCCCCTTGCAAACCGAGCTTTGATGTGGTATAGTAGAGAAGCTTTCAGGGAGTACGCAGGTGTAGTTCAATGGCAGAATGTCAGCTTCCCAAGCTGAACACGAGGGTTCGATTCCCTTCACCTGCTCCACGTCGGAGCAAGCGTCAGAGCGCTTGCTCCGACTTTTTTCAAACGTCAGAGCGCACTCATTTTGCTCCTCCTCTCCACACCGGACCCGCTTCGCTGAACTCCGGTGTGGGTTTGGGTGCGAGCCTGACAGCCACATCTTTTTTGGTAGCACAGTCCATAATAAGCTCATCAAATTTTCAAGTCACAGTGATTTTCATCACTGTGACTTCTATTTTTATTGTAAAGAGTTTCGCGCAGTTTCCGCTTAATTTGGTATAGATAGTTATAATTACATATCACAGATATCGTAAACAGGTTTGAAATGAAATTTAACTATTTAACTATGCAAATCCCTCTTTTTCTGTTATACTCGTAGAAAAGGGATAGCGGACTATGACAGAGAAAGAAATCAGCGAACTGTATATACGCTTGGCGTTCCAGTATGAATCTGCGATTGATACGCTCCTTAAAAAGTTTGATAGATTGATAACTTCCTTCTGTAACCAGAAAAAAATCTATGATTCACTGGATAAGTAAAAATACGCATATCCCAAAAAGTAAGGACTGTCATGAAACCATACGCCTATATGTGTGGCAAATGACTTGTCAGGAACATGGTGTCATTGACAGAATTAGCACAGCAATAGTCCAAGAAGGTCTTGAACATGTTATTCAAAACTGGATACTCAAGTATAACACATTTATTTTTGATAATAGAGAGGTAGAGAAAATTATGAAAAATTATTATCGTTCTATACAAAATGCATTTGAACAACGACACTCTCTAATTATTATAGGTCTAACTGGTCGGACTGGATCAGGCTGTTCTACCACTGCAAACATTTTAGCAACTGAATCTTTTGATTTGCTTCATTTAAAGGATCCTAAAACTTTAGATTTTCAATCTCGCGATGAACGAAAATATGAGGTCATTTACAAATATATAAAAGCAGAAGATCATTGGAAACCATTCTCCATCATTAGCGGTAGCGATATCATCTTCTCTTTTATTTTGGAATACGGCTTTGATCAACTTCTCAAATATATCTCTCAATTCAGGAATGTTATTGATGATAATGACGTAAGGATTAGTGCTTTTGATGAGGTCGAAAACATTATACGTGGTATGACTCATTTATTTCAAAATGAGGATTTGTATAATGTAGAAGAAAACCTAGATACAATCCTATCTGAAGTTGATCAAGTAGAAAAATATTATGATTTTTACCTAAAAAAGTTACCAAGATTGAAAAGAGAATTTAACGACGCACTAAAAGTCTATACCTGCCATAAGGCTCAAATCAATCGGTTTGAGCAACCTAAATATGTAAGATCTAATCTCTATACTTTTTTAATGCAAGAAGTGGGTAATAATATTCGTTGTTCCGGAAAACCATATTCAAATGAATACACTGAGAATGATTTCTATAATGTTGCAAAACGAATAGATGCGATTATTAAAATCATAGAAAAGCATAATAAAAATGCTGGTATTTTTCAAACGCGTATTTGTATTGACGCTATCCGAAACCCTTACGAGGCATATTTTTTTAAAGATAAATATAGTTCGTTTTATTTAATTTCTATTAATACTAAAGAAAATGAGCGAAGAAAACGATTAGGGCATCTGGACGAAGAAGAGATCCAAAGTTTGGATGAAACAGAATTTGAGGCTGCCAGTCAAACGGACTATGGAATTTTTTCTCATCAGACCATCCCGGAATGTCTTTCAATTTCAGACATCCATCTATACAACCCTGATGTAAATGACGGCCGATTTCTATTTTTAACTGAGCAGATTATAAAATACATTGCTTTGATGCTCCATCCGGGATTAATCAATCCTACTCATATTGAAAGATGCATGCAGAGCGCCTATGTCGCTAGTTTAAATTCTGGCTGTTTATCTCGGCAAGTGGGAGCTGTAATTACTGGACCAGATTTCTCTATTAAAGCTGTTGGATGGAACGATGTTCCAGAAGGTCAGGTTTCCTGTAACCTGAGATGTACAATGGACTACTGTAAGAATAAGGACTTTGAGACTTACAGTTGTTTTGAGCTTGAAGACTCGAAATTTCAAGAGGCATTATTTTCCATAAACCAAGAAATATCACAATGTGATTATCCTGATTTAGGTGGAATGACATATTCTTACTGCTTTAAAGATATTTATAATGAGATAAAGGGAGGTATAAAAAACCAGGTTTTTACTCGTGCACTACACGCTGAAGAAAACGCTTTTTTACAATTGTCCAAAAACGGTGGTCAGGGAATTAAGGGCGGGAAGCTTTTTTCAACAGCCAGCCCTTGCGAGTTATGCTCAAAAAAAGCCTACCAATTGGGAATTGAAGAAATTTATTATATTGATCCCTATCCTGGAATTTCTACACACCATATATTGAGTTTTGGAAAATCTAGAAATCCAGCTGTAAATCTTTTTTATGGTGCGATAGGAAGTGCATATGTTAAATTATACACGCCGAGAATCCCCTTAAAAGATGAACTCCAACTGCGCTCAGGAGTAAACTGTAGAAAAGTTGTGAATAGCCTCGACAAAGATCCCGAGCGTTCTCTTGGAATGAAAGATTTCAAGTATATTGATCTTCAAGATCACTTTATTTTCCACTCTCGAACAGAAATAACAGAAAATTCCAAAATAAAAATCGAAGCACTTCGGGATGGAATTGAAAGAATGACCCGTTGTGTCCACTGGACAGGGAGCTCTTTCGAAGGGTTCGAGCTTATACAGTGTAACAAAAGACATCAATTTAAAAATCTTTTACCAAAAAAATCAGCCTATACTTACATCTTGACTTTTGATGAAGCGTTGAAAAAATCTGATCAGGCAGAATGGGAAATCAAAGCGAGCATGAAAGACACTCGTCGGATCATGATTCCCTATTATTCCCAGACAGTTGCATTCAAGATAGACCATCTTTCTGTAACTGTGAGTGCTCCTAAAGGTCTACTTGAAAATGTTGAAAAGGTAATTTATGCTGACAAATTGATGAGCAAAGATTTAGAGGTTTCTAGAGAATTGCTCTCTCCAGAAATTACTGAATTCGGTGAAAAATTCACCTTTGATGTTAATAGTCCCAATTTGATGTATAGCTATTCCATCGAGTGGAAGTTCAATGAGTCCTAAATTTTGAATGAGTCCCGCTTTTCGAACAATTTGATCGAAAAGCGGGACTTGTCAAATCTGGAAAGCCTTACAATGCAGGGTTCCCCGCTTTTTGTAGGGGAAGCACTATTTTTTCCAGATTTTTCTGAAGAGAATTGTAGACTGACAGCATCTCCCTATGGGGACCCTCATGCAAAAAATCAAGCTGTACCAGAGAGACGGGATGTAAAATGTTGCTTCGAATCTGCTGTGTATCCAGATCAATTGTAAGCGTCAAACCTTCCCTCCACAAGAAAACTCTAAGCCAGGTTTTCACCTGGCTTAGAGCAAAAAAGATTATACT
>CAMTMZ010000007.1 GCA_947073765.1 uncultured Bacillota bacterium | reverse complement strand
TTTGTCAAGCACTTTTTTCAGACTTTTTTCAAAATCTTTTTCGTGCCCTCTTCCAGACTTCTGCTCTCCCTTTGCCCACGTCTCGGGCGGCTGTCCTATCGTGTATTTCTCTCGCGGACAGCTTCGATATAATACCACCCCTCTCGCTTTTTGTCAACAGGTTTTTTCAAATTTTTTTATTTTTTTCCACGAGCCCCATTTTTTAGCTGTATTCGCTGTTTTTCCTTCCAAAGTGTCCATTTTCAGCGGACATTTGGCCATAAGATTTCCTCTTGCGGAATAATCCTTCCTATGTTACCCTTTAAATATAGTAAGGAGAGATGACAAATGCCGATTAAGATCCCTGACTCTCTGCCTGCCAGGGCCACGCTGGAGGGGGAGAACATCTTTGTTATGACCGAATACCGGGCCATTCACCAGGATATGCGCCCACTGAATCTTCTCATTCTAAATTTAATGCCCACTAAAATTGTCACCGAAACTCAGCTGCTGCGCAAGCTTTCCAACTCCCCCCTCCAGGTACAGGTAGAGCTGCTTCAAATGTCCAGCCACACCTCGCAGAATACTGACGCGGACCATTTATCCTCTTTTTATACTACTTTTGAGAAGATTAAGGATCAAAAATACGACGGCATGATTATTACCGGGGCTCCGGTAGAAAATTATGACTTTACTGCTGTAGACTACTGGCCGGAGCTGTGCCAAATTATGGAATGGACAAAGACCCATGTCCACTCTACCCTCCATGTATGCTGGGGGGCCCAGGCGGGACTGTTCTATCACTATGGAATCCCAAAGTATTCTCTGCCGCAAAAGCTCTTTGGAGTCTTTCCGCATAAGGCATTAAAAAAGCAGTCCCCGTTGTTTCGGGGATTTGATGATGTCTTCTATGTACCCCATTCCAGGCACACGGAAAATCATGAGGAGGACATCCGCAAGATTCCTGAGCTGGAAATGCTGGCTGTATCAGAGGAAGCCGGTGTATTCGCCGTGAAGAGTGAGGACAACCGGCGTTTTTTCATCACTGGTCATCCGGAATATGATCCTGACACCCTAGCCCGGGAATATTTCCGGGATGTAGACAAAGGTCTGCCCATTGATGTTCCCAAACACTACTTTCCAAATAATGATTCTGCCCAGTCCCCCATCGTCCAGTGGCGCTCCGCCGGACAGCTTTTTTACACCAATTGGCTCAATTATTACGTCTATCAGACAACCCCCTACGACATCACTCAAATTTGAGAACAGGACGGCCTGATTAAGGCCGTCCTATTCCTTTTTCTTCCCAAAAAGCTCCATAAGCCCCACAATGATAAGAAACACCCCGAAACATTTTTTCAGCAGGGCTACATCTGTTCCGGTGGCGGCCCAGGCTGCAAGGGCCGCGCACAGCAGTCCCGCTCCAATCGCAGGAATGAGCACCGGTTTTTCAATGTAGCCGTTTTTTATGTGGGCGGGCAGTGCCAGCAACCCGGCGGGTAAGAAGTACAGAAGATTAATCCCCTGTGCCAGGTGTTGGTCCACCCCCGCGAAGGCAGTCATGTAGACCAGCAGCAGGGTGCCACCCCCTACCCCGAACCCGGACAACACCCCGGTAGCCGCACCCACGGCCAGCGGCAAAATCCAATCGTTCACAGAAAACTCCTTATTCCTCCATAAATCAGAAGCAGCCCGAACGCTTGTTTAAGCCAGGGCATTTTCATTCCTTTAAACCACTTTCCCCCGGCCCATCCGCCCGCGGCTCCTCCAATCAGATAGGGCAGAGCCGCCATAAAATCCAATCCGCCCCGAAAAAAATAGATCCCCACCGACAAGGCGCATAGGGGCAGAATTACCGCCACTGATGTGGCAAAAGCCCGCCGCTGATCCAGTTGGCAGTACCCTGTCAGCAGGGGCACCAGCACTGACCCGCCGCCGCCGCCGAAAAATCCGTTGGCCATCCCGGCTAATCCACCGGCGACGGCATGTTTCCATCTTGAGCGCAAAAAATCGCCTCCCTCCCCGTTAGTTTTCCAGGTCGGAAGGCGGTTTATGTAAATAAATATTTCCAACATCGTCTCACATTCCATTCTCTCCCATGTACTCCATTCATCCGCCTTGTAACAGAACAACGCCCGACGAAAAACAACTGCTTTTCGTCGGGCAGTTCATCCCTCATTCTGCCAGCTTATCCAGCAGAGCGGACAGCTCCTCCAGCTTGTCGTCCGGCTGGCCGGACGACACCGCATCCCGGACACAGCAGTCCATATGGGCTCGGAGCACCATTCGGTTCGCCTTTTTCAAAATGGACTGGGCGGCCATAATCTGACTGGAGACATCCAGGCAGTAGCGGTCCTCCTCCACCATCTTCAAAATCCCATCGATCTGGCCCCGGGCGGTTTTGAGCAGGCGGTTCACCTTGGTATGGTCAGCCTTCACTGAATGGACACCACCTCATAGCCCGCTTCGGTCACGGCGTCAGCGAGGACCTTGTCGTCCACGTCCTTGCTGAGGGTAAGAGCGGCAGACTTGCCCTCCAGGCTCATCTCCACGGCAGACACTCCGTCAACAGCGGCCAGGGCCTTCTCCACCCGGCCGGTGCAGTGTGCGCACATCATACCCTCAATGATCATGGTTTTGTTCATGGTTTTGTTTCCTCCTTGATTTGTATTTTCTTTCATCTCCAGGGGACATGCACCGCCGCAGGCGGACTCCACCGGAGCTTCAGACCGGAACTTACTCTTGAAAAAGCGCAGGCGCAGGGCATTGGTCACCACGGTCACCGAGCTTAGACTCATAGCCGCGGCGGCAAACATCGGATTGAGCTGCCAGTTGAGGGCGTAGTAAAACACGCCCGCAGCCAGGGGGATACCCAGGGAGTTATAGAAAAAGGCCCAGAACAAATTCTGCTTGATGTTCCGAATGGTGGCCCGGGACAGCTCCACAGCGGCAGCCACGTCTATCAGGTCGGACTTCATCAGTACGATGTCAGCAGATTCAATGGCCACATCGGTGCCTGCCCCGATGGCCAGGCCTACCTCCGCCCGAGCCAGGGCGGGAGCGTCGTTGATACCGTCCCCCACCATGGCCACCCTTTTGCCCTCAGCCTGGAGAGAGGCGATTTTCCGCTCCTTGTCCTGGGGCAGGACTTCGGCCATCACTTGGGTGACTCCCAGCTCCCTGCCAATGGCCTCGGCGGTGCGCCGGTTGTCGCCGGTGAGCATAACCACCTCCAGCCCCAATTCCTTGAAAGCGGCCACCGCGTCCCGGCTGGTGGGTTTGGGGGTGTCGGCCACGGCGATGATACCCAGTAATTTCCGCTCCGATTCGTCCGCAAAGTATAGGGGAGTCTTGCCCTGAGCGGCCAATTCATCCGCTTTCGCCGCCCACTCGCCCAGGCCAATGCCCGCCTCCTCCATCATCGCCCGGTTGCCGCCGAACCGGACATGGCCGATCAGCTCCGCTCGAACGCCCCGGCCGTGGATGGCCTCAAAGCTGCTCACAGGGCCCAAGGACAGATCCCGGCGCTCTGCCTCCTCCACGATGGCGGCGGCCAGAGGGTGCTCCGAAGGCTTCTCCAGACAGTAGGCGATCCAGAGCAAGTCATCCTCCTTAACCTCAGGGTTATCAACAGGGATGATATCGGTGACCACCGGCCTGCCCTGGGTGAGGGTGCCCGTCTTGTCCAGCACCACCGTGTCGATGGTGTGGAGAGTCTCCAGAGCTTCGGCAGACTTGATGAGGATACCGTTTTCCGCCCCCTTGCCGGTGCCCACCATAATGGCCACAGGGGTGGCCAGGCCCAGGGCGCAGGGACAGGAGATCACCAGCACGGCTACACCGGCGGTGAGGGCCTGGGTAGCTGTGTGGCCGGTAATCAGCCAGGCAATCGCCGCGATAAGGGCAATGCCCATGACCACTGGCACAAAGATGCCAGACACCTTGTCGGCCAGCTTGGCGATGGGTGCCTTGGAGGCGCTGGCCTCCTCCACCAGACGGATCATCTGGGCCAGGGTGGTATCCTCCCCCACCCGGCTGGCTTCGAAGGTGAAAAAGCCCGATTTGTTGATGGAGGCCGCAGCTACCTTGTCCCCCGGCCCCTTGTCCACCGGGATAGACTCGCCGGTGAGGGCGGACTCGTCCACTGCGGACTGGCCCTCCACAATAACGCCGTCCACAGGAATGGACTGGCCAGGCCGGACCACCACCCGGTCCCCCACCTGGACCTCCTCCACGGGAACCTCCACCTCCACGCCGTCCCGGACGACGGAAGCTGTCTTGGGGGCCAGGTCCATCAGGCGGGTGATGGCCTCGGAGGTCTTGCCCTTGGACCGGGACTCCAAGAACTTGCCCAGGGTAATCAGAGTCAGGATCATCCCGGCGGATTCAAAATACAGATCCATGTGGTATTTCCGCACCAGCTCTATATCGCCGTGACCCAGGCCGAAGCCCATCTGGTAGATGGCAAAGACGCCGTAGACCACCGCGGCGATGGATCCCACCGCAATGAGGGAGTCCATATTGGGCGCCCGATTCCAGAGAGTTTTAAACCCCACCTTATAGTACTTGTCGTTGAGATACATAATGGGCAGCGTGAGGAGCAGCTGGGTCAGGCCAAATGCCACAGCGTTTTCCATCCCCATCAAAAAACCAGGCAGGGGGGCGCCCATCATGTGTCCCATAGAGATGTAAAACAGCGGAAGGAGGAATACAAAAGACCAAACCATTCTATGCTTCATAGAGGCCAGTTCCAATGCCGCGGTATCCTCCAGGACCACAGCCTGTGCCGTTGTCCCTGGTTTCTGCGGCAGAGCGGCTCCGTATCCTGATTGTATTACCGCCGCAATAATATCCTGAACGGAGAGGACACTCCCGTCAAACTCAGCTGTTAACGAGTTGGTCATCAAGCTCACATCCGCGGTCTTGACGCCATCTAGTTTTCTCACCGCTTTCTCCACATGGGCAGAGCAGGCGGAACAGGTCATCCCTGTTATGTTAAACTTCTGCTTTTCCACACACTTCACCTGACTTTCATAATTACACCCCCCACCCCAGGGGGGTGTAATTATAGTAGCTCACATTTTTATAATTGTCAAGCAATTTTTTTGCGTTTTCAGTGGATCTTATGCGTAAGCCTCTGTTTCTCATTTTCTTTCCACCCAGTAGGCGGAATAGGGGCGCTCCAATTGATAGCCCAGCTTTTGCGCCAAGGCAAGGGAGCGGCGGTCATGGGCATCCCAGCCCGGGTAGAGCTCACGTTCCAAGCACTCCAAAATCAGTTTTGCCCCGCAGGCCGCAGCTAACCCCTGCCGCCGGAAGTCCGGGCGGGTGTCAATTTCAATTTCGACAGCTCCCTCGCAAACGGCGTAGGAGGCCGCCCCGGCCACCGGCAGCCCCCCCTGTGTGACCACAAATCCCAGCCCCCGCTCCTGGAAGTCCTCTCCACTTGTAAAACAGCCGCACAGATCCTGAGACCATTCTCGTTCCTTCAATATAAAGTATATCTCCTTGTCAATTGGCATAATTGCAAAATCTTTTGGCATAGCTCTTGTAAAGGCATATAGCTTGTGCCTGTCAAAGCGCTCTGGCGTGCGCCGGGTAGCATAACGAGTGAAGAAAACAGCCCTCTTCCCCAGAACAGCCTCAATCTGCTCCCCCCATCGTTTGTCACAGGGGACCAGAATTGGGGCCTTTGCCCGTTCCACCAATTCCGGAACAGGATATCCCGCCAAAAAACAAAAATCCCCAATGGATGCCATCACACTTTCTTCTTTCCAGGTTTCTATCCGCCCCATATCCCCCTGAATACAGGCATGTACCATAGGCATATCATAGTTTATAAACAAGGCCTCCAATTTGCGCCGATCCATATCAGCAATGCCCCTTTCCTAATTATAGTAAAGCGGTGTGAGATTTTGATCTCACACCGCTTTTGGCTGTCGGAACGATCCAACCGCATTACGCCCATACGTCGAAATTGTACTGGGCAGGTGCGGGCACGCTGGACATCATCTCCATCAAAGCCTGCGCCTGGCTCTCCATATCATCCATTGCCATTTTCATTAAGCCAAAGGTATAGTTAGTTTGAAACTGGGCCATTTGCATACCCATTACAGCATCCATAAACGTCCCCCCTCCCTTCCAATAAAAATTGGGTGTCGCTCCAATCACAATATCGGCAGATACCATCTTTTTCTTAAGAGCGCAAGAATAATTTGCCTTTCTCCTACCGAATGGTGCTTACCTGATGACTGTTAGGATTTAAAATATAGATGTGCTCTCCATCAACGCTGAACAGATAGGTTCCCGCGATACTTCCCGGCTTATCTTTCTCATAGACATTGAATCGACGGCAGTCCTGCTCATTCACCTTTACAAAGCCGTCTACCGGGAAAATAGTATACTCATCCATTGAATTTCCCGGCAGGCCCAGGTGCGCGGGCTCCATATCCCTCAGCTGGCTCAGTTGGGTACTCACATTTGAGGGCTCTATTCTGTTGTTCTCAGGTTTCTCTTTCTTTGGGTGCGTGATGGCGCCTTCCGGGGCGGAAACCCGGACAGCCAGAATATTGCTGGCCTGAGACCAGCCAATTACCAGCTGGAACACGTGCTCCTCCTCTACGGCGGGCCGAGCCAGGATCAGTGCTCCCTCAACATCCTGAAGCTCCGGGCGTTCCTCTAGAACCAAATAGGTTTCATCTGTAAGAAAGAAGCCCTGTTCACTGTCCAGCAAGAAATCCAGATACCGGTCCATCACAGCGGCAAAACTATTCAGCTCATAGATGTAAGTAAACCTGTTGTCCACTTCCTCCGCCTTCTTACCAGGACTGCGCATGGCCAGCAACTCACCCTCGCTCCCCTCCTCGTCCAAAACAGTGTCTAGAGAGGCAACGATATTTTCCCCAACGCTGTATTCCTGCACACCTTTTTTAGGCAGGGGTTCTTCTACCTTTGGACTATCATCACCGCCGATTAGATTGATACCGAAGCGCGGCAGTACAAATATCACCACAGCCGCCGCAATAGCAGCTACCAGAACCAGGGCAATCGGAATTAAAAGCAGCTTTTTTTTGCCGCCTTTTTTCTTTTTCCCCATGTTTTCTCCGGTTTCACCAGTGTCAACTTTCGTTTTTTTTGCTTTTTTCAAAACAGTTCACTCCATTACGATTCCAGATACCGGATGACTACATCATCCTGGGGGCGAAGCTCCTGACTAAAGGCACATTCTCGTCCATTGACCTGCAGTTCTACTCCCCGGTCCAAATGCTCAAAGTCAATTCCAGAGTGTTCCAACAGGTCCATCACATAGTAGGGGGTTCCCTCTGGTTTTCCCGGCAGCAGCAGGGCCTTGCCATTGAGCATAACCTGAAGGGCATTTCCTAAATGAGGTCGATCTTCCGTCGATGCTGGCGGCTTTTCCCATGGATTGTCCTGGGACGGTGGGCCAGACCGGCGCTCCCCCTCAACGGGTGGGGATGGATCTTCCACTTTTTCTGGCTGGATCACTGCCTCGAACTGCTCCGTGGAAACGGATACTGTCTCTGTTCGCGCCTGTTCCGCCGTACCCGATTTCGTTATCTCCACAGCTTGAGACAACATTGAACGCGCACCGGGTACCTTCTCGGGTGAATCGAAAGCTCCCGTCGCTTCTGGCGCAACTGGCCGCTGCACTGGTTCACGCGCTGCGTATGTTGGCACTGAGGAGGTCGCAACCTGATCTCCAGTTTTCAACTGAGTATCCAAGTCCGCCAACCGTCCATTGATGGTGACTCCCCCAGTGAAATCAGCTCCCAGGAGATCTTTCAGCGTCCTCTGAGCGGAAGCTCCAGATAAGGCCGGAGTAAATTCTATGCTGTCTCCAGCATAAACCACCGCCGAAGGGGCGGCCTCTACCCCATTCAGAAGCAGAACACAGGGAGTCGCCGGTTCACCCCGGAACAGCATCCGCTGACCATCTACTGTCACACTCAGGTTTTTTCCTGTCCGCCCCAGCAGGTCAATGGTACTGTAGCCATTCATCATCAGCAGCTCAAGCACTGTCAATGCACCGCTGCGGAAGAGCTTGGCGGGTTTTCCGTTGAGCAGGATACGGTAACTGTCACTGATCAGCCCAAGCCCCGCAGACACAGCGATTCCCAGAGGTGTGGCCAGTTCCGGATCATTGAGCTCATATCCATCAGAGAACGCGGTAATTTCATAGTTGTTGCCCGCCAAAGCCACCCGGCTATCGTCCATATCCAGCGCTTCAGCCACAAGCTCTCGAATACCCTCCAGCTTACTGCCGCCTCCTGCCAAAAACAGAGCTGAGGGCACCCCGCCATTGAGCGCCTTTACCCGCTGAGCAATCTCCTGGGCCAATGCACGGGCTGGCTGCTGTACCGTCTCCCGCACCAAAGCCCCTGGAATACTCTGCTCCAGTCCCAAAACGTCCCGATAGGTAATGGTGTCATCCTCCATCTGGGTCTTCATCCGTTCCGCCGTAGCAAAAGGAACCAAAAAGCGGCGCATCAGCTCCTCAGTAATCTCATCTCCAGCGATGGTGGCCATGGTGTAGCCCACCACAGTGCCATCACGGCACACCGCAATATCAGAGGTGCCCGCTCCAATATCAGCCAGCACCAGGTTTAGCAGGCGAAGATCCGCCGGAATGGCTGCGTTCAGCGCGGCAATAGGCTCCAGCGTGAGGCTAGCCACTTCCAGTCCAGAGGCCTCCATCACAGCGTAGAGGCTCTCTACCACCTCTCGTGGAAGGAACGTGGCCACCACTGTCGCTTCCAGCAGCTGGCCATTGTGTCCCTTCAGAGTAGACATAGGGTAGCGGTCCAGCTGATACCCGGCCACAGTATACCCCACTAAATAAAACCGCCGCTCTCCTTCCTGTCCCAGCCCCAGGGCTGCCTCCGCCGCCGATACTGCACCGCTTTCCAGCCGGCCAATAGCGTCATTGGTCACACGGGTGACTTCAGGAAACTCCAAGGTATAGCTGCCCTGCTCGGTACGCAGGGCACGGCCAGCCGCAGCCACACACACCCGTTCCAGGGTGCAGTCAAGCTTCTCCTCCAAACGATCTGTTACTCGTCGGGCAACCTTAGCCACCTGGACAATATCCTCAATCTGGCCATCCAGCATAGCTCGCTTGCCATGCTCTTCTTTCTCAATGGCCAACACTTGGAAACGATCCTCCACCACCCGGCCTACAATGCCAATGATGCTTCGGGTTCCAATATCCAGCGCGAAAATGAGGCTGCTGTCCTGTGGTTTTTTCTTCATCATTCGGATGCACCTCCCTCGGTCGTTTGATTATGAATATGGCGCCCCGTCGTCGGGGCGCCATATCCCTTACAGGACCCGCTCAGGGTACCTGTTTAATACTTGACGCTGGAAAAAGGATTGGTGTCGCCGCCGGTATAGCTTGCATCGTCGTCACTATCATCCCAACTGGAAGAGCTCTGGTAACTGGGAGCGGGAGCGGCAAAACTGGGGGAGCCAAAGCTGCCACCCACCTTGGAGCTCACCTTGAACTCGGACATCATCTGATGCATGATGTTCGCCTGCGAAGACAACTCCTCACTGGCTGCCGCACACTCTTCACTGGTGGCGGAATTGGTCTGCACCACAGCGGAGATCTGATCGATACCCTCGGTAACCTGCATAATTGCGGTGGTTTGGTTCTCCACTGCCTCCACCACGCTCTCCATCATGCCGCTCACACCACCGGCCAGCTCAGCCAGCTGCTCCAGAGAAGTGGTCACCTTGCTCACAGCATCGCTGCCCTCCCGAACAGCGTTCATAGAGCCGTCAATCAGGTCCTTGGTGGCCTTAGCGGCCTCATCAGACTTAGTGGCCAGATTGCGCACCTCATCAGCCACAACGGCAAAACCCTTACCAGCAGAACCAGCCCGCGCGGCCTCTACAGCAGCGTTCAGAGCAAGAATGTTGGTCTGGAAGGCAATATTTTCAATTGTAGCGATAATCTTACCGATCTCTTGAGAGGAGTTGGAGATATTTTCCATCGCAATGTTCAACTGCTTGACATACTCCACACTCACATTCACCTGGCCGCCCGCAGCGGTAACGGACTGGCCGGCCTGCTCCGCGGAGGCAGCGGTCTTTTTAGCGTTTTCTGAGATATCCGTAATGGTGGCGGACAGCTCCTCCACAGAACTGGCCTGCTCAGTAGCGCCCTGCGCCAGGGCCTGGGCACTGTTGGAAACCTGATCGGAACCGGCAGAGACCTGGTCAGCGGAGGAAGAAATGTTGGAAATCGTCTCGCTCATGCGGAGCACAAATTGATTCACGCTCTGCTGAATCGGCCCCAAGTCGCCCGGGAAGGTTGCTGTCAGTTCCACATCAAAGTTGCCCTTCGCCATCTGACTAGTGGTATTGGAGATGTCCTTGATCACGCTGTTAAGTACCTTTTGGCTGGTGCGCAGGGCATCACACATCTCACCCAGCTCATTCTTGCCGCTAAAATTAACAGGTACAGAGAGATTGCCCTGGCTGAATCCCACCAAGGCCTCCCGAACTTGGCTGCTGGGCTCTACAATGCTCCGAATAATTCTGGCCGCCATCAGCAGAACAATTATGGTCGCGACCACCATCACCGCTATAATCACCACAATCCCGATCGTGGAGATGGTATTTTGATTCTCAATGATTTCCTTCTGCGCGTCGCTCAACTGGGTGGCTAACTTATCGCCCGCTTCCGCGGCGATTTTCAGCTTTTCTGAGCCAGTAGTAGACATCCGTTCCGCCGCTTCTTCCCGGTTTACACGAACAACCTCAGCCACTTCCCGCGTATCTGAACCCCAATCCCTCAAAGTCTTGTCAAAGGTATCCAGCACCGACTTATCCTTCAGAGGAAAGCTTTTTTCCAGCGTTTCCAGCTGCTTGCTCAACTCGTCCAGCTTGGAGGTAACTGTAGCGATCTGGTTCATGTCGCCGGACAAAGCTACATCCCGCAGAGTACGGGCCGCGATATTGTAATTGATCCGGCACTCATCAACCAGCTCAGTAACTCCAACATAGCGGTCCATAATGTCCGCATACGCGTTCTTCTGTACACTCATCATAACCAAAGAAGAAATAATGATGGCGACAGAAACCAGGATTGTCGTGCCAAAGCCTACAATAAGACTTTTCTTGATGGACATGTTCTTGAAGTTCATGCTGTATTCCTCCCATTTTGTCCCCCTGCGCGGACAGCGCAGGCATCTTGCCCCTATTATACACCAGTTTTTCTTGGGAAGCAAGACAAAGTCGAGATTTTTGATTATTTTCCTCTATTTTCTAGTTTTAACAAAATTCGAGCAAAAAAACGCTATTTTTCTTTTGTCTTAAACAATATCGCCATATTTTCCGTGCTGTACATCACCGACCAGTTTTCCGTCGACAAGGGTGACAACCCGCCGGCGCATAATATTCACGTACTGGCTGGCATGAGTCGCCATAATGATAGTGGTACCTCGGGTATTCAGCTCGTGGAGCAGATGCATAATGTCCCAGATCGTGTCGTCATCCAGATTGGCCGTAAGCTCATCCAGCAGCAGGATAGGGGGGCTGCTGATCAGTGCCCGGGCCAGCTCCACCCGGCGCACTTCCCCAATGGACAGCTGGGCGGGAAAGCACTCTCCCACTCTGGGCAGGCCCACAAGCCCCAGGGCCTTTTCCGCCGCCGCCCGGCTCTTTCTCTGCATCCCGCTGGCCCGGGCGGCTACCATCAAATTTTCCATAATGGTCCGCTTTCGGATCAGCATAGTCTGCTGGCTCACAATGCCAAAGGTACGTGCCAGCCGCACCCTCCAGGGGCCAAAAAATCGGGCTATATTGGCGTTGTCCACAAAGACGGCGCCCTCATCTGGAGGTATTTCTCCTCCAATCAGCTTCAGCATGGTGCTTTTACCAGCCCCGCTGCTGCCAATGAGGAAAACAAATTCTCCTTGCTGCACAGAGAAATCCACGTCACGCACCGCGTAGTGTTTTCGCTTGTCCTCATCTTTATAGACTTTTGATGCTTTTTCCATGTGTATTTCCGGCATTATTCCTACGACTCCTCAGCTCTATGACAGCATGCCATAAATTTATGGTTCAAAAAAATCGTTTTTTGTAGTATAATCATTTTCAGAACAGTTAAAAAACTATCCGTGATTTAAGGGGGCCGCTGTGAAAAATTTTGAGAAACCCGGAAAATGGAAACGATACATTCTTCCCACCCTCCTGCTGGCCGCGGCCTGCATTGGAGCGGTGGAGCTGTGGGTCTGCGCTTATCGGGCTCCTGAGATCTATCAGGCTATTACCGCTCCGGTTAGAGAGGCTGTCCAGTGGGCCGGCGACACCGGAGAGTTGGCCTGGGATGCGCTGCGTCAGCGCACCGACACCGCTGTAGCCCATGGGGTCTCCCAGGTTCAGGGCATCCTTCGGCGGCTGGATGAATATTTCACCCAGGAGCCGGAAGCTCTTGTCCCTGAGCTTGACGAGGAACTTCAGCTGGTGGATGACACGTCTGTTCCTCCACCGCCCCGCTCCCGCGCCAACTACTCCATCACGACCTTGGCCGTTCGAAAAGGGGTCAAATACCTCACTGGAAGCAACCCGGAACTGCTCTATTTCAACCAGACTGACGCACCGTGGGCACAAGAGCCCTATGGCTCTGACACAATCGGCCACTATGGCTGCGGACCGGTAGCCATGGCCATGGTTGTCGCCTCTCTCACCGACACTGACACTGATCCGGTCAAGATGGCGGAACACTGTGTGGAGCAGGGCTACTGGGCCAAAAAGCACGGCTCCTATTGGTCCATAGTTCCAGGCGTGTCAGAGGACTTTGGCCTTACCTGCACCTCCCTGCCGCCGGAGGAAACCGATGCTGATACCATCATCCGCTGTCTGTCTACCGGGCAGCTGCTGGTGGCTATGATGGGTCCGGGGCACTTCACCAACGGGGGACACTTTATCATCCTGCGAGGGGTCACCTTAGACGGCAGTATTCTGGTTGGCGACCCGGCCAGCTCCGACCGCAGCCTGACAACTTGGGACCTGGATCTGATTTTGGATGAACTGTCCTCCAATCGGAACAGCGGCGGGCCCCTCTGGGCCATATCAATGTACTAAACCTTGAACAAACAATCCCCCCTGCGTTGCAGGGGGGATTGTTTTACTTCTTCTGTGCGTAGAAGGAGTCCCCACCGGCCAATCGGCGGTTCAGCCGCTCATCCATTTCTATGGTCCGCTCCAGCAGCCGGCGCACGGCGCCCGCCTGGCTGTGGTAGGTGGTCTCCTCCTCCCCCTGGGGGGTGGCCCCCTGACCCAATTCCGCTGCCCGCTCCCGGTCCTCCGGAGACAAGCGCTCCATTTTTGCCGCAATCGCCTGCTTCAGCTCTTCCAGCTGGAGCAGCGGGTCTTGCCGCATCGCCACCAGAATCCGCATGGACACATCGTCGTTGCGGTCCAAAGCCTCACCCATCTGCCGACTCAGATCCATCACCTCAGACAGACAGTTGTACTTTTTGCGCTCCATTACAGTCAGGTCCAGCCAATCTCCTTTTGTCATGCCTGCTTCTCCTGAATATTGCTGTTCTTCTCCGCGGCCCGAAAAGTATCCCGCATGTCAGTCAGCATGGGGCGCAAGCGGTCCAGCTCTTTTTTGTTCCGGCCCACCTTCACCCGGCTAAGCTCATAGGTAAAGTAGTCGTACATCCGGCTGAGGTCGTGGCTGATGGGATAGCGGCGGTCCAGCGTCTCATCCAGATAATTGATAATATCCGTACACCGGTCCACCGCGGCCTCAAACACCGGCCAGTCCTGCTTATCCAGGGCAATGGAGGCCAAGGTGCTGCGTTTGACCAGCTCATCATAGAGCAGAAGAAGCAGCTCCCCGGGCGTCATAGAGTTGATGGACTGCTGTTTATATTGCTGATAGCCTCTTGCATCCATGTGGGATTGTCCTTTCTTGCGGTCTTAGCCGCCGCCCATCAGTCCGGCCAGAGTGGAGCTCTGAGAGTTCATCTGGTTAATCAGCATTTCCAGGCGGGTAAACTGGCTGGTGTAGCGCTCCACCTGGCTGGTCAGCTTACTCTGCCACTGATCGATCTGGGTGTTATATTTGTCGATCTCTTTCTGCCACTGGTTATTCATCAGAGACAGAGAGCTCAGGGGACTGCCGGCCTGCTGGATCAGGATGCCCTTGGGCTCACCGGTAGTCTTGGCATAGTTATCCAGCTGGTTCTTCATCCGGTCCATGATGCCGTCAGATTTGGTAAATATATCAGCCACTCGGTCGGGGTCGCTGTCCAGCATGGCGCGCAGCTTATCCTCGTCAATCTGAACTGACTGGGCACCGTCGCTGATACTAAAGCCGATGGTGATTCCCATATCCTTCAGCGTATCAATATCTGCCTTGTTCGTGAAGGAGAACGCCTGATTCATCTTGGTGTACAGGCCGGAGAGATTGCGGTCACCAAAGAGGATACCCTGCTTGGCCTTTTCTTCATATCGCTCAATAGCCGCGTCAGACATCCCCTGACGGTCTTCGTCGGTAAGAGGCTCATAACTGGAGAAGGAGCCGTTGCTATTCTGGTAAGGCATGGTGGAATAGGCCGACTTGATCTCGCTCATCATGGTGTTGTAGTCCTCCACCATGCTCTTGATGGCGTCGATCACCTTATCAGAATCAGTTTTGCTCTGGAAGGTAACGGACTTCTTGGCATCCTCAACTGCGTAGCCGGACGATGTTGTGCTGTCCGCCTTGCTGTTGAAGGTGTCCTCCATATTAATGGTCAGCCCATCGATGTTCACGCTGTTGGAGGTGCGGGTCATTGTCTTCTGCTCACCGTTAATGGTGGCGGTGAAAACAGCGTCCTGTCCCTTTGTCTCCGTAGCGTCGCCGCGCTCAAACATCGCCTTGGCCAAGCCGTCTCCAAAGGTAATTTTGCTGTCCGCGCCGGTCTCCTTGGCGGTAAAGGTAAAGCTCTGGGTTGACTGGGAGTAGGCCACCTGCACGCCCGCGTCCTTGTTGCTGTTGATCGCGGACATCACATCAGACAGTTTGCTGTCCTTTGTAAACTTTCCGATGGTTTCACCATTGAGCTTGAACTCATACTGCTTGTTTCCCTTGTCGTCCAGAATAAACTCGCCCTTGTCATCTTTGAGCGCCATATCATCGCTCAGGTTCATCAGCTTACCCAGGGTCGTGTTGGTATTCAGGTAGGAGGTAGCGGTGTTGCCGATGCCCAAGGCGTTGCCTACATCGGTGTTGATCACCAGCTCAGAGCCCTCGTTCTTCACCTTGAACTCCAGCTGGAGGGATCCGTCTGTGGCCTTATTATTCACGGTCACTTTATCCCCAAAGGCCTTCTTGATCTCGTCCTGAAGCACACTCGTGTAGTTGTCGGCATTCACCTCAAGCTCGTTGCCGTCCTTATCCTTGAGGATATTGCCCTCGGCGTCCACCAGCTTGCCATCCTTGATGCCGGGAACCGCAATCTTTTTGGTGGAGCCGTCCAAGCTGATGTTCATCGTCGTGGCGCCCTTCTCGGTCAGGTAGTCAAAGGCGTTCAGCTTGCGGGTCAGTCCTTTTTCTCCGCTTGGGCTCTTGATGTTGTTCGTGTCTAGAATGGTTGGCTTCTTTTCCTTGGCGTCCTCCAGGTCCTCCTCGCTCAGGCCCAGCTGCTCGGCGATATTGCCGCTGGCCCCGGAAATGTAGACGCCATTCTTACCGGTGCCCAGCTCCTCAAAGCCGATTCTCCCATTGGGGTTGGCGACAGCCTTGATCCGCTTATCCGCGGACTCAGCGTTGCCGTTGGAAAATACAATCTCCTCGTCGGCCAGCTTCTGGTTGATAAGTCCGGCCAGAACGTCGACGTCAGACACCTTTTCCGCGTCTACTCCCTGCTCCTTGGCCAGCTTGGCCCGGATCTCCTCCATGGCCTGCACATCGGTGGACTCATTGAAGTTGATGCTCACGGTCTTGCTGCCGTAGGTCAGAGACAGGCTTCCCTTCAGGTTGGACAGCTCCATATCCTTGGCCGCGTCAGCGGACAGGTCAATTCCCTTGTCCGCCGTGATAGCGCCCACGTCCCCCTTGGTCAGGTTGCTCTGGGTGCGGTACTGCGCCGCCTTGGCCAGCTGGTGGACGGCATCCAGGGAGATGTCGCTGCCTGTCTTGCCGCTGGCGGACACGCTGTCCGCAAATTCGCCCTTCGTAAGCACCTTAACGGCGCTGTTGAAAAATCCCCGGGACATCAGGTTGGTATTAGAGGCATATGAGGTGTA
Organism: uncultured Bacillota bacterium; assembly: GCA_947073765.1. Classification (GTDB taxonomy): domain Bacteria; phylum Bacillota; class Clostridia; order Oscillospirales; family Oscillospiraceae; genus Lawsonibacter. The sequence goes on along the minus strand of CAMTMZ010000007.1, from coordinate 54,264 downwards.
CTTGCTGGAGAAGCCCACCATCTTTTGAATAATGCTGCGGTAGGCGTCCTGCTTCCATTCGGTTTTGGTAACCTTCTGATTCAGCTGGGTAATCTTGGCCTGATAGCTCTTTACCAGGTTTTCGATCATGCCCTCAGTATCCAGCCCGCTGGCCAGACCGCTGATCATATTGGCACTGTTCATGAGACTGCTTACGGTATTGCTGCTGCTTACTCCGCCGATAGAGGCCATAGTGATCGCTCCTTCCATCTTTTTATCAGAAATTTCCATTCGGTATTTTAAAAATGTGCGCAAAAATACTCTGTACTTTTTTATCGGCATGTAGTATGATTAAGTTAATAGCTCTCAGAGAAAGATTTTACGGGAGGAGATCACTTGTCCGCTATCATCACAATCACCAACCAGAAGGGCGGCGTCGGCAAAACTACCACGTCCAGCGCTCTGATGGACGGTCTTCACAGCCGGGGCGCCCGGGTTCTGGGCGTTGATCTGGACCCCCAGGGCAGCTTGGGCTTCTGTCTGGGACTGGATATTGATAACTGCGCCACTGTTTACGACGTACTTAAGGGCTCCCGGAGTATCCGTGATGTCATAGTCGAGTCCGACTGCGGAGACGTCCTGCCCTCCAATATCCTGCTTTCCGCCGCTGAGCTGGAGTTCAACCGGCCCGGCCGGGAGTTTTTGCTGCGCAACTGCCTGGCAGAGGTGGAGGAGGACTATGATTACGTCATTATCGACACTCCCCCTGCCCTCAATGTGCTCACGGTAAATGCCTATGTGGCCGCCGACGGTCTGATCATCCCCATGGCCCCGGAAATTCTCAGCCTGCTGGGCGTGTCCCAGATCCGCGAGACCATAGACACCGTTCGTCGTTGTTACAACTCCCGTCTGCGGGTGTTGGGAATCGTACTCAACAAATTCAATCAGCGCTTTACCCTCAACCGGGAGGTGCTGGACATGGCCGAACAGATCGCCCAGCAGCTGGACACCAAGGTATTCCAGTCCCGTATTCGCTCCGGCATCGCTGTGGCCGAGGCTCCTGCCCATGGTGAGAGCGTATTATCCTATGCTCCGGATTCCAAAGTGGCCCGGGACTTCCGGCTGCTTATCAATGAGATTGTTCGGATGTATCATCCTATCTTCCCTAACTCCTGATACTCTGGAAAGGAGCCGTTTACATGGCTGCAAGCAAAAAAAATGGAAAGGGCAGTAAAACTGCCCATGTGTTAAACCTCCTCACCGCTCCCGGCACCTCTAAGGAGAGCGCCCCCGCCGGTGACGAAACTGTTGCCGAACAGGCGCCCTCTGCCCCGGTCTCCCGTCCGCTCCTCCCCCCTATTCTGGAGGTAGCCCAGGCTAATGATGACAGCTTGGCCCAGCAAATCCAGCAGGCCTTGGAAGTGGAGCTGGATGAGGCCGCTTCACTCCCATCTGACCTGCCCACAACATCTGTTATTGAGGAGGTGCCCTCTATGGACCAGCCCTCTGTGGCAAAAATTCTTGAAACCTCCGGCGGCAAGATGAGCCAGGACGACATTGAAAAGCTTCTCGCCGACAACGCCCCCGCCGAACAGCCCGCACCGGAAGCGGACCCCGCACCTGCGCCTCCCGCCGCCTCTGGCGGCAAGATGAGTCAGGACGACATTGAAAAGCTTCTCGCCGCCGCCAACGCTCCCGCTGAACAGCCTGCGCAGGAGCCGGAGCCTGCACCCGCGCCTCCCGCCGCCTCCGGCGGCAAGATGAGTCAGGACGACATCGAAAAGCTTCTCGCCGCCGCCAACGCTCCCGCTGAACAGCCTGCGCAGGAGCCGGAGAAGCCGGCTCCCAGACCTCCTGAGGAAAAAGCCGAGCCGGATATTACCTATATTAACGTTATGCAGGCACTGGTAGAAGAAAAGGCCCCTCGATATATCAAAAAATTTGGTCTTTGTTCCTGTAAACAGTGCGAGGCGGACGTTAAGGCCCTTACCCTTACCAATCTGGTTCCAAAGTATGTGGTGCTCTCTAAAATTGACCGTATTCCTATGCTCACCGTCTATGAGGGCCGATACAACTCCACTATTTTCGCCCAGCTTACCCGTGCCTGTAAAACTGTAATGGACCACCCCCACCATAATAGAGAACCCTGACATATTAAAAGCAGCCCGGCCACAAGGCCGGGCTGCTTTTAATATTAAGGAGCGGTTCCGATGTGCTCACCGGCCTCCATTAACTGTTTCCAGACACTGTTCACCTCACCCAGGCACTGGAAATAGGTATTGGTCAGCAAGTTAACAGGAATCTCCAGCGTATCCGCCAAATTGCCGATAGCGGCCCAATCCGCCCGCTCATAGCTCAGCACAAGGTCATACAGAATACCGCAGCGCCCACTGTGGTTGAGCAACGCCTCCTTTACCTCGACGGAAATGGGAAGGTCGGCCAGAATATCCTCCATCGGGGCCACAATGAGATAGTTCAGAGTCGAGAACATCCCCATTAAATAGGCGTCGTTTCGGGAGATCGGCATGTTTTTGGCCAGCTTAATCAGCTCACTGCAGAAGCTGGCACGCAGGAAGGACAGCTTCAGGAACTCCTCCTGGCTGGCATCGGGACCAGCTTCCCCGTTTCCTGTACCCAGCAAGTAAATCCACTGGCGCAGCTGGCCCAGACCCATGACCACAATGGCCTGGTGCACATCCGCAGCCTGGTTGCGCAGAGCAAAGTAACTGGAATTGACGATTTTCAGCAGACTGTATGTCAGAACCGCGTCCATAGAAATAATCTGCTCAATCTCGTTTACATCCGGATCATCGCGGTTAATTGCCACCATCAAGCGGAAAAAGTTGCTCTGCAGATAGCTGCTGGAGTGAACGGTGGTAAACAGCTTTTCTGCCACCCATCGGCCTTCCATGGCATCCACTTCCATAATAAATGCCTTCTGATACAGGTCCTCATCATCAATACCAGTAGCAATACACTTTTTCTTCATACTATGGGCCAAATCTACAATGTTGCGGATGCTGGAGTCAGCCACTGTCTGAAAATTAATCTTAATGTAATCAAATTTGTCAATAATGGAGAAGTAGCGGGGAGAAAACTGAAAATCGTTTACTGCCAGCTTGTAACCCTCTTTCGAGTACCGCTCCACAAACCGCATGGCCAAGGGGTGAATAATCACATCCTCCCCCACCTGAATCACCAGATCATTGGGGTCAAATAGCTTGGGGGTCTGCTTCATTAACAAATTGGTGGTGAAGGTCATAAAATTCAACGAACCTTTCAGCACTTTATCCGTATTTTGAAGCAGCATGCTATAGATGGTGTCAGCGGCGGCAAAATCATTACCGGACTCCTCCGAGGCATACGCCTGACTATCACCATAATATTGTATTTCGTAGCCGATCATCTTGCCCATCATATCTTTGATAGGTTTACGGACTATATATTTACTGTTTGTCATTGCGGCCCCCATTACTTCCCCTTTCTTTCTTCCAGCAGATGGTCCATCACGTCCACCAGATGGCCAATCTCCGGCTTGCTCATCTGTTCATCCGCTCCCAGCTGCCGGCCCTTGATACGCATTTCCTCACTGATCAGAGAGGAGAAAATAATCAGAGGAATTGGCTGGAACCGCGGAGAACTTTTCACCAGCTTGGTTAACCGGTGTCCATCCATCTGAGGCATCTCAATGTCGGTGATAATCAGCGCCACCTTCTTGAAAATGTCGCCCCCCTCGGGCAGGGCATTTAACGCCTCCCACATCTCCCGGCCGTTGGGGAACATCCGGAGATTGGCATACCCCGCCTTGCGCAGACAGTCCTCAATCATCTTGGACAGGAGGATAGAATCCTCCGCAATCCAAATGGGCTCATTTCTGTGGATACGGGGGCCCATCTGGTCAATCTCATCCATTTGAATTGTGGTCTCAGGGGCAATTTCCGCCACGATGCGCTCAAAGTCCAGAATCGTCACCAAATCCTCGCCGCACTGGGCGATACCGGTAGCCACCCCTTCAGAGCCGCCGGACACTGTCTTATCCGGCTTATGAATGTCCGTCCATGATATGCGGCTGATACCCACCACAGTGTGTACCCGAAAAGCGATAAACATCTTGTTAAAGTTGGTAATGATAAACAGGTCCTTCGGACCCTTTTCCTTGTTCACGCCCAGATAGCCGGGTAAATCGACCACGGTAATTACAACATCGCGGGGCTTAAAGATACCCTCCACCGCCGCGTGGGCGTGAGGCATGGCCTTAACCGGCGCGGACAAAATGATCTCCCGCACCTTGGCTACATTGATGCCATACAAATTTCCGTCGATGGTAAACTCCATAATCTCTATTTCGTTGGTGCCGGACTCCAAAAGGATGCCGCTGTTATGTACCTCCGCCATTTTTGACACTCCTTACTCTATTTAGGATAGCGCTACCCGGCGCGCTGGATGCTAAAATATAATATCTTTCTGTCCATAGGACCGGATACAGCCCTGGCCGCTGACTACATCAAAGAGCAGGGTTCTGGCTACCTTGCCTCCCACCTCTTCCGCCAGCAGACGGATATTTTCCCGTTTGAGAACAGCGTGAACACTTTCGATATTCCGCTGCCCTATATTGCCTAATCCGCTGCCTCCGGTAACCTCAAACATCTTGGCGCCGCCAGCGATCTTCACTGTCATCCGGCTGCGGGAGGCCCCCTTGGCCTCCATTTGTCTCAGTGTCTCTCTAATGCCGGTATCCGCGTACTTCAGCGGGTGTGTCCTCCCAGCCTCCATATTCAGGGGCAGCATAATGTGGAGCAATGCTCCCATTCGCAGCCTAGGATCATGAAAACAAAGACCGATACAGGAGCCTAACGCGTAAGTCACCAGGATGCCCTCCCCCTGGAGCATCTTCATGTCAGCAATTCCTACTGTCAGTCTCTGATCAGCCATCGCTAACGCCCAGCTTCCTCATCAAGAAATCTAAAGAGCGCAGGTCGGGGGACAGCATAAGGTGGCTGGGAATCTCTTGGCCGTTGCAGACAAAATTGCCGCCAATGGTCATCAGATAGTCCGACATGCCGCCATACTCGGCCATGGGCACGGCCAGAATAGCGCCCTGCATGTCCACCGCGAAAGCGGGCACTGTCAGACTGATATCGATACCGGCCAGGCCAGACAGGGCAGTAACAAAGGCGGAAATCATAATATTGCCGATCTCAATCAGGGCGGACTGCTGCAGCTCCTCCAGGTCCTCGTAGCTCTGGATTCCCTGGCCCAGCATGGTTTCCAGGATAAAGTTGACCAGTTCCAGCTTCTGCACAGACAACATAATGCCGCCCACATCACCGACCATCTTCACCAACACACCAGCGGTAACGGCCTCCGGCCCTCCAATCCACTCAATGGCCTCGTTGTAGCCCATAATGCGCACCTCCGGCATGGTAATGCGCACTTCTTTGCCCAGCATCTGGGACAGCGCTGTCGCCGCGTTTCCGGTACCGATGCTGCCGATTTCTCGCAGGGTATCGATCTCCATGGAGGTCAACTGATCATAATTCTTTATCATACCCCAGCTTCCCTTCTTTCCTGTTAGTTGGGCAGACCATTGATGGTCTGCTCGATCTCGTCTGTGGTCTGCACCATCTTAAGCGCATAGCTATAAGCCCGCTGAGACTCGATCACCTTCACCAGCTCCTGAGCCAGATCCACGTTGGACATCTCTAAATATCCCCGCTTCACCTCGCCCGTGCCCAGATACAGGTCTCCATTTTTTTCGGTCGGCAGGAATCGGCCGCTGTCGGCGTGGACCATACCGTCGTAGATGCGATAGTCAAAAACACCGATATTCAAGTCAGCCTGTCGATTCTCCGGATCAATAACAATAAAGTTGCCGTCTGGATCCAAAACACAGCGTCCTTCATTATCAGACAGGCGCCACTCCACTGTATTCTCAAGGGGAAGCTCCTCACCGGTGTCCGGATCAATCTCCGGCTCGGCGTCCTCCGGAGGCGGAACCTCAAACCGAGCCATCATAAAAGCCCCATCCCGAGTAAATGAAATCTCCTGACTGGAGGGGTCAAACAGGGCAAAGAAGCCGCTGCCCGCAATGGCAAAGTCAAATGTGCGTCCAGTCTCCTGGTAACCGCGGCTCTCATAGTCTACGCTGGCCTTCACCATTTTGGTGCCGGTACCCTTGGGCAGCTGCTCTTCGTCAATCCCCGTCACATTACCATACATCAGGTGGTGAAAGGTAGCCCGCTCCGCCCGAAAACCGTAATTGTTCACGTTCGCGATATTATTGGCCTGGACATTCATGCGCTGGTTCTGCTGGTAAGCTCCCACAGCACCTGTATAGAAGGACATATTCATAACTTACTCACGCCTCACTTTCTCTGAGCAGCCCTTACTGCAGCCGGCCGATATCATTGACGGCCCGGGTAATCACTTGGTCGTAGATTTTGCTCATCTGCGCGGCGCTCTGGAGGGCCCGCTGGGTCGTCATCATGTTCACCATCTCCTTAACCAGGTTCACATTGGACCGCTCCACCCATTTTTGACGAATCACCGCCGCCTCATTGATCTGGGCGCCCTCTCCCATAAACAGACCATACGGGGTGCGTACCAGAGCGTCGTTATCCTCAAACATGAATACACCCAGAGAGGCCAGATATTCTTCATTTTCTGTAAACAGGTTTCCCTGCTGGTCCGCCTCCAGCTTATCGGTAGGAAGCTGAATCAGGTTACCCTCCCGGTCCAGCACCCGGCCCAGCTCAGACAAGCACAGATAACCTTCATTGTCCAAAGTAAAGCTCCCCGCCCGGGTGTACGCCACTCCATCTACAGTCTGAATGGCAAAAAAGCCCTCACCCTGAATCGCAAAATCCAGAGGCAGCCGTGTCTCCTCAAAAGAGCTCTGACTAAAGTCAGTATACAATTGATCTGGCGCCAGAATATGCGCCTGATAAGTGGGCAGTTCCTGATACACCGACTTGTCCTTGTTGCCAATGCGGACAGCCATCACCTCATCAAAGGTTCGATCGGTGTAGTGTTCAGCCTTATAGCCCGCGGTGGCAACGTTGGTCATGTTGTTGGCCACCACATCCAACCTGCGTCCCTGAGACAGCATCCCGGAGGTCAGGTTGTAAAAGCCCTTCATCATAGCGCAAGACTCCTCTCATTCGGGCGGTTTATTTTCCGCCGGTCATATACTGATTCATATATAGCTTCAGCTTCTGGATTGCCCGGGAGTGGAGCTGCGAGATACGAGGCTCGCTGACCTCCATCACCTGAGCAATTTCCTTCATGCTGAGGTTTTTGTGGTAATAAAGCGATATTACGGTTTGTTCATTTTCCCGCAGGGATTCAATTGCCTTTGTCAGGGTTTCCAGCAGCTCCTGCCGGAGCATGGAATCTTCCGGGCGGCTATCCAACCCGCCATCAGGCACCTCCGCGCCGCCGCTCTGCTCCCGGTCCTCAAACAGAGCGTCCAGAGAGAGCACATTGCACATGGAGGAGTTAGCCAAATCCTCCTGATATTGGTCCTGTGTCACTCCCAGCCGGCGGGCCATCTCCTGGTCAGTGGGGTAACGGCCCAGCTCTGAAAACAACTCACTGCTGGCCTGGTCGATATCCCGGGCCTTACGCCGCACACTTCGAGGCACCCAGTCCTGCCGCCGGGCCAAATCGATTACCGCCCCCCGAATACGCTTGGAGACGTATGTCTCAAATTTAATGCCCTTATCCGGATCAAATTTGTCTACCGCTCCGGCCAAAGTGAGCAATCCCTCGTTGACAATATCATCTACCTGAGCAAAGCTGCTGTACACCCCCCGCACCTGGAGAGCGATGGCCTTTACCAGCCCCATGTAGCGCATCACCAGAGGCCACTTCAGCTCCTCGTTTCCGGTATGCTTATAGGCCTGAAAAAGCTCCTCGGTAGTCAGCGCGTCCAGCTCCTCTTGGCTCCAGGTCAATTTTTCCTGTCCGGAGAGAAGGGCTCCGCCGCCGCTCATACCGCTGCCGCCTTTCGCTCAGGCCGGGCCTGGGCCTTGTCCAGGGTGATGTTACCCAAGGACTGAATCTGCACGTCGCTGGTAATTTCATTAAAGGAAAGCACATAGACGCTGGGATAGAACTGAGACAGCATCCGGCTCAAATAGACCCGAATCACCTGACTGGTCAAAATAATAGGGGTCTGGGACAAATCGCTGAACTTCTTTAGGTAGTCGGCCAATTGAGTGACAATGCTCTGCATCAGGTCAGGACCCATGGCCAGGTAAATGCCCTGCTCATTCTTGCTCAGGGAGCTGATCACCCGCTTCTCCACCTCGGCATCCAACGTCACCACCCTGAGCTGTCCATGCTCACAGAAGCGGCGGGTAATGGTGCGGCTGAGCGCTACACGGATGTTCTCACACACCATATCCATATCCTTGGTGTTCATCAGGGAATCCACCGCAGTTTCCAAAATGGTAGCCAGATCTCGAATGGGAACTCCCTCTTTCAGGAGATTTTTCAGGATTCGCTCCAGATTGGCGTAAGAGAGCATATTGGGGATCGCCTCATCTACCAGCTCAGGGGACGTCTTCTTCAGATTCTCCACCAGCTGGATCACCTCCGCACGGCCCAGCAGTTCATAGGCGTGGCGGCGGACCACCTCACTCAGGTGGGTCTGCATCACAGACAGGGGGTCAATAACGGTATAGCCGTAAATTTCTGCCATCTCCTTGTTCTCCGGCAGAATCCAACGGGAGGGGATGCCATAGGCAGGTTCGATGGTCTCAATGCCATCAATTTCTCCAGCCGGGTTGACAGGCTCCAAGGCCAGATAATAGTCCACCAGAATCTCGCCTCGGGCCACTTCCTCCCCCTTGATCTTCACCACATACTGGTTAGTCCCCAGGGCAGAAGAGTCATGCAGACGGATAGAGGGAATCACAAATCCCATGTCCTGGGCGTACTGGCGGCGGAAGATAACAATGCGGCTAATCAGTTTGCCTCCGCTGCTCTCATCCACTAAGGGGATCAGACTGTAGCCAAACTCCATCTCAATGGGGTCCACGGTGAGCAGTCCATATACATTGTTGATATCCTTATAGTAGTCTGTTTCACTAGGGGCCGCTGTCAGATCAGTTTCCAGCGGTTCCTCCGGCGGGAGCGCCGCGGCAGCTTCCTGCCTGTCCAGCTGTCCGCTCATCATAAAGCCCAGAACAGCCAGTCCCGCGCCCACGATCAGCAACGGGGCATGGGGCGTTCCAGGAATGGCGCCCAAAATCAGGAGTACCACACCCGCGGCCAGGATGGCCCGCGGCTGCCGGGCAAACTGCTTAATCACATCAGTGTTCAAGCTGCCTTCCGACACCGACCGGGTGACAATCATGCCGGTTGCTGTGGAGATCATCAGGGCGGGGAGCTGGGACACCAAGCCGTCACCGATGGTAGCAATCGAATAGGTCTGCGCCACAGTTCCCAGATCGCCTACGCCGTTCAGAGATCCGATGATAATACCACCAATCAAATTGACGGCGGTGATAATCAAGGACATGATAGCGTCGCCCTTGACAATCTTGGTAGCGCCGTCCATAGCGCCGTAAAAGTCAGCCTCTTTCTGGATCTTATACCGCCGTTCCCGGGCCTGCTGCTCGTTTATCAGCCCGGAGGAGAGGTCCGCGTCAATCGCCATCTGTTTTCCGGGCATAGCGTCCAGGGTAAACCTGGCGGCTACCTCAGCCACACGTTCCGCGCCCTTGGTAATAACGATAAACTGCACCAGCACGATGATGAAGAAAATGATGATGCCCAGCACAATATTTCCCTGCGTGATCATCTGGCCAAAGGTCCGGATAACCGCCGTGCCAATATCGCCGCCCTTGTAGTCCAGGATGGAGCGCGTAGTAGACACATTGAGTCCCAAACGGAACAGGGTAGTAATCAACAGCAAAGAGGGGAAAATAGAAAACTCCAGCGCCTCAGAAATGGTCATGGTGACCATCAGGATCACAATGGACAAAGAGATGTTGATAATGATCAGAATATCCAACAGCGCAGGGGGCAGGGGGACAATCAGGAACAGGACAATGACCACCACAAGAAGCGCTATGCTGTTTTGAAAAATACGGCGCATGGTGTCATCCTTTCCTTTTTATTAAAAGTCTCAAAAGAGACTTGTTCTCACAGTTATCGGACCTCCTGGTCCAACTTCAGCACATATACCAGCACCTCAGCGACAGGGCCGTAAAGCTCTGGAGGGATCTCCCGGTCTATGTCCGTGGACGCGTAGAGGGACCGGGCCAAGGGGACGTTTTCTACCACAGAAATACCGTTTTCCTCAGCCACTTTTACAATGCGCAGAGCCAGTTCATCCATCCCCTTGGCCAGCACCACCGGGGCGTTGTCCTCCCTCTCGTGGTAGCGCAGAGCCACCGCGAAGTGGGTCGGGTTACGGATGACTACATCAGCCTGGGGCACCTGCTGCATCATACGCTGCTGGGCCCGCTGCCGCTGAATCTGCTTGATCTTGCCTTTGACCTGCGGGTCGCCTTCCGTCTGCTTATACTCCTCCTTGATCTCCTGCTTGGACATGCGCAGCTGCCGCTCATAGTCCCACCACTGATACAGGTAGTCAAAGAAAGCCAGCGCTGTAAAGGCCACCGCAATCTGGATCACCAGGGTCATAATTTCTTGAAAGAGGATGGCGCAGGACTGCCAAAGATTCATACCTAAAAACCGGCCAAAGTCCAGTGCCACATGGGTGAAATAGTTATAGATCAGAAAAAGAAGAATCGATATTTTTAAAATACCTTTCAGCGCCTCAATGACACTGCGCAGGGAAAAAAGCCGCTTGATGCCCTGAAGGGGGTTAAGCCGGCTGAACTTCGGCTTGATGGATTCCCCCGCAACCAGCATCTTGGTTTGAAAAAAAGTCACGCCTACTGCTAACAGGGCCGTAACCCCTAAAAAAGGGCCGCACAGCATTAGAAAGATCAGAATCGCATTTTTAAACAGCTCAGGAACCAGCCCAGCCACCATTTCCAGCGAGCCTGCGCTCATGTAGTTGAAGCATAGGTTCATCAGATCGCTGATCCGCTCCACAAAAACGCCGCCCATCAGTTGGACCATCAGCAGACTGCCGATGAGGGTAGCCACAGCGACGGCATCCTTGCTCATCAAGACGTTGCCCTTTTTTCGTTCGTCACGTCGTCGCTTTGGTGTCGCCTTTTCGGTCTTGGAGTCGCCGGCCATCGAGTGATCCCCCCTTTGTCAGCCGTATGGTTGTCAGCCCGACATAAGGGGCAGTATGCGCTGCAGGGTGAGCAGCATCTCTGTCTCCGCGTCCAGTAGAAACTCACTGAATGGCACAAGCAAAATCAGCAGCATGGCCAAACCTACAATTACCTTCAGCTCAATGTTAATGGCAAACACATTAATCTGGGGAATCGCTTTCATCAGGATACCCATTCCCACCTGCCCCATCATCTCCGCCGCTAAAATCGGCATACTCAGCTTGATGCCCAATATTGTGCAGTCGATAAAAATTTGAATCATCGCTGCGTAAAATTCGTCCCCCAGGGACACCGCCCCAAAGGGCACCACCAGCCCGGAGCTGAAAAAGATCCGAATTAAAGTGTGGTGGCCATTGGCCGCAAAAAACAGCAGAGACATGAAAATATTAAGCAGGGATGAGGTCGCTGTCACCTGAATGCCAGAGGCCGGGTCATAAGCGGAGGCCATAGACAAACCCATTTGTAAATCCACAACAGAGCCCGCCATCAAAGGAATGTAAAAAAAGATGCTAACAATCAGGCCCAATACGTAGCCCAGAAACAGCTCCAGCAAAAAAGTAAAGGCCAGCCCCAGCAAAGTAGACGGCATCCGGAGTTCTGCAGATGACATACCAAATACGCTGACCGACAGCAGCAGGACAAAGCCAGCCTTGATTACGCCGGGAATTCCCCGCCGGCCAAGCAGGGGATTAAACACCACAAATCCTGTCATGCGGCCGGTAATCATCAGGAAAAGAGTGAGTGCGTTCCAGTCCACGGGAGCCTCCTCTCTCCTAACGTGTGGCCATCAGCCTGAAGATCATCCGGGCATAATCCAGAAGCGTCTCCATCATCCAGCTCCCTCCAACGAGCAGAACTAGAATAACCACCGTTAGTTTGAAAATGAAGCCCAGTGTCTGCTCATGAATCTGGGTAACTGCCTGGAAAATTGCGATGAACACACCCACCAGCATACTCAATACCAGCATGGGACCGCCCAGTTTGATGGCAACCCACATGCCCTCCCGCAGCACTTGCGTAATTGAACTAGTATCCATGTCCCCTCCTTACACGAAGCCTGCAGCCAATGTAGCAAACAGCAGCTGCCACCCGTCCAGCAAAACAAACAGCAATAGCTTAAAGGGAGTGGAGATCATGGACGGCGGAAGCATAACCATGCCCATAGACATCAGCGTTGAAGCCACCACCATGTCGATCAGCACAAAGGGGATATACAGCAGGAATCCCAGCGAAAACGCTTTTTTCAGTTCACTGGTTACAAAAGCCGGAATCAACACTGTCAGAGGCAGTTCCTCCGCCTCTTCCTCTGTCGCGGGCACGGGGGTGCCAGACATGTTGCAATACAGCTCCACACTTTGCACTTCTGCCCATTTGCTCATGAACCGCTTTACCGGTCCCTGAGCCCGGTCAAAAAACTCCTCCTGCGTGATCTCTTCCGCCTGATAGGGAGCAAATGCCTCCTCATTAATCTGCGCCAGGGTGGGACTCATGGTAAACAGTGTTAAAATGAGCGCCATCCCCACAAGCACCATGTTGGGAGGGGTCTGCTGAGTACCCATCGCTGTGCGTAAAAAGGAGAAGACCACCACATATCGGGTAAAGGAGGTCATCATGATAATCAGCGATGGCAGGAGCATCAGAACGGTGGTCAGGAATAGAATTTCCAGCGCCTGAACGCTTTCGCCGTTTACATTGATCAGCGCATCGGTCGGCATCCTTCCTCACCTCGATCCATCCACCGGCACCAGGGTCACTTTTTCTCTTTTAACCGCCGCATCAAGGCACGGAAATTGGGGGATTGCTTTCCTTCCGGCCCTTGAGGAGATACCGGCGCCTCCCAACACTCCCCCTCCTCTCGGGTCAGCTCTGCCAGCAGAGTCACCCCGGCAGTGCTGCTGCCCAGCAGCAGATACCGCTGTCCGGCCTTTACCACCAGCAAAGCCTGATCTCGGCCCAGCGCGGCCCGATCTAACACCTGCAACTGTCCGCTCCGAAGGGCAAACAGCCCGCCGCCCATGTTCTGGCCCGCCCAGCGGGTAAAGAAGTACGCGCCCACCAGCACCAACAGAACAACAGCCAGCAGGCCCAGCACAGAGAGTATCTGGGGCCAGTTTTCCATCAGGGTTCGCCAACGATGGAGGTAACCGTCTTCAGAACGCGTTCAGGCTTAAAGGGCTTAACAATAAAGTCCTTAGCGCCGGAGCGAATGGCATCGATGACCATAGTCTCCTGACCCATAGCGGAGCACATAACCACGTTAGCGCTGGCGTCGGCGGCGCGGATGGCTTTCAGTGCCTCCAGTCCGTCCATATTGGGCATGGTGATATCCATCAGCACCAGGTCGGGTTTGATCTCATTGTACTTCTCAACCGCCATGGCACCGTCCTCGGCCTCATAAATCTCGGTGTAGCCGGCCTTGCTCAGGGTGTCCTTGATGACCTTGCGCATAAAAGCAGCGTCGTCAACCGTAAGAATTTTAGCCATAGTTAACCATCCTTTTTTCAAAAATAGTTGTTCTTGTGTATTCTTCTTATATGTTCAAAGGGCTCAGCCCTGGGTCAGCACATTGATATCCGGTTTTTGCAGGATTTCGGTGATGCGGATGCCAAAGTTATCGTCAATCACCACCACATCACCCTTAGCCACACACTGCCCATTCACCAGCAGGTCCACCTGGTCGCCGGCCAACTTGTCTAAAACCACCAGAGACCCTTTGGAGAAGGACAAAATATCCTGAATTTTTCTTCTGGTGCGGCCGATCTCCACCGCTACTTCCAGGGAGACAGACAAGATCAGATCCAGATTATCCTTCTGTTCCTGATTCAGCTGAGCCGCTCCGCTCAGCTCCTTCATCTGGGCAGGCTGAGCGTTGATCACCTTGGGATCAGGCGGCTGCTGGGGGGGATACATAGGATAGGGCGGATATGGATAGGGATACTGGCCCGGCGCCGGCATCTGTCCATAGGGGGGATAGCCTGGATAAACAGGCATCTCGCCTGCGGGCGGCATTCCGGGGGGTGGGACCGGAGCCGCCGCGGGGGCCGCAGGAGTTGCCGGCGCGCTGGGCGCTGGGGCAGGAGCAGGAGCCGCCGCGGGGCTTCCACCCGCCATCAGCGCCTCGATCTCCTCCTGACTCATGGTGGCGCCTCCACCGGAGGGGGCCGGAGCGGCAGGAGCCGGGGCTGGGGCCGGGGCTTCTTCACCGCTCAGATCCAGCCCAAAGCCGGCAATCAGTTCCTTGCCCAGCTCAACTGACATAACGTTCATGAACTCACTGTCCAGCACGTCATCAATCGTCAGGTTAAACCGGACCACCACCACAGGGCCCTTGGTAACGGGGAAATGCTCCTCTTTCACCTTATCCAAATCGGTCAGCTCAAAGGATTCAGGCGTAGAGATGTTCACCATCCGTCCCAGCAGGTCCGACAGAGCAGTGGCGGAAGAGCCCATCATTTGGTTCATAACCTCACACACCGCGCTGATGGACAGCTCGTTCAGCTCAAACTCCTCGTCCGGTGTTTCGGTCATCAGCAGAATATCTGTAATTGCTCTGACGTCGCTACGCTTCAGAAGCATGATATTGCTTCCTTCAAGGCCGCAGACATACTTGATCTCAACGCCCACCGCCGGTTCGATCTTGCCAAGGGTAAAATCCTCCGCGTTGACCACGCTCACCCTGGGGGTTGTGATATCCACCCGATGGTCCAGCATGTTAGAGGCCGCGGTAGCGGAGGAGCCCAGGCTGATATTCATGATCTCCCCGATGGCGTCTATTTCCATCGGGCTAAAAATAGTCTCTTCCATCCAGATTCGCTCCTTATTCGCCTACACTTTTTTTATGTAGGTCTCTCCGATTTTCACGGCCACCTGCTTGTTGCTGGTGCCCATTTTTCCGTCAAACCACCTTCGGCCGCCGATGTTCAAGAAGACTGGTGAGTCCTTCGAGCGCTTGATGTCTACCACATCGCCCACGTTCAGATGGTACAGGTCGCTGAGTAATATCCTGGTGCGGGCCAACTCAGCCACAATCTCCAGTTCAGACTCCCGCAGGCTTCCAAAGATCTCCTCAGACTTGTCCTCACCTGTCGTACGGCGGCTGGTGCTCTTGCTGATTTCAGTAAATACGTTGGTCAGCATCTCTCCGGGAAGACATAAGCTCATCCGGCCGGTGCAGTTGGGAAATTTGATGTTCAGTCCTATGATCACCACCGTCTCATCGTAGCCGATGAGCTGAACCAAGGTGGGGTTCACCTCAGTACGGACATAGGAAAAATGGAGTGTCATGTAATTTTCCCAGCTGCCGCTCAGAATGGGGATCAGGTCGGCGATCATGTCTTCATACATGTTCAGCTCCAGGTCAGTAAGCTTGTAGTCATTGGGCACCGTAGGATCCGGATCTCCCTCGCCGCCCATCATCCGGTCCAGCATAGACAGCACCACCGGCGTATCCATATGGACCAGAATCGGGTCGTCTCCCTGAAGCTTCTCCTGATCAATCTCCGCCAGGGCTACCACGTCGCTCTCCGTCAGGGCGTTGGAAAACTCATAGTACCGCTGTTCCTCCACACTGTCTACGTCTATCTCGCAGGTGGCGTGAAGTAGAGCGTTGATTCTGGAGTTGATAACCCGGGCATAGCTCTCAAAGATGCTGTTCAGCATCTTCAGCCTGTCCTTGGTGAACTTGCGCGGGCTGTAAAAGTCATATTTACGATATTTTTGTTCCGCAGACTTTTCCGCCGGTTTGTCCACGTCCAGTTCTCCGCTTCTGGCCGCGTTCAAAAGGGCGTCTATCTGACTTTGCGATAAGACTTCAGCCATATTGTTCCCTCATTTTAGAAAGTGCTTCCGCTCCCGCCGGGGCGGTGCCGGGCCGGCTTCAATCGTCGCCGGTTGTGTAGCTGATGGCGGCGTCGCCCTCCGTTGTGAAGCTGGTGGTGTTTCCGGTAATATCATCAGACATGGTGTAATACTTCCGGTACTCGTCGTTCAATGCGTTCTCCAGGTCTCGGCCGCTGATAATCAGCTCCACCCGGCGGTTCTTGGCCCGGTCGGCGGCCGTTTCGTTTGGCGCCACGTTGCGCCACTGGCCGATCCCCAACGCCACAAGGCGGCCCGGGTTCAGCAGCTCCATGGGAATACGCTCCTGAATATAGATAACCACCTCGGTGGCCCGGTCAGAGGCCAGATGCCGGTCTTTTACAACTCTATTTATCTTGTTAGGCTCAGCCTGGGCGGTATGACCCAGTACCTTCAGCTCATCTATATAGGGACTAGCCTCGGTCAGCGCGGGAATGATATCATCCAGCAGCTTTTTTCCATCCGACCGCAGAACGGAACTGTCGCCGTCAAAGAACACTGCGTCGTCAAAGGATACAAAGACAAAGCCATCACCCTGAGAAACGGAAATGGAGTTCTCATTGGCCGCGTTCTGCTGAAGCGCGTACTCCTCCAAAAACTCATACAGCTCATCCAGTGCCATATCCACCTCGTCCCCATTGGGGATCGGCAGACCATCGCCGCCGCCTTGGGTGTCCTCTCCCATAGGGCCGCTGGGATCATTCGGGTCAACAAAAACCGCGTCCTTGTTAAAGCTCTGAACCACCAGCATCCACTTCGTCTGATCAATAGAGGAGATGGAATACAGCAGAACAAAGAAGCACAGCAGCAGGGTAACCATGTCGCCATAGGTGTCCATCCAGTTGGCGCCGCCACCGCCGCCAGAGCTCTTTTTTTTGATGCTTGCCATGGTTTCACCTCAGTTCAATACACAGTGGGCTTATTCGCCCTTCTTTGCCTTCTTGCCGCCGCCGTCGCCGTCGCGCTGCTTCTGACTGAGGAAGGTGAGCAGCTTCTCCCGCAGGAACTTGGGGTTGGCGCCAGACTGAATGGACATGATGCCTTCCACAATGATAAGCTTGCAGAGCATCTCCTCCTCATCCCGCTGGCGCAGCTGGGTAGCGATGGGGCCAAAGATCATATGGGCCAGCACACAGCCATACAGGGTGGTAATCAGGGCGGTACCCATAGCTGTTCCGATGTTGCTGGCGCCGCCCTCCGCGGAGACGTCCATGCCCTTCAGCATGTTAATCAGACCTACCAGCGTGCCCACCATACCGAAGGCCGGGGCCACAGAGGACGCCTTGTCATACATCCCCGCGGCGTCCTCGTGCCGGGCGGAGGACTGCTCGATATCATTCATCATAATTTCTTTGGCCTGATCCGCGTCGTTGTTGTCCACAATGAGCATGATACACTGCTTAAAAAAGGGATCCTGCTCCTGGTTGCCCATCTCCTCCAGGGCCAGCAGGCCGTTTTTACGGGCCACCTGAGCCAGCTCCACCAGTCTGTCGATCACGGCCAGGGGATCATACTTCTTGGTATTCATCAGCACCTTGAAGTGCTTGGGAATATCCTTCAAGGCGGCGGGCGGGAAAGAGGCGACGAGCACGGCGAAGGTACAGCCGATGGTAATGAATACGGAAGCGCCGTCCACAAAGTTCATGATCTGCTTGGGCGTGAGGAATCCCCCGTCGCCGCCCTGCATCATGCCGATGACCATAACGGCAAATGCCGCGACAACACCAATGATGTATGTAATATTCATAGGTCCACTCCTCTCCCCCGCTGGGGGTGATTTTATTTCTCTCAGGGCGCATTTGAAAGGCGTCGGGCCCTCAAAAAAGTGTCCCTTCCGCTCCAGGCATGGCGCCTGTCAAATACGCCCCGCGGCCGGCGCGTCAGCGCCGGTCCACGACGGTCAAGGCCCGGTGTACGTCCTGCACCTTGGCGTTATACTCGGTGATGCGCTTGATGATGGTGTCCGGGTCCTCCCGCACAATGAAATAGTCCCGGTTCATCATGACGATTTTGGACTCCGGAATCATCTCAATGCTCTCAATTTGGACGTGGTTCACCAAAAACCGCTCCCCGTTTCGTTTCGTCAACTGGATCATGACAAACCTTCCTTTCCCTGCCCGCTGCGCGGGCGTTTTCCCTTTCAAGCTCCCCTTCTCAAAGGGGGATAAGCCCGGCGGCGGGGGATCCCATCCTTTGGAGACCTCCGCGTGGTGGAATCCCCCGGCCCCCTTTTATCACGGGGACCTTTCGCTCACCGGAAAAATCCTTGTGCTTACCGCTTCATGTTCACCAGTTCCTCCAGCATCTGGTCGGTTACGGTGATAATGCGGGTGTTGGCCTGATAGCCGCGCTGGGTGGTAATCATCTCCGCGAACTCGTTGGCCACATCGGTGCTGGAGGCCTCCAGGCCGCCGTTCTTCACCGAGTTGTTTGTATCCTTCATGATGGCGTCCGAGGCGGGCGGGGTAACGGCCGGATCATTGCCATTGGCAGGAGTTTCCACCTGATTGCCCAGGTAGTTACTGGGCAGATCCACCAGAGTGGTAACCCTCAGGTTGCCCGCGCCGCCCATGGCCTTGTAGTAGGGGCCGTCCATGTGGGTCACACCGTCGGGGCTGTCCGCGCTGGCGATGGCGATATAACCCACAACAATCGTCTGGCCGTTGGCGGCCTTGCCGGTGATAGAGCCGTCAACACCGATCTGCATGCCCTTCAGCTGGATGGGCATCTCATCAGAGACACGGTTGGCGTTGGTGTTCTGGGCCACCGCGATCTGGGTTCCATTCACCTTCGCTCCATTCGCGTTGCCCTGTTTTACAATTTCATCCTTGTAGGAGGGATATCTGTTCAGGCCATTCGTCTCGGCGCTGAGATAGGGATAGACCGGGTCGCCCTCTTTCCAGAGGTCAATCGTTGCGCCTTGGGCAGCATTGGGATCCGGGTCAGGTATTCTGCCTCCATTGGCCTCGGTAGGGGCCGCGGCCGACAGGGGCACCCGCAGGGGAACCAGCTCCGTGCTGATAATAGTCGGCTCGCCCAAGCTGGGATTGGCGGCAATTTCAGCCGCAGTAGCGTTGGGATTGTAATAGGGATTCTGCACCCGGGCAAATCCGTAGAGAACCTGATTGTCTCTGTTACAAATATAGCCGTCGGCGTCTACCCAGAAGTTGCCCACCCGGGTCAGGTTCGGCTGGGTCAGCTCGCTGGCGCTGGTAATGCCGCTGCCCTCCACGCCGATTTTCTTGCCATTCGCATCCAGGATATCCTTGTATTCCACCTTATTGCCCACCATGAAAAATCCCTCGCCGGTGAGCATACAGTCCAGGCCCACACCGGTAGGCGCGTAGGTGGAGGGGGACATATTCAGGTCGATGGAGCCCACAGAGCAGCCGTAGCCGATCTGAGAGGGGTTGTTGCCGCCCAAGGTCACGCCGCCGTTGGAGCCGGACTTGCTGGTGGTGTAAATAGACTCCTGGAAGGTCATACGCTGGGCCTTATAGCCGTGGGTATTCACGTTTGCCACATTGTTGCCGATCACGTTCAGTTTGGTCATGTGGGATTTCAGGCCGCCGATGGCGGCATACATTGCGCCTGTCATTGCTCTAAAAACTTCCTTTCTGTGGCGCTGCCGGTCCCCTGTCAGTCGGGCAGGGGACCAAAGCATCCAAAAGGTCCTGCTCTCTGTTATTTCAGCAGTACAGCGCCGTCGATATTTGTGAAGATGTTTTCCTCCATCTCCTCCTGAGACATGGTGGTAATCACCCGTCCGTGGGGAACATTGATGATGAAGGCCCGGGTGGCGTCAAAGGCCAGAATATTGGTGGCCCCTTTGGCCTGCGCCCGCTCTACTGAGTCAGCCAGCTGGCCCATCAGGGTGTCGTCCACTTGGATGCCCCGTTCCTCCGCTCTGCTCTGCGCGTGCTTGGAAAAGGAGATGGACGGCTCCGCGACTTTCAGCTCCTGCTGGAGCAGCGCGCCGAACTGCCCTGACGACACAGGGCTTACCTGGCTCACCCGCTGGACGCGCTCCACCGGGGATATGCCCTGGATGGATGAAATGCGTTCTGCCATGGTACTTCCTCAACTTTCTTCGCGGACCTCCTGTCCGCTTATTTCAGACCGGACTCCCTCCCGGCCGGTTCCGGCTCAGTCCTTGGGCTTCTCCGCCGGGGGTGTGGGGGTAGTCTCGTCGCCGCCCTCGCCGGGCTCCTTGTCCTCCTCCACCTTTTCCGGCAGAGTGCCAACGGCCATGATCTCGTTCAGGAAGTAGCCCTTCCCGTTGTCCAGGTAGACGACCTGCTGGCCATCGTAGGTGCCGGTGCCCTGCACCACGCCCACAATCTCGTCCAGCTCCTTGGTCTCCTCGTTCCAGACGCCGATGGTCACCGTTTTGCCCACCAGAGAGGCGGCGTAGGACATCACATTGGCCAGCGCCAGCTCTTTGATATTGCTGGTCATGTCGGTCATGGCCTGCATGGAGCTCATCTGCACCAGCTGGTTCATCATGTCCGTCGTGCTGGCCTGATTGTCGATGGACTGGTTCTGGAACTGGGCCACCATCAGGCTGAGCATGTCGGTAAAGGACAGGGTAGACCTATCTTCATAGAGGGCGTCCTCCTTCTCCTTCAGCTCCCAGCGGTTGATATAGGCATCAAAATCAGTGGTCGCTCCATAGGTTTTGCCACGATTCATAATATCAAACGAGTTTTGAATCAAAGAATCTGCCATATTGCTTCACCTCCGCATGTTAAAAATTGTCGTCCTGGCCGAACAGTCCCAACCGGAGCCGCTGAACAAAGTCGCCGCTGTGCTCCTGCTCCTGCTGGCGCTGCTCCTGCTGGCGCTGCTGGTTATGACCGTTGGGGTCAGTCTGCTGTTGCTGCTGCTGAGACTGCTGGCTGTCCTCATTGCGCTGGACCTCCACCCGGACCTCATTCTGGCTGTAGCCCTGGAGGGCCGCGTTCAGGTTATCCAGATGCTGATTCAGCAGGTTAGCCGCCTTCAGGTTGGCCGCGTGAAGCACCACCTGCAGTGTGCCGTCGGCGGCCTGGGTCAGCTTAATGGTGAGATTGCCCAGGTTCTCGGGGCTGAGCTTGATCTCCATCTGCCGCAGTCCCTGCTGGGCCGCGAACCGGATTGCGTCCGCCAGGTGATCGTCCATTTCAGGCTGCTGGGTATCCAGCTGGAAATTCTCGCCAACCTTCACGGGAGCGGCCTCTACGTCCTTAAACAGGGGCTGGCCGATATCGGCGGCCTCGGCGCCCAAGTCGGCTTCGTTCTCCTCCCCGCCGGCTGCGTTATCCTTTACCCGCACCTGCTGCATGGCTTCCTTCAGCGTGGTAAACTTGCCATCCGGAGTAAGGACTTTCATATCCTGATGCTTGGATAGATCTAGCTGTCCCACCAGGGTGGCGCCGCTGCTGTCCTTCTGGAATTCCTTCACGCCATAGCGCGCAAAGACCTCCTGAATCTGCTCCGGAGTAACGGTCACCTTCTGGCCCATGGCATTGGTGATGGTCACTGGAACAAGCTCCTGATCTGCTGTTGGAAGTCCGCTGCTTACAATGGCAAAGCCTCCGCCACTCTTTTCAGGGTCCAGCATAATGAGCGCGCTTCCATCCTCATAGATCTCCAATATCTGAGCGTAGCCTGCGGCCACCAAGGCTGCGGTATTGGCGTCCAGATTCACTTTGCTGGTGTCCTTGACGGATTGAGATTGCTGAGACTGCTCCGTCTTCTGAGCCGGGGCCTTGTCCTGAACCGTCTCAGTCTTCTTAGGGGCATCCTTTTTGGGTGCGCCTTCCACCTGCTGGTCCTTGGCCTTGTTCATCAGGTCCTGAAAGCTTTCGCCTTTCTCCGTCTTAGACGGGTCTGCATTCTGGCTGGTCTGGGGCAGGGACGCCGCCATATTGGCCGCCATCTGCTGCATCCGTTCCAGCATCCACTGGTCTGTCACATTCATTTCTCTTACACCTCCTTTCCAATTTGTGTGGGATCACCGGATTCGCACGCTTCTGTGACCTCCAAACGCTCCTCTTCAGCTTTCTGCTCCTGGCTCTCTTCCATCTCGTCGGCCTGTTCAAATGTGAACCGGTCACCCAGGCAGGACATCATGGCCTGAATCGTCAGGGTCTGCATGGGATCTACCCACTGCACCCTTTTGGTCCCATCCTCCATAACTTCCTCTGACTGGGCTGTGATGGCTTCTCCGGCAGCCTCCAAAGACTTGATCATGTCCATGTCCGCTTTGCCCGTTCTTCGGTCCTCCTCAGATGCGTTCATAGCGTCAATCATGGCCATCAGGGCGTCCTCTTCGGCCTCCTTCGCGTCTTTTTCCCGCTGCTCCTGAACCTTACGCATATAGTCTAAAAAGAGCTGCTTGGGATTCCAGCCGGTCTGCTCCTCAACCGACTTTTGAGGAGCGGGCACCTGCCCACACCGTGCGCTGATGTCACAGAAGGAAAGCGGAATGCTCATTGCGTTCACCCCCTTCCTGTGACCCAATATATAGAGAAACACTTACGTGTAACTCACCCTTTAAATTCCCATCGCCGCCATGGCCCGGGTTGTGGAGACAAACTCCTCAATGCGCTGCTCCTCGTCCTTCTGCTCCGCTTTACGGTAGTCCTCCAATTTGTGCTCCTTCAGCTTCTCCAGGGTGGCCGTCTCCTTCCTGGCCTCTACCACCTGAGCGCGCTTTTCCTCCTCCCGTTTCCGCAGCCGCTCCAGCTTGCGGTGCTCCTCCTGAAGCTTGCGCTCCAGGGAGCGGAGGTAGGTCTCGTAATTCAGCGCATCCAAGATATTAATTCCCTCCAGCTTGCGCTGCGTAAACTCCTCATCCGCCTCGCGGTGCTCCGCCTCCAGATCCTCAATCACCTTTTCCTGGGTCCGAACCTGAGCTAAAATCGCCCCATGCTCCGCCCGAAGAGCGTCCAGCGCCTGATTCTTATAGTCCAACACCGTTTCCAGAGAGAAGCGAAATTTTTTCATCTGTTTGTCTGCTCCTTATTGGTTCTATTTCAGGATACGCCGTAACTGCTCCAGGCTCTCGTCATAGGAGAAAGCCTCATCCACACCCTGCATCAAAAACTGGTTAATGCTGTCGATCTTGCCCAAAGCGTGGTCCAGCTTGGGATTTGTTCCCGCCTTGTAGGCGCCGATGGACACTAAGTCTGAGTTTTTCTCGTAAATGCCCATGATGTCCCGCAGCTTTCCGGCCAGCTGACGGTGCTCCGGAGATACAATCTCCACCATCAGTCGGGAGATGCTGGCCCCCACGTCAATGGCGGGGAAGTGGTTGGCGTTGGCCAACTGGCGTGAAAGAACGATATGGCCGTCTAAAATACCTCGAACTGTGTCAGCGATAGGCTCGTTGGTGTCGTCGCCCTCTACCAATACGGTATAAACGCCGGTAATAGAACCCTTTTCAAAGTTTCCACTGCGCTCCAGCAGCTTGGGCATCTCCGCGTACATGGATGGGGTGTAGCCCCTGGCCACCGGCGGCTCCCCGATGGCCAGCCCGATTTCCCGCTGGGCCATGGCGAAACGGGTGAGAGAGTCCATCATCAGCAGGACGTCATAGCCCTGCCCGGAGAAGTACTCGGCAATGCTGGTGGCCACGCTGGGACACTTCATTCGCAGCATAGCGGGCTGGTCGCTGGTGGCCACCACCAGCACGGAGCGGCGCATGCCCTCTTCTCCCAGGTCCTTCTGCATAAACTCCAGAACCTCGCGGCCTCGCTCTCCCACCAGGGCAATCACGTTGATATCCGCTTTCACATTTTTGGCAATCATCCCCATCAAGGTGGATTTGCCCACACCGGAACCGGCGAAGATCCCGATACGCTGCCCCTTCCCGATGGTCAACAGGCTGTCAATGGCCTTCACCCCGAACTCCATCCGCTCCCGGATCGGAGGGCGGGCCATAGGGTTAATATAGGTGCTGTCCACAGAGAAGGTGTCCCCCCGCTGAAAGGGCTCCAGCCCGTCGATGGGCTGTCCCAGCGCGTTGATCACCCGCCCCCGCAGAAAGGGCCCCACCGGCAGCGTAAGCCGCTTGCCGGTATTGCGGACAAAGTTGCCCGCGGAGATGCCGCTCATATTGGCATAGGGCATCAGAAGAATATGGTCATTTTTAAACCCCACCACCTCGGCGGGTATCTGGCCACCGGATTCGTTGGAATAGATCCGGCAGATATCACCGATGGCGGCCCGGCCGCCGGAGGCCTCGATGGACATGCCCACGATATTTTCGATTTTTCCCGTCCTGCCCACCGTCTCGGCGGAGCGGACGGCCGGAATCAATTCTCGGAACACGTCAATCTCCTCTTACTGGGGCCAGTAGGCCCCCATCTGGTCGTAGAGCACATCCCGGATATTGGACATCTGGGTAGATACGCTGGCGTCCACAATCTCTTCCGGTGTCTCCACGATACAGGTACCACTCTCATCGTCCCCCATGGGAACCACTTTGATGTGCTGGGACAGGGCTCCCAAGGTTGTGGTGAGCGCCGGGGATATCTGGGCCAGCTGGCGGGCATCGCAGCCGGATATATAGATATGCACCCACTCCTGCCGCTTCATCCGCTCGGTAGCGGTCTGGATCATACGGACAATCACCTCGCTGCTGCTTTTGAGACTCACCCGCACCACTTTCTCCGCGATGGACAGGCACAGCTCCAGCATCTCGTCCCGGCTTTGGAGGAGCATCTCCTCCCGGGCTAGCGAGGCCTTCTCCAAAAAGGCCTGAACCTCTTTCTCCAGCCGTGCGGCAGTGGCCTCCCGGTCCCGGACAGAGTCGTCCACCGCCTTCGCGATGCCCTGGGCGTAACCGTCCCGGTAGCCCTCATCCCGGGCGCCCGCCCGGATCTCTTCCTGCTCCTGAAGCGCCCGCTCCCTGGCCTGGTCCAGAATCTGCTGCGCCTCTTCTCTGGCCTGGTTCAGAATCAGCTCCGCCTGAAGCTGGGCATAATGGACCGGGGTCTCCCGCTGCGGCTCCGGAGGGCTCTCCGGCTCCTCGTCTTTCGCCTCGTCCTCTCCGCCGATGGTGACATCCAAAGTCTCCTGGGGCGGCTCCTCATCCACCGGGGGAATCAACTCCTCCTCATCCTCAAAGCGGAGCTCATCGGTGCTGGGCAGAACGTATGTCTCCGCCTTGGGTTCCAGAAACCCCTTCAGGATATTACGCAATGATATCGTCCTTTCCGCCCTTCATGATGATAATCTCGTTTCGTTCCTCCAGGTCCCGGATTACGCCCACAATACGCTGCTGGGCATCCTCCACGTCCTTCATGCGGACATTGGTGGTAACCTCCAGGTCGTCCCGGATGCTCTCCGCCATACGGGCGGACATATTGGTAAACAGCTTGTTGGCCACATCGGCGTTGGCCGTTTTCAGGGCCAGCACCAGGTCTCTTGGGTCGCAGTCCCGGACGAAGCGCTGCACCGAGCGGTCGTCCATGGTGATGATATCCTCGAAAACGAACATTCTCTTGCGAATCTCGTCAGCCAGCTCGGCATTTTGGGCGGACAGCCCATCGAAAATGGATTTTTCGCTGGACCGATCCAAGTTGTTCATAATACCGGCCACATAGTCTATGCCGCCCACCTTGACATTGGAGCTGGTAATAATGCTGGAAAATTTGCGCTCCATCTCCGCCTCGATGGTTTTGATAGCGGTCGGGGAGGCGCTCTCCATGGTAGCGATCGCCTCTACAACCCTGATCTGGCGGCGGGGCTCCAGCTGCTCGATCACGCCGGCTGCCTTGTCCGGATCCACGTAGGACAGCACCAGCGCCATCGTCTGGGGCCGCTCGTTCTGCAGTGCTGAGTACAGCGCCTTGACATCCGCCTTGTCCAGGAAAGCAAACTCCCGATTCTTCAGGGACTTGGTTACCTTCTCCAGCAGGGCCAGGGCAGTTTGATTGCCGAAAGCCTTCTCCAGCACGGTGCGGGCGTATTCCAATCCTCCCTCGGTCACCGCCTTGCTGGTCATGCAGTTTTGATAGAACTCGGTGAGTACCGCCTCGGTCTGCTGTGAGTCCAGCATACCCAGCCGGGCCACCTCCAGGGTGAGAGACTCAATCTCCTCCGGCTCCATGAACTGATACAGTCCGGAGGCTTTATCCGCCCCCAGGGAGACGATTACAGCCGCGGCTTTTTGCGGGGGGGTCAGTTCCACCTTGGTTGCTGTCTCAGCCACTCGTATCATCTCCCTTCAGCCAGGCCTTCACCATCTGAGCTGCAATTTCCGGATTGTTCTGGGCGAACTGACGGACAGTCTTACGCAGCTCCATGCTCTTCTCCGTGTTGACTTCCATAATATCGGCTCCACCGGTGGGAGGTGCCGCGGCGATAATGGCAGCCGCCTGAGCCGCCGCCTCGGCCGCCAACATCTCCTCCTCCAGGGCCTGCTGCTGCGCCAGACGCTTCTTCCTTCTCCTTCTGGACAGCAGGATGATCACCACCAGCAGAATCAGGAACAGTACCAACCCGCCAATCGCGGCGTAGAGAATCCAGCTGTTCTCCGCGGAGAAGATACCGCCGGGGCCAACAGGCGAAACGGGTACAGGCTCATCAAAGGGCGCGATCATCACATGGACCCTGGACAGCGGATCCTCGGTCCCAATCCCGGAGATGGTGGCCACATGATCCCGCAAAGCGTCTATCGTCAAGGCTCCGGAGTTGGTACAGTTCTGATTCACAGATACCGTCACCCTCAGATCGGCCAGTCGGCCCTCCAGCACCTCCTCCTGCTCCTTTACCGTGTCCACCACCAGATCCCGGTCCACCTGAGTGCCCGCATACCTATCGTTTTCTCCCAGCTCCGTGTTCAAATCTGGCTGAAGAGGGATATCCGAGTTGGTAGCGGTGCCCACGGTGCCGCCCACCGGCTCACCATCGCCTTGAATCCGTTCGGTAAAGAGATGGTCGCCAATCACCAGACCGCCGCCCTGCACAGAGCCTGCCGGCTGGTTGTAGGAGGTAGTGTCCCGCACCTTGCGGCTCACGTCCACCGTGCTCATTACGCCCACATGGATGTTTCCATCCCCGTAGATGGGGCGCAGGGTCTCAAGGATCTGCTGGCGCACATTGTTATTAATCTGTTCCTCGTGCTGCAGTTTCAGCGCAGTCGCCTGGTTGGACAGGGAAATGGCGTCGCTGTCAGAGTATGTATTTCCGTTGGTGTCCACTATGCTGACAGACGAGATGTCCAATTGTTCCACACTGTGGCTTACCGTATGGCGGATGGCCTTGGCCACTCCGTCGCTTAGACGCTGGTTCCCCTCTGGGGTGATCGTCACCGACGCAGTGGCGGGGGTGGCCCGGTCTTCCAGAATATATACCCGGTTAGTCGCCGGAACTATATCCACCTGGGCGTCTCGAACGCCGTCAAAAAGACGGATGGTTGCCTCCAGCTTCTGTACGGTGGCGATGCGGGCGGCCTCTCGCCGCTCCGCCTCAGTGGCGGTGGGTCCCAGCTTATCCAGGTACTCATAATTAAATCCGGTTGTCAGGTATCCCGACATGGCCAGATCAGCCCGCAGCTGGTCCTCCCGGCCTGCCGGCACCAGAACGCTGTCGCCCTGGACCTGGTAATCTGTGACGCCCCGCTCTCCCAGGTAGGAGAGTACGGTGCTGGTCTCTGTGGAGTTCAGACCGGTATACAGCACCGCGTACTCCTTCTGGTTCATCTTTACCAGCCCATAGAACACAGTGGCCAGAATCACCGCCAGACAGACTCCCAGAAGGATCAGAGTCTTTTTGTTCAGTTTTTTAAAAAAGTCTTTGATATTTCCCCAAAACTCTTTCAGTTTTGTCTGAAATTTCTGCAACTTAGACCCCTCCGGACTGTTATCTTAGTCATTTACAGGGAGATACGCATTAATTCATTGTAGGCGTCCAGAGCCTTGTTGCGCATCTCCATCAGCAGCAGGGCCGCATCCGTGGCCTTGGTAATGGCCAGCGTAACCTCCGCCGGATTGTCAATCTGACCGGTAGCCAGCTTATACTCCAGATCCACCTGAGTCTGATTTGTCTGCCGCACATTGTCAATGGCCGACTGGAATACATCGGCAAACAAAGTAGCGCCAGCGTTTCGTCCTCCCTGCGCACTCTGGCTCGGAGCGGCCTCAAACAGAGGCTGAATCGGGGTGATCGGGGTGAATTCCATAGCACAATCCTCCATATGTGGTCAAAAAACTTCCGGGATGTCATAGCATCCCATATCGCAAATCCAGGCCAGACCAAATTTCCGTCCTTGGATCTCTTATCCTCTGGACCAAACTCGACCTGACCTAGGGTGCTTTTACTTCCCAATCTCCAGTCCCTTGGAGATCAAGCTTTTCAACAGGTTAAATGCGGTAACGTTGGCGGAGTAGGCCTGACTGGCCGCCATACCGTCGGTAATTTCCTTCACCAGGTCCACATTGGGCAGCTCTACATAACCGTCCTCATTGGCGTCGGGGTCGTCAGGGTCATACTTCAACTTAAAATCAGAGGGATCCTCCGCAATCTCCACCACCCGGACGCCGGGCTTTCCCTCTCCACCCCAACGGCCTCCTCTTCCGTTGCGGGTACGCGCCAGCACATCCCGAAAGCGGCCAACGCCATTGTCCGCCTGAAAAACCACAACCTTCCTGCGGTAAGGCCCCTCGCCGTTTTCCGTGCGGGTGGTGTTCATATTGACGATGTTCTCTGAAATAATATCCAGCCGCTGCTGCTGCGCGGTGAAGCCGGAGCCAATCACATCAATCGAGCTTATAAATGCCATAAGTATCTCCTCCCGGATTTATACTGCAGTGCCGCCGTTGGGCTCCGCGGCGCTTTCAGCGCTGAATATCGTTTGGATTACTGCCCCCGAATCAGGGTGCGCAGCAGAGATAAATTGCTGTTCAGCGCATCTATGGTATACTGCATCTGGTAAGCGTTGCGGACAGCCTCTGTCTCCTGCTCGGCCACGTTTACCCCGTTGTCATCCATTCGCATGCTCTCCCGCTCGGCCACATGGACCACTGCCCGGGATCGGTCAATTACAGAGCGCATGGTGCCGATCTTCCTTTCCGGCGTCCGCTGCGCGACAGACCGGATACTGGCGTCCAGCGCCTCCTCAAAGGTGACATATTTCGCCTTATAATTGGGTGTCTCGGCGTTGACAATATTGTCATTAATCGCGCACTGCTTGGTCCACTGAAAATTCATGGCCCGCTCCAGCATCAGCTGGGAGTTGGAAAACAGCAGATCAGACATAAGAAGGAACCTCCTTCATCACAAATCAAATAGTCATCGGGATACCATCCCCAGCGTTATCTATCATAGCATGCTTTAACAGGAAACGCAAGATCAGGCCGGAAGTTTTATCCGCCCTTTCAAAGCAGTTTTCAGCCCTGTAACTTTTTTAATTATAGCGCATTTTTCCCGTCATTGCAAGACATTGCTTAAATTTATCTTCGTTGATTTTATCCAACAGTTGCTGAAGCAGTCCCCTTCTTTTTTAGGCATGAAAGGGACCTCCTGACATCAGCGTTTTATAGAATACCGCATATCTCTCCCAATTGCAATGGTAATTTTAGCAAATTCAGATGCTTGTATTTTTATTAGTTAATATCTTGATTAGTATCGCCTCTCCCCTTCTCGCTATTGAAAACAGAGGCCGCATGCTCTTAAACATACGGTCCCTGTACAGCAATTTATTCCTTTTTCTCTTTCAGCATCCCCAGCAGCTCCAGTGGCGACAACTCCTCCTCAGCCGCCTCCCGGTTGGCTTCGGCCGCTATCTTCAATTCGCTGCGCAGGATGGTAACGCTCCGGGGTGCCTGGATGGCCAAGCGTACCCGCCCCGCTTCCACAGCCAGAACCGTAATCTCCACATCGTCCCCAATGTGGAGGGACTCTCCCTCTTTCCGCTGTAAAATCAGCATGGCGCGCCCTCCTCCGCCCGTCCGAACTCCGACAGGCGGTGGTGCATGTGGTAATCGTTCCCCTCCAGGATGACCTGAACGGCCCGGTGTGTGTGGTCATTTACCGCCACAGGGCAGCGCAGATTCACCGTACTGTCAGCCACAGGGCTGCGCACCACGCACAGAGCGTAGAAGCAGAGATCCTCACTGCGCTCCACCCCCATCGCTTTCAGCTCTCCAGGGGTAAGCACCGGGGCATAGTCTGGCTTCAGCGGAAAAGGGTTCACCGCCACGAACGCCAGCCCCGGGGTCACCGCGCTCTGGAAGCAGAGCAGGCTGCCCTCTCCCCCCTCGAAGGGCAGGAGAAAAAACTCCTTCTCCTCTTCAAAGCCGAAAAGCCCATCGGGAAAGAACAGCTTATCCTCTTCCGGACAGTCGATCTCTCCAAAATACTTGGTTTTTAAACGCATATTTCCTCCCGTTATGCTTTCACATCCACCGGCTCATAGTTGGGGTCGGCGGAGGGCGGAACATAGAGGGGCCCGCCAATATATTTGATGACCACGTCAGGCCGCTGGGTCACCGTAAACTCAATGTCGCCGGGAGTAAACTCAAAGCTGGTCTGATCCAGCTTCCAGTCAATGGCCATTTTGTCCATCTCGTAGCGGATGTTCAGCTCACCGGGATCCCAGGTAATTTCAGGACCGGGCTTGGGCAGAAAATCGATGCCCACATTGGTTTTAACATCCTTCATCATTGCCTCACCGGCGAATTTGGTCACCAGCTCCTCTCCCACCTTGGTCTCCAGCAGCAGCTGACCCTGACGGGCGTAGGTGGCGGTGGCCTCATAGGCGGCCTGATGGCCCTTCTTCGCGTTCTGATCCAGGTAGCGGGCCAACGTGGGGGAGAGGGAATTGCGGGCTTCAAAAGTGTCAATATTCACCTTAATGGGCCGGCTCTTGATGTGAAGGCCGTTCTTTTCCCGGGTGATCTCCATTTCAGCGGTACCCCGGGCGTATTCCAACTTGGCGTTGGTGGTCTTCATCTCAATCTGAATGGGTACAGTGGTAATTTCAATCAGCGGTTTCATGATTCGGCACGAGCTCCCTTCTGAAATAGTCTGGCGCGCTTATCCCAGTTTTAATTCATATAGTCAATCAGCGACTGTGTAAGCAGCTGATTGCCGATTTTCAGTGCGGCGTTGTAGCAGTACTGCTCCCAGGAGAACTGCGTGATGGCCTCGGCCAGATCCACCTGCTCCACCTCCAGAATCTCCTCATTGATGTTGGTTTTCTGGGTCTCCAGCCGCTCCTTGTTGGTGAGCAGGAATTTAGACTGCGCGTCCAAGTCCACCCAATTCTCGGTGATCTTCTCCTGGCCGGCCTTCAGCTTATCCAGCATCCGGAAAGCCTTCTCCTTCAGCTCATCCTTTGTCAGGCCAAAGGCGGAAGACCCCTCCTTCGCCAGCTCCGGGTTGTAGTCCTGAACGTCCTCATCCCAGGTCTCAAACACATCGGCCAGCTCCTTCAGCAGGATGGCGTAGTTGCCGGAATCACCGAACTCATCAGTTTTATCCGTACCGTAGCCGATAAAATTGAGGCCGGACAGGGCGCCGTTAAAATAGCTGCCCAGAATGGGGTCATTGGGCGCGTTTTCCTTGGCGCCCATGCCCAGGTCAATATACATCTCCTCCTCAGACATGGTTTTCAGCTTGGCCACGTCGTCCCGGTCCCTGTAGTATTCCATCCACGCTGACTCGTCGGCATTGTTGGGCGTCTGCTTAAGCATATCTTTGGCCCATTTGGGCATGGTGTCGCTGTTGGGAATCTTTTCGGAGGTGCCGGCATAATAGCTGAACCACGCCTCGTCATTATCGTCCCAGGTGCCGGCCGCCTGTCCCGCCGCCTTGGCGTCATCCAGCCATGTCGGCGGTGTGGAAGCGGGCTTCTCCACCCCGCCGGCATCCACATTTACCCCCCGGTAAAGGAGGGTTCTGCCGTCCTCGCTCCAGGTAAAGGGCACATTCAGTCCGTCCTTGCCGCCAAAAATGAATTGGTCGCCCAACTGCTGATTCATGGAGTGCACCAGCGAATCGGCGCTGTCCCGCAGAATCTGGGCCAGGGCCTTGCGGCTCTCGCCGGCGGTACCGTTGGCACCCAGGATCGCAGAGGTCTTGTCCAGAGGGTTGGCCAGCTTGTCGATCACCCCGCCCAGGTTATTCCAGGCGGTGTTGTACTTGCTGTAGCAGTCGGTGGTGTTGTTCAGCTGGTTCAAGGTGCGGGTGTAGGTCCTGCGCAGGCGGAAAGCCCGGGTGGCAGCGGCGGGGTCCTCCTCATAGCTGTTGAAGTTGCGCTGGGTGAGAACCATGTCCCTGGCGTTAGCGAGCTTCTGTGTGTTGTTCTGCAGGTTGAATTTATAGGTGTTCATCATCATATTGGTGGTGATGCGAAAGCCCATGTCAGGTTACCTCCTTATCTGATGGTGCCGTTTATCAGCTTATCCAGCATGGAATCCAGCGTAGTCATCAGCTGACAGGCGGCGGAATAGGATTTTTGGAACATCATCATACTCGTGGCCTCGTCGTTCAAGTCCACGCCAGAGACGCTCTGCCGGTTGTTCTCCAGGTTCAGGGCCTTCTGGGTATAGCTGTTGTACTGGCCGTTGGCAGTGCTCTTGTCCATAGCCAGCGTCAGGTTGATGTTGGCCAGCATCTCCTGGAAGGTGCCCTTGAAAAAGGTATCCTCTCCGCCCTTGGCGTCATCCACAGTGGTGCCTGCCTTGTACTCCAGCTTCTGATCCATCAGGGAGATCATGTGGTAAATATTGTCGTCGGCGGTGGTGTGCTCCAGCGGCTTGTCGGGGTTCCTGGGGTCAAAGGTGTCCGGCTTCTTGGTGTTCAGGATACGCACCGCGCCAGTGGACCAGTCCTTGGAGATGGTGATATTCGCAGCGGTAATATTGGTGGGGTCGTTGCCGTCGCCCTTGTTGCTCAGCAGCACGCCTCCGTTGTAGAACGCCCATTCCGGCACCAGCTCGCCGCTCTGGCGCAGCAGCTCCATCTTGTCATAGGCCTCCAGCTCAAGCGCCTCAATCTCATCCATCTTTTCTTTCTCTGTCTTGGTATTATCCGCCTTCACATCGGCGATCTGCTGGAGCACATCGTCAAAATAGGTCTCAGAAATTGTATTGCCGTCCGGATCCCTAAAGGGATTGCCGTCCTTGTCCGCAAAAACCTTTTGATTGGGATCGGCGGGATCCGCCACCAGCACATAGGCCTCCTTTACCTGATCGAAATTCAGGCGGTTGGCCTCATTGAACATCTTGGCAAACTGCTGGGCCAGGGAATCCAAAGCGTGCTGATAATAGGGCACGCCCCGCTTGATGTTGGCGTTCTCGTCAAAGTCAATATCCTCCTGGCTGGCAAACTCGCCCTCCTCGGTAATCAGCTCCCGCTTGGACTGGAGAGATCCGTAAAGCTGGACATCGCTCAGATCCACGGTCTCCTTGATCTCCTGGTTGTACTGATCCCGCATATAGCGGCCCTGCTCATCCACCAGGGGCTTAAGCTGCATCCAGAGGCGGTTTTCCTCAGAGTTCTTCATCGCGTTGTCCACCTGGGTCGCCGCGTTCCGGTCGCTGGTACCGGTAAAGGTTCCGTCCGGGTTTTTAATCAGGTAGGGGCCCATATTGGCCTCATCGTAGAAGGTGGCCGCATCAAGAGCGTTGCCGTTATACCCCAGGGCGGTCAGTCTCCCCTGCGCGGTGTTATCGTTCAAAACAGCGCCAGCATTGTCCCGCAGCGCCTCCCGCTCGTTGTTGGTATACTTGATAATTCCCTTGGCCAGGTCGCTCTCCTGGCTGATATATTTGTTGCACTGCGGCTTGCTGGGGTCAAACTCCGGATTGCGCAGCGCGGCCATCTCCGGCATCTCCAGCTGGGTGCCGTAAATGCCCTGGATAAGCTTGATGGGGGGCGTGCCGGAGTTGGCGATGGAAATATTGATCCGCTCAATAGAGGAGAACTCATCGATCTTCTCCATATCGTAGCGCACATCAATCTTCATATAGCCTGACAGCTCGTCAATCAGCACATTTCGGGCGTCCCGCAGCTCCAGGGCCTGATCGCCGAAAAGGCCCGCGTCGCGGATCTGAACGTTCAGGTCCCGGATTTGCTCCAGAATCGTGTTCACCGACTCCACGTCCTCCTTCAGGTCCTGGGTCAGGTTCTCCCGCACCACGGCCAGGGAATCGGCGTAGCTGTTGAAATACCGGGTCATGCTCTGCATGGCGGAGCGGACAATGGTGTCATACTCCTCCGTACCTGGGCGGTAGTTCAGGTTGTTCAGCATTTGTACAACCTCGTTAAACGCGCCCTCAATAATGCCGAACTCCCCGGTCCCCTGGCCCACCTCGTCCAGAATATCCACCAGCTGATCCAGCCCCTTCACCATGGCCTCGTAGCTGCCCACGCTGGAGTTCATATCCCGGTAGCGGATATCCATAAACGGGTCCCGCAGCTGGGAGACGCTGTCAGCCAGCACTCCATAGCCGATGTTCAGGTTGTAACTGTTCTGATATCGGGCGTCGCCGTCAGAGTGGAGAGACACCAGATCCAGCCTCTGGCGGGTGTATCCCTTGGTATTGATGTTGGAGATATTGTTGCCCGTCACATTCAAGGCGGACTGAGAAGCGTAAATACCCAGCCGCGCCGCAGTAAAAGAACCGAAAGTACCAATAACAGCCATAAGTTCTTCTCCTTATATATCACTCAGGCCTCAGGCCCGGAAATCTGTCTGATGCGTTTTGCGTGTTTCTGCCGCCTCCGCGGCGTCTCCCGCCCGGACGGCCTGCTCCCGCTCAATTGCCCGCAGGTTGACCTCCAAAGTAATCCGGGCCGCGTCACTGGCGGCCTGGAATAGGGCGTATTTGCTGCGCAGCAGCTCCACGGCGGCCTTGGTCTCCATCCGCAGGTCCGGCGGGCTGTGCCGTTCCAGCTCTTTTAACGTCACATTTTTTAATCCCAGCTGGGCCAGCATGGTCTCCCGCTTCTGATCGTAGCCCCGCAGGGTCAGGCTGAGCACCTGCTCCCGCTTCATGCACTCCTCCACCCCCAGCAGGTCTCCCTGGGCGGCGGCGGTGTTTTTCTCCTGTTCCACCTGGGTGAGCTGCTCCAGGGTATGGGCCAGGCTGTTTAAAAATTTCAGATAGTCCTGCCAGCCCGCCATTTACTCGCCCTCCGCCAGCAGCAGCATCCGTGCCGCGGTCTCGCGGGCGTCGGGCCGGTAGGTGCCGGACGCCACCTGGCTGCGCAGCTCCTGAATCTTTCCAGTAGTATTAAATGTACGCACCTGCTGAGACAGGCTCGCGGCCATATCCCGGAACGTGGGGCTGGCCTCCTGTCCGGCGGACAGGGTAATCTGATCAAAGCTGCCCTCAGCCGCCTTGACCCGCCTGGCCCCAGAGGGGCGCGAGGCGCCAGGCATAGCCACGGGCGCTGCAGAAAAAGGGTCTCGTCTTGTAACCAACATATCAATAAACCTCCTGGCCTCCTCTGCGGGAGGACTTGTGCCATATCCAGTCAACAAACATTCTGTATTATTTCTATCGGACCATCCCACTCAAAACATAACATATCCTGTAAAATTTTTTTGACTCTCCTCCATAACCCACATCATTTCGAAACATACCTGGCCCCTGTCTGGAGAACAACGGCATTGACAACCGCCCTTTCCTTCAATATACTGGTCAAAAAAAGATGGGGCAGGCTTCCTGCCTGCCCCGGCAAAGCGAGGTTCTTCTATGCCCTGGTCCTATATCGACGTTCCCGGCACCAATCCCGCCTTCAATTTGGCGCTGGAGCAGTATGTATTCGACTCCCTCTCCCGAAATCAGAACTGGTTTCTGCTTTGGCAAAATCACAACACCATCGTCATAGGACGGCACCAGAATACCCTGGCCGAGATCAACGAGAGCGCCGTTCGGGAGCGGGCAGTCACCGTGGTCCGCAGGCTGTCCGGAGGGGGCGCGGTGTATCACGACCTGGGCAATCTGAACTTCACCTTCATCCAGGATGCCTCCCATGGGGATCAACTGGATATGAGCCTATTCTGCCGCCCGGTGGCTCAGGCCCTTCAGGCCATGGGGGTAGACGCTCAGGTCAACGGCCGCAACGACATCACCATCGGCGGGCAGAAGTTCTCCGGCAACTCCCAGTACATCCGGGAGGGCCGGGTCATGCACCACGGCACCATTTTGTACGACTCCGATCTAAACACGGTAGCCCAGGTCCTTCGGGTGGACCCAGAGAAGGTCCAGGCCAAGGGGGTGCGCTCTGTCCGCGCCCGGGTAACCACAGTTCGGGCCCACATGCCCCGCCCCATCCCTCTGGAGCAGTTTAAAACCCGCCTCCTGGAGGAAATTTCCCGGGACCGGCCCATGCAGCCCTACGCCCTCACACAGGCAGACATAGCGGCAGTAGAGGCTATTCAAGCGGCCCGGTATGACCGTTGGGAGTGGAACTACGGCATCTCCCCACCCTGCGACGTACTGCGCCGCCGCCGGGTGGAGGGCTGCGGCGCTGTGGAAGCGCATATCCACCTGGAGAAGGGCTGCATTGCCGCTATCTCTTTTTTTGGCGACTTCTTCTCTGCCGTGGAGCCGGAGGAGCTGGCCGGCCTCCTTCTGGGTTGTCCCCTGCGAGAGGAGGATTTGACCGCCCGTCTGGAGAAACTGGACGTCTCCCGGTATTTCTCCGGGCTGACCGCCACAGCGCTGCTGGACATTCTCCTCAACCGATAAAAACGAAGACCCGGAGCGTCCGCTCCGGGTCTTCCATGTTCAAATGTGGAAATTCTCGCCAAAGGTCAGCGGCGCTCCTCCACGGGGTCTCGGTCGCGGAACAACAGGGAGACGCACCACACGGCGGACAGACCCACCAGGGTATAGATCACCCGGCTGATCATGCTGCCGGACCCGCCGCAGGCAAAGGCCACAAGATCAAACTGAAACAGGCCCACGCTGCCCCAGTTCAGGCCGCCGATAATCAGCAGCGTCAGGGCAATTTTGTCCATCATCACGTCAAACCACCTCCTTGTTTCGGGTTCCGGGGGTAGTTTATACGTTTTTCCGTCTTTTATGCGGCTGGAAAATTTTTATCGCAGTGACCTGGGCCCAAACCCATGGGGCAGCAGCTCAGCCAGGGGGACCATTTTACACTCCCCGTCTCCCCGGGCGGCCAGCACCCGTATCCCGGGAGCGAACTCATAGAGCATCTGCCGGCAGGCTCCGCAGGGCCAGCAGTAGTCCTCCCCTCGTCCGGCGATGGCAATGGCCTCCCAGCCCTCCCGGCAGCCCTCGCTCACTGCCTTCAAAACGGCGGTGCGCTCCGCGCAGATTGTGGATCCGTAGGCGGCGTTTTCCACATTGCAGCCGGTAAACACCCGGCCGTCCTTGGCTAAAATCGCCGCTCCCACCGGAAAACAGGAGTAGGGCACATAGGCAAATTGGTGCATTTCAAAGGCTTTTTTTACCAGTTCCCGGTCAGTCATAGTCCGCCTCCTTATCATCTTATCAGAAAAGTCTTGCGCATCCTTTGTCTTTTTATTATAATACCCCTGATATTCTTGCGCAAGGAGAAGCAATATGAAGAACACATTCGCAATTTTTGATATGGACGGCACCCTGGTGGATTCCATGGGCTACTGGAACCGGCTGGCCGACGAGTATCTAAACAAGCACGGCATCCCTCCGCTGTCCCCCGCCCTGAAAGAGGAATCCATCGCCCTGACTATGCTGGAGTCCGCCCAGCTGTTCATCCGGGAGTTCGGCCTTCCCGGCACCCCTCAGGACATCGCCAGCGAGATCAACGCCCTGATGGAGGAGCACTACCGCAGCCATGTTCTTCTGAAGCCGGGGGCCTCGGATCTCCTTAGGCGGATGAAGCAGGCGGGGTTTCAGCTGTGCGTGGCCTCCTCCACCCACCCGGCCCTCATCGACCTCTGCCTGCGCCGTCTCGGTGTGCGGGACTGCTTTTCCTTCCTCCTCTCCTGCGAGGAGGTCGGGGTGGGCAAAAACCGGCCTGACGTCTATCTTGAGGCCGCCCGGCGGCTGGGCGGCACGCCTGAGAACACCGTCGTCTTTGAGGACATCCTAGTGGCCGCTCAGACCGCCAAAAAGGCCGGCTTTTCCCTGTGCGTCATCTACGATGTCAATTCCGACGGCGAGCAGAACCAGCTCCAGGCCCTGGCCGACTGCTACATCACCCGCTGGGACGACCCAGCTCTCTCTGACTGGCTGTACCTTTGATTGTCCGCAGCCCCGCGCCCGTCCCACCAGGGGACGGGCCGTTTTCATGTCTGCGTCAGTCTTGCCCGCAATCCGGAGTACCTCCGGGTTTGGCGGTTGTTGCTTACCATCCCAGCCACAGCGGCGGGGTCGCCCACCACAATGAACAGCTCTCTCGCCCGGGTAACGGCGGTGTACAGCACCCCCCGGGTCATGAGGAAGGAGGCCCCATCCAGCGCGGCCAGAATCACCGCCCTGTACTCGCTGCCCTGGGCCTTATGTACCGTCACGGCAAAGGCGGGCTCCAGCTCCCCCAGCATGTCGGGAGCGTACTCCACCACCTTTCCGTCAAAATCCACCGTAATAACCTCCCGCTCGATCGCGCGGATCAAGCCGATGTCCCCGTTGAACATCCCCATGCCGGAGTCGCCTCCCCCCTCCTCCCGCCAGAGGATGTCGTAGTTGTTGCGCACCTGCATCACCCGGTCGCCCTCCCGGAACACCCAGTCTCCGAAGCGGCGCTCTCCTTTTCCCTCCAGAGGCGGGTTCAGGGCAGCCTGAAGCACTTGATTCAGGGCCCGGGTGCCTGTCCCCCGGCGGCGCGTGGGAGAGAGCACCTGAATCTGTTCGGCGGGAATCCCCATCCGCTCCGGAAGCCGGCGGCGGCACAGATCCACAATGGTATCCAGCACCGCCTCTGGATCCCGGCGGGCCAGGCAGAAGAAATCCCCCTCATTGCGGCACAGGTCCGGAACCTGTCCCCGGTTAATCAGGTGGGCGTTGCGGATAATGGCGCTCTGCGCGGCCTGGCGGAAAATCTCCGTCAGCCGGACGGTGGGCACTGTACGGCTGCGGATCAGGTCGGCAAATAAAGCCCCTGGTCCCACCGACGGCAACTGATCCGGGTCCCCCACCAGCACCAGGCGGCAGTCGTCTCTCAGGGCGTCCAGCAGTGCGGCCATCAGGGGCACGTCCACCATAGAGGTCTCATCCACAATCACAGCGTCCGCCTTCAGGGGGTCGTAGGAGTTTCTGGTAAACACCAGCCTGCCCGACCTGGGATCCAATCCGGTCTCCAGCAGGCGGTGGATGGTGGAAGCGTCGGTAGAGCACAGCTCCCCCAGCCGCTTGGCCGCCCGTCCCGTGGGGGCGGCCAGGGCAGTCTCCAGTCCCATCCGTTCAAACAGGGCCAGCACCCCCCGCAGACAGGTGGTCTTACCTGTGCCCGGTCCGCCGGTGAGAAGCACCACCTGCCGTCCAGCAGCCAGCTCCACCGCCTGTCTCTGCTGGGGCGCGTAGCTGATATGCTGTTCCCCCTCGATTCGGTCAATCAGCCTGTCCAACCCATCCGGCGGCAGCAGCTCCGCCCGGCTCATCTCCAAAATCCGCTGGGCGATATACCGCTCCGACTCATACAGAGCCGGGAGATACACCGCCTCCTGCCCCGCCACCTGTTCACACTCCACCTCTCCCCGCCGGATCAGCGTCTCCAGTCCCTCCTCCAGCAGCTGCCCCGGCGCCTGCAGCAGAGCGGCCGTGGCCTCCAGCAGTTTGCGCCGGGGGAGAAAGGTGTGTCCGTTGCTGTAATTGTTGTGGCTCATCTCAAAGAGCAGTCCCGCCTCCAGGCGCAGGGGGTCCTCCGGCCCCACGCCCAGCGACAGGGCCAGCTCGTCCGCCTGAGAAAATTCCACCTCAAACTCCCGGTCCACCAGCAGATAGGGGTTCGCTCTCACCACCTCCAGAGCTGCGTCGCCGTAGGCCCGGCGGAGCAGAGCGGCCAGCTCCATAGGCAGGTGATGCTCCCCTAAAAATTCCAGCAGACGGCGGGCGCCCATCTGCTGCCGGAATATTTCCCCAATCTGTACTGCCCGCTTTCGGGTAATCCCCCTGATTTTAGTCAGCTTCTCCGGCTCCTCCTCAATTACGGTGAGTGCATCCTCTCCAAATTCCTCAATGATGAGCCGTGCGGTGGCCTTGCCCACTCCCTTCACCGCCCCGGAGGACAGGTAGTGGAATATCTCCTTCAGCCCCTGGGGTAGGCGGCGTTCCACTACCTCCGCCTTCATCTGGGGCCCGTAGGTGGGATGCCTGGTCCAGCGGCCCCGTACGGACAGATACTCCCCCGGCGCCACCCCGGCCATGGCTCCCACCACCGTAACCTCTTCTCCCTTGGCGTCCAGCTTGAGAATGGTGTAGCCATTCTCCTCATTCTGAAAAATAACAGAGGAGACTGTGCCCTCCAGCAGCTCCAATTCCTGGTCTGACAAGGGTACCGCCTCCTTCTGTCTTTCATATCTCAAAATCTCCCCGCCAAGGGGGCATTTATGTTCTGGAAATATAATCTCCCAGATCCGCCGCCGGCCACAAAATCACCTCGGGCCAGCGGGCCGTCAGCCGCAGCGCCAGCTCCCAGCCGGCGGGGCTCAGCCCCACGTCAGCGATGACGACGGGACAGCGCAGCAGGCCTAGGCTCCGCAGCCAGATAAAGCAGCGCACCTGCTGTTCCAGCCCTTCTCCTTCACCCCGGCCGCTGAGCACCACCCTTGCCTCCCGCCCCGGCAGTGGGCGGAGCAGCAACCCAAACAGCCAGCACCCAGCCAGCGTCAGCCCTAAAATACAGACCACAGCCAGCACAACATCCCAAAGAGAACCCATACAGCAGCACCTCCGGGATATCCTATGCGCAAATCAGCTAAATTGCCCCGGAAAACAGGTTGATTCCTACATGGGTCAGGGCCAGCATAATGCATCCCGCGCTGAGAACCCCCATCACTATGGCGGGCATGGCTTTTTTCAGCCGCATCCCCAAAAAAGCCGCCGCCATGGAAGCGGTCCAGGCCCCCGTTCCCGGCAGGGGAATCGCCACAAAAAGCCACAGTCCCACATATTGGTACTTCTGCACCTTTTTCCCTTTCAGGTGGGCCTTTCGCTCCAGCTTGTCCACCAGAAAGTTGAGCCACGGCAGATGTTTCCGCATCAGTTCAAAAATCCGGCGGATGTAAATGATGATGATAGGAGCCGGGATCAGGTTGCCAATCACCGCCGCGGGAAATGCCATATAGTAGGGCAGCCCCAGGGCCACGCCGAAGGGCAGTCCGCCCCGCAGCTCAATCACCGGGAGCATGGACACCAGCATGGTAAAGATGCACTTTCCCGCCGTTGTCGCCGTCAGCCATTGAAATAAATCCATAAAATCTCCTAATTTTTTTCGCCGCTCCGCCCCAGCAGGCAGTCGTCGGTCACGCCGAAGCAGTCAGCCAGGAAAATCACCGTTGCGGCAGAAAGATTGACCTCGTCTTGTTTCGTCTTCTGGAAACCGGCAATTTTCTGTCCTTTTCCCGCGGTCTCTGCCTGGGGCTGTCCCTGGCCGTCTGGGCCCGGGCTTAGAGCATTTTTTTCAGATACTGCCCCGTGTAGGAACCGGGACAGGCGGCCACCTCCTCCGGAGTTCCGGCGCAGACGATCTGCCCGCCGCCGTCGCCCCCCTCGGGCCCCAAGTCGATAATGTGGTCGGCGGTCTTGATCACATCCAAATTGTGCTCAATCACCACCACAGTGTTGCCCCCCTCCACCAGCCGCTGAAGCACCTCAATAAGCTTATGGACGTCGGCGGAGTGGAGGCCGGTGGTGGGCTCGTCCAGAATATAGATGGTTTTACCGGTAGAGCGCTTGCTCAGCTCCGTAGCCAGCTTCACCCGCTGGGCCTCTCCGCCGGACAGCTCTGTGGAGGGCTGTCCCAGCTTCACGTAGCCCAGGCCGACCTCCTCCAGGGTATTCAGCCGGTTATAAATTTTCGGAATGTTCTCAAAGAAGGGCATCGCCTCATCCACCGTCATCTCCAGCACCTCGTAGATGTTCTTGCCCTTATAGCGCACCTCCAGAGTCTCCCGGTTGTACCGCCGGCCCTTGCACACCTCGCAGGGGACATAAATATCCGGCAGAAAGTGCATCTCAATTTTCAGCAGGCCGTCCCCGGAGCAGGCCTCACACCGGCCGCCCCGGGTATTGAAGGAAAACCGGCCCGGTCCATAACCCCGGCTCTTGGCGTCCGGGGTAGAGGCAAACAGATCCCGAATATCGCTAAACAGATTTGTATAGGTAGCGGGGTTTGAGCGGGGCGTCCGCCCGATGGGACTTTGATCAATGTTGATGACCTTGTCCAAAAACTCCTCTCCCTCAATTCGTTCGTGCTTCCCCGCCCGGGTTTTAGTCCGGTTTAAATCGGCTCCCAGCTTCTTGAACAAAATCTCATTCACCAGAGAGGACTTTCCAGATCCGGACACCCCTGTCACACAGGTGAAGGTTCCCAGGGGGAACTCCACGTCCACGCGGCGCAGGTTGTGCTCCTCCGCACCGAACACCTTCAAGTAGTGCCCGCTTCCCTTCCGCCGCTGGGTTGGAACGGGAATTTTTTTCCGTCCGGTGAGGTAGTCCCCGGTAATGGAAGCGGCGTTGTCCATCACCTCCTCCGGAGTGCCGGCGGCCACAATGGTCCCCCCGTTCACCCCTGCGCCGGGTCCCACGTCAATAATATAGTCGGCGGCGCGCATGGTATCCTCGTCGTGCTCCACCACCAGCAGGGTGTTGCCCAAATCCCGCAGCTCCTTCAATGTCTGCAGAAGTTTGTCGTTGTCCCGCTGGTGCAGGCCGATGGAGGGCTCGTCCAGAATATACAGCACCCCCATCAGAGAGGAGCCGATCTGCGTCGCCAGCCGGATGCGCTGACTCTCCCCTCCGGACAGGGTGCCCGCCTCCCGGGACAGGGTCAGGTACTGCAGTCCCACAGAGTGCAGAAAGCCCAGCCTGTTTTTGATCTCCTTCAAAATCTGGGCAGCGATCATGGTCTGGGTCTCGTTGAGCACCAGCTGCTCCATAAAGTCCAGGGCCTCGGTAACGCTCTTGCGGCAGTAGGCGTCAATGTCCAGCCCCCCCACCGTCACCGCCAGCGACTCTTTTTTCAGCCGCCGTCCTTTGCACACCGGGCATGGACACTGGGACATACACTCCTCCAGCTCCCGTTTCATCGCGTCGGACTGGGTCTCCCGGTAGCGGCGCTCCAGGTTGTTGATAATTCCCTCAAAGGGCTGATACAAGGTGCCCTTGCCCCTGGGCTGGTCGTAATAGAGGGTGAGCTTCTCCCCGTTGGTGCCATGGAGAATCACATCCATAATCTCCCCGGGCAGGTCTTTCACCGGGGTGTTCAGCTTAAACTTATACTTCTTGGCCAGCGCGTCAAAATACATCCGAGAGATACCGTCGGATTTGATGTTATTCCATCCGGAGGCAGTAATCGCCCCCTCCACAATAGACAAGTTTTTATTGGGGATGATCAGCTCCGGGTCAATCTTCATCTGGGAGCCCAGCCCGGTGCAGGCCGGGCAGGCTCCAAAGGGGTTGTTAAAGGAGAACATTCTGGGGGAGAGCTCCTCAATGGACACGCCGCACTCCTCGCAGGCGTAGTTCTGAGAGAACATAATGTCCCGGTCCTCCCCCAAAACGTTAATCACCACCAGTCCTCCCGCCAGGTTAGAGGCCACTTCCACGCTGTCAGTGAGCCGGCGGCCGATATCTTCCCGAATCACCAGCCGGTCCACCACCACCTCAATGTGGTGCTTTCTATTTTTCTCCAGGCGTATCTCCTCAGACAGATCATAGTCGATGCCGTCCGCCCGCACCCGGGCATAGCCTGACTTCCTCGCGTCCTCAAAAATCTTGGCGTGCTCCCCCTTCTTTCCCCGGATCACCGGGGCCATCACCCGGATCCGGGTGGCTTCAGGCAGGGCCAGCACCTGGTCAATAATCTGGTCGATGGTCTGCTGCTTGATCTCCTTGCCGCAGATGGG
The DNA here is from genome assembly GCA_947073765.1 of uncultured Bacillota bacterium. Classification (GTDB taxonomy): domain Bacteria; phylum Bacillota; class Clostridia; order Oscillospirales; family Oscillospiraceae; genus Lawsonibacter. The sequence continues at coordinate 10,140 of CAMTMZ010000007.1, read as the reverse complement.
ACAGTGCGGGGTACCCACCCTGGCCCACAGCAGGCGGAGGTAGTCGTAAATTTCAGTGACTGTCCCCACAGTGGAGCGGGGGTTCTTGCTGGTGGTCTTCTGGTCGATGGAAATGGCCGGGGACAGCCCGTCAATGTAGTCCACGTCAGGCTTCTCCATCTGCCCCAAGAACATTCGGGCATAGGAGCTGAGTGATTCCACATACCGCCGCTGTCCCTCGGCGTAAATGGTGTCGAAGGCCAGGGAGGATTTTCCGCTGCCCGACAGCCCCGTGAGTACCACCAGCTTATCCCGCGGGATTTTCACGTCGATGTTTTTCAGGTTGTTCACCCGCGCGCCCTTGACGGAAATGTGTGTGTGCATGGTTTTGTTCTCCTTTGTTATCACAGCAGAATGGGACGAAGCAGAAACAGCCAAATCTCCGCCAGCAGAACGGCAACGCCCACTGAGCCGGAAAGAATCCGGATTATTTTGCCAGCGGAGCGGCCTCCCTGATCAGCCGGGTGGCCGCAGGCCGCCCCTACAGCCTAACGGAACAATTTTTTAATGTCAAGCCTCTTTTTTCGCCGGCTTGGCCTTCATCAAAATCAGCCGCCGGACCTCCTCCAGCTGCTCCGGTTTCTTTACATCCATCACCAGCCACTTGCCGCCGTTGAAGGGCGGGGTCTTTTCATACAGCTTGCGGAATGGGGCGGAGAAGGTGGGCAGAAGGGCCTCCAATCCGGCCGCCTCCTTGGCCCCCAGAGTCACCATAGCGGTGAACCAGCCGGAGCGGACGTAGAGGGCGCACAGGGCCCTGCTTCCCTTTCTATATTTGACGTTCCACCCCCGGTCCATGGAGCACCTGCTGAACTCCACCGCGGGCTCCACCTGATAGGTCTCCTCCATCCAGCGCAGAAATTCCTCAAAGGCGGGGTTGTTTACCCAGGCTCCGATGTCAGACAGGGCCGGCTTCATCTGCTGCGGCCAAGCGATATCCCAAGGCACAGGCCCCTCCGCCGAACCGGTCTCCTTTTTCTTTGGGGTCCGCTTCTTGGGCAGGGGGGTGACCTCCTCGGCCAGGCGGGCCGCCTCCCGGAGGGTATCCCGGTCATCCGGGTCCAGGAGGTAGTGGTCCTTGGCCCCCTCATAGGGGGGCTCAGCGGGGCGGTCCCGTAAAAGCTCCTCCAGGCAGGGGAGCTTCTTCACCATGGGACGGTCATCACAGATGATGAGCACCGGCTTGTCGTTGAGATAGACCATGTACTCCCCGAACATCTTCCGGGAGCGGACAGCTCCCAGTCCTTCCAGCTGCTCACAGATGTAGTTGACAAAATCAGCGGTGCTCGCCATTGCCCTTCCTCCTCAAACAGTTAAATCAGCGGTAGTTCCGCCCACCAGCTCAATCAGGGCGGCGGGGGCCAGCTCCACCTGGAAGCCAATCTTCCCGGCGGACACCATAACAGTGTCGAACAGCTCCGCCGTCTCGTCAAAGACGGTGGGGTACTGTTTCCTCATCCCTACCGGGGAGCAGCCCCCGTGGACGTAGCCCGTCAGGGGCAGCAGCTCCTTCTGGCGGATCATTTCCACCGACTTCTCCCCCACGGCCCTGGCCGCTTTTTTCAGGTCCAGGCTCTCCCCCACCGGAATGTCGAACACATACAGCTCTCCGGAGGCTCCCCGGGCCACCAGGGTCTTAAATACTGACTCCGGATTCTGTCCCAGCTGCCGGGCCACGCTCACCCCGTCCATCCCCGCCTCTGGGTCGTAGGTGTGAGCAACGTAGGAGATATTTTTCTGTTCCAAAATCCGCATAACATTGGTCTTTTCTTCTTTTTTCGCCATAAATTATTTCCCCCGCAGCTCGATGATCTGATCCCGCAGGGCGGCGGCCAGCTCGAACTCCAGCATTTTGGCGGCCTCCCGCATCTCTTTCTCCAGGCGTGCGATGCGCTCGGCTTTCTGCTGCTTGGTAAGGCCCTGAACCTCCCCCCGTTTTTCGGCTGTGTCCTCGCCGGCGGAGATACTCATCAGATCCCGCACCGACTTAATCACCGTCTTGGGTACAATGCCGTGGGCCTTGTTAAAGGCGTCCTGCTTCTCCCGGCGGCGTTCCGTCTCATCGATGGCCCGGCGCATGGAAGGGGTAATGGTGTCGGCGTACATGACCACCATCCCCTGGGCATTCCGGGCTGCCCGGCCGATGGTCTGAATCAGGGAGGTCTCGGAGCGCAGGAAGCCCTCCTTGTCCGCGTCTAAAATGGCCACCAGGGACACCTCCGGCAGGTCCAGTCCCTCCCGGAGGAGGTTGATGCCCACCAGCACGTGGAAGGTGCCCAGGCGCAGGTCCCGAATGATCTCCATGCGCTCCATGGCGTCGATGTCGTGGTGCATATACCGCACCTTGATCCCCGACCCCTGGAGGTAGGTGGTCAGATCCTCGGCCATCCGCTTGGTGAGGGTGGTCACCAAAATCCGCTCGTTCCGGGCGGTTCGGGTGTTGATCTCCCCAATCAGGTCGTCGATCTGCCCCTCCACCGGCCGGACCTCAATCACCGGGTCCAGCAGGCCGGTGGGACGGATCACCTGTTCCACAATCTGCCCCGACCGGGTGCGCTCATACTCCCCCGGGGTGGCGGAGACATAGACGATCTGGTTCACCCGCTTCTCAAACTCCTCAAATTTCAGGGGCCGGTTGTCGAAGGCGCAGGGCAGGCGGAATCCGTAGTCCACCAGGGTGGTTTTCCGGGCCCGGTCGCCGTTGTACATAGCCCTCACTTGAGGCAGAGTGACGTGGCTCTCGTCGATAAACAGGACAAAATCCTTGGGAAAGTAGTCCATGAGGGTGTTGGGGGGGGAGCCCACCGGCCGGCCCTCAATCACCCGGGAGTAGTTCTCAATGCCGGAGCAGTAGCCCAGCTCCTGCATCATCTCAATGTCATACAGGGTGCGCTGCTTGATCCGCTGGGCCTCGATGAGCTTGCCCTCCGACTCGAAGAGGGCCACCCGCTGCTCCATCTCCTGATAGATCTCCTGGATGGCGGCGTCCATCTTCTCCTTGGGGGTGACATAGTGGGTGGCGGGCCAGATGGGGATATTCTGCAGCCGCCGGATAGGGGAGCCGGTGACCACGTTGATCTCGCTGATGCGATCAATCTCGTCCCCAAAGAACTCCACCCGGATGGCGGTGTCCTTCCAGTAGGCGGGCCAGACCTCCACCGTGTCCCCCCGGACCCGGAACATGTTGCGCTCAAAGGCGATGTCGTTGCGCTCGTAGCGGATGGCCACCAGCTTTTTCAGCATCTCGTCCCGCTCCATCTGGGCACCCACCCGGAGGGAGACCATCATCTTGGCAAAATCCTCCGGCTCGCCCAAACCATAAATACACGACACGGAGGACACCACAATCACATCCCGCCGCTCCAGCAGGGACGCGGTGGCCGATAGCCGCAGCCGGTCAATTTCCTCATTGACAGAGGAGTCCTTTTCAATAAAAGTGTCGGTGTGGGGAATATAGGCCTCTGGCTGATAGTAGTCGTAGTAACTGACGAAGTATTCCACCGCGTTATTGGGGAAAAACTCCTTAAACTCGGCACACAGCTGGGCCGCTAAAGTTTTGTTGTGGGCCAGCACCAGGGTAGGCCGCTGGACCTTCTCAATGATCTTGGCCATGGTGAAGGTCTTGCCTGAGCCGGTGACCCCCAGCAGGGTCTGCTCATTCAGCCCCATCTCGATTCCCTGGGACAGCGCGTCAATGGCCTCCGGCTGGTCTCCGCTCGGCGTATATTCCGATACCACCTCAAGTCTCGGCATGGGGCCACCTCTTTCCATCTTTTATGGTTCCATTATATCAGAACTAACGTTCCATATCAAGAGATTTCTCGAACAAATTTTTTACCACTCTCTGGGGTCTACCAGCCGGAATCCCCCCGCTCTGCCCGCCGCCTTTGTCTCCCGGTCCGACACAAAGTCCCCGTCTACAAATACCAAGTGGTCCAGCAGCCGCACACCCAGTGGGGCAATGGCGGCACGGACCACAGCGGTGGTGTTCATGTCCTCCGGAGAGGGCAGGGCAATCTCGCTTGTGTGGTTGTGGGCCAGGTAGCAGAAGGAGGCCTGAAGGGCCATGCACTCCTCCGCCACTCTGCGGATGGTTACATCGGAGTTGCTGTTGTTCCCCTCTGAAATTTTTCTGGCCCCAATCAGCTTCTCCTTGCCGTCCAGACACAAAATGTAGACTATCTCATTGCGCACGCCGTAAAAATAGGGCGCCAGGGCCCGTCCCGCTTCCGCGGCGGTGTGGATAATCTGCCCCGGCTCTGTCCTCCCCTCCAGGTACAGGCCCACCACCGCCGGAATCAGCTTCAGCAGCGCCACAGAGTGCTCCCCCACCCCGGGCACTTTCATCAGCTCCCCGGGCAGAGCGTCCAGCACCCGGTCCAGCGAGCCAAACCGGTCAATCAGCTCATGGGCCAGGGGGTTTACATCCCCTTGGGGGATGGCGTAGAACAAAATCAGCTCCAGCACCTTGTGGTCGGACCAGCCCTCGATGCCCCGGGTAAGAAATTCCCGCTTCACTCGTCCCCGATGGCCGGCGTGTACGGCTCTCTTTTTCTCCGCCATATTCTTTCCTCCCTGGTTCGTTCCAGCACCGGCAGTGGATGCCGCCCACTTCTTCCAGACTCCTATTGTGGACAGCCGCAAGGTCCTCCGGCCAGCTTATTTCGCTCCGTATTTCTTCAGATAAGCCTCCATTTTTTCCTTCATGGTGTCGTCGATATAGACCTTGCCGTCCACCGGATTGTTGTGGAGGAAGGAGATCACCTCTTGCACGGTGACGATGGGAAACACCTGGATGCCGTAGTCCTGGCGCAGTTCGTCCAGAGTGGAGCAGTCCCGGGTGCCCCGCTCCATCCGGTCCACTGAGACAAAGAGGGCCTTCATATCCACCTGGGCCACGTGCTTGAACAGCTCAATGCTCTCCCGGACGGCGGTGCCGGCGGTGACCACATCCTCGATAATGGCCACCCGGTCGCCGTCCTGGGGCTTGTACCCCACCATGGAGCCCCCCTCGCCGTGGTCCTTGGCCTCCTTGCGGTTGAAGCAGTAGGGCAGATCCCGCCCGTAATTGCGGTACAGCGACGCCGCGGCGGACACCGTCAAAGGAATCCCCTTGTAAGCCGGACCAAAGAGGCAGTCAATCCCGTCGGGCAGATTTTCCTGGATGCAGGCGGCGTAGTAGTCCCCCAGTTCAGCGGCCTGGGCACCGGTCTTGTAGTTGCCTGTATTGACGAAATAGGGGGTTTTCCGCCCCGACTTAGTGGTAAAATCCCCAAAGGTAAGCACACCGGAGCGCACCATAAAGGTAATAAATCCCTCTTTATAGGTCATAATCAAAATCCCTTCTCTGTGTTTTGGCCCCCGCCGGAGCCGTAATGGTTTATTATATCACTCTTTGCCGCCCCATACAAGCCCCCAGCGCCCTGACACATTTCGACAGCGTTAAGATTTTCCATCTCCCCGCCCTGGGCTTTACCTTTTCCGGGATTTTTGGTATAATTGTGTTTATCCTAATTACCGCAAGGCTTCCCTCGCCAAAGGGACCTCATGAGAGGACGGGCGCTATGACCCTGCCACAAAACCTCAAAGATCTGTATCACCAGCTGGACATCCAGTTCCACCGCATCCCCGCCGTCCCCCGGAATCTTGGGGTCACGGCGCTGTTTTTGTGCGCGGCCTACTATGCCAGCAGTATCCTGATCACCCACACCGGCGGAGAAAACAATTCCGCCCTGGTCTTTGTGCTGGCCGTTGCCCTCATCTCTCTGCTCACCTCCGGCTACGCCTATGGCATCGCCGCCTCCATCATCGGAACGCTGTTTATCAACATCTACTTTATGGAGCCCTATGACGCTTTTTCCCTCAGCCGCACGGGCTACCCTGTGGCCATGCTGTCCATGGTGGCCATCTCCTGCGTCATCTGCGCCCTTACCGCCCGGGTAAAAAAGCAGGCCACCGAGGCCGTCCGCCGGGAAAAGAAGGCCAAAGCCCTTTATGAGCAGAACGAGCGGCTCAACGCTGAAAAGGCGGCCATCCAGCTGCAGTCGGAGCGCATCTCCATCCGGGAAAGCATTCTCCGTGCGGTTTCCCACGATCTGCGCACCCCCCTCACCTCCATCTCCGGGGCGGTAGCGGTGCTGCTGGAGAGCCCGGAGGTATCACAAAAGAACCTCGCCATGCTCTCCGATATCAAGCAGGACGCCGACAGCCTCATTGTCATGGTAGAAAACCTCCTCTCGGTCACCCGGGTCCAAGACGGCACCATGCCCCTGAAAAAACGGGAGGAGATGCTGGAGGAAGTGGCCGGCGACGCTCTGCTCACCACCCGGCGCCGGTTTCCAAACTGCCATATCGCCATGGATCTCTCGGAAGATATCCTCTATCTGCCCATGGACCCTCTTCTGGTCAAGCAGGTCATCGTCAATCTGCTGGAAAACGCCATCCGCCATTCCGGCGACACCGAACACATCACCCTGCATCTGTACCGGGAGGACGACTGGGCCGTTGTAGAGGTGCGTGACCGGGGCAGGGGGCTGTCTCCGGAGGTGTGCCAGGCTGTACGGGCTGGCCAGCCCATGCCCCGATCCCTTTCCGGTGACTCTACCCGGGGGATGGGCATCGGTCTTTCCGTCTGTCAGAACATCATTAAGGCCCACGGCGGTTTTTTCACCGCCGACAACCACATGGACGGCGGGGCGGTGTTTCGTTTTGGCCTGCCCACGGTATAGGCGGCGGCCTTTCAGCCAGGCTGATGCCGGGCCGCGGGAAGGGGACGGAGCAAAGCCCGCCTTCTATCAGAATAACACGGAGATGTCATTATGAGTGAAAAACAGACCATCCTCATTATTGAAGATGAGCGGGCCATCAGCAACTTTATAAGCCGGGCCCTGGCCGCCAACGATTACCGCACCATTCCCGCCTACACCGGCAAAGAGGGCCTGTCCCTGTTCTTCTCCCACGGCCCAGACATGGTGCTGCTGGATCTGGGGCTTCCTGACATCGATGGCCTGGAAATTTTGTCCCAGCTCCGGGGGCTGCCCCGAGAGGTTCCGGTTATCATCATCTCCGCCCGGGATCGGGAATCGGAGAAGGTCCGTGCCCTGGACATGGGGGCGGACGACTATGTTGTCAAGCCCTTCGGCGTGTCGGAGCTGCTGGCCCGCATCCGCTCCACCCTTCGCCGGGCCGAGCGTCTGAAGCTGAGCCAAGGCATCCAGCGCAGCGTCTATCAAATCAAGGACCTGACCATCGACCTGGCCCGTCACCAGGTGCTTCTGGGGGAGGAGGAGGTCCACTTTACGCAAAACGAGTTTAAAATCATCGAGCTGCTGGCCATCCATGCCGGCAAAGTGCTCACCTATGACTTTATTTTGGAGCACATCTGGGGCCCCTATGGCGGCACCGGCAGCAACCAGATCCTGCGGGTCAATATGGCCAACATCCGCCGCAAGCTGAAGGAGAACCCCTCCGAGCCCAAGTATATCCACACCGAGCTGGGCATTGGCTACCGGATGCTGGATGATTGATTAACAGCATTTTTACAGCCGTGCTGTCTACATTGACACCCATTTTATCCTGTATTCATTATAATTAAACCTGCGAGACAGCGTTACGCTCCGCAAATCCCAGGCGCCCTGCGGCCGGACCGGCACAGTCCGCCTCTCTCCTGGACTGGCCCTCTCTCCGTCCGGCACACAGAAAGACCGCTCCCCTTCCGCCAAAGGGGGGCGGTCTTTTTGCTGTTTCTATCCTGAATTTCCAAAAGTAAAATATTCAAAGCGTTTTTGCCCTCAATACTCCCCATAGATACGGCCATCTATGTCTATTCCAGACAAGGCGATGATTGCTCCTGTCCAAAATCCAGTTCGACTTTCCTGGAAAAACCGGATCGCTCCGCACCTGGTCCTATACGGTAATGGACACTGGCTCTCTGGTGTCCATTTTCACGCCTTCCCCTACATCATCTCCTCCCGCAGCTTTTCCAGCGCCCGCCGCTCCAGACGGGAGACCTGGACCTGAGAAACCCCCAGCACCCGGGCGGTGTTCATCTGCGTGAGTCCCTTGTAGTATCGCAGCAGGAGTACCTGCCGCTCCCGCTCAGGCAGGCCGTCCACGGCGGCTCGGAGGGTGAGCCGCTCCACCATCCCGTCCTCCTCGCTGCCCGCGGTGAGTATCCCCTCCAAGGTGAGGCCCTCCGCTCCCGTTTCCGTCTGAAGGGACACCACCGGCTCAATCGCCGTCTCCGCGGCGGCAATATCCTCAGGCGTCAGACCGGTCTCCTCCGCCAGCTCAGACAGGGTGGGCTCCCGCCCCAACTGAGCGGACAGCTTCCCTCGTGCCGCCCGAATCCCCGTCCCCCGCTCCTTCAGCCCCCGGCTCACCTTCACTGGCCCGTCGTCCCGGAGAAAACGGCGTATTTCCCCGGCAATTTTAGGCACAGCGTAGGTGGAGAACTGGGTGCCGAATTCTGGGTCAAAGCCCTGTATCGCCTTGAGGAATCCCAGGCATCCCAGTTGATACAGGTCATCAGGCTCCACCCCTCGGCCATAATACCGGCGCACTACACTCCAGATCAGTCCGTTGTTCTCCAGCAAAACCTGTTCACACGCGGCGCTGTCGCCCCCCCGGGCGGCCTCCAGCAGGGCGGAGCCGGCCAGCGGCCCGCTCACCGCCCGGCCCGGCGGGAGATTCTCCGGGCCATCGTAACGCTTGTCCCCTTCCCGGGGGCAGAACGGACCCTCAGGATATCCATAAAGCTCTCCATAATGGTAAACCCCATTCCAGACCGCTCCTCATTTCCGGTGGTAAACAGAGGAGTCCTGGCCTGCTCCACGTCGGGGATACCCACTCCCCAATCCTTTACCACAATCTCCAGCATATTTCCCTCCTTGATTCTCAGCTTGAGGGACACCTTTCCCAGAGTATCCGGGTAGGCGTGAACAATGGCGTTGGTCACCGCCTCGCTCACGGCTGTTTTAATGTCGTTGATCTCTTCCAAAGTGGGGTCCAGCTGCGCAGCGAAGCAGGCCGCCGCCGTCCGGGCAAAGCCCTCATTGGTTGAACGGCTGGGAAACTCCATCGTAACCTGATTTTCAATTTTCATATGTATTGGTCCTTTCCGCAAAATAACGTCCCTTTTTCGGCGGGCCGTCACTCAAACCTGATGACACGTTCCAATCCCGCGGCCCGGAACACCCTTGCCGCCTGGTCCGGGGTATTCACGACCCGCATCCCTCCCCTCACCTGACTCATCCTCCGGTGGGCGCGGAGGAGCACCGCAATGCCAGAGCTGTCTGTAAATGTCAGGCCGCTCAGATCCAGCGTAAGTTCTCTGGGCTGGGCCTGGTCAATGCGGCGGTCCAGCTCCGCCATTACCGACTTGGCCCCGTGGTGATCCAACTCCCCCGCCACCAGCGCGGTGAGTCGACGTCTGTCCTCTTTGCAGGTCACCGGCATGTCCTACCCGCTCCTTCCAATTGGTAAAACCATTATTTTCCATTTCATTATAGGCCAAGTCCCCCTCGAATCCCGTCACTTTCCGTCACTGAGGAATAAATATCCCCATCTCTGGAATTCCTCCTCCTTTCCACAAAAAGAGAGGCGCGCCCATCAGGCGCACCTCCCGGAATCTTATTCAGCTCGCCGCACCGCTTCCGCACGGTGCTTCAATTCAATCCACACGCTGGACACAGAAGAATCAGCACGTCCATACAGTCCTTGTATTTCTCTCTTTATAAAAAAGGACGAGCCGAAGCTCGTCCTTTTCCAGATCGATTATTACTCGTTGATGCCAATAACCACGCCGGAACCCACGGTGCGGCCACCCTCACGGATGGCGAAACGCAGGCCGTTCTCAATGGCGATGGGGGTAATCAGTTCCACGTCCATATCCACGTTGTCGCCGGGCATGCACATCTCGGTGCCCTCGGGCAGGGAGATAATGCCAGTCACATCGGTGGTACGGAAATAGAACTGGGGCCGGTAGTTGTTGAAGAAGGGGGTATGACGGCCGCCCTCGTCCTTGGACAGGACGTAAACCTGGCCCTTAAACTTGGTGTGGGGGTGAATGGAGCCGGGCTTGCACAGCACCTGGCCGCGCTC
>CAMTMZ010000006.1 GCA_947073765.1 uncultured Bacillota bacterium | reverse complement strand
GAGCTTGCCGAAAAAGGACTTGAAGCAGACATTGACTGGCAAGGTGTAAAGGAAGATTTTGTGCAAATCGGCGTCGGTTTCGATAACATTGAGCGATTTGAGCAAAAAGCCGATTACCTCGCCTCCAGATATGCGGTTTTGAAGGACCGTATTCAAACTCAATTTACAGGAGAGAGGCAGGAGACAGAACTGCAAAAGCTGGAACAGATTTATACAGAAGCAAAAGAAAAAATGGCGAACTCTTACGCGGAAAATATAGGCGGCTTCTTTGAGGATTTGGGGCAGTCCGGCGCGGCGGAGGATATGCGTAACAGCGTTTTGGCGCTGGTAGATCAAAAGGCCAAGGTTTACACGGACTACATTGAAAAAAATAAGGACTATGTGAGCATTTCCGATCCCGATAAGCAGTGGTTGAAACAGGATGACGCATATATGGCGGCCCAGCTTCGGCAAAGCGCTGGTACATCGTCCATAGAAACGCAAAAGCAGTCTGTCAATGAGCAGGCCCCCTATGATGGAAACGATTTGTCATTTGCCGGTATTTATGCAAAAAGCCTTTCCCAACAACTGCAAAATCCAACCTGGAATGTCAATGAAAGTGACGTGGCCCTGGGACAGCACCTTGCGGAGCAGTATAGCGCATTGAAAACCAGCGCCGGGAACGCCGGTATCAGCGAAAAGCTGTCCAATATGCTGAATTCCTCCTTCAACCCGTTTATGGACCGGCTGATGGATTCGATGGATGCACTCATTGACAAAAACCGGGGATGGGTGGCAGAAAAGCCCTGGATGTCCGGCACGATTAGAACAAATTATATTGACCGGGAAAGCGTCTATCACTCTTTTCAAAACGCGATTTTCAAAGGGTAATATCCAGATTTCACAAGATATTTAGCCGCCAACGGAAACGGCATATAAAAACCCTTGGGTGGGCGGCTGTCTATTAACGCGCTCTAAACAAATATCAAACGGCGGTTTTGAAATAACGATTTTAAGACCGTCGTTTTTTACTGGCACGTTGGTATTTTACTGATTTTTGCATCGGTATTTTTGCACAATATGGAAAGATGCAGCTTGTACATTTTATTGCAAAAAAGATAAAACCTGCGCATAGTAACCCTATGCACAGGTTTTGTATAAATTGGCACCCCCGACGCGATTCGAACGCATGGCCTTCCGCTTAGGAGGCGGACGCTCTATCCTGCTGAGCTACGGGGGCGAATACCTATGCTATTTTAGCCCAAGTTGCTTCATCTGTCAACAGGTAATGACCGACTATCCGGGAAAACTGACCGACTGTCGCAAAACTGTAGACAGCCTAGTGGAGAGGGGCTATACTGGGCGCAGGAGAGGAGGGGACGGCCTGTGGAGGTGGAAATCAAGGTGGAGCCCGGCCGGCTGGAGCCCAAAATCGTTATACTGTCCGGAGAGGAAAGCGACGAGCTGCTGCGGATGGCGGAAAGCTTGTCCTGGCTGGCCCTGGGCCCCATTCCGGTGAGCCGGGGGGAAGAGAAGCTGCTTTTGCCCCAAGGGGAGTTTCTCCGTTTCTATGCTGATGGCAAAGGGGTATCTGCCCAGACGGCGGGGGAGACCTACACGGTTCGCCTGCGGCTGTACGAGCTGGAGGAGCGGCTGGACAAGGCCCGGTTTGTGCGTATCTCCAACAGTGAGATTGTCAACCTGGACCGGGTCAGTGCTGTGGATTTGTCCCTGGCGGGGGCAATCTGCATGACGCTGGATGGGAGAGTGCGGGCCTATGTATCCCGGCGGTATATGAGAAAAATTAAGGAGACCCTGAATTTGGGGAGGAGGAGCGGACGTGAAAAAGATTGATCGGTCCTGGATTGTGCGGATTTTGACGGGAGCGGTGCTGGGGCTGGTGTTCAGCTTTGTGCTGGTCTCTTACATCGTTGGGACAAGGGGGCCGTCTCCGCTGACATGCCTGCTGTGCGCCGCCTTGGGGGCGTCGGCGGGAGCGGCGACCCTGCCCTTCGCCGACGATGGTAAGTCCTTACTGCTGTGTTCTGCGGCCCATTTTGGGATTACAGCCACTTTATTTGCTCTGCTGATGGTTCAGTTGGGGGCAAGGGATGGGGAACTGCTTGCCTGGGAGGTCATCCTGGCCCTGCTTTACGGTGTCATCTGGCTGGGTCGGTGGATCGGCTGGTATATCGAGGTGGTGCAGCTGCGCGCTCTGCTGGGGCTTGCCCCCGGGCCGTCGCCGCTGAAATGGAGGGAAACGCTGCCCTATCTGGCCTTTGCCCTGTTGCTGTGCGATGTTTTGCCCCTGCTTCTGCGGTGGGCGGACCACGCTGTATCGGCGGACTTGCCCGTCCTGTCCGGACTGCTTCTGCCCTATCTGCTGCTGCCGGCAGCGGGATTTTCTTCCGGGATGTCCCTGGGCAAGCGGCAGGGGATGTGCCCTCTTTACCCCGCCGCCTGCTTTGTGTGTTATCTGCCGATGGTGTTCTTGCTGTTCAACAGCTCTGCCCTGTTTCACTGTTTTATGGTGGCTGTCCCTGCCCTGGTGGGCAATGTGCTGGGCTGGATGTACCGCCGGGCGGTGCCGAGAAAGGGGAGAGGAACCACATGAAAAAGGAAGTGCGCCTGTATAACATACTACTGCCTATCTGGCTGTTGTGGATATTTCCCCAGGTGTGGCTGTTCATTCTGCCGGGCAATCTGCTTATCGACTGTCTGGTGCTAACAATTACGCTGGCCGCCTTAAAGCATCGTAGCAAATGGGCGGTAGTCAGGCAGCTGTGGTGGAGGTTCTGGATGCTGGGCTTTCTGGCGGATGCTGCCGGCGTACTATGGATGGTGCTGGCATTGCTGCCGGTTTGGGCCAGAACGGGCACGGCTTATCCCCTCTGGTGGGATAAATCGCTTTCTTATGTGATGCACAACCCCTTTGGCCACCCGGCGGCCTTTCTCTGGACGCTGGCGGCGGTGGCCCTGGCCGGGTACTGTATTTACCGGTTTGACAAGCGGGCCATGAAAAACTGCGTCCTGCTCAGCGAGGGGGAGAGGCATAAAATCGCCCTGGCAATGGCAATAATTACCGCTCCCTGGCTGTTTTTTATTTCACTTTACTAAGGAGAGGGGGCGCCGCAAATATGCTGAAACGACTGGGGCTGAGCACCCTCTGGCTGGCGGCGGTGCAGACGCTGTCCTATCTGATTTGCTTTGTTGTGGTAAACTATGTGTTTGGAAAAGACTTCCGTTTTGAATGGATGATCTATGGGATAAGTATTCTGCTCCCGTATTTGTGGGTCCTGGGAGGATACTGGCTCAAATATCGGCCCTTGGGCCGCTGGCAGATCACACTTTTTCTGGTCCTCTGGACCGCTCTGCCTGCCGCCCTGTGTGTCTGGGCCGACCGCAGCGGGCCAAACATCCTGTGGATGGTTCTGTATCCACAGATGATGGCCCGGATCGCCTGGTTTTATCCTCTCTTTGACGGCCCTCAGTCCGCCTATGTCCTCGATACCCTCAGACCTTTGGCGGCGGCAGGGACCCATGTGCTGGTGATGGCTGGCTTTGCCGCCGGCCTGTGGCTCAGAGGGAGAAAGCAGAACAAAACATAGGAAAAAGGGCCGCGCCGGCTGGCGGGGCCCTTTTGCGTCAGGATAACTGGAACTGTCCGGTATAGAGGCGGTAGTACCGGCCTTTTTCCTCCAGAAGGCGCTCATGGCTGCCCTTTTCCTCGATCTCGCCGTGTTCAATCACCACAATGCAGTTGGAGTTGCGCACAGTGGAAAGCCGGTGGGCAATGACAAAGACGGTCCGGCCATCCATCAGAGTGTCCATACCCTTTTGAATGAGGGATTCCGTTCTGGTGTCGATGGAGGAGGTGGCCTCGTCCAGAATCATCACCGGCGGGTCGGCCACGGCTGCCCGGGCAATGGCCAGCAGCTGCCGCTGTCCCTGAGACAGATTGGCCCCGTCGCCGGTGACGTGGGTCTGGTAGCCCTCGGGCAGGCGGCGGATGAAGGAGTGGGCGTTGGCGCTTTTGGCGGCGGCGACGCACTCCTCGTCGGTGGCGTCCAGGCGGCCATAGCGGATGTTGTCCATAATGGTGCCGGTAAACAGGTGGGTGTCCTGAAGCACTGCCCCCAAAGAGCGGCGCAAATCTTCCTTGCGGATGGCGGTAACATTGATGCCGTCGTAGGTAATCATACCGCCCTCAATTTCGTAGAAGCGGTTGATCAGATTGGTGATGGTGGTTTTGCCTGCCCCGGTGGAGCCCACAAAGGCAATTTTTTGGCCAGGGTCGGCGTAGACAGACACATCCTTTAAAATCCGCTTACCAGGAACATAGGAGAAGTCCACATGGCTGAACCGCACTGCCCCCCGCAGCTCGGTGAGACAGTAGTCCTCCCCGGGGACGTTGCGCACCGTGCCCCGGATGAGGTGGAGGGAGACGCTTCCGCCGGGGTCAGGGTATTTCCAGGCCCAGCCGTGGCTCGCCAGCAGGGCAGGGTCCGGGACGGACTCCGGGTCGGTGATTTCGGTGAGGGTCTCGCCCTCCCCCACAAAGACGGGTACCAGCTCCATGCCGTTGTTTCTGGGTGTTTTCCAGGCCCAGATTTTGGGCCGGCCCTGACCGGTGAAGAGAGAGAGGGTGCCGTTGGCGTCCTTCTCGGCGGGAACCAGAGTGACGGAGCCCTCGTTCACCTCAGCGGCGGTGTCCATCACCTCAAAGATGCGTTCCGCGCCCGCCATGGCGGACAGCAGGGTGGTCATCTGCTGGGAGATCTGGTTCAGGGGCTGACCTACCTGACGGGAGTAGTTGAGGTAGATGGCCAGCCCGCCCAGGTCGAAGCCCTGGAGGACCGACAGCAGTCCGCCGAAGGCGGCGGTGAGGGCGTAGCTGACATTCATCAGGTTGCCGGCCACCGGCATAATTACGCCGGAGTAGAAGTTTGCCCGCTGGGCGGCGTCCCGGTAGGTGTTGTTCAGCTCCTGGAACTTGGCCTTGGCCTGTGCCTCGTGGGTAAAGGCCTTTACCACCTTCAATCCCTCGATGGTCTCCTGAATCTCTCCGTTGACCGCGCCCAGGGCGGCCTGCTGCTTCTGATAGAATTTCCGGCTGCGCCCGCCCAGCTGCTTGAACAGGAACATGGTGAGGGCCAGTACCAAAAGGGTGACAAAAAACAGCCTCCAGTTGATGACCAGCATCAGGGTCACCAGCCCCACGAACATCAGGCAGCTGGAGAACAGTGAAACAATGCTCTGCTGGAGAGCCATCTGCACATTGTCCGCGTCGTTGGTGAAGCGGCTCATCAGCTCCCCATGGGGATGCTGGTCGAAGTAGGAGAGGGGGAGCCTTTGCAAAGCGTCGAACAGGTCCTTGCGCAGGCGGTTGACCCCCTTCTCCGCCAGCCGGACCATGGCGGCGGACTGGCCGTAGGTGGCCAGGCAGCCCAGAAGGTAGACCCCCGCCAGCTGGAGAATGGCCAGGCCCAGCCCAGTAAAGTCGGTGCAGCCCGACCAGATAAAGTTGTTAATCATGGGCCGCATCAGGTACGACCCGCCCAGATTGGACGCTACCGAGGCCAGCAGGCACAGCAGCACGAAGAACAGGGGCAGCTTGCTCTTTGTCAGGTAGCCAAGCAGCCGGCCCATGGTCTTTTTCAGATTTTTTGGCTTAACATAGCCCCCTTGTGGGGCATGATGAGGTCCTGGCATTATCCGCCCACCCCCTCTTGCTGAGATTGGTAAATTTCCTGGTAAATTTTGTTGGTTTTCATCAGTTCCTGGTGTGTGCCCCGTCCGGCGATGTGGTCGTCGTCCAGAATGAGAATCTCGTCGGCATACTGCACGGAGGAGATGCGCTGGGCGATGATGATGACCGTGGTGTCCTTGAGATTTTTGTGGAAGGACTCCCGGATGGCTGACTCAGTGGCCGAGTCCACGGCGGAGGTGGAGTCGTCCAAAATAAGGATGGCCGGCTTGCGGAGCATGGCCCGGGCGATGCACAGCCGCTGCTTCTGCCCGCCGGACACGTTGGTCCCCCCCTGGGTCAGCTGAGTGTCGAAGCCGTCGGGAAAGGCCATAATAAAGTCGTAGGCCTGGGCGTCCCTGGCAGCTTGAACGATCTCCTCCTCAGAGGCGTCCGGCTTGCCCCACAGCAGGTTTTCCCGGATGGTGCCGGTGAAGAGAATGTTGGTCTGGAGCACCATGCCGATGCGGGAGCGCAGCTCCTCCAGGGGGTAGTCCCGCACGTCCACACCGTCTACCAACACAGACCCGCTGGTAACATCGTAAAACCGGGGAATCAGGTTGACCAGAGAGGACTTGCCGGTGCCGGTGCCCCCCACGATGGCCACAAACTGTCCCGGCTCCACCGTAAAACTGATGTGGGAGAGCACGTCGTCTCCGGTGCCAGAGGCGGCGTATTTGAAGGAGACGTCCTTAAACTCCACCCGGCCTCTGGGGGCGGGAAGGGGAGCGGGCTGCTCTTGATTCTGCACGGAGGGGACAGCGTCCAGCACCTCGTTGATCCGCCGGGCACAGGCCTGGGCGCGAGAGAGCTGGAGCAGGGACATAGCCACCATCATCACGCTCATCAGCACCTGCATGATGTAGCTGAGGAAGGCGTTCAGATCACCAAGTTTGAAGCCGGCCTCCATAACCATCCTGCCCCCGAAGTAGAGGACGGCCAGAGTGGCCCCGTTCAGGCACAGCATCATAATGGGAAAAATGGCGATGATCCGCATGCCTACGGTGAGGCCGGCCTCCATCAGCTCATCGCTGGAGCGGTTGAACTTCTCCCGCTCATAGCCCTCCCGGACGAAGGCCTTCACCACCCGAATGGCCACCAGATTTTCCTGGAGCACGTTGTTCAGGCCGTCGATCTTCTTCTGCATCAGCTCAAAGAGCCGGGTGCATATCTTCATAAGCAGGGCGATGGCCAGGGCCATCAGGGGGATGATGACCAGCAGGATGACAGCCAGTCGGGCGTTGAGGTACAGACTGACTCCCAGTGCGACGATGAGCATCACCGGGGCCCTTACCAGCATCCGCAGGCCCATAGCCAGCATCATGGTCATGGCGTTTACGTCGTTGGTCATGCGGGTGATGAGAGAGGCAGAGGAGAATCGGTCAATATCCGCGAAGGAGAACTCCTGCACCTTGTCAAACAGGCATTGGCGCAGATTTCCGCCGAAGCCTTGGCTGGCAAAGGTGGCGTACTTGGCCGAGCCCACGCCGCAGGCCATGGCCAGCAGAGCCAGGGCGAGCATCAGCCCGCCCATGGCGAAGATGTAGCTCACATCCCCCGAGGGGATGGCCACATCCACGATCTCCGCCATTACCAGGGGGAGAAGCAGTTCGCAGAAGACCTCCAGGATAATGAGGATGGGGGATTTGAGCGCGGCCTTTTTGTAACCCTCCAGATGGGTCAGGAATAGAGAAAGCAAGGTAATATCACTCCTTTGACTGGGAATTGAGCAGATTGTCCAGCATCCGGCGCTGGAACTGGGCCAGCTGGTTCAGCTCCTCCGGGGAGAACCCGGCCATCATCCGGGTGGACACCCGCAGGAAAACAGCCCGGCAGCCCTCTACGGCGACCGCCCCCTTTTCGGTAAGGATGACCCGGTTGCGCCTGGCGTCCTTGGGCCAGGGCTCCCGGCGGACATAGCCGTCCCGCTCCAGGCATTTTAACGAGTTGGCCACGGCGGCGGGGGAGACATGGAGCAGGTCGGCCAACTCCTTCTGGGCCTGGAACTGGCCGTCCGGGTCCTCGTCGGCGGACTGGAGGATTGACACCAGCATGGGGTGGCCCACCTTTTCCAGGCCCGCGGCGTTCAGCTCCGCCTGCACCGCCGAGCGGTGGGCATTGCTCAGGCTGCGGGACAGCAGCTCCATCTCTTGAAAGGGCGTTTCCATAAGAAGACCTCCTTTCATCAAATGATTAACCCATTAATAATTAATGCATTTATTATTCTACTCCGGACGAATGAATTGTCAAGAGTTTTTTGAAAGGTTCAAAATTTGTTTACAGACTAAGAAACAGCCGCCCATCTGAGCGGCTGTTTGAGAAATAGATGTCCATAGTTGAGTGAAATTTTCAACGCAGACGTAGCTATGCATCGTGCTTGACGTCCAAATTCTATCTTTTTTCTTTGAGATGACAGCATTTTAAGGGAAATTTCAGCAGACAGGATAATTTCTGATCAATTTTGTTCGGCAGAAGCTGCTAGAAAACAGCTGTTTTCAGATATTTTCCATGTTAAATAGAAGCAAAAATGCGGCCAGGTTGTATACAACCTGACCGCGTTTTTACAGCTGTTTCAGTATTATGTATCGGCCGATTTTCTTAATACTTTAGCCTTAAAACAAAAAATTTTTGAACATCCATAATTCAATAAATTGCGCTCCGCTTCCTGGTCAGGTTGTATAAAACTTGTCCGCAGAGGAACGGAGGTGCGGACAGGGATGGCGCGGAGAGCAAAGACTATAAATGGGTATGTTACCCAATACACCACCCTGAAGGTCCGTCTCTACCCTACACCGGTACAGGCAGAGCTGTTTGAAAAGACATTTGGCTGCTGCCGCTACATTTGGAACCAGATGCTTTCCGATCAGCAGCGCTTTTACAGCGAGACGGGGGCTCACTTTATCCCAACCCCGGCCAAATACAAAAGCAGCGCGCCTTTTCTGAAAGAGGTGGATAATCAGGCGCTGATCCAGGAGCACAACAAGCTGTCACAGGCGTTTCGGCTGTTTTTCAAAGAGCCGGGAACTTTCCGTCACCCAAAATTCAAGCGCAAAAAGGAAGACCGGGACTCCTTCACCGCCTGCAATCACGATTTTGAGTCTGGACCTACCATCTACACCACCCAGGACGGAATCCGCATGACCAAGGCGGGAGTCGTCAAAGCCAAATTTTCCCGCCGCCCCCAGGCTTGGTGGAAGCTGAAACGGATCACTGTCAGCAAGACCAAAACGGGCAAGTATTACTGTTCCGTCCTCTATGAGTGTCTGGTAAAAGAGAGAGGACCGGTGGTGCCCACAGCCGAGACCACGATCGGCCTGAAATATTCCATGGGCCACTTCTATGTGGCGGACAACGGAACCATGGCCGACCCGCCCCGGTGGCTGAAGCAGTCCCAGGAAAAGCTGGCCCGCATCCAGCAGAAACTTGCCCGGATGGAGCCGGGATCCAAGAATTATGAGGAGGCGGTGGGGAAGTACCGACTGCTCCACGAGCACATCGCCAATCAGCGCCGGGATTTTCTCCACAAGGAGTCCAGCCGGATAGTCAACGACTGGGACGCCGTGTGTATGAGGTCCGAAGCGCTACGGGAGATGTCCCAAAATCCCCTGCGGAGCGGTGCGGGCAGCGAGGGATATCGGGCGTTCCGGGAGCTGCTGCGATACAAGCTGGAGCGGCAGGGCAAGCCGCTTATCCTGGTGGACCGCTACATGCCAACTGCCCGGACCTGCTCGGCCTGCGGACTGGTACAGGACGATGTGGATTACGGGGCGAGAACCTGGACCTGCCCCAAGTGCGGAACGACCCATGATCGGGAGATCAATGCCGCGAGAAACATTAAACTTTTAGGTTTGGCGCAGTTGAGCGCTTAACTGATATCGCCGGTCGGGACGCCGGTGTATGCCCGTGATTCGGTCAGGGGAGCGTTGAGCGAAGCTCAAAAGAATTTGTGTTTCGCTCAGCGTTTTCCGGACCGGAGAGTGGGAAACGAGAGGGCGCGTGCGCGCGCCTGAAAGCCTGTGACAGGGCTGTCCAAAATATTATGACGATGCAAAAAGGGAACTGACCATGCTCTGCATCACCTTGCGAAAGGGCGAGTATATCACAGTCCAGTTCAATCGCCTGAACAGCGAGCGGGTTCACCTGAGCTTCGATACCTCCAGAGAGGTCACCATTTTGCGGGGGAAGGTGCTCTGGTGCCTCGACGGCGTAAACGACACCTGAGCCATTCGGTTTCTTCCGGCTGACGAGCCGGTTGAAATATAAAGGTATCGCGCCAATAAGCTAGGGCGTTAAAGGCCACAACGCTTTGGCGGCGCACCACAGACCTGTGCCGCACGGTATGGAAGCCGCGGGCACACTAATTTAGAAAGGAGCACAAACTCATGCGTATTCAACACAATATCATGGCTATGAACGCCTACCGCAACTATAACATCAATACCAGCGCTCTGTCCAAGAACCTGGAAAAGCTGTCCTCCGGCTACAAGATCAACCGCGCCGGTGACGATGCCGCCGGTCTGGCTATTTCCGAGAAGATGCGTGCCCAGATCACCGGCCTGAACGCCGCTCAGAAGAACGTCAAGGACGGCATCTCCCTGGTGAAGACCGCTGAGGGCGCCATGCAGGAGATCCAGGACATGCTCAACCGCATGGACTACCTGGCCACTCAGTCCGCCAACGGAACCTATCAGGACGAGGTCGACCGTGAGAACCTCCAGAAAGAGGTTACCGCCCTGAAGACGGAAATTAACCGTATCGCTGAGTCCGCCAACTTCAACGGCATCCAGCTGCTGGACGGCTCTAAGGACGGCGAGTCCGTTGGCGCCTCTAACTTTGAGTTCACCGGGCTGACCGATCTGGCCATCCAGAACGCCGGTACTACCCAGGGAACTAGCACCATCGTCCACAAGGACGGCAAGGAAGCCAAGGGAACCGTCTTTGAGATCGAGCTGTCTGATATTTCTATCGCAAAGAGTGGTACCGGTACCAATACAACCACTGGTATCACCATCTCTGTCGGTGGTGCCGCCCTTACCGCAAATGTGGATATTGGCGCCAAGGGCGAGGATATTGCCGGCGCGTTTGATGGCACGACAGTCGCCATTGGCGGCATGGTGTACGATGTTGCAGCTGACGGCGACAAGCTGGTCTTTACCATGCAGGAAGACAGTGCCGCTGCCGCCACGGCCGCTGCCAGCTTCAACGGCAACTTTACCGCTACTGTTACCACCGCTACTGACGGTGTGGCTGAGGGTAAGACCGCTTATGCCTCCTCCAATATTCAGACCGGTAACGCCGAGATCAAGTCTACTCTGGCTGATACTACCATCACCACCGCTCTTACTACCGCAACCATTACGGATGGCGGCGGTATCAAGGTGGGTGATGAGACCTACGTCTTCGCTCTGAAGAAGGAGACTGCTGACAAGTTTAAGGATGCCGCGGGTATGAAGGTCGTTGATCTGACCGACCTGGTTAACGTCGGCGCTGATGGTACCGTCACATGGAAGACCGACGCCGAGGCGGGCACCGACGTGCTCCGTGACGCAGTGGACAGAATCACTGTCGCCGCGAAGGATAACAAGATGTTCGTGGTGGAGCACACCGCTACCAAGGGCCAGCTGGGCTTCCGTGAGCAGACAGACTATGCGAAGAACGGCGGCACCGCCGACCTCTCCAGCAAAGACGCCATCCAGAAGCAGATTCAGAAGTTCAGCGCCGTTACAATTCCTGAGCCTGATCCCAACGCCCCCAAGGCTCTGACCCTGCAGATTGGCGATACCGCCGCCGACTACAACCAGATGTCCGTAAACATCAAGTCCATGAAGACATCCGCTCTGGGCATTGATGGCGTGGATATCAGCACCCAGGAGGGGGCCAAGGAGGCCATCGCTACCATCAAGGCCGCCATCAACAACGTGTCCTCCGTCCGCGGCGACCTGGGCGCTATCCAGAACCGTCTGGAGCACACCGGCAACAACCTGTCCGTGATGGCCGAGAACATCCAGGACGCCGAGTCCACCATCCGCGACACCGACGTGGCCGAGGAAATGATGAGCTACGTGAAGAACAACATCCTGGTTCAGTCCGCCCAGGCCATGCTGGCCCAGGCCAACCAGGTGCCCCAGGGCGTTCTCCAGCTGCTGGGCTAAGCCTGACACTGAATATCGTCCAAATACGCATAAAAAAAGGGGGGCCGGGCTTGTGCCCGGTCCCCCTTCCTGTGTTTGAAAAAGCGGGACAAGGCCCTCTTTTTCAAGCGCAGGAACGGAGAGGAGAGCAGATTATGAGTACACAGATCCAACCCCTGCTGAGCATTACCATGATCTTTAAAAACGAGATTCGCTGCCTGGAGCGGTGCCTAAAGTCCCTGACCCCTCTGCGGGAAGCCATCCCCTGTGAGCTGATTATGGCGGATACAGGATCTGACGACGGCAGCCGAGAGGTGGCGGAGCGGTACGCCGACCTGGTGTTTGACTTTCCCTGGATTAACGACTTTTCCGCCGCCCGGAACGCGGTGCTGGACCGCTGCGCTGGCAAGTGGGCCATGGTACTGGACGCTGACGAGTGGCTGAAAGGAGACCTTTCCAATCTGATCCATTTCGTCAGAGATGTAGAGCAGTATAACTTTGGGGCCTTGATGACCCGCAACTATAAGACCATGGACCTGGGAGAAAATGGACGTTTCACAGATTTCAGTTCTGTGCGTCTGGTACGCATGTCTACAGGTGTTCGATATATCAATGCGATCCACGAGCGTTGGGACGCAGAAATTCCCAGTATTTATATAGTCGGAAAAATAATGATCCACCACGACGGGTATGCCAAAGGCGGCGGCTGGACTCCGGAAAAACGAAATCGTAACATGGTCGCTCTTCGGGAAAAGCTTGCTAAAAATCCAGATGATTTGTTGACATTAGAGCAGTGTATAGAATCCGGAGAGGGTACGCCCGAGTTTTTGGATTATCTTCGCAGAGCTCAGGCAGGTGTGCGGGCGAAAGCCTTGGGATGGGAGCGAGTGGGTGCCTCCATTCTGCGATATGGGGTGGTATTGGCGGCAAACGCTAAAATGCCGGAACTGGAGGAGTGGATTCAGGAAGCCCATACAATGTTTCCCAATTCTATTTTTACCCGGATTGATGTTGTATGGGTAGAGTTTTCCCATGCCTGGGAGACCAGCCGGTATGAAGAATGTGTCTCATTAGCGGAAAGTTATTTTAAAGCGCTGGAGGACTATGACACTGATCAGTATGATCTCTTGGAGACAATGTTTAATACACTGAGCTTTGCGTCCCCTGAGCACCGTCGGTCTATGCATGTGTTTTTAGCGGACTCCTACCGGCGTGTCGGCCGGACAGGGCATTGCTTAGGTGAGCTTGAAAAGCTGGACGGCACTCTTTTGAATGGCACCCAGGTCGATTATCTGGTACGCACCCTCATTCAGCTTCATAATAAATCGGACCGGGATATTACTTCGCTGATACGCCGTATTTGGAAAGAATTAGGAGAGCCAACCCCTACAGAACAGCATGCACAGGCCAGAAAGGATCAGTTTGTTCGCAGCGCGGCCGCTGTGTTCTCCCCAGACTACCAGAAAAATGAAAAAAAGAACGAAAAATTCCACCGCCACGCCTACACGGCTTTTCTGCCTCTGGCGGGGGTGTGCCCCTTGGGGGACGCGGCAGTTCTCATTGGTCTGGAGGAACCTCAGGCTGTTGCTGAGCGGCTCGGTCAGGTGGAGGAGCTGGAGCAGCTGCCCATTGCCGCCCTGGCCCATGCGTTGGAAAAGGGAATACCTTTTCCAGACCGGAATCTGAACGTAGATACAATGGACACATTGGCCGCCCGTTTGGCTGGCTGTGAAGGCTTTGATGCTATTGTTCTTCAAGGCGTCAACTCCATGACCGAGGATCTGAACAAACTGATCTGGGCCCGGGGGCTGGTTCTTGCGGGTGTGCGGGTTTGCCCCTGGAAGGAGGAGAGTCAGGGACTGGTGCTGGCTAAAAGCTTTGCCCAGGTGGAGAACGTATTTCTGCCGCAATATTACGCACCGGCTTTTCTGCGGGAGGAAAATGTAGAGCTCTTACCCCCAATGCACCGTTTTGGCTGGTATTGCGCCCAAGCGTTTGCCCAGTTGGAGCAGGGCAATGCGGCGAACTATGTCCGTCTGCTTCACCAGGGCCTGACTTCCTGCCCCGGCATGAAGAACATGGTGGAATTTTTGAGTAGCCATACTCCGGAGCTGCGGTCTCCCTCAGAAGAACTGCGATCTTTAGCGGAACAGGTGCGGTCTCTGCTGGCTGGCTATTCACCCGACGATCCCGCTGTGGCTATGCTGAAGGCCAGCGCCGCCTACCAAAAGGTAGCTTGGTTGATTGAGGAAGAAAACACATTGTCAGGCGAGGGGGCAGCGAAATGCGACAGCTGAAGATTGGAGTAATTGGTACAGGTCATATGGGCAAAAACCATGTGCGGATTCTTTCAGAGGAGAGAAACCAATTTGATCTGGTTGGGATCTATGATGAGGACCAGTCTCGGGCTGAAAAAATAGCCTCACAGTATAAAACCCTGGCTGCCGAAACTGCGGATAGTCTTTTGGACCAGGTAGAAGCGGTTGTGATTGCGGTACCCTCCTCACTGCACACAAAGTTGGGTTTGGCAGCGGCAGAGCATCGTGTACATGCGTTGATCGAAAAGCCTTTGACAGTGAACGCCCAAGAGGCTGAACGCCTTGCCTATGCCTTTGCCGCACAGGGACTCAAGCTTGCGGCAGGACATGTAGAGCGTTTCAATCCAGTGGTGATTGAGCTAGCAAAAATTCTGAAGCATGAGCAGATTATCTCTATTGAGGCCAGGCGCTACAGTCCTTACGATGGCCGGATTACGGACGCTAGTGTGGTTGAGGATTTGATGATTCACGATGTGGATCTGGTGTGCAGTTTGATGGAAGGACATCAGGTTGTTCAGTCGATAGGACTTGGGCAGGTTGTAAAAAGCGGCCGGCTGGATTTTGTGCAGGGCATGCTGAAGTTTGACAACGGAGTTCAGGCGGGGATCAGCGCCAGTCGGGTGACAGAGGATAAGGTTCGTGAGCTGCAGATCCATACACACAACAGTTTTATTCGCGCGAATTTGCTGACAAAAACACTTCAGGTTAATAAAAACGCCAGCATGATTATTGATGAAGGTCAGGAGAATTCCTATAAGCAGGACAGCATTACGCAGCAGATATTTGTTCCCATTGTAGAACCTCTACGGGCTGAGTTGATGTCCTTTTATCACGCAATAGTGAACAACTGTCCCGTTGAGGTAGATGGTTTAGCCGCAACAAAGGCGATTGCCATATGTGAAAGCATAGCGAAGAGTGCGATGCTGCCCGCAGTTGGCTGAGTGTTTAGTACAGGAGGACAATATCATGAATGTACCCTTTCTTGACATAAGACGACAGTATCAGATGATCAAGGAGGAAATTGACGGCCGAATCACTGCTGTAATGGAGAGCTGCACATTTATTGGCGGCAGTACCGTTCAGGAGTTTGAGCGTCAGGTGGCAGAATTTCTTGGTGTAAAGCACGCATTGGGCTGCTCTGATGGTACCCAGGCACTTGTCCTTGCCCTGCACGCCTGCGGAGTAGGCCCAGGAGATGAAGTTATCACAACTCCTTTTACATTTTTTGCTACGGCCGAAGCAATTGCCTCTCTGGGGGCTGCGCCGGTGTTTGTTGATATTCGGGAGGACAACTATAATATTGATCCAGAACAGATTGAGGAGAAAATTACCCCAAAGACCAAGGCTATTCTTCCGGTCCACATTTTTGGAGCTCCCTGCGACATGGATCGGATTACAGCGATTGCGCACCAATATAAACTAAGTGTGATTGAGGACTGTGCGCAAAGCATCGGAAGCCAATACAAAAATAAAAAGACAGGATCTCTGGGGGCGGTTGGCTGCTTTTCCTTTTACCCCACTAAAAATTTAGGTGCCTTTGGAGACGGGGGTATGGTTGCCACCGATGATGATAAACTGGCTGTGATTTTGTCGGCCCTGCGTGAGCATGGCGCAGCTCAAAAAGGGGCACGTGCCTGGGAACTGATGAATGGTAGGAAAAACGTATGTACTGCCCATAATGATACGGCGACTGGACTCTATAACCCTTATAAATATTACAATTATTTAATTGGATATAATTCACGGTTAGATGCAATTCAGGCCGCCGTTCTGTTGGCGAAACTGCCTCATTTGGAGGAATATAACGCAGCTCGAACCAAAGTTGCGGCAGCCTATCAGGAGGGACTTTGCGATCAAGTGGTGAAACCAGCGTACGCCACACATATTACTCCCTGCTGGCATCAGTATGTAGTAAAAACTCCACATAAAGAGAAATTGTGCGCTTATCTTCAGGAAAACGGCGTTGGCAGCGGCACGTTCTATCCGGTCCCACTACATTTGCAGAAAGCCTTCTTGGGATTGGGGTATGCACCAGGCAGCTTGCCTGTGGTGGAGAGAGTTGCCTCTCAATCCGTTTGTCTGCCAATTTTTCCTGAGTTGACAGAGAAAGAAATTTCATATGTGATCGAAACTGTGAACCGCTTTTTTGTTGAACGTGTATAAAAGAAAGAATTCAAAATTTATCGATCAAAGAATTGCGACAGGGAGTCTGCAGGGAAGTTATTAAGACACGAAAGCGTTTAAGGAGCATGGTTATGGAGAAGTATTTTGTTCATGCTACAGCGGAGGTAAGCTCGGAAGCTTCGATTGGAGAGGGTACAAAAATATGGAACCATGCCCAAGTACGGGAGAGGGCCTGTATTGGGGCAGATTGTATTATTAGTAAAAATGTATATGTTGACACAGGTGTGATTATCGGAAACCGCGTGAAGATACAGAATAATGTAAATGTCTACCATGGCGTTGAGATTGAGGATGATGTGTTCCTGGGACCATCCATGACCTTTACAAACGACCGCTTTCCCCGTGCGTTTCAGAGCGATTTCCAGGTCGGAAAAACCTTGGTGCGGAAAGGGGCTTCTATTGGTGCAAACGCAACGATTCGATGTGACATAACTGTTGGTGAATACGCAATGGTCGGTTCAGGCAGTGTGGTGACCCACGATGTACCTGCCCATGCGCTGGTGATCGGCAATCCTGCACGTCAGATCGGCTGGGTGTGTAAATGTGGACAGAAACTGACAGACTTGCTTATATGTGAGAGATGCGGAGAACAGTTAACACTTAATACTTAACAAACTAAAACTTCTTTCTCAATATTGTAATTTCTTCAAAGCGGTTGAGAGAGGTTTTTCCCCGAGATAGCAGCCGTTTGAAATTGAATTGCAGAAAAACTTTTTTCTGTTTGGTATAGACGTGAGGCAGCAAGAGACGTGGGTTACGATTGGATTATGGTTGGTTTAACGGATAAACAGTTGTTGAGCCGGGATAGAAATAATTTTGATGGGAGATAGCTGGAAACATGGAAACCAGAGATAAGATTCAACAGGCAATTGCGCTGTTTGACCAGCAGAAGTATGGACAGGCCTTTGCTGCCTTTGTAAAGATCTATGACTCCGCTCCAGAAGAACGGAAGAACATTTTTCACATGTTGAAGGAGGCATATTATACTCCCAATGAAGAGGAACTTCGAGCAAACTATACTCACAACGCTGCACTACTGAAGCAATACCCCTACGTATGGGAAAAAATATTCCATGAGTATCAAGATGTGAGTATCCAGATATTTCCTGTTGATGAGGGACAATATTATATTTTTGATAAGAAACAAGAACATTTTGAGGGGCCGTACATTCCAGAAAGCTCAGAGAAAATGCGGTATTTCTTTCAGGACTTGAGCAAACCAATCCAGATAAAAAATGAAGAAAATTTTTATAATCTTAAATTTCTTAATGACAATGTTAGAAGCAGCGAAGACTATGCCAATGACAACCACATTTACCTTTTATATACATCCTTTAAGCCACTGGAATGTTTGATGATAACCTGTAACCTGGAGCTTTTGCTCGAACAGCAGAAATTTATTTTTTTGATTGGAGAGAAAAATTGGAGCAGATATCCGATCAATTTTCGAAAAAAATTTGGTTTGCATTACGCGAACATGAAACCTACTCCAATTCGAATAGATGAGGTTAAGAGAATTTGCTTTTGGTATAAGCACGCTTACTCCGGTACAGAGTTAAGCCTGGGTGTACTAGGTTCTGTAAGCGGAATTCAGATGTATGGTGGTCTGGATTTTCACACAGATTCTAAGATTGACGGTGAGCTGCTCTATTTTATGCCAGCATTTCGGGAGGCACTGTCTCAAGTTGATAGAACGTATACAATAGAGCAGATTCTTTCCTTGTTTCAGAAAAAGAATTGTGATATCAAACTGGAGGGGCTGTCTGATTATCTGGATTGGCTCCGGCAGAAAAGACCTGCTCCCCATATGTATACAGTGAAAGAGCTGTTCTGTGGATATTTTCTTTTTCAATATGAAAAAAGAGGACTGAATCCCCGCATTGTGCCTTTGATGCTCTTAGATCCGCACATGTGGGATACGAGTGTCTATAATGACATGGTTCTCTCGTTTCCTTACCACACCGTACTGACCAGTATGAGGGAGCCCGTCGTTACCTTTGGGCGTGCTTACCTCTATGGCCTGGTTGGATGGAATGAATTTCAAACAAAATATTTATTGGCTTCTGACTATATCCACACTAAATTCCTGCCGCCACAACTGCTTTCATGTTACTTTGGATTTCGATTCGAGGATTTGAAAACTAAACCAGAAACCATGTGCCGTGCGCTGTGCAGACACTTAAATGTTCCATTTGAACCGCAGATGCTGGAAACAGAAGCTCCCTTGGCGGATCGAAGCGGAAATGTAACAAAAGGGTTTGACCAGACACCGTTGCATAGAGATATCAGCAGCGTGCTGACAGAGTTCGACCAGCTTCGCTTAAAAATGTTCTACGACCCAATCTTAAAATATTATGGGTATCCTTCCTTTTCCTTTGAAGAATACCCTATTCCGGAAAAAGTGGTGCGGGAACTGTTCAGGTATCCTTTCCGATTTGAGCGCATTAACAGAACATATTTGAAAGATACTGCTCCACCAGATGAAACGCTCCATGAGTGGATTCAATATACACTGCAAGAGGCATGGCATAAGCAGATCACTGTGCCTGAATTAATTCCATTGGAGGAGCCGAAAAATGAGTAGGGTATATTGGCTTACCGGCTTGTCCGGGGCCGGAAAAACGACCATTGGCCGACTATGGTATGAAAAGTTAAAGGCAGATGGCAAGCCGGTAGTCCTCCTGGATGGAGATGAGCTGCGCCAGGTCTTTGGAGATGACTTAGGATTTACAGAAATAGACCGCCGGAAAAGCGCAATGCGCAATGCCAGGCTGTGCGCGCTGCTGGCCATGCAGGGAATTACAGTAATTTGCTGCACAATCTCCATGTTTGACAGCGTACGGGAATGGAACCGGTCAAATATACCGGATTATTTTGAGGTCTATATTAAAGTATCATTGGAAACGCTCAGACGCCGGGATCAAAAGTGCCTGTACAGTCAGGCACAAGCTGACGTGGCGGGAATTCATGTCCAGGTAGAGGAACCTAAAAATCCAGACCTGATTCTGGAAAATGACGGGGATAGAACACCAGAGGAACAGATAAAATTGATATCTATAAAATCATGTGAGGAGAAATAAAACTATGAAAACAGAATGGGATTATACGAACTTAGCAGAGGCCTATCTCCACCGTCCGGAGTATGCGTCAACTGCAATCTTAGAAATGCTGGTCTGTGCTGGGGTGAAGCCCGGAGATGAGGTGTGCGATGTAGGTGCAGGAGCAGCCCATCTAACTTTAGAGCTAGCTAAATTTGGGCTGAACGTGTGGGCCGTAGAGCCTAATGATGCCATGCGGTCAAACGGAGTTAAACGAACAGAGAAATATTCGAATGTTCAGTGGTTCGAGGGTGTGGGTGAAGACACTGGGATGGATTCCTCCAAATATGATCTGGTAACATTTGGGTCGTCTTTCAATGTGTGCGATAGGAAACAGGCCTTAATAGAAACTAGCCGTATACTAAAGCCAAGAGGCTGGTTTGCCTGTATGTGGAATCATCGGAACTTAGATAACCCAGTTCAGCAGGCAATCGAAGCGGTAATTAAAAGGCACATCGCTGATTATAGCTACGGAACCCGCCGAGAAGATCAGACCAATATAATTGATCAGTCTGGGCTATTTGGGCCAGTAAAATTCATTTCCGGGCGGATTGAACACCATTTAAACGCAGAAGATTTCATTGAAGGTTGGAAATCGCATGGTACAGTTTATCGCCAATCTCCCGACGTATTTGAACAAATAATTGCCGAAATCCGGCAGGTTGTTGAACAACTCAATCAGGAAACAATTACAGTACCCTATACAACAAGAATTTGGATGGCTCAAAAAAAGCGGTGACAAATATGTTGCAATTTACAACAAAAGCAGACACATTGCGAGCCCTATACGGTCAGCTTAAAGCGGCAGAGGTGCTTCCACAGGTGTGCCTGACAACCGGTGAGGTGGAAAAGGATCCTGGACAAATACTTTCCATGCTGCACAGGAACGGACTACTTGGAAAAACGCTCATCGTCCGCAGCAGTGCGAAGAATGAGGATATGGCAGAGTGTTCAAATGCGGGAAAATTTCTTTCTATCCCGGATGTGAAAAGTGAGGAGGATATTCTTCATGCGGTGGAACAGGTTGTGGCGGCCATGGGCCCCGATCTGGAAAACCAAGTGTTCGTCCAGCCCTTCTTAACCTCTGTAGAGTTATGCGGTGTGGCTTTCACCGCGGATCCAAACACTGGAGGAAACTATTTTATCCTGAACTATGACGCTTCTACCGGCTCTACCAGCTCTGTTACCGATGGAACTGGACAGGAACTTGAGACATTCTATCACTTCAAGGGCTCACTTAAGCCGCCTCCTGCCCCGCTGGACCGTGTGATTGACCTGTGTCAGGAATTGGAAGAATTGTTCCAACAACCTGCGCTGGACATTGAGTTTGCTGTTTCAGAGGAAAAGCTGTATCTTCTTCAGGTTCGGCCATTAGTACTGACGAAGCCTTTGGCTGACTTGGAGGAGCAGAGGCAATGTCTGGAGCAGATCAGGGCAAAGCTGTGCGCCTCGATCATGCCTCACCCAGACTTGTGTGGACGGCAGACAATCTATGGGATTATGCCGGACTGGAATCCGGCGGAAATGATCGGTGTTCGGCCCCGGGCGCTGGCACTGAGCCTATACAAAGAGATAATTACCAACGGTGTTTGGGCCTATCAGCGGGACAACTATGGATACCGAAATCTGCGCTCTTTTCCATTGATGGTCAATTTTCTGGGGCTACCCTACATAGACACTCGAGTAAGCTTCAACTCCTTTATGCCCAAAACTCTTCCCGAGCCTCTCGCGGAGAAGCTGGCAGAGTATTACCTGAATCGACTCCGGAAACACCCAGAGTTTCATGATAAAGTAGAGTTTGAAATTGCCTTTACCTGTTATACATTTGACCTGCCAGAGCGAGTAAAAATACTGTTGAACAATTGCTTCACAGAGGATGAGTGTGCCTGTCTGACAGAATGTCTGAGCGATTTGACCAACTCAATCATCTGTGAAGATGGGCTGTGGAAAAAAGATGCTGCAAAGATAGAGATTCTTGGTCAGAAACGTCAGGAGATTATAAACAGCGGTTTGGGAACAGGGGATAAGATCTACTGGCTGCTGGAATACTGCAAACGGTACGGCACTTTGCCTTTTGCGGGTTTGGCTCGGGCTGGATTTATTGCTGTGGAGTTCCTGCGTTCTATGGTATCAGCTGGAGTATTGACGGAGGAGGAGCGGGCAGCATATATGAATAGCCTGTCTACCGTGGGCAAGAATATCTCCCAGGATTTGTCCACCCTCTCTCCTGAGGCGTTTTTGAAGCGGTACGGACATCTGCGGCCTGGAACCTATGATATCTGCTCCCCCAGGTACGATCAGGACAAAGAGAGGTATTTTGACTTCAGTCATGTCAGAGAAGACAGGGCAGAGGAAACGTACCCATTTAAATTGTCCCTGACGCAGTATGAAAACCTCCAGCATATGCTGGAGAAACATCAGTTAAAAACCGATGTTTTATCTCTCTTTCATTTTATCCAGCACGCAATCGAAGGCCGTGAGTACGCTAAATTTATCTTTACACACACATTGTCCGATGTGCTGGAGCTGTTGGCCGACTTAGGAGAAAGCTGCGGCCTGAGCCGGGAGGACATATCCCATGTAACTATTCAAAGGATCATGGAAGCATATTCCAACGCGGGAGATTTGGAAGCAGTTATGAGGAGCTCCATCCTGGAAGGAAGACAGATGGAACAAGCGGCGGCCGGTATTACTCTGCCTCCTCTCCTGTGGAGGGAGGAGCAGGTGTACAGTTTTTTCATGCCAAACGGAAGTCCGAACTTCATTACCCAGAGCTGCTGTTCAGCACGGACAGTTCTGCTTCCCGCAGAGGAGGAGTTGACAGGTAAACTGGTCCTGATCCGTGGAGCCGACCCTGGCTATGATTGGATATTTTCTCACAATATTGCCGGTTTTATTACCGCATATGGCGGAGCCAATTCTCATATGGCCATTCGAGCGGCGGAGTTCGGAATTCCAGCGGTAATTGGGGTTGGAGAGAAGCAGTTTGCCCGCTATGCCTCTGCCCAGCGCATTGCTCTGGATTGCAAGAACCGGACTGTGGTAGTATTATGAGGAAAATAATAGCTCTTACCCAGCGTGTGGAATCCATAAAAGATATTGGGGAACGACGGGACGCACTATCCCAGGAATGGACCATTTTAGCGGAAATATGCGGCTTTCTGCCGCTCCTTCTGCCAAATCACTCGGCTACGGTGAAAGAATTGTTGAAGACTCAAAGGCCCAACGGTTTTTTACTGACAGGTGGTAATGATCTGGCGGTTTACGGTGGTGATGCCCCAGAACGAGATGAGGTGGAGCGGTTTTTGATCCGAACCGCGGTAGAAAAACATGTCCCTGTGCTGGGTGTCTGCCGAGGAATGCAAATGATACTGGATTACTTTGGAACTCCCCTTCAGAGGATTGAAGAGCATGTTCGGGTGGAACATCCTCTGTCCAATGGAGACAGGGTGAACAGCTTCCACAGCTGGGGAACAACTGCCTGTGACTTTCCGCTGATTCCTACGGCAT
Source organism: uncultured Bacillota bacterium (assembly GCA_947073765.1). Lineage (GTDB taxonomy): Bacteria > Bacillota > Clostridia > Oscillospirales > Oscillospiraceae > Lawsonibacter. The sequence goes on along the minus strand of CAMTMZ010000006.1, from coordinate 60,008 downwards.
GGAGTGCTGATGGGGTATTGGAGGCGGTGAGACATGAGAATTTTTCCTGGATTCGAGGAATTATGTGGCATCCGGAACGGTATTATCCACTTAGAACAGGAGATATTCAGTTAATAAAGGAAGTGTTTTCGTTGTGAAAGTGATTATCTTAGCGGCCGGACGAGGCAGCCGATTGGGGATGCGGACCAAAGATCGGCCCAAATGTATGTGTACTCTCCAAGGTAAAACATTGTTGGATCGCTGCCTTGATACCCTGGATCAGGCAAAAATTTCCAGAGAGGATATCGCTATTGTAACCGGGTATTGCAGCAATATGTTTGATATTCCTGGCGTAACATACTTTCACAATGAGAACTGGGAAAAGACGAACATGTTCTACTCTCTGACCATGGCGGAGGAATGGCTTAAACGCGAGCCCTGTATTGTTTGCTACTCAGACATTGTTTTTTCTTCCAAGGTGGTCCAGGTGCTGATAGACTGCTCTGAGCCCCTGGCTATCACCTCCTACAGCGGATATTGGTCTCTGTGGGAAAAGCGGATGAACAATCCCCTAAAGGATTTGGAGACCTTTCGAGTAAACGAGAACGGCCTCTTGCAGGAGATTGGGAAAGAACCCCAGGATCCCAAGGATATTCAGGGTCAGTTTATGGGACTATTAAGGTTTACACCAGAGAGTTGGAGCTGGGTAGAAGAGACCATTCGCCAAACACTGGCTAAACCTCTGAACCAGCTGGATATGACAACTCTTCTCCATGAGCTTGTTCAAAGGGGATATGACATCCAAACCATTTCTACGGACGAACTCTGGCTAGAGTGCGACTCGGAACATGATATTGCAGTTTATGAGGAGTATTTTGGAGATGTGCTATGACTGTACTGGCTGATTTGCACACTCACTCGACTGCCTCCGACGGCCAGTACACTCCAACAGAGCTGGTACATTTGGCGAAAGACCAGGGTCTGGAAGTGCTGGCCATTACAGACCACGATACGGTGGATGGTCTGGATGAAGCAGTCTTGGCAGGAGAGCGTTTGAAGCTTCGGGTTATTCGGGGCATAGAATTCGCCGCTAAGGAGTACCATACTTTTCATATTTTGGGTTATGGCTTTGACCCAAATGATTACACTTTGGCTGTTCTATGTGGAGACCTGAAAGCGGGACGAGACCAACGTGCACCACGTATTATCTCCTATTTGAAGGAACAGGGTGTAGAGGTGTCCCTCGCCGAAGTGGAGGAATTGGCCGGCGGAAATATTGTAGGACGGCCCCACTTTGCGCAAGCGTTGATACGTCGTGGCTATGTGTCTGACAGTAGAGAGGCTTTTGGCCGCTATCTGGATACAGAGGAATTTCATCAGCAAGTTGAGCGGCCTAAGCCGGCAGCACGAGTTTGTGTTGAGGCCATTAAGAAGGCCGGAGGATGGGTATCTTTGGCCCATCCTAATCAGATCAGAGTGGATAATGAAACATTAGAGAGCATCATACAGGAATTGGCCAGTTACGGACTGGACGCAATAGAATGTTTCTATCCCCAATATACTCCGGAACAACAAGCTTTTTACTTTCATCTAGCTGAGAAGTATGGACTGTATCTCACTGGTGGCAGTGACTTCCATGGGGAGTTGATAAAGCCGAATATATGTATGTCCACTTTAGCATTAAACCTGGATTGGTTAATAGAGAACTGAGGTATCAGTTATAAACCCCTTGGCTGAAATCACCGTTTAGCCAAGGGGCTTTTTTTACAATTTTCGGCCAGGCAGTACATCTTTTCTGATGAAATGTGCTTGCTGTCACACTCGGCTTAAATATACTGCAGATGATACGAGATGACAGGTATGAAAACATCTATGTCAACAATCATCATTTTCAGGATCATTTCGATCAGAAAAAGGAAAAGATCAACAAAAGTTCGTCATTGGCGAGCACAGGCAAATTTCATATAAGCCCCAAAAACCAAACTTTTTTGTTCGGAGGAAATCTGCCAGACAAAATAGGCCTGTCCTATGCATACCCTTGAGATAAAGGGGAGTGGTGGAGTGAGGGAACAGGCAGGGCTTATCAGGATTGAAAACGATCACAGGGTCACCAAAGAGACCGACAATCAATTTCTGTTTGAGTACCAGCGTGCCGTTCTGCTGGCACTGAAGGCCAAAGGTGTATTAAATGAAATGCAGTACCGCTATGCTGAAGAAAAGCTAACAGATCAGATAAAATAGACATTTAAAGCCCAATGCGATGTGTTGTATGTAACCGCACCAGGTTACAACTCAAAAAATATTTGAGAGGTGAACTGCCATGATAAAAGCAGCTGCCTACTGCCGCGTATCTACAGACCACAAAGATCAGGCCAACTCCTTTGAGAGTCAGCAGCGTTATTTTAAGGAGTATATCGACCGCCAGCCGAACTGGGAACTGTACCAAGTCTACGCTGATGAAGGGATAACCGGTACCTCCACAAAAAAGCGGGCAGCCTTCAACCAGATGATCGCTGACGCCCACCAGGGAAAATTTCAAATCATCCTCACCAAGGAGGTCAGCCGATTCTCCCGGAATATTTTAGACACCATCACCTATACCCGAGAACTGAGAGTGCTGAACATAGGGGTAGTCTTTGTAAACGACGGTATCAGCACGCTGGAGCCAGATTCTGAGCTGCGCCTATCCATTATGGGCTCTCTGGCCCAGGAGGAGAGCCGCAAAACCTCCGCCCGGGTAAAATGGGGACAGACCCGGCGGATGGAGCAGGGGGTTGTATTCGGAAGATCGCTCCTGGGATATGATGTAAAGGGAGGATACCTGACATTAAATCCGGAGGGGGCGGAGGTTGTTAGGCTGATCTTCTACAAATATGGCGTAGAAAAAAAAGGGACTACTGTCATCGCCCGGGAGCTTCGCGAAGCGGGATACCGGACCTACAGCGGTAACGTGAAGTGGTCTAATTCCCACATCGTAAAAATTTTAAAGAACGAAAAGTATGTGGGGGATTTGGTTCAGAAAAAAACATTTACCCCCGATTACTTAAGCCATACTAAAAAGTACAACCATGGCGAGGAGGAACTGGTCATCATTCGAAATCACCATGAGCCCATCATTGATCGGAAGCTGTGGGATACCGTACAGCAGGAGCTGAAAAAACGGGACCGCAGCAGTAAGCTAGGGAAGGGGCATTCCAACCGTTACGTATTCAGCGGTAAAATAAAATGTGGAGAGTGTGGAGCCAGCTTTGTATCACGGAAAAAACACCGCAAAGATGGTTCCCTTTACAGGCGTTGGAGCTGCTACACTGCCACATCTGAAGGACGAAAACATGTTGACGCTCAAGGCAATGAGGTGGGCTGCGATATAGGAAAACTCCTGCGGGAGGAGTTGGCTATGGATATCCTGAGGCAGTCCTTGGCAACGCTGCGAATGGATCGGGAGGGGATTATCCAAAATGTCACATCCCTTGCGTTCGAGGCCATTCGGGTGAGTGAGGATGGGACTGTGGACCGGATTGAGGAATTGGAATATGAGATTGGCCAACTGAACCAGAAAAAGACGGATGTGCTGGATGCGTTCTTTTCCAAGCAGATTACAAAAGAGGAGATGCAGCTGGTCAATCAGCGATATGACAGAGAGTTGGAAATGCTCCAAAAGCGGCTTGAGACGGTGCGATCTAGAGGGAGCATCACCTACGAGACAGAACAACTGAGGGAGACCATAGGCCATCAAGTAACCGACATTGTAAATGGCAGGACAGACAGTGAGGCGTTCTACAAAAACGTTTTGGACCAGATGGTGGTATATAAAAACCGAAAAGTGGAGGTTTATCTCAATTTTTTGTCTCAAAAGTGGACTTTCATGCTGAAAAATCTGCACCAGTCACAGAATGAACCCTCAGTACCAATGTCGGTGAGCAGTCCCTTAGCCTCAGCGTAAGGCATGGAGTACCGCTGAGACAGGTAGCGCATAGAGGCGCCCAGCTCACCATCGGGCCCACCGTACTGACTGATAATGAATGCGGCCAGTTTAGGGTTGGGGGTGGTAATTTTTACTGGGAATTGAAGTTTTTTTTCATAGTGGAACATTTATTTCACCTCATTCTGCGCAAAATTCCAGGGCCAGGGGTCAGATAACCACTGATATCTGTCACCAACAGCTGCTCCCTGCGTTGTGACAGGGCCATATTTGGATTCATAAGCCGCTTTCGCCGCCTTTTCCATGGCGGAAAACTGCTTAAACAGATTGAACGCTTCGGTATCATCTTTGTGGGTGTCAAGGTAAAGATTCAACTCCAGCACTACAAATTCCAGTGCCTGTAGCTCGGCCAGGGGTGTGGCGGGTAAAGAGGAGCCCTCTACCGCCAGACGGAAGGGCAGATTCAGCCCGGGGAAGAGAGTGCCATTGCTCAGCGCCTCGCTCTGGGCATACTTCTGGGGATTGTTCTGTTGAAAAGGCACATAGGGTACTGCCAGCCCCGCACAGGATGGCAAGGTTCCGTTGGAGTCTGGACAGCCAGTCTGGTTTGTTTGGGCCGTATTTGTCCCACCTGCAGTCATGGTAACGGGCCGGGAGGCATTGCTATTTTCCATAAACAAGGGAAATTCCCTCCTTCATTCAATACAAGGAGGACGGGCACAGGGAGCGCACAGCGTCCCCCTCAGATCATTCTATGTATTGCGGCTCCAAGAGGTACACGCATACCAAACGGCCGGTGCCCATAAGATAGGGGGGAGGTGGTCATATTGAAAAAGGGAGTCCTGCTGGCCGGAGCGCTTTTGGGAACGGTTGTTCTGCTGGCCCTGGCGATAAGCCGGCTGAACAATATTGCCAAGCCAGCAATGGAGCCGGCACTTTTTGGGCGTGCACAGCCTCTGGTATTGGATGCGGGGCACGGGGGTGAGGACGGAGGGGCGGTCTCTATCACTGGAGTCCCGGAAAGCCGGTTCAATCTGGCAATCGTACTCAAGCTACGGGACGTATTGGGAATGTACGGAGTGGATCCGATACTGCTCCGAGAGGAGGACATATCTCTTCACAACAGCAGCGCCAACACATTGCGGGAGAAGAAACGATCTGACCTGGAAAACCGGGTGTCAGCTATTGAGGAGGTGGAGGGAGGAACCCTCCTGAGCATCCATCAAAATACTTACCCCAGCAGCCGCTATCATGGAACCCATGTCTTTTACGCCCCAACCCAGGGTTCACAGGATTTGGCGGAACATTTTCAAAACAGTATAAAAGCCGCCTTACAAGCTGACAACGAACGGGTTGCCAAGCAGATTCCTGATACCGTTTATATTATGAACCACATCACCTGTCCGGCTATCCTCATCGAGTGTGGGTTTCTTACCAATCCAGAAGAAGAAGCGTTATTGCGGGACGAAAACTACCAACGAAAGTTGGCCGCTGTTGTTGCGGGAGCCTGGCTGACTGCAGATAAATAAGATTTGCAATCCGGTAAAATTCTGCTATAATTGTTCCACAATTTCACAGAGGAGAAAGAAATTATGAAAGCAAAAACCTTGTTTTATTGTACTGAGTGTGGCAATGAATTTCCAAAATGGCAGGGACAATGTCCATACTGTAAATCCTGGAACACTATTTTAGAGCAACCGGCAGAAAAGCCGACCAAACGGTCAAGTCAGGTGAAGGGAGGCTCCGTAACAGGAGTGGTCGTAAACCGTCCACTCCCCATGAAAGAGGTGGAGACCACTGACGCGTTGCGTTTTGCCACCGGCATGGGGGAACTGGACCGGGTGCTGGGCGGCGGGGCTGTCAAGGGTTCGCTGGTTCTGGTGGGGGGCGCGCCAGGGATCGGCAAATCCACGCTGATGTTGCAAATTTGCGATAATCTGTGCCGCTTTGCCACAGTGCTGTATGTATCCGGGGAGGAGTCGGAGCGGCAGATTAAGCTGCGGGCGGAGCGGTTGAAGGTACGGGGTGAGGGCCTCTACCTGCTTGCGGAGACCAATCTGGAGAACTTGGTAGACGCCGTCCATCAACTCCGGCCTGACGTGCTGATCGTGGACTCCATCCAGACACTTTATCACGGTGATGTGACCTCCGCTCCAGGCAGTGTAAGCCAAGTAAAGGAATGTACCTTAACATTGATACAACTGGCAAAGGGGGAAGGGGTCACCGTTTTTGTCATCGGCCACGTGAACAAAGAGGGCTCCATCGCCGGGCCCAAAGTGCTGGAGCACATGGTGGATTGTGTCCTCTATTTTGAGGGGGAGCGCCACATGGCCTACCGCATTCTCCGGGCGGCAAAGAACAGGTTCGGGGCCACCAACGAGATCGGTGTTTTTGAGATGGAGGAGGGGGGCCTTACTGAGGTTCCCAACCCCTCTGAGGCAATGCTGGCCGGCCGGCCGGCCGGAGCGCCAGGTACCTGCGTCACCTGCGTGATGGAGGGCGTCCGCCCGGTGCTGGCGGAAATTCAGGCGCTGGTGGTGCCCTCCAGCCTGGGCAACCCCCGCCGGGTGAGCAACGGTTTTGACTACAGCCGGTCCATGCTGCTGCTGGCTGTGCTGGAAAAACGGGGCGGACTGATGGTGGGCAACTGTGACGCCTACCTCAATGTCATCGGCGGGCTATATCTGGAGGAGCCTGCCGCTGACCTTGCGGTCATCCTGGCCCTGGCCTCCAGCTTTCGGGACAGGCCCTTGCCCCACGACTTGGCCGCCATCGGTGAGGTGGGCCTTACCGGTGAGCTTCGGGCGGCCAGCACCTTGGGTCAGCGCCTTTCAGAGGTAAAGCGCTTAGGCTTTACAAAATGTATGGTTCCAAAGCGAACACAGGGGAAACTCACTGTACCGGAGGGCCTAGAGCTCATTCGTGTGGCCAACATCCGGGAGGCGATGGCCGCTTTGCTCTGAGGGACGGACCGGCACAAAGTTGACACACTTGGACTGCCCCGGCTCCCCAGAGGACGCGGCGCGGGACAAGGAACAGTAACCGTCTTTTTGGTACACGCAAGGATCTGTACATACAATCAGGCTCATTTTATCGCTCCTTTTGCTTGCTAGCATGCCCGAAATAGGATAAAAAATACGAACCGTGCCGGTCCAATGGACGGCACGGTTTAGTATTGTCCCAATTCACGGACCACGGCGGAGGCCAGCAACAGCCCGGCAGCGGCAGGGACGAATGGGGTGGAGCCTGGCGTATCCCGCCGGGTGGAAGAATCGGGGCGGGTATTGGAGGAATTGGGTGCCTCTTGCTCAGCTCGACGCAGAGGAACGGTGGGCAGCTCAGTGGAGTAGACCACCTTCAGGTGATTAATCCCCCGTTTCCGCAGCTCCTTGCGCATGTTCCGGGCCAGGGGACAACCCTGGGTTTTGGAAATATCGGTAAGGGTAAGGGCGGAGGGATCAAATTTGTTTCCGGTCCCCATAGCGGAAATGATTTTTATCTGTAAGGCAGTACACCTTGTTACCAGTTCCAGCTTAGCGGTTACAGTGTCGATACAGTCCACCACGTAGTCGTATTGGGACAAGTCCACCGCGCCGGCGTTGGAGGGGAGGTAGAACATCCGGATTGCCTCCACATTGCAGTTTGGATTGATATCCCGCACCCGCCGGGCCATAACCTCCGCCTTAGGCTGGCCGACGGTGGAGTGAAGGGCGGCAATTTGCCGGTTCAGGTTGCTCTCGGAGACGGTGTCGTCGTCGTAGAGGTGTAAAGCACCTATGCCTGACCGTGCCAGTGCCTCAACGGCGTAACCCCCTACGCCTCCCACGCCGAAGACGGCCACCCTGGCCTTTTGCAGCCGCTCCAGCGGCTCGTCACCCACCAGCAGGCGGGTGCGGATGAATGGATCCGACACAGCGATGCCCTCCTCTAACGACCCGAATAAATATCCCAAACCGTGCTGTAGTCCTTCAGCTCGACCAGTTCGCCGTCGCAGTCCCGCCGGAAGGATAAAAATTTTCCACCTTGGTGGTGCAGCATACCCCAATCGTTTTTGGGGAGGTAGTGCCAAATGCCCTCGGTGACTTGGCATATGACTATGGCGTCCCGTTCCGGAACATAGAAGTGGATATATTTTGCGGACGGGACCCCTCGAAGCCCGCCATGCTCCGACTTGGCGTGTACCTTGGCGTGCTCGGTCAAAATGGGTTCGTCTTTGCTATTGTCCTGTAAATTGTGGAGTTTCCAGTACAAAAGAGCAATCAGAACACAGGCCAAGAGTACCAGAAAGGGAGCCATTTCCATCACCTTGCTTTTCAGATCAGCTGTCGAAACAGTCCGTGTTGGGTGCAGTACCAAAGCAGAATACCGTGGCCGAAGCTTGGAACGCGGGTTTGCAGGTCCCACTCGGGGTAGAGACGGCGGAGAAATAGCGTGTCGCCGGTGAGCAGGGCTACAAAGGAGAGATAGTGCTCCTTCGTCATGGGGTGATGGGAGGAGACAAACCAGCTGTCGTCAATTTTTTCCACCGACAGCCTATTTTCGCCCTCCGCTTTTTGGGCCTCCAGCGGGCGCAGCGTCCTGCCGCAGCAGGACACTCCTGCCTCCGATGCGGAAGTGATGAAATTCCCGCAGCTGGGGCAGACATAAAATTGCAGCTTTTTCATATTTCCTCTTTCCTGGTCGTTGGCGTCCAGCTCGCCGGAGAGAAGAGACTCCAGCCTGACGCCCAAAAACCTTGCTAATTCCGGAAGGAGGGACACGTCCGGGCAGCCTAACCCCCGCTCCCATTTGCTGACTGCCTTGTCGCCTACGCCTACAGCCTCAGCCAGCGTCTTTTGGGTCAGCCCGCGCTGGGTGCGCAGGGTACGGATGAGCTTACCGGTCTTTTCCTGGTCCATATGTCCCACCTCCGCAAAACAGGGTAGCAGGTTTTTTAGAAAAAATCAATCGCCGCTGCGTAGAGTTGGATTTTATAGCGCCTGTATTTCTCTGGAAACTTCTGCAACCGTTTTTCCGGTTGTGTCAATTTTTATAGTATTCAGCCTTTGATACAGGGGGAGGCGGGCGAGGCTTCTTTCAATTGCTGGCAGACGGCAGTTTTTCCCATAACCATTGTAGATCCTTTAGGCAGTATCAGTATACCGCCTCTGTCAAGGTTGACAGAGGCGGTTTTGCTTATTTTACCAGATAACTCATGTCATACAGTCCAGGTTTATCCACTCCAGCGATGAATTTGGCAGCCTCTACCGCGCCCTGGGCGAAGATTTCCCTAGAGAGGGCGGTGTGCTTAATCTCCATAATCTCGTCGTGCCCGGCGAAGATGATCTCGTGCTCTCCTACAATGGTTCCGCCCCGGACGGCTGAGATGCCGATCTCCTTTTTATCCCGGGGATGGCGGGTGGCATGGCGCTCGTAGACGTACTCCGTTTCGTGGCCGCAGGACTGAGCCGCCGCGTCGGCGATCATCAGGGCGGTGCCGGAGGGGGCGTCCACCTTCCGACGGTGGTGGCGTTCCACAATTTCAATATCGTAGCTGTCCCCCAGGACGGAAGCGGCCTTTTTCACCAGCTCCAGAAGCACGTTGATTCCCAGGGACATGTTGGCGGAACGGAAAACAGGAACCGACCGGGCGGCGGCTCCCACCTGAGCCTCCTGCTCCGGGGTGTAGCCGGTGGTGGCCAGCACCAAGGGAACTTTCTGGGCCTGAGCGAACTCCAGCAGGCCGTCCAGGGCGGCAGGGGAGGAGAAATCAATCACTGCGTCCGCCTGACCGGTAAACTGGGCAGGGGAGGTATACACCGGGAACTCCCGGTCGCACGTGCCTAGCACGTCGAAGCCGGCGCACACCTCTACAGCGGGATCGTTGGCGCACAGGGACTCCACCACCCGGCCCATGTGGCCGTTGCAGCCAGAAATGATTATCTTCAGCATAGACGGGGACTCCTTACTTCAGCAGACCCATCCGCTCCATAGAGGCGCGGAGAACGGCCAGGTTTTTGTCAGAAATGTCGCACAGGGGCAGACGCAGGGGACCGGCCTCCATGCCCATCAGGTTCATAGCGGATTTGATGGGAATGGGGTTTACCTCACAGAACAGAGCGTCGATCAGATCCATGTACTTAATCTGGAGCTGAGAAGCGGCGGCAAAGTCGTTTTCCAGACACAGGTGGCTCATCTTTACCATGACCTCCGGGATAATATTGGAGGCCACAGAGATCACGCCTTTTGCCCCCAGAGCCATCATGGGCACTACCTGGTCGTCGTTGCCCGACCAGATATAGAAGTCGTCGGGGCAGAGGTAGCGGGTGTGGGCCAGAAGGGAAAAGTTGCCGCTGGCCTCCTTTACGCCGTTGATCTTCTCAATTTGAGAGAGGACCTTGTAGGTGTCGGCCGTGAAGGAGACGCCGGTGCGCCCAGGCACATTGTAGAGGATGATGGGCAGTTCGGTGCGGTCTGCAATGTACTCATAGTGCTTGATGAGGCCGGTCTGGCTGGCCTTGTTGTAGTAGGGGGTCACATGAAGCAGGGCGTCGGCCCCAGAGTCCTGGGCGTGCTGAGACAGATAGACAGCGGCGGAGGTGTCGTTGCTCCCCGCTCCGGCGATGACCTTCACCCGGTGGTCTACCCGCTTGACGCAGAACTCCACGGCGGCGATGTGCTCCCGAATGGACATGGTAGCCGACTCGCCGGTGGTGCCGCAGACGCAGACGGCATCTACGCCGGACTTGATCTGATCGTCAATCAGCTTGCCGAAAGCGTCGTAGTTGATTGTGCCGTGGTCGTCAAAAGGGGTGACCAGCGCGGGGCAGGAGCCGGTGAATACGGGAGTTCTCATAAAAATGCAGCCCTTTCTAATTATGTGATGTAGGGGCGGCCTATGGCCGCCCGGGATAAAATACGTTTTTTCTGACAGGCGACCGCAGGCCGTCCCTACAGAGTGGCATTTTATTTATGGTCAATATACCCCTCGGCGCACAGCAGCTCGGCCAGCAGGACTCCGCCGCCGGCGGCGCCCCGGAGGGTGTTGTGGCTCAGGCCCACGAACTTATAGTCGTATTGACTGTCGGGGCGGAGGCGTCCCACAGAGATGGCCATCCCTCCCTCCAGCTCACGCTCGGTCCTGGCCTGGGGACGGTCTGGCTCCTCAAAGTAGTGGATAAATTGCTTGGGGGCGGAGGGGAGGTCCAGCTCCTGGGCCCGGCCCTTGAAGGTTTTCCAAATCTCCTTGATCTGCTCCGCAGTGGGCTTTTTGCCCTCTTGAAAGCGGACAAAGACGGCGGCGGTGTGGCCGTCGGACACAGGCACCCGGAGGCACTGAGTGGTGATGGCGGGACCGTCCGCTTTGACGATTTTGTCCCCCTCAATGTGTCCCCATACCTTCAAGGGCTCCTGTTCGCTCTTCTCCTCCTCACCGCCGATGTAGGGGATGAGGTTATCCACCATCTCGGGCCAGCGCTCAAAGGTCTTGCCCGCGCCGGAAATGGCCTGATAGGTGCAGGCCAGCACGCTTTCTACCTCATAACCCGCCCGCATCAGGGGGGTGAGGAGGGGCGTGTAGCTCTGGATAGAGCAGTTGGACTTGACGGCGATAAAGCCCCGTTTCGTGCCCAGACGCTTGCGCTGGGCGGGGATGATCTCAATGTGCTGGGCGTTGAGCTCGGGCACCACCATGGGCACATCCTCAGTCCAGCGGTTGGCGGAGTTGTTGGACACCACAGGGCATTCTGCCTCGGCGTATCGCTCCTCCAGCGCCTTGATCTCGTCCTTCTTCATGTCCACAGCGCAGAAAACGAAATCCACCATACCGGCGATCTTATCCACATCGGCTTGGGCATCCATGACTACCAGGTCCCTGGCTTCCTGAGGGATAGGGGACCTCATAGCCCAGCGGCCGGACACGGCCTCCTGATAGGGCTTGCCTGAGGAGCGGGAGCTGGCCGCCAGAACAGTGAGCTGGAACCAGGGGTGGTTCTCTATCAGGGAGACGAAGCGCTGGCCCACCATACCGGTGGCGCCGATGATGCCTACCTTATATTTTTCCATAATATAACCTCCATCCTCAATCCAAACCATTCTATGTGTTAAATATTGGTCGGATGAAAAAAATAAATCAGCGGCTTTTCAAGCGGCTGATTTTGTACTATAATGTCGGGGAGGGCAATTTGCTGAACGCAAGCCGCAGCCCTCAATATTTAGATTATCGTACCATGATTTTTCATGAGTGTCAATAGAATAACGTCCAAAGAATTGAGAGAAACGGGGTACATTATGGGTAAAAGATTGATACGGCTGGCTGCCGCGGCTCTTGCGGTGTGTCTGATGATTCCTGGGGCTGGTGCCGTGACCACAAACCAATACGGAGATGTCGTCATTCGGGTCGGCCTGGCATCCTCCAACGCCCACGTCCCCACCGGGGAGCTGGAGGCGGCCAACCTGGAGAACAACACCGGCTACGGTTCCGGCTACCGTTTCGGATATTACGACAGCGGCCTGAACTTTGTGGAGCTGGCCCGTACTGGTGCGAGCACCACCCAGGTGACAGTGCTCAAAACCCAAAACCTCTCCTACGGTTACGATTCCTCCCTGGAGAAGAACACCTACTCCAGTTCCGTAGTCAGCAATACCACAGTAGGCTGCTTCCACATTCGGCTGGATGGCAGCTTCCCCACTTACGCCGATGCGGCCATGGCCGCAGACAGTTACGGCGGCTTTGTGGCCTGGATCGATGGGGCCTACCAGGTTCGGGTGGGGGCCTACACGTCGAAAGAGGCGGCTGAAGCTGCGTTGGGCGGCCTGCCCGCCTCCCAGGTGGTGGGTACCAGCTCCTACGGCATGAGTGTGGTCAAAACAGGCACCAGCCAGATTCTGTTTCAGTACGACTGCGGCGAGTCGGGGCGGCTGGCCATCCAGCCCGACGTCACCGGAGTGGGGGAGACCCGCACCTGGTTTGCCGGGTACAAGTACCGTGGAGGCTTCCAGTACCACCGGCGGGGGGGCGGGAACCTTACGGTGGTCAACGTGCTGGGACTGGAGGACTACATTAACGGCGTAGCTTGCTACGAGATGGGCCGGGAGTGGCCCCTGGAGGCTCTGAAGGCCCAGGCCATCTGTGCCCGCACCTATGTGATGAAGAACCTGGGCAAGCACGAGAGCTATGGCTTTGATATCTGCACCTCCGCCAGCTGCCAGGTCTACCACGGCATGGGCAGCAACAAACCGAATTACGGCCCCAGCTCCACCAGTATGCAGGCGGTGGCTGAGACGGCGGGGATGGTGGCCAAGTACAATGGCAGACTGGCGGAGGTCTTTTACTCCTCCAGTTTCGGCGGGGCCAGTGAAAACGCAAAGTATGTGTGGGGAACGGACACGGTGAACGAGTACCCCTATCTGTGCGGCGTGGAGGACCCCTACGAGGCCGACCTGAACGACCGCAACGACATGTCCCCCTGGACCAAGACCTATACTGCCGCCCAGCTTACCCAGCAGCTCCAGAAGCACGGACTGGGGGTTGGCACCTCGGTCAAAAGCCTTGATCTGACTTATTCCCAGCTAGGCAACGTGATCCAGGTAGTAGTCCGATGGGCCAACGGCCAGAGCACAACCATCAGCGCCAGCAACATCCGTTCACGGTTTGATGTCAATTCCATCCGGTTCACGGTCAACGGAGCGGGGGCCAGTGATGCTGTGACACCCGGCCAACCCACAACACCCTCTGCAGGGGAGGACATTTTTGTTAACGACACAGGAAAGCTGAACGGTTTGAAGGACAAATATGTCCTTTCCGGAACCGGGACTGTGTCACAACTGGGAGAGAGCGCCTATGTCATCTCTGGAACAGGAACGATATCGGAGATTGGGAGAGGCATCACTGGCACCGGAAACGGGAACGGCGGAACGACTGCCATCACACCGCCGGTCGGGGGCGGAACGGTGACCGTCTCCGGAAGCACCTACGTCTTCAGCGGCGGCGGCTGGGGACATCAGGTGGGTATGAGCCAGTACGGCGCCAATGCCATGGCCCGCAGAGGATTTGCGGGGGACGAGATCGTTAAATTCTACTTTCCTGGTGTTCAAGTTTCCCACTACTGATCAATAATAAAAGGATGTTGTTGGTTTGAAAACTTCTGACTTTGATTTTCAGCTCCCTGAGGAGCTTATCGCCCAAACCCCCTTGGCACAGAGGGACAGCTCCCGCCTGCTGATCTTGGACAAGCGTATGGGGACCATCAAACACCGTCATTTTTATGATCTCCCCCAGTTCCTCCGTCCCGGGGACTGCCTGGTGCTCAACGACTCTCGGGTGCTTCCCGCCCGGCTGATCGGACACCGCCCCACCGGAGGAACCTGTGAAGTGCTTCTTCTTGTGGACATGGGGGAGGATCGGTGGGAGTGTCTGGTCCGTCCTGGTCGAAAACTGAAGCCGGGAGCCCAGGTCATTTTTGGAGACGGACAGCTTACCGCCACTGTAGAGGCGGAGCTGAATGATGGCAAGCGCACTATCCGGTTCCATTATCAGGGGATTTTTTTGGAAATACTGGAACAGCTTGGCAGGATGCCTCTGCCGCCTTATATCAAAGCGGAGTTGTCCGATCAGGAGCGGTACCAGACTGTCTATTCCAAAGTGGCAGGCTCCGCCGCCGCCCCCACCGCCGGACTCCATTTTACACCGGAACTGTTGGAGCGGATACGGGCAGCAGGTATAAAAACCTGCTGTGTGACACTCCACGTAGGGTTGGGAACCTTCCGCCCTGTTAAGGCGGAGGACATCCAAAATCACGAAATGCACTCGGAGTTTTGCATGATCACCCGGGAAACCGCAGACATCATCAATGAGACAAAGCGCAGCGGCGGACGGGTTATTTGTGTTGGAACCACTTCTTGCCGCACTATAGAAAGTTTTGCGGCAGAGGACGGAACCATATCGGAATGTTCCGGGTGGACTAATATTTTCATCTATCCGGGGTACAAATTTAAGGTGCTGGATGCCCTTATCACGAACTTCCACCTGCCCCAGTCTACCCTTATCATGCTGGTATCCGCCTTGGCGGGCCGGGAACACATTTTAGAGGCCTATGAGGAGGCGGTGCGGGAAAAATACCGTTTCTTCTCTTTTGGGGACGCCATGTTCATTACAGATCTATAAACCAGCAAACGCAGTCCCATGAATCTGCCTCAGCGCAAACAGCAGAATCATTTCTAAAACGGCAGAACATCCACAATATGTTGTATCATGAAAACAAAAAGTCTTTCATTTCGTTTTTGCAGAAATGAAAGACTTTTTTTATTTAAGCAAAGAAAAATGTGGAATTTAACAGAATATGAGAAGCAAACAAACAAAAAAACTTCATTGGATAAAAAAGGGGCTTGACGGTTAATACCAAAGGTGGTAGAATATATCATGCTGTTTGGAAGTATGATCCTATATTGTGTGGTCCTCCTCCGAACATAGCTGCCCCTCAGTTAAACGCTGAGGTTAGCTTGTGGGGGGTGTAGCCGGTTGTCGTGCTAGGGCATCGGTTACATTCCCTCTAAAACATAAATGATTCAGTCTCTCCAAAGCTCGTATATCTTAATGCAGAGGTCCGCGGCCATTAGAATTAAGTATACGGTTTGAAGCAGTGTTTCAACAGAAAACATATTATAAGGCCCCCTTTTCGTTTCGATGGTTTTTCGGTACGTGGGGGCTAATATCTGCCCCCAGATAATGGGGAGCAGCTATGTTCTTATTGGAGGATCACAGTATCTATTTTACCATCAAACCCTGAAAAAAGAAATTGGCAGGAATCACCAAAGCTCGCCTGTTTACACAGGTGAGCTTTATGGTAAATAGACAATTTTTAAGGGTGCTGTGTATAAATACACAGCACATGCAAACTGTTCTGTAATGTAAATTCACTTTATAGGCCTGAAAAAGAAATTACCGCTTTAGCGTAGCAAAACAGCCCGACAGGATAATTTACTTTACACTCACAGTTTTTAATAATTGATAATCGTTTTAAATTGTTGAATTGTGCTTTACTTCCCAGGAAATATTCTCCCCTGATTTGATATACTGGTACGTGATAAGCTGCATGGTGTGAAAAACCCCATCTCCCCCCTTAAATCAGGGTGGAGCTGCGGATTTTTTGTCGGATTATCCAAGAAATAAAAAAGGAAGATTTTTGTGTTTGAGATTTTAAAACAAGAAGGAAAAGCCCGGCGGGGAACTTTTATTTGCGCTCACGGGGTGGTTCAGACCCCGGTGTTTATGAACGTTGGCACTCAAGGGGCCATTAAGGGCGCAGTGTCTGCCCACGACTTGAAAGAGATCGGTTGTCAGGTTGAGTTGTCCAACACCTATCATCTGCACCTGCGTCCTGGAGACGGAGCAATCCGACAGTTGGGAGGACTCCATAAATTTATGGACTGGGACGGCCCCATACTTACTGACAGCGGCGGCTTTCAGGTTTTTTCTCTGTCCGGTCTTCGGAAGATCACCGAGGAGGGGGTAACATTCTCCTCTCACATTGATGGCCGGCGTATCTTCATGGGTCCAGAAGAGTCTATGCGGATTCAGGCCAATCTGGGCAGTGATATCGCTATGGCCTTTGATGAGTGTGTGGAGAATCCTTCTCCATATGAATATGTTAAGTCGTCCTGTGAGCGTACGGCCCGGTGGTTAGAGCGCTGCGTTGCGGAACACAGCAGATTAAACAGTCTTGCGAATGTTGTAAATCCCTATCAGCAGCTTTTCGGCATTAACCAGGGGGGAACATTTCCTGATCTTCGCGTCTGGCATATGGACCAAATTGCTAAGCTGAATTGCGACGGCTACGCCATCGGAGGTTTGGCGGTGGGGGAGCCCACTCAGGTGATGTACGATATTATTGATGCGGTGGAGCCTCACATGCCATTGGACAAGCCCAGGTATCTTATGGGAGTGGGGACGCCTTCCAACATCATCGAGGGGGTTGCCCGGGGAATAGACTTTTTCGACTGCGTTATGCCCGCCCGGAATGCCCGCCACGGCAAGCTGTACACCTGGAATGGAACTATCAACATCAAAAATGAGAGATACAAGCTGGACCCCCGTCCCATTGATTCCACATGTTGTTGTCCCGCATGCAAATCCTTCTCCCGGGCATATCTGCGCCATTTGCTGACAGCGGGGGAGATGCTGGCCATGCGGCTGGCTGTGCTCCATAATCTGCACTTTTATAATGAACTGATGGCCCGCATCCGGGAGAGTATTGACAATGGAACTTTTTTAAATTTCCGGTCCCAATACTCTGGACTGCTGGACCGGCCAGTTCAGGAGGAATAGAGAAATTTTCCAAAGGGGCTTGTCAACCGGGAAAATATCCGGTATAATGCTCCTTACTGCGTCAAATAGAAATTCTGTTGACAGAGTGATTTTAAACTTTGGAGGAAAAATTTATGGGTGACCCTAGTTTTATCATTATGATTGTCCTGATGCTCGCCATGCTGTACTTCTTTATGATCCGCCCGGAGAACAAGCGGAAAAAGGACGCCCAGAATCTGCGGGATTCCCTGAAAGTGGGGGATGTTATTACCACCATCGGCGGTATCGTGGGTACCATCTGTAAGGTGGACGAGAACACCATTGTCATTGAGACCAGTGCCGACCGGGTGCGTGTGGAGTTCACCAAGTGGGCTGTGTCCAGCAAAAATGTATCCGCCGAGCAGCCTTCTAATTAAAAAGTAACAGGCATGTCTTTTGCCCTCTCCGCATAGGTTTTACCAAACCGTGGGGGAGGGTGTTTTTATGAAGAAGAGGGAGCGGCGCCCAGAAGAAGCTGGCAGCGAATGGCTCAATGCCATGTGTGAAGTACTCAAGGGCGGTGTGCTGGCCGGGGTGACCACCATCCTGGCCCTGTTGGTATGTTCGGTACTGGTCTCTATGGGGATGGTTCCAGTGGGAGCTATGTACGGCGCGGTACTGGCTGTATGCGTCCTAGGCGGATTGACAGGCGGTATTTACGCCACTTGCCGGGTGAATGGCCGGTCTTTTTTGGCTGGGCTGGGTGTTGGAATGGTGCTGTTTTTCCTGTTGCTTACCGCCGGACTCATCGCTTACCATGGAGCCTCGATTGCCAACGGCGGGGCTGGCATTCTATGCGCCTGCTTGTGCGGCGGCGCTATCTCCGGATTGCTGGGCAGAAAACCGAAGAAAAAACGCAGAAGATGATTGAAATTTCCAAAACGCTGTGCTATAATATGTCCGTTATAGCCAAAAATGCTGTAAGCAACCAAATACAGGAGGAGAAATAAAATGAAACATATCCAGACGCTCAACGGGGCTACTCTGAAGGCCAGCGCCGCCAAGGGTGGCTGCGGCGAGTGCCAGACCTCTTGCCAGTCTGCCTGCAAGACTTCCTGCACCGTCGCCAACCAGAAGTGCGAAAACAAGTAAAAAAACAGCCTGAAAAGGCGGGCGCTTTTGCGCCTGCCTTTTTGCTGTTCCAGATTTTAAGACTGTCTAAACGAGAGGAGAAAATGTCATGATAACCGTACATACCTTTACCGCCCTGGGACAATACCTGGCGGCGGACATAAACAGCGGAGCAGTCCATGTTTTGGACAAGCTGACTTATGATCTGCTCACACTGATTGGCGAGGGGCCGATAGGGGAGGGAAAAATCCCACTGGAACTGGTGACGCAGCTGCCCCAGTATGACCCAGACGATCTGGAGGAGAGCTGGCAGGAGCTGCGGGTGCTGCAAAACGCCGGATTGCTCTTCACCACTGACGACTATCTGGACCCGGAAGCGGCCATGGCTCTGCCCAAAGCTGCAGTAGTAAAAGCACTGTGTCTCCACGTATCCCACGACTGCAACCTGCGGTGTAAATACTGCTTTGCCTCCACCGGAGACTTTGGCACTGGACACAGGATGACAATGGACTTTGAAACCGCCAAAAAAGCCATCGACTGGGTGGTTGCCAAATCAGGCAAGCGGCGCAATATTGAAATCGACTTCTTCGGGGGAGAACCCCTGATGGCCATGGACACTGTAAGGCGGACGGTAGAGTACGCCCGTTCCTTGGAGGAAGAGCATGACAAGGTATTTCGCTTTACTATTACAACCAACGGAATTTTGTTGGATAACGAGACCATCGACTACATCAACCGGGAGATGTCCAACGTAGTGCTTTCCCTGGACGGCAGGGGAGAGGTAAACGATCAAATGCGCCCCACGGCGAATGGTAAAGGGAGCTATGAAGTGATTGTTCCCAAGTTCCAAAAGCTGGTGGCTCAGAGAGGAAGTAAGGACTACTACGTCCGGGGCACCTTCACCCGGGAGAATCTAGACTTCACCGCCGATGTATTGCACATGGGTGACCTGGGCTTTCGTCACGTATCGGTGGAACCCTGCAGCGGACCAGCCGACGATCCCTTCGCCATCCGGGAGGAGGACCTGGACAGGGTAGAAAAGGAATACGAAAAACTGGCCTGGGCTCTGATCGATCGGAAAGATATCAATTTCTTCCATTTCAATGTAGACCTGGCCCAGGGCCCCTGCGTCATCAAGCGGCTGCGGGGCTGTGGAGCCGGCTGCGAGTATGTGGCCATCACCCCCGATGGAGACATTTATCCCTGTCACCAGTTTGTAGGGAAAGAGGAATTTTGCATGGGAAGCGTCCATGACGGCTCCTTTGACATGAATATCTCTGGTCAATTTGCCCAACAGAATGTGTATACTCGTCCAGCATGCCGTGAGTGCTGGGCCAGATTCTACTGCAGCGGGGGATGTTCTGCTTCAAATTTGCTTGTCAACGGCGACATAATGCACTCAAATGAGGTTGCGTGTAAAATGGAGCGCAAACGGCTTGAGTGCGCCATAGCTCTCAACGCCATTGCTGCTGGGATTGGCTGCGTCGATAATACAAACTGTAATAATACAAATAGTAATCCGTGTGATCGTTGAATTCCCAAGGGCCCTATCTATATTTAGGGCAAACAGCGCACACGGATCCTAGATTTAGTTGTATCGGGGTCTCGCAAGGGCCCCGACTTCTTTTTGGGTTCCGAAATTTACATAACGCAATTTACATAAGAAGTTTATGGAATTGGCAAAAACAGAGAAAATCGCGAAACCCCCTTGCGAAAAAGGACGGAAGGGGCTATAGTATGAGTTACCAAATGAAGGGAAGTCCGCGTCTAATTTTTTCTTTCGCCTCATAGGCTGTCTATTGAGGTGATGTCTATGGGAAGGAGAATCCGCAAAAAATGGGACTTGCCGCTAGAGCAGCGCTGGGGGTTGCCTGTACTTTCCTTTGCCTTTTTTGTGGGTGGTGGCGCCGGCTGTCTGCTTGCCGCCCTGTCTGATGGGGCAGGCGCGGAAGAGCTCTGCAGCTATCTGACCGGTTATCTCTCCCTGGCGCAGGAGGGAAGCTTGCCCCGCAGCCTTTGGGCTGTGCTGTGGGAGCAGGCTAGGTACTGGCTTCTCTCTCTGCTACTGAGTTTTACCGTCTTAGGACTGGTTGGGCTGCCGGTACTTTTTGGAGTACGGGGATTCTTTTTCTCTTTTCCTGTAGCCTGCTTCTGTCGCATCTTTGGCGGCAGGGGATTATTTCCTGCTTTTGTTCTATTTGCGCTCCCTGCCCTGCTTTGGATGCCAGCCCTGTATTTGATGGGCACATCTGGCTTCCTCTCTGCACAGCAATTGCTGCGCCGTTTTTGGGGAGAAAACCGGGGAGGGCCGGTTTTGGGAAGTCCCTTCTGGTGCCGGGCCGGCCTGTGCTTGGTCCTCACTTTAGCTGCTGGGCTGTTGGAATACTGGGTTGTTCCTGTTTTGCTGCGTGCGGCAGCCCGGGTGATTTTATAAAATGTTAAAGGAGTTGTGAACGTGTCTGAATTGCTGACGGCTTACGAGGACTTTTTGAAAATTGAAAAACACGCCTCGGCTAACACGGTCAGCTCTTATCTCCGGGATATCAGCCAGTTTGCCGCAGCCATGGATGGGAGAGGGGTGGACCTCATCCAAGTAGCAGCTCGGGACGTGGAGGATTACGCCAATTCCCTCACCAAGCGGGGCAAGTCCCCCGCCACTGTTACCCGGTCGGTGGCTTCCATTAAATCTTTTTACTCCTGCCTTGTGGGAAAGGGGTATGTGGTTCAAAATCCGGCCAAACATGTGACTCCCGCCAAAGTGGAACGCAAACTGCCCCAAGTCCTCACAAGCAAGGAGGTGGAGCTGTTCCTGGAACAGCCTGAGTGCACCGACTTGAAAGGCTATCGGGACCGGGCCATGCTGGAGCTGCTCTACGCCACTGGGATCCGGGTCAGCGAACTGATTGAACTTGACGTTGACGACGTGAATCTGCCTGGCGGCGTGCTAAAATGCTTCAGCAAAAGTAAAGAGAGAATCATTCCTCTCTACTCCACAGCGATCCGGGCTCTGGGAGAATACATACATAACGTGCGGCCCCAGTTGGTAGATTCTCCGGAAGAAACTGCCCTCTTTGTCAATATGAACGGAGAACGCATGAGCCGCCAAGGCTTTTGGAAGCTGATTAAGTATTATCAGGAGAAGGCTGGGATACAAAAAGACATTACCCCACATACTCTGCGCCACTCCTTTGCCGCTCACCTGCTGGAAAATGGCGCCGATCTGCGTTCTATTCAGGAGATGCTTGGTCATGCTGATATCTCCTCTACTCAGATCTACTCCAAACTTATAAACCAGAAGATTAAAGACGTGTACAAAAAGGCCCATCCCCGGGCGTAGACAGATAAGGAGAAGAAACTATGACAGATCAGGAGCTGCTTCAGGCAATTGGGCAGGTCGTTGAGGCCAAGATGGAACCCATTCGACAGGATATCCATGAATTAAAGGCGGATGTCCAAGGGCTGAAGGTAGATGTCGAGACACTGAAGACAGACGTCCAAGGGCTGAAAGCGGATGTCGAGACACTAAAGACAGATATCCAAGGGCTGAAGGTGGATGTCGAGACACTAAAGACAGATGTCCAAGGGCTGAGGGTGGATGTCGAGACACTGAAGACAGATGTCCAAGAGCTGAAGGTTGGGTACACATCACTGGACAAACAGGTTTCTACTCTGAAGGATCAGGTAACTAACGTCCGGTTATATCTGGAGAACGAACAAAAGCGGACTCTAAATCTGCTGCTGGAGGGCCAGCAGGCACTGTGGGACCGTTTTGTTCCCCATGAGGAGTTCGATCCATTAGAGGACAGGACTGAGGTTTTGGCGTTAACCGTGCAGCGGCACAGCCAGGAGATCCGTGAACTGCAACTGCGGCTGGCATAAAACAGATAGGTCAATGGCCCGCACGGCAAATGCCATGCGGGCCATTTTTGGTGGGAACATGATTGAATTATTTCACGAGATATGGTAATATATGAAAAGAAAAGGAAATAGTGAAAGGAGGATGTTTCTATGTCCACCATGTCTGCTTATTTGGAGAGTCTGCGGGGAAAGTCTGTTGCCGTAATCGGCATGGGTGTCAGCAATACCCCATTGATCCGCACCCTGCTGCGGGCTGAACTGAAGGTTACTGTGTGCGACAAATCACCCCGGGAACGGGTGGAGGAGCAGGCGTCAGAGCTGGAGAGCCTGGGGGCTAAACTCAGGACAGGGCCGGAATACTTGGCCAAGCTCCACAAAGCTGACGTCATCTTCCGCACCCCCGGACTCAGCCCTAATACTCCGGAACTGCTAAAAGCGATGGCTGGAGGCAGCATTCTTACCTCTGAGATGGAGTTGTTTTTTCAGTTGTGCCCCTGTCATATAATCGGTATTACGGGAAGTGACGGCAAAACTACCACCACCACCCTTATCAGTGAGTTTTTAAAAGAGGCGGGGCGCAACGTCTATTTAGGTGGAAACATCGGCCGGCCTCTGCTGCCCGATGTGGACGGCATGACGCCTGACGACATAGCTGTGGTGGAATTGTCCTCCTTCCAGTTGATGACTATGGACCGCAGCCCCAATGTGGCGGTATTTACCAATCTGTCACCCAATCACCTGGACTACCATCACACAATGGAGGAATACACTCAAGCAAAGCTGAATATTTTCTGCCACCAGAACCCGCAGGACCGCGCTGTCTTTAACTATGACAACGACATTACCCGGTCCCTGGCCAAAACAGCGGTAGGGAGGCCTATGCTCTTCAGTCGGAGCCACCGGCTGGAGGAAGGAGTATATCTCCGTGACGGCGCCATCTGGCTCACCAACAACATGGGCAGCAGGGAGGTTCTGTCCCTGTCTGAAATCCGCATCCCTGGCGTCCACAACATCGAAAACTACATGGCTGCTATTGCGGCGGTAGATGGCATTGTACCGGACAAGTGTGTCCGAGCGGTAGCACAGCGCTTCACTGGTGTAGAGCACCGGATCGAACTGGTTCGGGAGCTGAACGGCGTGAAATACTACAACGACTCCATCGGCACCAGTCCTACCCGGACTATGGCCTGTTTGGACTCCTTCGAGCAAAAATTAATTTTGATCGCCGGTGGTTATGATAAGGGAGTTCCCTTTACTCAGCTTGGTGTGGAAATTGTTCGACAGGTAAAAGCGCTTATCCTTACTGGTGATACTGCCCCCGCTATCAAGAGAGCGGCAGAGGCCGCGGAGGGCTATGCGGAGAGCGGGCTGAAGATTTTGGAGACAGAAAATCTGTCCGCTGCTGTGGCCGCCGCCCGAGATATTGCCCAGGAGGGTGATGTGGTCGTGTTGTCTCCGGCCTGCGCCGCGTTTGACCGATTTAAAAACTTCATGGAGCGGGGCAAAGTGTTTAAGCAGCTGGTGAACAATTTATAATAAAAAAGATAGGATTGACGAGTAAAATGATCAATGACCGCATCAGGGCTCTGGGTGCCCAGGCACAGGGCCAGCTGACAGAAGCGTTTGCCCACATTGACGCCGTCGCAGAGGAGAACACCGCACGGGTGCTGACCGCTTTCCAAAAGCACCGGGTAGCTGACGGTTATTTCGCGGGTACCACCGGCTACGGCTACGATGACCTGGGCAGAGATAAATTAGACGACATTTACGCTGAACTATTTGGAACAGAGACCGCCTTGGTGCGCATCCAATTTGTCAACGGCACCCATGCCATCGCCTGTGCCCTGTTCGGAGCGCTGAAAGCAGGAGATGTTCTGCTCTCCGCTGTGGGCGCGCCCTACGACACGCTATTAGGTGTAGTAGGAGCGGTGGAAAAAGGACACGGCTCCTTAAAAGACTACGGCATAAAATACAGGCAAGTGGAACTCCTTGACAATAAACCGCATCTGGGAAGGATAGCCGAAGCCGCCGCTGACCCACAGGTAAAGGCTGTGTTGATTCAACGCTCCAGGGGCTATGCCACCCGGGCCTCTTTGTCGGTAGCAGAGATAGGAGAGATGTGCCGTGTAATTAAGGGAGCCAATCCCAACGCCTCCATTCTGGTGGATAACTGTTACGGAGAGTTTGTAGAGCCCCTGGAGCCCACCCACGTGGGAGCTGACCTTGTCGTGGGTTCTTTGATTAAAAATCCGGGTGGAGGACTGGCTCCCACAGGGGGATATATTGCCGGGCGGAAGGATTTGGTAGAGGGTGCCGCCATGCGCCTCACAGTTCCAGGCATCGGTGGAGAGTGCGGATGCACCCTGGGACAGAACCGTCTGCTCTATCAGGGCCTGTTTCTGGCCCCTCACACTGTGGCTCAGGCCTTAAAGACCGCTGTTTTCGCGGCTAAGATTATGGAACTGCTAGGCTACGAGACAGACCCCCACTCCTCAGCGGTCCGCCACGATATCATTCAAATGATCCACATGAAGCATCCCGAGGCTTTAAAAAGGTTCTGCAAAGGGATTCAGACCGGGGCGCCGGTGGACTCCTATGTCACTCCGGAGCCTTGGGACATGCCGGGCTATGACTGCCAGGTCATTATGGCGGCAGGGGCGTTTATTCAGGGTGCGTCTATCGAACTGTCTGCCGACGCCCCCATGCGGGAGCCCTATACTGTCTACCTTCAGGGTGGGCTGACGTTTGAGTCAGGTAAGCTAGGGGTGCTGCTGGCGGTTCAGGAGCTGTTGCAGGAATAGGTCAAGCCGGCTTTGGAATATCCTGCTCCTATAGGGGGTGAGGATATGCGGCCCTGGCGGCGGGAGCTAATCAGATACATGCGCAGTCCAGGCAGGCTTCGGCAGAGTGCAGCTCTGGGACCCAAACTGAATATCCCGCCAGCCCTGATCACTCTGGCGGTAGCTTTGGCGGTGGCTGGGGCAAGCATCGCTCTGCTACAGGCCAGGCTGCGGCCTGTTGTGAAAGAAATTGCCGCCGCACAGACCCAAAATGTTATGACTGAGGTGGTGGAAAACGCCGTAACCGCTGATTTGGCTACCCGTCATGTGAGCTACGGAGATTTTGTCACCATTCAGCGGGATGAGGGGGGTGCTATCACCGCTCTCACCACCGATATGGCCCGGATGAACCTGCTCCGCGCGGAACTGACAGCCGCTATACTGAAAGCGCTGGAGGGGGCGGATGTATCCGAGATTCAGGTGCCGCTGGGTAGCCTATTCGACCTGGAGCCTCTATGGGCCAAGGGTCCCGCTTTGAGAGCCAGGGCTATGACCGTGGGTACTGTTCGGACCGAGTTTGAGAGTCAGTTTACCTCTGCGGGCGTAAACCAAACCCTGCACCGCATCTGGATGGAGGTATCAGTTCCAATGAAACTTCTGCTCCCTGGGGGTGAGGTGGAAACTACCCTTCACACCCGGCTGTGTGTGGCGGAAACCGTGATTGTTGGGAAGGTACCCGACACCTATTTACAGCTGGGACAGCCATGAACAAAGGAGAAACTATCCATGTTGGAAGTGGCACAGGACGTATGGAGATACATGATTCAAATGATTCCGCTGGGGCTCACCGCTCTGATTGGTTTTGTGATGATGCTTCCTGCGCGCAGGCGGCGGCTGGCAGGACTGGGATTGACCAGCTCTCGCCGCCGTGAGACTGCGCTGCTTCTTTTTATGGTTTTTTGTGCTGGTTTGGCAGCATTAACGCTGTTTCCGGCCAGATTCTGGGTCTATGTATGTGACTTTTTCCTCCAACACAGGCAGTGGGAGGTGGCGTGGAAGGGGTGTACCTTGGGGAGCTTCTACCCCTCGTGGGCAGAAACTGCGGCTGGAGCTGCCAACTTGTCCGATATGCTCACCCCTTTCCAGGAGATCAGACGCGCTCTGCGTGCCCAACGCTATTGGCTGCTGTTCATGCTGCTTGGCAACATCATCATGTTTATGCCGATCGGTTTCTTTCCCGCTCTTCTTTTTCGAAGGTGGCGGTGGTGGAAGTCCCTGTTGGCCGGTCTGTGCACTTCCGTCACCATTGAATTTATCCAGTTTTTTATTGGGCGCAGTACCGATATTGACGATGTGATTTTGAACACTGCCGGAGCTTTAGCGGGCTTTTGGTTCTTCTGCCTGCTACGGATGCTGTTTCCGAAATTTACTGGAAAGTTTCAATGTATGCCCAGAGGAGGTTATTACCGTGGATGATTTTACTGCAATTGAAGCGCTGCGTCGGGAATTAACCCAGGCGGGTTACGAATATTATGTATTGGACAGGCCTTCTATGTCCGATTATGACTATGATCACAAACTGCGCCTTCTAGAGGAGCTGGAAGCGGCCCATCCAGAGGCCGTCACCCTCGACTCGCCTACCCAGCGGGTGGGGGGACAGGCCCTTGATGCTTTCACGCAGGTCAGGCACCAAGTGCCTCTTGAATCTCTTCAGGATGTATTCGACTTTGAAGAATTAGAAGCCTTTGATCAGCGGGTTCGGGCCGCCGTTCCGGAAGCAGAGTATGTTGTGGAGCCCAAAGTGGACGGTTTATCGGTAGCCCTGGAATATGAGAACGGCCTCTTCATTCGGGGCGCCACCCGGGGAGATGGAGAGATAGGGGAGGACGTCACTGAAAATCTTCGCACCGTCCGTTCCATACCGCTTAAAATTCCAAATGCTCCGCCCCGGCTGATTGTACGGGGAGAGGTATATATGCCCAAAAAGGTGTTCCACGCCCTGAATGAGGAACGGGAGCGCAGGGGAGATTCCCTATTCGCTAATCCTCGTAACGCCGCAGCCGGATCCCTGCGGCAGCTGGACTCTAAAATTGCCGCATCCAGAAAGCTGGATATTGCGGTTTTTAATGTTCAATTTGCGGAGGAAGAGACCTTCACCACTCACATGGAAGCACTGGATTGCTTGTGCGGCAAAGGCTTTAAAGTAATACCGCATTACAAGTGCTCCCAAGTGCCGCAGGTCATCCGCCGCATTATAGAGATTGGAGACACTCGGCCATCCTTTCCCTTCGATATTGACGGAGTTGTTATAAAGGTAAATAACCTGTCGCAGCGTGCAGTGCTGGGCTCTACAGCAAAATTTCCACGCTGGGCTGCCGCCTACAAATATCCCCCGGAGGTGAAACCCGCCCAAGTGGTGGATATTGTTGTTCAGGTGGGCCGAACTGGAGTACTCACACCAAAGGCGGTTCTAACACCAGTTCGCCTGGCCGGCACCACCGTCACAAACGCTACGCTGCACAATCAGGATTTTATCACAGAAAAGGATATCCGCATTGGCGACACCGTTTTAGTACGCAAGGCGGGAGAAATTATCCCTGAGGTGTTGTCAGTAATTTCGGACAGTCGTCCAGAGGGAACCAAACCCTATTTTCTTCCTCAAACATGCCCCGTCTGCGGGGCAGAGGTGGAACGGGACGAGGAAGGGGTCCATATTCGCTGTACCGGTGCGGAGTGCCCCGCCCAGCTGCTGCGCAATCTGGCCCATTTCGCCAGCCGGGACGCCATGGACATAGAAGGTCTGGGTATTGCCGTTGTGGAAAACCTGGTGGGTGCCGGGCTGGTCAAAACTCCTGGAGATCTGTACTTTTTAAAAGAAGAAGAGGTTGCCAGGCTGGACCGTATGGGTAAGCGCTCTGCCCAAAAGCTGCTGGCCGCTTTGGAGAAGTCCAAGCAGCAGGATCTGTCCCGGCTGATTTACGCGTTTGGTATCCGTCAGGTTGGGCAAAAGGCGGGTAAAATTCTGGCGGCAAAATTCCACACGCTGGACGCTCTGCAAAGCGCCTCTCTGGAGGAGCTCACCGGAGTGGAGGATATTGGGGAAATCACAGCGCAAAGCATACTGGATTGGATGTCCAGCCCCCAAAGCCGACATCTGATTGCACGGCTCAAAGAGGCGGGGGTCAATATGACGGCGGCGGCCCAGGGAGATGACCAGCGCTTTGCCGGGATAACCTTTGTTCTCACCGGGGCGCTTCAAGCATTCACTCGGGATGCGGCAAGTGAAATGATTGAGGCGCGTGGTGGCAAGTCATCTGGTTCGGTATCCAAAAAAACCACCTACGTGGTGGCCGGAGAGGAGGCGGGCTCCAAGCTGCGCAAGGCGCAGGAATTGGGGATTCCAATCCTCTCTGAGGAGGAATTTCTGGAGCTGATGAAATAGTTCAGAAAGAAAAAGGGGAGAGGCATATGAAAAAAGGGTATCTTTATATCGCCGTGGCGGTGGTGATGTTCACCTCTTTTGAGGTTGTGCTGAAATTTATTGCCGGGCAGATCAATCCAGTGCAGCTCACATTGTGCCGGTTCTCCATCGGCTTTCTATTTCTGCTGCCGGTGGCGCTGCGCACTCTGCGTAAACGAGGAAAGTTCCTGGACGTGGAGAGTATGTTCTATTTCGCCCTGCTCGGTCTGATCGGCATCGCTCTGTGCATGCCGATCCTCCAGATGGCAGTGAGCTACACCAATTCCTCTGTAGCGGCGGTTATGTTCAGCTGCAACCCGGTGTTTGTCACCTTTTTGGCCTTTTTTCTCCTGCGAGAACCCATTAAACCACGGCACATCGCCGCTCTGGCGCTGGAAATTCTCGGTACAGTGGTCATTATCAGCCCCTGGGACGTCAAGCTGAATATGACAGGAGTGCTTCTTGCCTTGCTGTCGACCCTGCTGTTTTCCTTGTACGGTGTGATGGGAAAACGAAAGGTGGCGGAGTTTGGCGGCGCGGTGGTTACATGCTTCAGCTTTTTCTTTGGCAGCCTGATTGTACTGGCCTTTACCATTCTCAGCCATGTGCCGGCGGTGGCCCAGCTGTTTTTAGACGCGGGCCTTGACAATTTTGCTTATATTCCCCTTTTTGATGGATACACCTTACAGAATCTTCCGTATGTGCTGTTCGTGTCAGTGGGAGTGGCGGGCATTGGCTTCTGCGCCTACTTTTTGGCCATGGAGTACCAGCCAGCCAGCGTAGTGTCTCTGGTCTATTTCTTCAAGCCGGCCCTGTCGCCCCTGCTTGCCTGGGCCGTTCATGGGGAGGAGATCTCCCAAAGCATGCTCATCGGTGTAGCGCTCATTGTTGTAGGCTCCCTGTGCGCCATTATCCCCGGTATCAAAGAGGCGCGAAGAGGAAATTTTTAGTTTCCCTCTTGACTTAAAGTGCACTTCATATGATATAGTGGTGCAAATTTACATAGTAAGGAGAGACAGTCATGCAGAAATCCAAGGTTTATTTTACCGACTTCCACACACAAGCCTTCGGTGACGGGCTACCCACCAAGCTGAAAAAGCTTATCAAACTGGCCGGCATTCAGGACTTGAACCTGGATGGAAAGTTTGTGGCCATTAAGATGCACTTTGGTGAGCTGGGCAACATAAGTTACCTGAGGCCTAACTACGCCCGTGCTGTAGTAGACGTGGTCAAGGAGCTAGGAGGCCGGCCCTTTCTTACCGACTGCAACACCATGTATCCCGGCAGCCGGAAAAACGCTCTGGAACATCTGGAGTGCGCCTGGGAAAACGGCTTCACTCCGCTGACGGTGGGCTGTCCAATTCTGATTGGCGATGGACTGAAGGGTACTGACGATGTAGCCGTTCCCGTGGAGGGCGGCGAGTACGTCGCCGAGGCCAGAATCGGCCGGGCCATTATGGATGCTGACGTCTTTATCAGTTTGACCCACTTTAAGGGCCATGAGATGACGGGTTTTGGTGGCGCTATCAAGAACATCGGCATGGGCTGCGGCTCCAGAGCCGGAAAAAAAGAACAGCACGCCAGCGGGAAGCCCAAAATTGCCGCCGATGCCTGCCGGGGTTGCCGGCGCTGTCAGAAGGAGTGCGCCAACAGCGGTCTGGTTTTTGATGAGCAGACTATGAAGATGACAGTAGATAACGCTCACTGTGTGGGCTGTGGCCGCTGCCTGGGGGCCTGTAACTTCGACGCCATCTATTTTGAAAACGACAATGCCCAAGCTGCCCTGAACTGCCGTATGGCGGAATACACCAAGGCGGTAGTGGCCGGCCGGCCACAGTTTCATATCTCCCTCATCGTGGATGTGTCTCCCAACTGCGACTGTCACGGAGAGAACGATATTCCCATTCTGCCCAATATCGGCATGTTTGTCTCCACTGACCCTCTGGCTCTGGACCAGGCCTGTGTGGATGCCTGCTTGGCCGCTGATCCTATTCCAGGCAGTCAGCTGGCCAGGAATTTGGCGGCTCCTGGCTTCCACGACCACCACGACCACTTCACCAACTCCACACCGGAGTCGGAGTGGAAAAGCTGTCTGGCTCACGCCGAAAAAATCGGTTTAGGTTCTCGAGTGTATGAGCTGATTGAGATGTAAGGGAAAAGCGCCTGTCTGAACAGACAGGCGCTTTTTTATTTGTCGTCGCCACCGAA
The DNA here is from genome assembly GCA_947073765.1 of uncultured Bacillota bacterium. Classification (GTDB taxonomy): domain Bacteria; phylum Bacillota; class Clostridia; order Oscillospirales; family Oscillospiraceae; genus Lawsonibacter. The sequence continues at coordinate 29,409 of CAMTMZ010000006.1, read as the reverse complement.
CTGGCTTTTTAACAACAGATCAATCATAAATACCGACACGCAGAATAGAACCATTTGCCCAACGATAAGCCACAACCAAAAGGAGGAATAGTTTTCTTTAAACAGGACCATTAAAAACGCGCTGGCCCCACCTCCGGTAATTCCAATTCTCGTCCACAGTTTAGCGCAGTGGCGGTGAGCTGCCGCCCAAGCGTCCTGATCCTTCCGCGTCAGCTCTGTGCTGTACGCCAACCCTTTCGACTGATAGGGGGGAGGGGAAATTTTCCACATCAGCCCCACGGCCAACATAGCTGCCGGAGCCAGCATAACAATGATGAAATAAAATGTATACATAGTTAATCCTCATATTTTCTCTTCTTTTTGTGACGTTTTCCGTTTTTTTACGCCCCCAAGCGGATTAGCCCGGGCAGCAGTCCTCAGATCCTCATTGTCCACATGGGTGTATATCTGGGTGGTATTCAGGTGGTCATGGCCCAGAACCTCCTGCAATGTGCGCACATCAACACCGTTTTGCAGCATAAGTGTAGCAGCGGTATGGCGCAGCTTGTGGGAGGAGTATTGGGCGCTGTCCAGTCCCGCAGCGGCCAGATGCTTTTTTACCAGCTTGTGGACCGCCGCTGTGGAGATGCGCCGCCGGTTCTGGAGTGTTACAAACAGGGCGTTTTGATCCACCAGTGTCAGAGTATCCCGCTCAGTGATCCAGTCCTCCAGAGCCCGCTGGCAGGCGTCATTCAGGTAGAGTATTCGCTCTTTGTTCCCCTTACCCAACACGCGCAGCTGATCTCCACGAACATCCGTTTTATTCAGCCCTACCAGCTCGGAAATGCGCAGGCCGCAGTTGAGAAACAGTGTCAGAATACAGTAGTCCCGGCTGGAATTTTTTCCCTCTACACTGTCTAAAAGCCCCAAGCTTTCTTCCAGATTCAAATATTTTGGAAGAGACTTTTTTAGCTTTGGCGCGTCCAAATCCTGGACAGGGTTTGACTCCATAAGCTTTGCCTTATGGGTCAGATATTTATAAAATGACCGGATAGTGGCAACCTTGCGCGCCCGAGAGGCATTGTTCAAACCTCGGTCCCGAGAAAGATAGTTCATATAGGAATAAATGTCTGTCAGAGTAACAGATCGAACCAATGGCAGGTCTACATCACTGATCGAAATGTCATCCATCTCATCATCTTTAGAAACCAGATCTTTGCTCCGTTTAAGAAATCGCAGAAAGCTCCGTAAATCTAAGTAGTATTCATCCACAGTTTGGCGGGAATGTCCCTGAATGGTTTCATGGTAGACCAGAAAGTCCCGCAGAATCGGCGGCGCCTCAGTTCGGTAGTCCAAAATCAGTTCTGGGTCCTTAGTATAGTGTATAACCTCCACTCAGGTCAACAAAATTTTTATTTTGTTGACCTGATACTATCTACTATTCAGAGGCCCAGCGTCCCTCCTTTCCGCTTGCGCAGTAGTTTTCAACAAGTATAGCACGCTTTTTCTGTCAGGTCAACAAAACATAACTTTATCACTACCTGTTACCGCCTCCGTTTTCGACTCCGGAGCCGCTTTATCTTTAACCGCAGCTCACGCCACAGCCTTACCAGGATGAGCGCCCGCCGTGGAGCTGGCAGGACAGCAAGTTCCCGCTGACGAACACGCAGCACCGAGATCAAGGACAGTACAAGCTGCTGTTTCTGCTCTCGCTCATCCTCGGCGGCGACGCCGTTCCCCGGGGCCCCACCGCTTACACGGTCCCCCCCGGCACAGACATCGCCGCCTGCGGTGACCATATCAGAAAATAGCTTGTAGCTGTCATAGACCTCGGAGTAGCGCTTCCGGTACGGGAATACCGTCTGGCCCAGCTTCAGGCGGTTCCCACCGTACCAATACTGAATCGCGATAAACCAGGTGCGGCCCAAGGTCAGCAGGGACAGCATACCGCCTCCAAAACCGTAGTTGTTCAGTTTCCGGTGTTTCACTTCCTCTTCCACCAGCGACCTAATCTGCCGGTCTATCATCCGGTCAGACTGCGTGATCAGGATCACGTTGAAGCCGAGCTTGCGGTGCTGGGCAAAAAAGGTCACCCAGGCATTGCGATCCTTACGCCCGAAGTCCCTGCAGTTGAAAATAATCTGGCACTCATCAATGACAACCAGTGTCTGACCTTCCTTCCCAATCTTATGGTTATCCAAGGCATAGGCCACCAGACGAGCCGCTGTCAGATCCGAGTTGTCCCAATATTCCACGCGGGCTTTCAGCTTCTTACCAACAAAGCCCTCATTGACTGGGAAATTGCAGATCAGCCCCCTATCCCGTCACGTTTCTGCCGACTATATCCTAGGCCTCCCCCGTGACTTGGACTGGCCACGGTAGCAACTACTTGACAGCCATGGTATACTGGAAACATCGAACAACAAAGGAGAGCATAGCCATGACAGATCAGGAATTGCTTCAGGCAATCAGAGCAATCACCCGAGAGGAAATGAAACCCCTCAAAGAAGAAATGAAAGAAGATCTATCCGAGGTCAGAACTGGAGTAAACATGCTGATTAACTGGTCGGAAAAGGTCAGCATGGCAGCTACATTACCCTGCCGGACATAGACGATTGATGAAAAGAGGCGGTCAGAATCTTGACCACCTCTTTTTTTTCGCCAGCGGGCAGGACGGAAGATTTTGTTTTGAAGAATGCCCCCTGCCCAGCTGACCCCAATTGCAAACCCGATCAGGAACGTACAAAAGCAAAAAAGGGAGCGCCAAAACGCTCCCTTTCCGCAAACTGGATCACTCAGGCCTTACCGTTGCAACCCAGGACATCCACCAGCTTGTGGCGGACCAACTCCTTGATGTTAGCCCGGGCAGGCTTGAGGTACTCCCGGGGGTCAAACTTGTCGGGGTGCTCATTGAAGAACTGACGAATGGTGCCGGTCATGGCCAGGCGCAGATCAGAGTCAATGTTGATCTTACACACGGCGCTCTTGGCGGCCTCACGCAGCTGAGACTCGGGAATACCCACAGCGTCGGGCATCTTGCCGCCGTTGGCGTTGACCATCTTCACATACTCCTGGGGCACGCTGGAGGAGCCGTGGAGCACAATGGGGAAACCGGGCAGACGTTTGACAACCTCCTCCAGGATGTCAAAACGCAGGGGCGGAGGAACCAACTCGCCCTTCTCATTGCGGGTGCACTGGGCGGCAGTGAACTTGTAGGCGCCGTGGCTGGTACCGATGGCGATGGCCAGAGAGTCGCAGCCGGTCTTAGCGACAAACTCCTCCACCTCTTCTGGCCGGGTGTAGTGAGACTCCTCGGCGGAGACATTGACCTCGTCCTCCACGCCGGCCAGTGCGCCCAGCTCGGCCTCAACAACCACACCGTGGTCGTGGGCGTACTCCACCACTTTCTTGGTAATCTCAATGTTCTCGGCAAAGGGCTTAGAGGAGGCGTCAATCATGACGGAGGTAAAACCGCCGTCGATGCAGGACTTGCAGGTCTCAAAGCTGTCGCCGTGGTCCAGGTGGAGCACGATGGGAATCTCGGGGCACTCGATAACGGCGGACTCCACCAGCTTCACCAGATAGGTGTGGTTGGCATAGGCCCGGGCGCCTTTGGAAACCTGAAGGATCACGGGGGCCTTCTCCTCGCGGCAGGCCTCGGTGATGCCCTGGACGATCTCCATGTTGTTGACGTTGAAGGCGCCGATGGCGTAGCCACCGTTATAGGCCTTCTTGAACATTTCAGTAGAAGTAACAAGGGGCATGGGAATAACCTCCTTATAATTAAGTCCCTTTTATTTTACCACATTTTCCCCAGATTGCAACATACCAGCGGGAAAAAACTCCCGTCGGACAGGCGGGAGTTTTGTGGGATTTGTTAGTCAAAAATTGATAGCCCACTTTTTATCCGGTCTCCGATATTGATATCGATTATACCGCCAATGCTTACCGCAAATACCAATCCAAGCCCAAGCTATAAAATCTACCATTTCCCTCCTCAATTTCATTTTTCTATTCCGATTTTACCATTTCCACCACTGAAATTCAGGGCAAGGTCAGCTATTCTTCCCGTTTACAAGGGTAAAAGTTTTTGCTATAATAACTCTGCTAAAAATATTACCCATCCCGCAAAGGATATTTTAAATTTGGAGGTAATCAACATGAGCAACACGTTAAAGGGCGCCCTGATTATCGGTCAGTCCGGCGGCCCCACTTCGGTTATCAACGCCAGCGCCTACGGTGTGATCCGCACCGCTTTGGACTGCCCTGACATCACCGCCGTGTACGGCGCGGCCCACGGCATCAAGGGCGTACTGAACGACAAGCTGTACGATATGGGCCAGGAGGACGCCAAGGAGCTGGAGCTGCTGCTTAACACCCCCTCCTCTGAGCTGGGTTCCTGCCGCTACAAGATCGCCGACCCCGACGCCGACGACACCGACTACAAGCGCATCCTGGAAATCTTTAAAAAGTACGATGTGCGCTACTTCTTCTACAACGGCGGCAACGATTCTATGGACACCTGCAACAAGATCAGCAAGTATATGCAGAAAGCGGGCTACGAGTGCCGCATCATGGGCGTGCCCAAGACCATTGACAACGACCTCTTTGGCACCGACCACTGCCCCGGCTTCGCCTCCGCCGCCAAATATATCGCCACCTCCTGCGCCGAGGTTTACAAGGACGCCCGGGTGTACGACACTGGTATGGTGACCATCATCGAGATCATGGGCCGTCACGCTGGCTGGCTGGCCGGCGCCGCCGCCCTGGCCGGCGTAGTGGGCTGCGCCCCCGACCTGGTCTATCTTCCTGAGGTGGACTTCGATATGGACAAATTCCTCACCGATGTGGACCGCATCTATAAGGCTAACGGCAACTGCATCGTAGCCGTCTCCGAGGGCATCCACTACGCCGACGGTTCCTTCGTTTCCGAAGCCAAGACCTCCGCCACTGACGGCTTTGGCCACGCCCAGTTGGGCGGCCTGGCCGCGCTGCTGGCCAGCGTGGTCAAGGAGAAGACCGGCGCCAAGGTCCGGGGCATCGAGCTGTCCCTGCTCCAGCGCTGCGGCGCCCATGTGGCCTCCCGCACCGATATCGACGAGTCCTTCCTGGCCGGCAAGACCGCCGTGGAGGCCGCCGTGGCTGGCGAGACCGACAAGATGGTGGGCTTTGAGTGTTCCCGCGAGGATGGCAAGTACACCTGCAAAACCAAGCTGTTCAATCTGTCCGAGGTCGCAAATTTTGAAAAGAAGGTGCCCATGGAGTGGATCAACGCTGAGCACAACGGCGTGACCCAGGCCTTTATCGACTACGCACTGCCCCTCATCCAGGGCGCGGCCGAGGCTCCCACTGAGAACGCGCTCCCCCGGTTCGCCCGCCTGAAGAAGGTCCTGGCCAAGTAATTTTGTTCAAACGAAAGCCCGCCCCCAAGGGGCGGGCTTTTTCAATCAAAAAAGCTCAGCTGGCGGTCCTCATAGTTCCGGGTGGCAGCTGAAACAATATGTCTCATCTCATACAGCAATCCCAGCTCCTGACACCGCCTAGTAAAAATCTCCCACAGTTCCTTGGCCTTGGGGCTGGGGCAGTAGTAGCGGGTGCCGTAGCGCTTTCGGTACTTCTCCCCTATCCCCTGGCCGGGAAAAACCCGGTTCAGGCCGTCCAGAAAAAAATCCCGCTGGCCGTCCCGCATGGTGACGCCAAAGGCGGCGTAGATAAACTTCGCTCCCGCCCGGGCGGCGCTGTCCACCACAGACAGAACATTCTCCGCCGAATCCGCCACATATGGCAGCACAGGCATAAGGAGCACCCCGGCGAACACTCCCGTACCGGACAGCTTCTCCAGAGCTGTCAGCCTCTGGCTGGGCGGGGGTGCGTGGGGTTCAATTTTTGCCGCAAGAGCGTCGTCAGCAGTGGTAACGGTAATCTTGCAAATCACCGGAGCGTGCTCCTGAATCATTTGGTACAGGTCGATATCTCGGACAATGAGTCCGCTTTTTGTGGCTGCCGCCACCCCGCACCGGTAGGCGTCGATAAGTTCCAGGGCATGGCGGGTGAGCTGAAGATCCTTCTCAAAGGGGTTGTAGGGGTCGCTCATCGAGCCCATTGTGATAAAAGCGGGTTTGGCCTTCCGGGCCAGGTCGTCCCGAAGGATACGCAGCGCGTCCGCCTTCACCTTCACCCGGTCAAAATCCGGATTTTGGTAGCAGGAACTGCGGCTGTCGCAGTAGAGACAGCCGTGACAGCACCCCCGGTAGATGTTCATCGTATGGTCTGTGCCGAACCACTCTGTAGATTTGTTCCGGTGGAGCAGATGTTTGGCGGTGATGTAGTCCATTGTCAGTCCCCTGTGCCATGCAGCTCGCCGCCTGCGTCCTCCAGCAGCCTTACCAGATGACGGAGCCGCCTGGGTCACCTCGGCATAGTAAAACGCGGTGTGCTTGGGTGTTTTCCCGAGGGAAGAATCCCCGCCATACTGCATAATTGGCTGGTTCTGTCCCCTGTTGTCCATTGTACCAATCCCACACGGATTTGTCAAGAAAATTAGAACACAAGTTTGACTTATTTGTGTCCGTGGTGTATAATAACCGCAAAGGGGGCGGATCCATGGACCGTGTGATTTTTCACTGCGATTTAAACAGCTTTTACGCCTCGGTGGAACTGCTGTCCCACCCAGAGCTGCGCCACCTGCCGGTGGCGGTGTGCGGTGATCCAAGCAGCCGCCATGGCATCATTCTGGCCAAAAATGAGCCCGCCAAGTCTTTTGGAGTCAAAACAGCGGAAACCCTCTGGCAGGCTAAGCGGAAGTGTCCCAATCTGGTCCTTCTCCCTGCCCATCACGGTCTCTACCGGGATTTTTCCCGTAAAGTGAATTCACTTTATAATGAGTACACCGACCTGGTGGAGCCCTTCGGCATCGACGAGAGCTGGCTGGACGTCACCGGCACCCTTCACCTCTTCGGCGGCGACCCCTGCGCCCTTGCCCGCCGGCTGCGGGATGAGGTGCGCGGCCGGTTCGGCCTGACCATCTCTGTAGGAGTATCCTTCAACAAGGTGTTCGCCAAGCTGGGCAGCGACTACAAAAAACCGGACGCCACCACCGCCATCACCCGGGAAAACTTTCGCACAGTGATCTGGCCTCTCCCCATTACCGATATGCTCTATGTGGGCCGGGCGGCGGCCCGGACCTTCCAAAAATTCGGGGTGGACACCATTGGCGATCTGGCCGCCTTCAACCGGGAGCGGCTGTTCTCCCTCCTAGGCAAAAACGGGGTCCAGCTCCACGACTTTGCCTGCGGCGAGGACCGCTCCCCCGTGGCCCCCGCCGGGCAATACACACCACCCAAGTCCATTGGGAACGGGTATACCTTCCCCAGGGATCTCCAGGGTCGGGATGAGATCAAGGCCGGGATCGCCCAGCTGGCGGACCAAGTAGCCACCCGGCTGCGCAAGCATGGCATGATGTGTCAAGGAGTTTCCCTTGCTATTCGAAACCCGGCCTTTCAGGATCTCAGCCGCCAGACCCGGCTGAACCCTCCTACCGATCTGGCTCGGGAACTGACCCAGGCGGCCATGTCCCTGGCAGACAGCTGCTGGAACATGTCCAGCCCGGTGCGGGCCTTGACTGTAACCGCCATTTACCTCCTTCCCGCAGGGGAAGCCGGGACCCAGCTGGACCTGTTTTCCTCTGGCCGGGACGAGAAGCGCCGCCGGCTGGAGCGACTGGAGAACACCCTGGACACCATCCGGGCCAAATACGGCCCCGGGTCCATTGCTCCCGCCTCTGCCCCCCGTGACCCGGGCCTGGATCGCTGCGCTGCGCCTCCGGGAGGGCGGGGATAGCGGCTGAAAAATCACGTTTTGTTGTGTTACAGGCTGTCTTTTTCGCATACTCTGGGGCATGGAGGTGCTGTCCATGCCCCTGTCTTTTTTTGACTTTTTAGCCCAGCTCGCCAGAAATCCCGCACTGACGGGCACAGTTATGCTTACACTGGCCGTTCTGCTGGTGAACGGCTGGACTGACGCGCCCAACGCCATTGCCGGAGTGGTGGTGACGGGGGCTCTTCCCTTCCGCCCGGCAGTTTTTTTATCGGCGGTGTGCAATATTTTAGGGGTGCTGTGCGTTACTTCAGTGAACGCCTCCGTAGCGGAGACAGTCTACTCCATCGCCTCTTTCGGCGGCGGGTCAAGGGCCGCTCTCACCGCCCTGTGCGCCGCTATGACAGCCATCGTCCTGTGGGCTGCCCTGGCCTGGCTCTTCGGCATCCCTACCAGTGAGAGCCACGCTCTGGTAGCCGGAGTTTCCGGAGCGGCTGTGGCCCTGGAGGGCTCTCTCTCCTGTGTACGCTGGGACTGCTGGGCCAAGGTCGTCCTGGGGCTGCTGCTGTCCGCCGTCGCCGGATTCTGGGCGGGTGGGGCAGCCCTCCGCCGCCTCCAATCTATAAAGCTATCTGGCCATACAGTTCTTCTGGCACAGCTGTCTGGCGCGGCGGCAGCCTCCTTTCTCCACGGCGCCCAGGACGGTCAAAAGTTTATCGGCGTCTTTCTCCTGGGAACAGCCCTGGCCCAGGGCCGGGGGGATGAGAGCACCTTCTCCGTTCCTCTGTGGCTCATGGTGCTGTGCGCTCTCTTTATGGCCCTGGGAACTCTGATGGGGGGCCGGCGAATTATCGACACCGTGGGCCGGGAGATGGTCAGCCTGGGACCACGGGAGAGCCTGGCCGCCGACCTGGGCAGCATCGTCTGCCTGCTGGGGGCCACCGTGCTGGGGCTGCCTGTCTCCACCACCCACACCCGCACCTGCGCTCTGATGGGGGTGGGCTCCGCCGCTGAGCGGACCAATTGGTCTGTGGCCGGGAAAATCGCCCTGGCCTGGCTGCTCACCTTCCCCGGCTGTATGGCCATCGGGTATTGGATGGCAAAACTCTTCCTCGCCGCATAGCCTAATCTGGAAGCAACCGTACAGGCGTTAAGCCTGCGAGTGTTCCGGAAAGGGATTTTACATCGTGTTACAGGCACTTACTTGGGCCGCGGGGGGTACGGGCTTCACCGCCCTGATGACCGCCGCCGGGGCCGCCGTAGTCTTTCTATTCCGCAAGAAAAATTCCCTCGCCCTCCACCGGGTAATGCTGGGCTTCGCCGCCGGGGTCATGATCGCGGCCAGCATGTGGTCACTGCTCATCCCGGCCATTGAGAAGGCGGAGGAGCTGGGCATGACGGGCTGGCTCCCCGCCGCGGGGGGCTCCGTCCTGGGCATTGGTTTTCTGCTGCTGATGGACTATCTTCTCCCCCACTTCGGGCCGGAGTCCTTTCACCGGGGGGCCTCCCCCAGCCGGACGGCGCTGCTGGTGCTGGCGGTCACCCTCCACAACATCCCGGAGGGGATGGCGGTGGGGGTCTCCTTCGCTCTGGCCGCGCAAAACGGCGATACCGCCCTGCTCACCGCCTCCACCGCTCTGGCCCTGGGCATCGGCATCCAGAACTTCCCGGAGGGCGCGGCCATCTCCCTGCCCCTGTATCAGGAGGGGATGGGCAAGGGCAGAGCCTTCCTCATCGGAGCTGCCTCCGGTGTGGTAGAGCCGGTGTTTGCTCTGCTCACTGTGCTGGTAGCCGGAACGGTTCAGCTGGTCCTCCCCTGGCTGCTGTCCTTCGCCGCCGGAGCCATGCTCTATGTGGTGGTGGAGGAGCTCATTCCCGAGGCCAACCTGTCTCAGGGGGGCCACTCCGGCACCCTGGGCGTGATGGCCGGGTTTCTGGTGATGATGATTCTGGATGTGGCCTTAGGCTGACTGCTCCAGCAGCCGCCGGACCCGCTCCATGTCCTCCCTGGCCCGCCGGTCCGTCCCGGCAGCCGCGTCATTCTGCCCTGGCTGCTTTTTTGCCCTGTGCTCCCGCTTGCTCAGCCAGGCCTGGGTATCTTGCCGGATGGCCGCTCCCATAAAGCCGCAGGCCATTCTTGTTTCTGGAGTTAACTGTGGAAAGCCCTCCATCACCTCTTCTATGGTAACGGCGCTGTCCCGCCAAACCCGGTCCGCGTAGACCATCAGCACAGAAAACAGCAGCCCCCGCTGCTCCAGGGGCAGAGAGGCCATAAGCGGATAGTTGTTGAAGTAGACGACAAAACCTTTTTTCACTGCTGCCATTGTGATCATCCTCCTTACCCAAGGCGGGAAAGGGCGGAAAGTTGTACGTTTAGGTGCAATTAAAAAGCGTACAATGATAATGATAAAGTAAAAGCCAATGTGAATGATAATGTCAATGCAAATGGGAATGTAAATGTGCCGCCGGGTGGGCGGCGGCGGAGAGGGTGCAAATTGGAGTTGACAATTCTGTTTATTTAAGCTATAATTCAATTTCATTTTATATGAGGAGAAACAAAAAAATGACAGAAAACCAAAAAGTTCTTGATTTACGGCAGCAGCTCAACAAGCTGGGCAAGGAATTTGTCGCCGCCCAGCTGGACCTGGAAAATACCGTGCAGATTCATGGGCTGGGCTCGCCGGAGGCGTTGGAGGCCTCCAACCTGTGCGGCCATCTGGCCATACAGTTTTCCGTGGTTGAGGAGGAGTACCTGTCCATCATGGGCGGCGGCTCCCGCTGGCATCTCACATCTCGTTCCTGATCTGCCGCAGGGCGTTTTTCTCCAGCCGCGACACCTGTGCCTGGGAGATGCCGATCTCGGCGGATACCTCCATCTGGGTCTTTCCCTGAAAGAAGCGCATAGACAGAATCTTCCGCTCCCGGTCGGTGAGGTGTCCCACCGCCTCCTTCAGGGCGATGCGCTCCACCCACATCTCGTCGTTGTTCTTGTTGTCCTTCACCTGGTCCATTACGCAGATGGTGTCCCCGCTGTCGGAATACACTGGCTCATAGAGGGACACTGGCTCCAGAATGGCGTCCAGAGCAAAGACCACATCCTCCCGCTTGATGCCCAGAATTTTGGAAATTTCCTCCACAGTGGGCTCCTTCTGGTGCTGCGCCATATAAGCTTCCTTGGCCTGAAGAACCTTGTAGGCGGTATCCCGCATAGCCCGGGACACCCGCATGGTGCTGTTGTCCCGGAGGTAGCGGCGTATCTCCCCCACGATCATGGGCACGCCGTAGGTGGAAAATTTTACATCCAGATCGGTGTTGAAATTATCAATTGCCTTGATTAAGCCGATGCACCCCACCTGAAACAGGTCGTCGGCGTTCTCTCCCCGGTTTGCAAAACGCTGAATGACCGACAGCACCAGCCGCAGATTGCCGGCGATCAGCTCCTCTCTGGCCTCCATATCCCCCGCCTTAGCTCTGAGGAGCAGCGCCTGGGTCTCACTGCTTTTGAGCACCTTCAGCTTGGCGGTGTTCACCCCACATATTTCAACCTTATGCTGCATGAAAAATGACCTCCCGCCCGGAATACTATTTCCAGTATCTCCGGGGGGAGGTCTTTCATACCGTTTTGTGCGGCCTTAAATTTTTTATCGTCAGACTGTTTTCGATGGATTTTTAAAGGCACATCTTGTAGGAGAAAGTCCGCGGCTACCTTTCCTTTACCTGTACAGCCAGGCCTGAAGGTGGTCCTCGTCCATCACCTCAAGTCCGGCCTCGTCCAGCAGGCGGGCGGCAATCCCCCAGCCAGAGGTGATCGTGTGGGTGAAGGTGCCGTCGTACACCTCCCCGCTGCCGCAGGAGGGGGAGCGGGCCTTCAAAATGGCTGCGGTACAGCCCTTCTCTTTGGCAATCTCCACCGCCCGCTCCGCTCCCGCCCGGTAGGCGGCGGTGACATCCTCCCCGTCTTGGGTGACCACCCGGCCGTCAGGCTGAATTTCCGCCGGAGAACGGGGCACGTCCAATCCCCCCAGGAGCTCGGGGCAGACAGGAACCAGATTGTGCCCCGCCCGGTGCAGCTCAATAATCTGCCGGTCCAGGCGGCTGGCCCCGTCATACCGGCAGGGCTCCCCCAAAAAACAGTGGCTGACTAAAATATTCATACCGTTCCTCCCGCAAAAAACGGCCCGCCTGTCCGGCGGGCCGCTGTTGAGTGCAAGCTCAGTGGGTCAGGTAGTACCTGACCAGAGTCTGGAGCAGTTCATCCCGATCCGCCTTGCGGATAAGGGCCCGGGCGTTGTTGTGGTTGGTGATATAAGTGGGGTCCTCCGACAGGATATAGCCCACAATTTGATTGATAGGATTATAACCCTTCTCCTGCAGCGCCTGATAGACTGTGGTCAGGATGGCCTTAATCTCCATATCCCGCTGGTCCCCCAGGCTGAATTTGCGGGTGAAGTCCATCTCCTCCATACCAGCACCTCCCATACAACATTTTCCGCCTCCCCTCCCACGGGAAGCAACATCATGCGCCTAGTGTACTCCAAAACTTTGTCGATGTAAAGGGCTTTGACGAAATTTAATATAAATGAAACATTTCTCACACCGGCGCGCTCCCCGCTCCCTGTGTCTCCCGGGTCATGGCCGCGGCGGCCACCTGGAACAGAGCCGACACAGCCGCCAGCCAGAACACATACTGTACCCCCCAGGTGTGCCAGATTATCCCCATCACCGGGGAGGCGATAATGGCCATCACATGGTCCACACTCAGCCCCACCGACAGGGTTTGGGTAACCTCAGAGGGGTCCAGGGCAATGGCCCGCATCATATAGGAGTGGACCATGTTGAACTGCTCAAAGAGGACGCACAGCACATAGGCCCCGTAAACCAGCCAGGTCCGCCAATCCCCCGGACTGAATGCGCCCCCCGCCAGCATCCCGGCCAGCAGACCCATCACCGAGAAGGAGAGGACGATGTAAGCGGCCTCCGCCAACAGCATCCTCCGCACCCCCCATCGGTCCAGCATTTTTCCAATATAGGGAGCCGCCCAGGTACCTGCCAGGTAGGTGACAATGGTGAGCAGGGCCACGGTATCCGCCCCCTGCCCCAGCAGATTGATGATGACCCAGGGGGCAAACACGATCTTGATCCGCTTTTGACAGCCGTAGGCCAGAGTGACCATATAGTATGGCATATACCGCTTCCGGAAGAGCAGCCTGTGGTTTTTCACCCCGTCCTGCCGGGGAACGGACAGGGCCATCAGTGCCAGCAGAGCCACCGCCCCGGCTGTGGCTGCTCCGCCGATGGCAAAGGGCAGAATGATCCCGGTCTGAAAGCTGAAAAATCCCGTCCGGAAGCCGAAAAATACCATTACCGCCGCCGCCATGCTGAACAGGGTGGTGACTCCCTTGAATTTTCCCAGGGTGGAGCCCACCTTCCCCCTCTCCGCCAGGTCCATGGAGATAGCGTCGTTAAGCGGCATGAACAGGTGCATTCCCAGGGAGTGGATGAACATAAAGGCCAGCATCATCCCGTACCCGGGGGACATCCAGCCCATGACAAGAAAGCCCACCAGTACCAGTGCCTGGGCCACAACGGACATCCACAGATTGCCCAGAAAGCCCAGGGCAGCCACCAGCACCATGCACAGGATACCGGGGCTCTCCCGGGGAATCTCAATAAACCCCCGCTGGACCTCGTCCACGTGGAAAACCTCGTTGAAGTAGTTGGACAGAATGTTGTTGCCCAAACCGTTGGCCAGGGCCGTCAGGGCCAGCACCACCACAAAGAGGCGGATGGCCCTCTGTCGTTTTTGTTGGCTCACAGCGTATCCTCCTCTGCCCGGTCCAGGGCGTCCTCCACGTCAAAGGGGGGCGCATCCTCCTCCGGGGCGGGCGGTGCAAACGCATCGCCGGGGGTGGTGATCCCCTGGCGGTACTTCATCTCCTGCCACTGCTCCTTGGTTACCAGCAGCTGCCGGGGCTTGGAGCCCTCGAAGGGACCCACGATGCCCTTTTCCTCCAGCTGGTCCACCAGCCGGGCGGCCCGGGCGTAGCCCAGCTTCAGCCGCCGCTGGAGCATGGACACAGAGGCCTGACCCGTCTCCACCACCACCTCCGCGGCCGTGTCGATGAGCTCGTCGAATTCGCTGTCCACATCCTCGGGGGCGGCGCCGCCCACTCCCTTGGCGCCCTTCTCCTTCTCAGCGGCGTTGTGCTCAATCTCCTCCATCACGGCGTTGTCATACTGGGCCGCGCCGCTGTTTTGCTTCACAAAGTTTACCACGGCCGCGACCTCCGGGTCGGAGATGAAGCAGCCCTGCACCCGCTGGGGCTTTCCGCTGCCCAGGGGGGCGAAGAGCATGTCGCCCCGGCCCACCAGCTTTTCGGCGCCCTGGGTGTCCAAAATAATCCTGGACTCCATGGCGGAGGCCACGGCAAAGGCGATGCGGGATGGGATATTGGCCTTCATCAGTCCGGTGATCACGTCGGCGGAAGGGCGCTGGGTGGCGATCACCAGGTGCATTCCGGCGGCGCGGCCCATCTGGGCCACCCGGCAGATGGACTCCTCCACCTCCTTGGCGGCCACCAGCATCAGGTCGGCCAGCTCGTCAATGAGCACCACCACGGCGGGCATCTTGTCCACCCCCTCGGTGCGCTCGGCGTAGGCATTATACTCCTCTAATTTGCGCACCCCAACCTCAGAGAAGGTGCGGTAGCGCTTCATCATCTCCGTCACCGCCCACTGCAGGGCCCCGGCGGCCTTCTTGGGGTCGGTCACCACGGGAATGAGCAGATGGGGGATGCCGTTGTAGATGCCTAGCTCCACCATTTTGGGGTCCACCATAATCAGGCGGACCTCCTCCGGGGTGGCCTTATACAGCAGAGAGGTGATAATGGTGTTGGTACACACCGACTTGCCTGAGCCGGTGGTTCCGGCAATCAGAAGGTGGGGGAGCTTGCCGATATCCCCCACAATCGCCTGTCCGCTGATGTCCTTGCCCACGGCGAAGGAGGTTTTTGCCCGGCTTCCAGTAAAAGCCGCGGACCCAATCACCGAACGGATACTCACCGGAGAGACCACCTTGTTGGGCACCTCGATCCCCACCACAGAGATTTTATCCGGGATCGGGGCGATGCGCACACCGGCGGCCCCCAAAGCCAGGGCGATGTCATCGGCCAGGTTGGTCAGCTTATTCAACTTCACTCCCTGTTCCAGCGCCAGCTCATACCGGGTAACGGAGGGCCCCCGGACCACATTGATGATGTTGGCGTCGATGCCGAAGGAGTGGATGGTGTCTCCCAGCCGCTGGCGGTTGGCGTTGAGCTCCCCCAGGGCCTCGCCGCCAATCTCCCCGGCGCCCTCCTGCAGCAGAGTCAGAGGCGGATACTGATAAGGCGGCGGCTCCTGGCCCATCGCCTGCTGAATCTCCTCCTCCACCTGGGCAGCCTGGCTGGCGGCCTCTTGGGCCGTCACCTTGGTCAGCAGGGCGCTGGGTGTGGGGACGGGCTGGGGCGTGTCCCCTGTCAAAGGAGGGACCGGAGCTGTCCCCGCCGGCGGCATGGCGGCATTCTGTTCCGGCACAGGCCTGGGCTCCACAGGGTCGGGGGCGCCATGCGGCTGCGCCGGCTCAGCCGCGGCGGGCGGTACCGTCACAGGAGACGGTTCCAAAACAATTGGCTGGAAGGGAACAGCTGTAAAGGTATTATCTTTGACAGATTCTTTCTGTCCCGGCGGCGTAATGGGCTCTGGCTTGGAGATGGCGGGAAACTCCACCTCCACCGGGGCCTCCTGCGTCTGAATCTCCTCCTCCGGCTCCTCCTGAGGGCGGAGCAGCTGGTCCGGCGAGGGCACCCGAGGGCTGCGGTTGAAAAAGCCCCGCTTTTTCGGCGGAGGCTCCTGCCCTACCAGAGGGCCGTCCTCCACTGGGATATCTATGGCCGCGCGGGTCGCCGCCCGTGACACAGCCGGCTCCTCATACCGGTCCTTTTTCCGCTCCTGGCGGCGTCCCGGGCGCCGGGCCGGCTCGGGCTCCGGCTCATAGATGGGGCGATTAAACACCCAGTCGGCCACATCCACAATAGAGCGGTTGAAGGCGGCCAGTCCCACAAAGACTCCGGCAATCACAAAGACAATGGTGGCCCCCAGGGCGGTAAACAGAGAGGAAAAGCCCTGCGCGATCACCCCGCCCAGCGCCCCGCCTGACCGTAAAGCTTTTCCGCTTTCCATCAGGTTCCCCCAAAGAGCTGCGCTCCACTCCTGGGGCTCAATGAGCATAGCGTGGATCAGACAGGAGAAGATCAGAGGCAGCAGCAGGGCGCAGGTCAGCCGCAGCCGCACTGGCCGCCCGCGGTGGAAGCCGAGAATGTACGCACCCAGCAGCAGAGCGGGGGGCATAAGCAGAAAACCGTAGCCCAGCAGCCCTTTAAGCAGGGAGCACAGCCAGCTGATGAAGATAGCCTGCATATTGAAGTAGCCCAAAGCGGAAAAGACAGCCAGCAGCAGGCAGACCACCGCCCCCACTTCCCGGCGGACGGGACGCTGAGCCGGCTGACTCTTTCCCCCGCTTCTCGTACGGCTCCCCCCCTTGGAGGAGGAGCGAGAGGATCCGCTCCGGCCTCCGCCGGCGGCACTCCCCCCTGTTTTCTTTTGTGTCGCCATATGTAGATCGTTCCTTTCGGATGGTAAACTTCTAACTTACGCCGCTGTTCCCGGCGCAAAGGTCCAGCCCATGATATTCAGCAGAATGAACAGCGCCCCAGCGCCCCAGCAGTAAAAAGCGAACGCCCCAAAGCGGCCCTTATCCGCCAGCAGTTTTACCAGCTGGATGGAAAAATAACCCACCACAGCGGCAATTGTCATGCCCAGCAGATATTTGGGCAGGCTTTCCGCAGGAACGCCCCCCTCCGCCTTTACCACGTCCAGCACCTCCAGCAGGGTGGCACCCAGCACCGCTGGCAAGGACATCAAAAAGGAGTAGCGCACGGCAAATCGCCGGTCAAATCCCCTTGCCATCCCGGCGGAGATGGTGCATCCTGACCGGGACAGCCCTGGGATAGTGGCGCAGGCCTGGGCCGCGCCCACCAGCAGTACATCCAGCAGGGTGGCGTTCCGGGCGGTTTTGCGGCCCCGGGCCATCTGGTCGGAGAGAAACAGGATGCAGCCGGTAATTAGCAGCGCTCCGCAGACAAACAGCGGATTGCCGCCAAAGGCCTCCACCTTATCTTTAATAGGCAGCACCAGAAACAGGGGCAGGGTACCCACAATGATCAGCAGCACCATCCGTCTGGCCTCCGGAGGATTGCCCCGGTAGGACCGGCGTGAGAACAGATCACCGAAAAAGGCGAAGAACTCCACCACCATATCCCAGATGTCCCGCCAGTAGACAACGCACACCGCCAGCAGCGTAGCGAAGTGGAGCAGAACGTTGAACAGTTGATCTGGCTCCGGCATCCCGAAAAAGTGCTGGAACAACGTGAGGTGGCCTGAGCTGGAGATGGGCAGGAACTCTGCAACACCCTGCACAAATCCCAGCACGGCGGACATAAAGTAGGTCAAAGGCTGTACCTCCTTGGTGGGACAAATGCCCATAAAATCACTAATTACTATATTAACACAAGCTTGGGAAAAATTCCAGTGTTTTTCTTTCGGCGTTATCGTAAGGAAAATGGCGGGGTCACCCCCGCCACTTCAGCGTTTTTTCTCCTCAATCATCTCATACAGGCAGCCCAGCGCGTCGGACAGCCCTCCGATCCGGTCGATAAGCCCCAGCTCTACCGCCTCCTCACCATATATCACACTGCCCACATCAGCGGCCAGCTCTCCGGTCTGGAGCATCAACTTTGTAAAGGCTTCACGCTTTATATGGCTGTTGGCAGTGACGAACTGCAGGATTCGCTCCTGAATGCGCTCAAAATAATAGAAGGTCTGAGGCACGCCGATGACCAGGCCGTTAAGCCGCACCGGATGGATGGTCATGGCCGCCGAGGGAGCAATAAAGGATCGCTTGGCAGAAACCGCCAGAGGTACGCCGATGGAGTGGCTCCCCCCCAGCACCAGTGAGACGGTGGGCTTTGACATGGAAGCAATAACCTCTGAGATAGCCAGTCCCGCCTCCACATCTCCCCCGCCGTTGTTCAGCAGAATGAGCAGACCGTCGATCTCCTCACTCCCCTCAATGGTAGCCAGCAGGGGCAGAACATGCTCATATTTTGTACTCTTGCTGGTGGGCGGCAGCAGCTGGTGCCCCTCAATCTGCCCGACAATGGTTAACACATAGATTGTGCCCCGCTCTGTGCGGATCAGAGATGATCCCAGGTCAATAATCGGCTGGATGTCCCCCTCCTGGGGGAGCTGGTCTTGGTTGTCGTCCATGGATGTCCCCTCCTTTTCGGCTTAGTCTGTGCCGGAAAGGAGGATTTTACACCTGCTCAACATGAATCGTCCATTTCACTGCGTCTATGGCTTGCACCGCCCGCAGGGCTCGTAGCCCTCCAAAAGGGCCTGCAGCCGGGTGAGAAACACCACCCGCTTGCTCTCCTGGATGTCTCTGGCTGAGGCGCAGTCAGGCAGGTGGAACTTTTGTGTTCCGGAGTTGCCTATGTATGTCTGTAAAGTAGAGTTCCCTGTCGGATTGGTCGCGGTGCCGGCCTCCTTCTCCGTACGGAAGGTGACGGTTTTTCCGTCGCTCTCCGCGATGATGTGGCCCTGCATATCGGTGCGGTAGACCTCTGTTCCCGCATCCCGGAAGCGGCTGAGCACCTCATCGGAGGGGTGGCCGTAGCTGTTTCCTTCCCCCACCGAGATCACCGTATATCTGGGACTGACCTCCCGGAGAAAACGGTAGCTGGTAGAGGTATCGCTGCCGTGATGGCCGGCCTTCAGCACCGTGGCACGCACACTGGCCCCGGCGTCCAGCAAATCCGCCTCCGCCCCTGTCTCCATGTCCCCGGTAAAAAGAAAGGACGTCTCTCCATAATCAATACGCAGGACGATGGAGGTGTCGTTGGTGTCCTCATACTCCTGTATCGGCCCTAGAATCTCCACCTGAGCGGAGCCCAGAGAAAATTTTTCGCCCGGCTCAGGTACTGTAAGGGATTTTCCCTGTTCACTCAAAAATCGCACCATATCCCGGAATACCTTGGAGCTGTACTCCGTCACCGGGCAGAAGGCGGTGTCTACTGCGGCGTAATTCAGCGCACCGGACAGTCCGCCGATATGGTCCTCGTGGGCGTGGCTGGCCACCATGTAGTCCAGATGCTTTACCCCGTTGCGCTCCAGATAAGCGTATACCAAATCGGAGTCCTCCGCATTGCCCCCGTCAATGAGCATATAGTGCCCGTCGCACACAACAAGAGCGGAATCCGCCTGCCCCACATCGATGAAGTGGACCGCAAAGCTCCCCTCCTCCGCCGGAACTGAATCGCTCTGCTCCTGCCGGCTGTATAGCATATAGGCCAACGCCAGAGTCAGCATGATCAGCAGGAAGATCCAAACCCAGCCCTGCTGACTTTTTTGTCTCCTTCGTCTCATCGCTCACCCCTCCAATTCTTCCGGCAGCGGACGCCTCCGCTGTTCCACAGGTCCCCAGGCGGGAAGCGGCAGGCGCTGCATCGCTCCAAAGGCCCGGGCCTTCAGTCCGGGATACTGGCCCTGGAGCGAAAAAACCAGTTCCTTAATCTCCTGCCGCTTGGTATTCCCGTTGGCCGGACAATGATTTTCCACCACCGGCAGTTCCAGTCGCCGGGCAGTGTTGCGGATCAGGTTCTCCCCACAGTAGAGCAGGGGACGTATCTGGGTGACGCCCGTCCGGTCCAGATAGGTGACAGGCTGAAAGCAGGACAGCCGCCCCTCAAAGATCAGGGACATAAAAAAGGTCTCCACTGCGTCGTCGTAGTGGTGTCCCAGCGCGATTTTGGAAATTCCTCGCTCTCTCAACGCGGCGTGAAGCGCCCCCCGGCGCATCTTGGCGCACATGGAGCAGGGATTTTTCTCCCTGCGCAGATCAAAAATGATGTGCTGAATTTCACTGCGCAAGGTGGTGTATGGCACATCCAACTCCCGGCACAGCGCTTCAACAGGAGAAAAGTCCATAGGCGCAATCCCGTCGGCATGGCCCATATCCAAAGTAATGGCCTCTACTGTAAAAGGAATTGGGTAAAACTCCCGCAGCCTGGCCAGGGCCAGGAGCAGCGTCAGTGAGTCCTTGCCTCCGGATACCCCCACCGCGATCCGGTCCCCCGGGCAAATCATTTCGTAGTCCTCTACACACCGGCGGGTGAGAGAGAGGATTTTATTCATTGGGAAGCCCCCCTTTATCACGGACATTTTACCATAACAGGACAGCTTTCCGCAAGTAAAAATCAAAAATCAAATCAGAGATTATAAGAGCATTTGAGAGAAAACCAAAGAAAATAAGAGATATAAAAGATTTTCTTAAAATTTCTCAAAAAACCCGTTGACACCCGCACAGCCCCGTACTATAATACAAAACGCTCCGCACTGTTTGGAACACTTGGGGCAAAATGCTTGTCACAGAGCATTTTTCACATAAATGTAAAGGAAATTGGAGGTTTCACCTATGTCCACGTTCATGGCCAACAAGGGCAGCATCCAGCGGAAGTGGTATGTCATTGACGCCGCCGGCAAGCCCATGGGCAAGACCGCTGTCATCGCCGCCGACCTGCTGCGGGGCAAGCGCAAGCCCGAGTTTACCCCCCACGCCGACTGCGGCGACTTTGTCATCATTATCAACGCCGAGAAGGCGGTGCTCACCGGCAAGAAGCTTGATCAGAAGTATTATCGCACCCACTCCGGCTGGGTGGGCGGCCTGAAGGAGACCAAGTACCGCACTCTGATGCAGACCAAGCCTGAGTTAGCCATGCAGCTGGCTGTTAAGGGCATGATGCCGAAGAATACCCTGTCCCGGGAGTCTATGACCCGTCTGCACATCTACCGCGGCAGTGAGCACAGTCATGCCGCCCAGAAACCCGAGATCTGGGACGCCGAATAAGGAGGATTTAAAACATGTATAAGAGCAAGAAGCCTTATTTCTATGGCACTGGCCGCCGGAAGTCCTCCGTGGCCCGCGTCCATCTGTTTGAGAACGGCACAGGCGCCATCACCATCAACGGCCGTGACATCGACGACTATTTTGGCCTGGAGACCCTGAAGCTGATCGTCCGCCAGCCCCTGGTGGCCACTGAGCAGATGGGCAAGGTGGATATTGTCGCCACTGTTACCGGCGGCGGCGTCACCGGTCAGGCCGGCGCCATGCGCCACGGCATTGCCCGCGCCCTGCTGCTGGTCAACGAGGAGTTCCGCCCCGCCCTGAAGGCCGCCGGTTTCCTCACCCGCGATCCTCGTATGAAGGAGCGCAAAAAATACGGACTCAAGGCTGCCCGCCGCGCGCCTCAGTTCAGCAAGCGCTGATTTTATATCCGAAACGCTCAAAACCCCCGGAAAATTTCGATTTTCTGGGGGTTTTCTGTTCTGATGCTTTGGGATCGGGGCGGAGAACTGCTGCTCCAGGTCCCCATATCCCTGGCCACCGCCAGGCTGGCCAACTACGACTTGCAGCCCCTTGTGGATTATTGCGCCGGCTTCGTCAAAAGCCACCACCCTGGCTGTGTTCGATAGCATAGAAAAAAGCTCGCCTCTTTTTAGAGACGAGCCTCAAATACATTCCCTTTGAGATGGTGGAGATAAACGAGACGAACCACTACCTCTTGAAGTCCATTCAAGCGCGATACCAAACTTCTCCACACCCGAGAAAAACCATTGAAAACACTGGATATCATGCTTTCACCGGCAATTCCACTATAATTTTTCAGTTTTCTGCAATATATCCAGCAGTCCCTGACATCCAGACAGCACATCCTGCCAAGTGGACTCGAAGTCTCCCGTGTACCAAGGATCTGCGACCTCGGTATCCGGGCGGCCCGCAAACTCCATAAGCAGCTTCAGCTTGCTGTCGAAGTCGCAGCCGCAGATGCGGTGCATGTTACGAAGGTTGGCCCTGTCCATCCCAATCAGGAGGTCGAAGCGGTCGTAGTCCTCGTTCCTCAACTGTCGAGCCGTTTTGCCGGCGCAGTCGATGCCGTGCTCGGCCAGTTTGCGGCGGGCTGGAGGATAGACTGGGTTGCCAATTTCCTCGATGCTGGTCGCTGCGGACTCGATGTGAAATTGAGCCTCCAGCCCTGCTCTTTTCACCAGATCCTTCATAACAAATTCGGCCATTGGACTGCGGCATATATTGCCGTGACAAACAAAAAGCACACTCGTCATTCTCATTTCACTCCCAATCAGTGTTATTTTCCTCAGTAGTATAACAATCAGTGTCGAGTAGTGATACTCAACAAAATAGCAGCGGTTTATTTCAGTCCCACACTAATCATCATAAATGGAAACCACGCTTTCGGCCAGACATATTGGGAATATTCATTTCTTCTCGATATTTTGCCACTGTCCGTCGGGAAATGGGGCAGTTGGCCTGGGTAAGAAGCGCGGCGAGTTTCTGATCCGACAGTGGATTTTGGTGATCCTCCTGATCGATGAGTTGTTTCAGTCTCAGCCTGACCGCTGTACCGCCAATCTGTGCTCCCCCCCTTTCTGCAGTTACGCCGCGGGAAAAGAAATATCTTAAGGGGTAAGTACCCTGGACGCATTGGATATATTTCCCTCTCACTGCCCGGCTGACTGTAGATTCATGGAGGTCCAGCTTCTTTGACAGATCAGCCATTGTCAGAGAGCACAGCGCCTGGGGGCCACAGCGGAAGAATCCGGCCTGGGTGTCTACGATGGCCTGGGCACACCGCAGCAGCGTACTTTCCCGCTGAAACACCGCCTGCTGAACACTTTCAGCCTGCTGAAGTTTGTCCTTTAAATATTCAGTCACTTGGGGGTCTTGGGAACGGAGAAGAAGGTTTTTGTAGTACTCGTTGATCTGAAAGTACTGCCGGCCAGGTTTTCGGATCTGAGCGGTGTAGTGCCCCCCCTGCTCCTCCACAAAAATATCCGGCAGGATATATGGGATCTGTTCCGCTTGCTCAAAGATGGCGCCTGGCCTGGGGTCCAGCTCCCGGATGATAGCCGCCGCCCCTTTTACCTGCTCGGTTGAAATACCTATCTGGACCGCGATGGCCGAGTATTGATGCCGTGCCAACATCTCCAGGTGGTGCTTTACAATGGCAAGAGCCGGCCCCTCTTCCCTGATGCGCAGCAACTGCAGCTCCAGGCACTGTGATAGGTTTTCCGCCCCTACCCCGGCCGGCTCCAATCCCTGGAGAATGTCCAGTGCCTGCTCCAACCGTGTGAGAGGGATATGGTCCCTTTGGGACAGCTCTCTCAAGGGGGTGGTCAGATAACCCCGCTCATCCAGACAGGAGGCCAGGTACCGCACCGTTTCCGACATCTTATCCTCCAAGTCCCTGGAGTATAACTGCTGCGACAGGAACCGAAACAGAGTCTCCTCCAGCCCGCCCGCTGTACCTACCTGGGACAGCGGGTCCAGCTCGTCCTCGTTCACCTGCTGGCAGTAGAGATTTTGGTAGTCGTTATCTTCCAGCCATTGCAGATAGTGGAGAAGCTCGTCTTTCTCTTCCACAGAGGGGGTCTCTGGCTCCAGATCGACCAGAGGGTTCTCCTGTGACAGCTCCCGCAAATACTGCTCCAGCTCCCAGGAGCTCATCTGCAGCAGCTTTAGTCCCTGTATCTGCTGATAGCTCAGCTGCTGACACTGTACCTGCAATAATTCCATTGTATGCACCTCTTGAACGTCTAAAAAATCAATCCGTATTTTCGTATGCGGTATTGCAGGCTCTGGCGGAGGATACCCAGAGTTTTGGCTGTTTGAGAGATGTTATAGCCACAGTAGTCCAGGGCCTGGACGATGATCTCCCGCTCGTAGTCATCCATCAGGCTCTGGAGGTCCCTTTGGGTGAAATCGATGGCCGGGGCGGCGGAAGGGGAACCCCGGCGCTTCAGCAGATAGGGAGGGAGATGACATACCTCTATCGACCCGGAGTCTGTAACGTTCTGGGCATAGTCCAGAACGTGAAACAGCTCCCGCACATTGCCCGGCCAGTGGTAGGACCGCAGCAGGACACAGACCTCCGGGTCAATCCGAGTGACAGCGCGGACAAACTGATAGGCGGTGGCCTCCAAATGGTAGTGGATCAGTTCCTCCAAGTCCTCCAGATGCTCCCGGAGAGGGGGCAGTTCGATCATTACTGTGGACAACCGGTAAAACAGGTCCCGGCGGAAAGTATTCTCCGAAATGGCCTTGAAGGGGTCCTCGTTGCAGGAGGAGATGATGCGCACATCCAGCTTCAGGTCCTTACTGTCCCCCACCCGGCGAAAGGCCTTCTCCTGGAGAACCCGCAGGATCTTGGACTGCATGGCAAGGCTCATGGAATTCAGTTCGTCCAGAAACAGAGTGCCGCCGGATGCCTCTTCCAGATAACCTGTTTTGTCTTCGCTGCCAGTAAAGCTACCCCTCCGGGTGCCAAAGAGGAGGCTCTCAATGAGGGTCTCCGGAATGGCGGCACAGTTGATGGCCAGAAACTTTCCGCTCCGGCGGCGGCTGGCGCGGTGGATACTCTGGGCGAAAATCTCCTTGCCTGTCCCAGTCTCTCCCACCAGAAGGATGGGGCTGTCCTGAGGGGCTACCCGCTGGGCCAGCTCAATCGCCTCCCGCAGCTTGGGGCAGCCGCCGATTACGTTGGCAAAGGTGTAGCCAGAAAAGCTGATTTTCGGCGATTTATTTTGAAAGGAGCTGAGCGCCTGTCGGGTGGCCTCCAGCTTTTTGATTCCTTTGTCCACGATCTCCGCTGTCTGCTCAAAGACCACCGCTCCCAGCAGCTCACCCTCCCGGAAGATGGGGTAGGAGGTGTTGGCCGAGGCGATGGGGGCGGTGCTGAAGTCGTTGGCCCGGAAGCTGTCCACCCGGTCGATAACCGGAGCCTGGGTCTGAAGGGCGGTCATGGTGGTGCTGACATTTTCATCCAGGTTGTAGAGGTCAAGCAGGTGCCGTCCCTCCACGCTCACTCCGCTGGGGATGTGAGAAATACTTCGGCTTGCCCGATTAAAATAGACGGCGCAGGCGGTCTTGTCGTAAATCTGCACCCCGTCGGTGACCTGGTCAAGCGCCCGGGCCAGGAGATAAGGCCGGTTGTCCTCACGCTTGAGCAGCAGCCAGAGTCCCCCCTCAGGTGCGGAAAGATACTGGAAGTAAAAAGTGTTTTCCTCCCAGAGAAAACGGCCGTTGTCCGCACCCTCCGGAAGAGCGAAGGCGGTGGTAACCATACGTCTGCTCCTGGCCCAGCTTTCAAACAGCTCCCGGTACAGCTCCTCCGCCTCCCGGTTTCCCCAGGCCACCTTGCAGAAGCAGCCTGAGCGGTCCAGCGTAAACAGAATGTCATAGAGCATGGTACCCCTCCCCCCTTTTGCTTTCGTTTTATCCGTAGGGAAAGAGCATTGCCCCTGCCCATATATGGACAGTGTATCGAAGTTCCAGGTCTCTGTCAAGTGCATCTGCAAATATATTTTGCGATATGCAAATTATATTTGCACCATTAACCGTAAAGCTGCGTCCAGCACCAGAAGATCTGAATCAAATCATGGTTGATTTACACAAATCAGAACTATCAAATTAGTGCAGGTAAGACAAAGTTTTGGAAAGTTTCCTCTGTTTTCTCCCTTTGGCCCGAAAATTGCTTTATTAAATAGTCAGACTGTAAAGAAAGGAGAGTATGCGGCCCTCCTGCCGCATACGGAGAGAAACATGAAACACGAGAGCAAGCCAATCCGCTGGGATGTGTTTATCCCCTGCTTCATCGTCATTGGAGGCGCGGCCCTGCTGGGCATCGTCAACAACGCCTGGCTGACCAACGTTACCTACACCATGTTTGACTGGTCGCTGAGCACCTTTGGCTGGCTGTATCAGATCGTAGCCATGGTTACCCTGCTGCTTGCCTGCCTGCTGATGTTCACCAGGGTGGGCAAGATCCGCTTTGGCGGCCCGGAGGCCAAGGCCAAACATTCCTTTGGCTCCTGGTTCGCCATGACCCTCACCGGCGGCATTGCCACCGGTCTGATCACCTATGGCGTCAATGAGGTACTTATCTACTACGGCAACATCTACGGTGAGCTGGAGGGCTATGGCATCCAGCCCCTGACCCAGGAGGCGGAGCTGTTTGCCATGGGCCGCTGCTTCTATAACTGGACCTTTATTCCCTACGCCATGTATGCCCTTTCCGGGGTTCTCATCGCTTATATGTACTTCAACCGCAAAAAGCAGCTGTCTGTGGCCGCCTCCCTTACCCCCATCTTCGGTGAGAAGGTCACCCATGGCATCTGGGTGGTGCTGGTAGATGTGCTGTCCGTGCTGGCCATCGCCTTGGGTCTGGCCTCCTCCCTGGGCGCCGGGCTTGCTCTTATCGGCTCCGGCCTCTACTCCGCCTACGGCGTGGAGCAGGGTCCCATCGTGTGGATGGCCCTCACCGCCATCATCACCGTCACCTTTACCATCGCCTCGGTCACCGGCATTGACAAAGGTATTAAATGGCTGGCCGGCCTGACCTCCAAGATCTTCTACGTGCTGCTCATCCTGCTGTTCATCATCGGCCCTACCATCTACATCTTGAATATGGCCAACGTGGGCCTGGGATACTGGCTTGACCGCTTCTGGATGTGGGGCTTCGACCCCTATACCGTGGGCGGCTCCGCCCTGGTCACTTGGTGGACCATGTATGACTGGGCCATCTGGATCGCCTATGCCCCCCTGATGGGCATCTTCTTCGCCATCATCGCCTACGGCCGCACCGTGCGGCAGTTCCTTATCGTCAACTGGATTCTCCCCGCCTCTTTCGGCTTTGTGTGGTTCTCCGTGTGGGGCTCCACCGCCCTGGAGTGGCAGAAGAGCGGCAGCGCCGACATCATCACCGCCATTCAGAACGGCGGCGCTACCACTGGCCTGTGGGAGTTCCTGAAGAACGTCCCTCTGGGCATGATTATCATCCCTGTTATCATTCTGGCCCTCATCGCGGCCTTCTCCACCACAGCGGACACTATGTCCACCACCATCGCCGCTCTGTGTACCAGCGGTGCCCGTCACGACGAGGAGCCTGCCATCTGGCAAAAAATCGTTTGGGGTGTGTCCATCGGCGTGATCGCCTGCGTCATGGTAGCCTTTGGCGGCGGCGCCCAGGGCGTAGACGGCGTAAAGTACCTGGCGGCCTGCGGCGGCTTTGTGGTGCTTATTGTATTTATATTCCAAGTAGCCGCAGCTTTCAAGGTGTTCTTCTTCGATCCCGAGACCAAGAAAGACATTGTAGACAGCGTGGATCAGGTCGAAGTGTAATTTTTCTGTAGGGGCCGACGCCCTCGCCAGCCCCCGTACATAGTAAAATCAAATACGGACCGCCGAGGGCGGCGGCCCTACTGAGGGGAGACATTGCGATATGGAAGAGACGAAAACGCTGATTTTAGGGGAGCCCATTACGCTGGACGACTTCGTATCCGTAGCCCGGTTTGGACGGAAGGTAGAATTTTCCCCGGAGTATACCGCCCGGGTGAATCGTTCCCGGGCTTTGGTCGAGAAATGGGTGGAGGAGGAGCGGGTGATGTACGGCGTCACCACCGGCTTCGGTGCTCTGTGCACCAAGGCCATCGACAAGAAGGAAACCGCCCAGCTCCAGGAAAATATCATCCTGTCCCATTCAGTTTCGGTAGGCGAGCCCCTGAGCATCGAGCGGGTACGGGGTATCATGCTCATGGTGCTGCAAAACATCGGTCAGGGGTACAGCGGAGTGCGGATGGTAGTGCTGGAGCGGTATCGGGATTTCCTCAACGCTGGCCTGACCCCCTGCGCCCCCGGCAGCGGCAGCGTGGGCTACCTCTCCCCCGAGGCCCACATGGCCCTGGTGCTTCTGGGCAAGGGGAAGGCCTATTACAACGGCGAGCTGCTGGAGGGGGCCGAGGCCCTGAAGCGGGCCGGACTGGAGCCTATGACCCTCAGCTCTAAAGAGGGACTGGCCCTGGTGTCGGGCACCACCTCAGCCACCGCCATGGCGGCCCTGGCTCTGTATGACATGCTCAACGCCGCCAAGTCTGCCGATATCGTGGGCGCCATGTCCTTGGAGGCCATGAAGGGCGTTATCAATGCCTTCGACCCCCGGGTGATGGCCGTCCGCCCCCACCCCGACCAGCTTAACGCCTCAGAGAATGTGCGGCGCATGCTCAAGGGCTCGGGCATTATGGAGAAATACCGGGGCAGCCGGGTGCAGGACGCCCTGTCCCTGCGGTGCATTCCCCAGCTCCACGGCGCGGCCCGGAAAACCCTGGAGGACGCAAAAAAGACCATTGAGATCGAGATGAATTCCTGCTGCGACAACCCCATCATCTGGCCGGAAAAAGGCAACGAAGATGTCATCTCCGCCTGCAACGCCGATTCGGCCTATGTGGGTATGGAGATGGACAGCGCTTGCATCGCCGCCGTTGGACTGGCCAAAATCTCCGAACGGCGGAATAACCGCATTGTAGATGGATCTCTGTCCGGCTACCCCTTCTTCTGCATCAAAGAGCCGGGACTCAACTCTGGACTGATGATCCCCCAGTACGTCCAGGCTGGACTGTTGAACGAGATGCGGATGCTGGCCACCCCCTCCACCATCGACAACACCCCCACCTGTGGAAACCAGGAGGACTATGTGGCCATGGGCTACAACGCCTGTAAAAAATCCGGCCCCATGGCGGAGAAGCTGGAATACATACTGGCCATCGAGCTGCTCAGTGTCTATCAGGTGCAGCAGTTTGTAGACCCGGACGTAAGCCGTGCCCCTGCCACCACGGCGGTGCTTGCTGAAATCAGCAAGCATGTACCGGTGATGGAAAAGGATATGCTGCTCCACCCTTACATCGAGTACCTGAAAGACTTTATTCACTCCGGGGCATTAATCCGGGTGGCTGAAAACGTGACAGGAGCGCTGAGCTGATATGAAAAAGGAAGTCATTCGAGTGGAGATCGACCTGAAAAAGATTTTTCTGACACCTCCCAACAACCGTCGGGAACAGATCACCCTGCTGGTAATGATGGTAGTTTTGTTCGTCATGTTCTTCGGGCCCATCTGCTTCACGGACATTCACCCCATCAAGGCCATTCTGTTGGCTTGCCTGCCTACCCTGTCCATCTCCTGGGGCTGGATCGTCCTGCTGCGTTCTCTGTTCCGGAAGTCGGAATTTTGCCGCTAGCAGCAGAGTATAAAGGTGCCTCCTAAATCAGTGGCCTGTCCATTCTATACGAGATACGGAAAAAAAGACTCCCGGCACATCTGGAAAGACGGTGCCGGGAGATATCTTTTTGCATTAACATGGAGGTATCAACCATGAGCATTTTTAAGATGGAATTTGTTTACCGAAAAGTCAACCTGATAAAACAGCGGAGGCCAAGGCTTTTACACCTTGACCTCCGTTGCTCGTTCTGACATCAGAGCTGCACCGTTACGGCAAAGCCGCCTTTGAAATAGCAGGTGTTCATCCAATGTCCCTCTGGTGGAGATAAGCGGGATCGAACCGCTGACCTCTTGAATGCCATTCAAGCGCTCTCCCAGCTGAGCTATACCCCCA